>DBFBAP010000033.1:0-8672 GCA_048245415.1 Collinsella sp. | reverse complement strand
CGCCCGCAACACCGTCACCAACGACGTGCTGTACAAGGAGGGCCTGGACCTTCTCGTCGTGCCCTCCGCCGAGCTCTCCCGCGGCCGCGGCGGCCCGCGCTGCATGAGCATGCCCTTCTGGCGCGAGGACCTCTAAGTCTTTCCGTTTCCGGTGCGGTCCCCCTACAACCGCACCGGCTTCGCCCGTTAAACGGGCAACACTAATACTTACGTAATTCATTTCTTCGAAAGGATTCGAACCATGGGTGTTAACCTCTCCGGCCGTAGCTTCCTCAAGCTTCTCGACCTCACCACCGAGGAGATCGAGTACCTGCTCAAGCTCTCCAAGAACTTCAAGGACATGAAGCGCGCTGGCGTTCCGCACCGCTATCTCGAGGGCAAGAACATCGTTCTGCTCTTCCAGAAGACCTCCACTCGTACCCGCTGCGCCTTTGAGGTCGGCGGCATGGATCTGGGCATGGGCGTCACCTACCTCGATCCGGGTTCGTCGCAGATGGGTAAGAAGGAGTCCATCGAGGACACCGCCCGTGTTCTCGGCCGCATGTATGACGGCATCGAGTTCCGTGGCTTTGCCCAGGACGACGTCGAGGAGCTCGCTGCTAAGTCCGGCGTGCCCGTGTGGAACGGCCTGACCACTGAGTGGCATCCCACCCAGATGCTCGCCGACATCCTGACCGTCCAGGAGAACTTCAACTACGACATCAAGGGCAAGACCCTCGTCTTCATGGGCGACTGCAAGAACAACGTTGCTCGCTCCCTCATGGTCGTCTGCTCCAAGCTCGGCATGAATTTCGTGGCCTGCGGCCCCGAGGAGTGCATGCCCGCCGACGACGTCATCGAGGCCTGCAAGCCCATCGCCGAGGCCAACGGTTGCACCATCAAGCTGACCACCGACGTCAAGGACGGCGTCACCGGTGCCGACGTTATCTACACCGACGTGTGGGTCTCCATGGGCGAGCCCGACGAGGTCTGGGCCGAGCGCATCGCTCAGCTCACCCCGTATCGTGTCACCTCCGAGGTCATGGCTATGGCCAACCCGGGTGCCATCTTCCTGCACTGCCTGCCCAGCTTCCACGACACCAACACCACCATTGGCGCCGAGAAGTGCGAGCAGTTCGGCATCACCGAGCAGGAGGTCACCGACGAGGTCTTCGAGAGCCCCGCTTCCAAGGTCTTCGACGAGGCCGAGAACCGCATGCACACCATCAAGGCTGTCATGTACGCCACGCTCAAGTAAGAGCATCTAGCATCTCGCTCGGGGTGTATTGCTGCACACCCCGAGCAGTTTTATCTGGTAATAATCTCGCATCAAGCGGCAGGCACGGCACGGAAGAGCCGCTTCTGGCGAGATCAGTAAATGATTTATGAAGGGGGGATGAGAACTATGACTGAGACCGCTAAGAAAAAGCGCGGTATGCCTTCATCGTTCACCATTCTTCTTGCTCTGCTGGCAATTGTCGCAGTGATTACCGTTATCGTCTCCGGCACGTCCGGCGGCGCGGTTACTGCCGCCCGTCTGAGCGATTTCTGCACCGCCCCGATTAAGGGCTTCGCTGACGCTCTGCCCGTCTGCCTCTTCGTTATGATCCTGGGCGGCTTCCTCGGCATGATGACCGAGACCGGCGCCCTGGACAACGGCATCGCCGTTCTGGTGCAGAAGCTTAAGGGCAACGAGATTATGCTCATTCCCGTGCTGATGCTCATCTTCTCCCTCGGTGGTACCACCTATGGTATGTGCGAGGAGACCGTTCCCTTCTACGCCCTGCTCGCCGCTACCATGATGGCCGCTGGCTTCGACCCCATGGTCGGTGCCGCTACTGTCCTGCTCGGCGCTGGCTGCGGCTGCCTGGGCTCCACGGTTAACCCGTTCGCCGTCGGCGCTGCCGTCGACGCTCTGACCGGCGTTGGCATTGAGGTCAACCAGTCCATCATCATCGGCCTCGGTGCCGTCCTGTGGATTGTTACCACCGCCATGTCCATCGTCTTCGTGATGAGCTACGCCAAGAAGGTCAAGGCTGACAAGGGTTCCACCATCCTGTCGATGCAGGAGCTTAAGGACGCCGAAGAGGCTCACGGCAAGGCTGCTTCCGAGGTCCACGAGGAGGTCAAGCTCACCGGTCGTCAGAAGGGTGTTCTGATCGCCTTCGCCTTCACCTTCGTCGTCATGATCGTCGGCTTCATTCCGCTGGCCGACCTCAACGAGGGCGTCGCCAACTTCTTCGACGCCGGCGCTGTCTACGACGCCGACGGTAACACCGTCGTCCAGGGCTGGTCTGCCCTGATCACCGGCCTGCCCATTGGTCAGTGGTACTTCGACGAGGCTTCCACCTGGTTCTTCCTTATGGCCGTCCTGATCGGTATCATCGGTGGCCTGTCCGAGAAGCAGATCGTTAACACCTTCATCACCGGCGCTGCCGACATGATGTCCGTTGTCCTCGTCATCGCCCTCGCCCGTGGTATCTCCGTCCTCATGGCTAACACCGGCCTCGACGTCTTCGTCCTCAACGCTGCCGCCGATGCCCTGGCTGGCCTGTCCGGCGTGATCTTCGCTCCCATGAGCTTCCTGGTCTACTTCGGCCTGTCCTTCCTGATCCCCTCGACCTCTGGTATGGCTACCGTCTCCATGCCCATCATGGGACCGCTGGCTGTTAAGCTCGGCTTCTCGCCCGAGGTCATGGTCATGATCTTCTCTGCCGCCATCGGTGTCGTGAACCTGTTCACCCCGACCTCCGGCGCCATCATGGGCGGTCTCGCCCTGGCCAAGATCGAGTGGACGACCTGGCTCAAGTTTGCTCTTAAGCTCATCGTCGCTCTCTCCGTCGTCTGCGCCGTCATCCTGACCGTCGCCTGCGTGCTGCTCTAAGTACCCAACGGGTACCCCACGGAAACCTTGACGATCCTGTAAAGGATCACCTGGTCATCGTCTGTCCGGTGGGGTAAACCCACCGGTAGACTCCTACCTTTAGCCCCCTCCCGTTCCGTGCGCGGGAGGGGGCGACTTTTTGTTCCGCGGTTTTACCAAACCGCGGAACCGGTCGACGCTACGCGCCGTCCAGAACGACAATTTGTCATTCAAAAGGCAAGGCATGACCAAAAGGTCTATGCCTCGCCTTTTTCATGCCAACTTGTACGTTCTGGACGGCGCTCGCTGTCCGTCCTCTGCCTGCGGCGCTTTCCATTGTTGGTGCAGAGGGCGCTTTGCCTACTCTGGCGGGCTTTCGCTGGCTTATGCTCAACCTGCGACGTTTCCATTATTGATACAAAGGCCAGGTTTGTTTGAACCAAAAAGGGGAAGTTGCGGTGGAATAGTTCCTGTTTGGCCGTCTTGAGGGGTTAAACGGGAACTATTCCACCGCAACTTATCGATGGCGTGTTTGGTTGGTGCCTGTTGATGGCCTGGGTATCGGGGATGGTCTGCTCCGTTATAATCGCGTAGGAACTTAATTTACGAAACGGGACGGGAGCCATATATGCGCCAGGGTTTCGACAACGCGAAGTATATCGAGCTGCAGGCTGCTCATATTAAGGAGCGCATCTCGCAGTTTGGTGGCAAGCTCTATTTGGAGTTTGGCGGCAAGCTGTTTGATGACTATCACGCGAGCCGCGTACTGCCGGGTTTTGAGCCGGACAGTAAGTTTCGCATGCTCAAGAGCATCGCCGACGATGTTGAGGTTATCATCGCGATCAACGCGAACCACATCGAGAAAAACAAGGCTCGTGGTGACCTTGGCATTACCTATGACGAGGATGTGCTGCGCCTGGTTGACCTGTTCCGCGGCAACGGCTTTGCCGTCGCGGCCGTGGTCATCACCCAGTACGCCGGCCAGCCCGCCGCCGATGTGTTCCGCAACCGCCTGAACGCGCTCGGTATTCCCGCCAAGCTGCACTATCCCATCGAGGGGTATCCGCACGATGTCGATCTGATCGTGTCCGACGATGGCTACGGCAAGAACGAGTTTGTCGAGACCACCCGACCGCTCGTCGTGGTTACTGCCCCCGGTCCTGGCTCGGGCAAGCTTGCCACCTGCCTGTCTCAGCTCTATCACGAGCACAAGCATGGCACGGCCGCCGGCTATGCCAAATTCGAGACCTTCCCGGTCTGGAATCTTCCTCTGACGCATCCGGTCAATATTGCCTACGAGGCCGCCACGGCTGACCTCGACGACGCCAATATCATCGATTCGTTCCACCTTGAGGCCTACAACAAGACCACGGTCAACTACAACCGCGACGTCGAGGCCTTCCCGGTAGTCCGTGCCCTGATGGAAAAGATCCTGGGCAAGAGCCCCTACCAGAGCCCTACGGACATGGGCGTCAATATGGTCGGCTTTGCCATCACCGATGACGATGCCTGCCGCGACGCTTCCAAGATGGAGATCGTCCGCCGCTACTTTACCGCGGTCGAAAATGTGCGCCGTACCGGCGTGGGCGATGAGCAAGTCGACCGTCTCAAGATCATTATGAAGAAAGCCGGCATCGATAAGAACTACTCACCGGCGCGCTCGGCGGCCCTCACCAGGGAGCAGCTGACGGGTGGTCCCGTGGGTGCCATGGTCATGCCCGATGGCTCCGTGGTGACCGGCAAGACTTCCACGCGCCTGGGCGCCGCGAGCTCGCTCATTATGAACGCCCTCAAGCATGTCTCGGGCGTCGACCTTGAGCTCGAGGTCATTAGCGATGAGGCGATCGAGCCCATCAGCAAGCTCAAGACGCATTTCCTGGGCAGCAAAAACCCGCGCCTCCACACCGACGAGACGCTTATGGCGCTGTCGATCACCTCGGCCACGAGTGAGACGGCCGCTCGCGTCCTTTCGGGCCTGGAGCAGCTGCGCGGTTGCGATGCCTTCTTTAGCGTGATTATCTCGCCGACGGACGAGACGGTACTGCGCAAACTGGGTATCAACGTGTGCTGCGAGCCCAAG
This sequence comes from Collinsella sp., assembly GCA_048245415.1. Classification (GTDB taxonomy): domain Bacteria; phylum Actinomycetota; class Coriobacteriia; order Coriobacteriales; family Coriobacteriaceae; genus Collinsella. The sequence goes on along the minus strand of DBFBAP010000033.1, from coordinate 3,750 downwards.
TTTGAGCGCCGCGGTTTCTTCCATCGCTAAGTTTGAAGCACCGCGGTAATTGCATTGCATTTTGGCCGTATCGGGTTAGCGCCCGGTACGGCTTTTTGATCAATAAAGCGCCTATTTCGGCGAAAAATAGCCGTTTACCTGCCTAGAAACAATTTGAGCGGTATACAATAACCGTAACTGTTTCATCCTTAGCGGGATGCCGCATGATGGATATTACCTGCCATCGTGAGGTGTGTCGGTCGCGCACGGCGCGTTAGATGCTCGTGCTCGGTTTGAGGAGGCTGCTATGGCGGGCAAGGGTCGTGCGAGTGTCAACGATATGAAGCGTGTCGAGGTGCTGGTGTTGATGGAGATCGACCAGCAAACCGAAGACAATGGCGGGCCGTATGGTTTCTCGCGCAAAACGCTTGCCGAGCGCGTGGGGGTTTCGCCGTATCGTGCCCGCGCCGCAATCGATCGCTTGGATTCCGAAGGCATGATTGATGTCGTCTCGCGTTATAGCGACGACGGCGGTCAGCTTGCAAATGGCATTTGCCTCACCGAACGTGGCGAGTGGTATCTTGAGGGCGTCCGTACCGGCATGCTCGTTCAAGAAATGCTTGAGGACGAGGTTGCTGATCGATAGCAGCATGTAACCCTTGCCATAGCGACGCCGCCTGGGAAACCGGGCGGCGTTTTGTTTCAAGATTGAGAAATGCAATCGCACGCGAGAAAAATTGCGAACGGTCCGCGGCGCGAGTATTACAATGAAGACCCGTAAGATGTGGATAAACAACTTCTACGGGAAGCGCAGGTAACTCAATATGACCAAGCATGTGTTCGTAACCGGTGGCGTGGTTTCGTCTCTGGGCAAGGGTATCACCGCGGCCTCGCTGGGCCGTCTGCTCAAGTCGCGTGGCTACAAAGTAACGATGCAGAAGGCCGATCCGTATCTGAACGTCGACCCCGGTACCATGAGCCCCTTCCAGCATGGTGAGGTCTTCGTTACCGAGGATGGTTACGAGTCCGACCTGGACCTGGGTCATTACGAGCGCTTTATTGATGAGAACCTGACCCGCGATTCCAACTTTACGACCGGCGCCATCTATAAGAGCTTGATCGCCCGCGAGCGTCGCGGCGACTTTTTGGGCGGTACCGTGCAGGTGATTCCTCACGTCACCAATGCCATTAAGGACAAGTTCCGCCGCATCGAGGAGCAGACCGGCTCCGATGTAGTCATCACCGAGCTGGGCGGCACGATCGGCGACATCGAGTCCCAACCGTTTGTCGAGGCCATCCGTCAGTACCGCAAGGAGGCCGGCCCCGAGAACGTCTGCTACATCCACGTGTCGCTCGTTCCCTATATCGCCGCCGCCCACGAGGTTAAGACCAAGCCCACGCAGCATTCCGTCAAGGAGCTCCGCAGCTTTGGCATCCAGCCCGATATCATCGTGCTGCGCTCCGACCACCATATCGATGACGCTATCCGCGGAAAGATCGCAAGCTTCTGCGACGTCGACACCGATTGCGTCTTTACCAACGAGGACTGCGCGAGCATTTACGATGTTCCGCAGCTGCTTGCCGAGCAGGACTTTGACCTGCGCATTTGCGAGCGCCTGGGTCTGGATCCGCATGAGCGCGACATGAGCGAGTGGAACGAGTTCCTGCGCAAACAGAATCACGCCAACCATCACGCCGACAAGGTGAAGATCGCCGTCGTGGGTAAGTACACGCAGCTGCCCGATGCGTACCTGTCGGTTATCGAGGCCCTGCACCATGCGGGCGTCTTCTACGATCGCCATGTGGACGTCCAGCTGGTCGACGGCGAGAGCCTTGACGAGCAGAATGTCTCCGAGGTTCTGGGCGACGCCTCGGGCATCCTGGTCCCCGGCGGCTTTGGCAAGCGCGCCCTGGAGGGCAAGATTCTCGCGGCCGAGTTTGCCCGTGAGCACAAGATTCCGTATCTGGGCATTTGCCTGGGTATGCAGGTCGCCGTGTGCGAGTTCGCCCGCAATGTCGTTGGCCTTGCCGGTGCCAGCTCCTCCGAGTTTGATCCGGACGGTCCGTATAGCGTCATCGATCTGATGAGCTCGCAGGAGGACGTGACCGAGAAGGGCGGCACCATGCGCCTGGGCGCCTATCCGTGCAAGCTCGCCGCCGATACTCTTGCTCGTGAGGCATATGGCGAGGAACTCGTCTACGAGCGTCACCGTCACCGCTTTGAGTTCAACAACGCCTTCCGCGACCAGCTCGAGGACGCCGGTTTGGTTATCTCGGGTCTGTCGCCTGACGAGCGCTTGGTCGAGATGGTCGAGCTGCCGCGCGACGTGCATCCGTGGTATGTGGCAACCCAGGCTCATCCCGAGTTCAAGAGCCGCCCGACCAACCCGCAGCCGCTGTTCCGCGAGTTCGTGCGCGCTTCGATCGGCCAGCACGAGGGTGTCGACCGTCTGCAGGTGACGCCCATGAACCTCGCTACGGACTAAGGGTGCCGGCGAATAAGGAACATACCGAAGCTACTCCCTCGTCGCTCGCCGTGGCGGCGGGGGAGTATCTCGATTACCTCGCGGTCGAGCGGGGCTTGGCGCGCAACACGATTGTGGCCTATCGTCGTGACCTGACGACGTACTGCGCCTATCTGGAGCGGGCGGGTATTGTGTCTTTTGAAGAGGTGACCCGTCAGGTCGTGGAGGGCTTTGTCGCCGATCGCCGCGACGGAGGCTATTCCGACGCCTCGGTGGAGCGCGCGCTTGCTGCCGTGAAGGGCCTGCATGCCTTTTTGGTGCGCGATGGGGCCGTGGCCCAAAACCCGACGGCGGCGTTGCGCCTGCCTAAAAAGGCTGAGCGTTTGCCGGAGTATCTATCGGTGGAGGATGTCTCGGCGCTGCTCGATCAAGACTTTCCCGAGGGCGAGATGGGACTGCGCGACCATGCCATCTTGGAAGTGCTCTACGGATGCGGTTTGCGTGTGAGTGAGCTGGTTGGGCTCGATGTGGGCGATATCCATATTGACGATGGCTTTGTACTCGTTCGCGGTAAGGGCTCAAAGGAACGCCTGTCCCCACTGGTGGGAAGCGCGGCGCGAGCTCTGACGCTCTATGTAACTGAGGGGCGTTCTCGCTTGGCGGCCCATGCCCGCGGAACCGAGACCTCGGCGGTCTTTTTAAATAAGAACGGACGTCGCCTGTCGCGCCAGGCCGTGCATGCGATATGCGAGCGGTATGGGCGTCAGGTGGGGCTGGTGGGGCTCCATCCCCATACCTTGCGCCACTCCTTTGCCACCCACATGCTCGCGGGCGGTGCCGACCTGCGTGTGCTGCAGGAGATTTTGGGCCATGCCGATATTTCGACCACGCAGGTTTACACGCATGTCGACCGAACACAACTGACCGAGGTCTATCTGGCGGCGCATCCGCTAGCACATCGCTAGCACCTCGCTGACCTGCATATTTATAAATATTAAATGGGACGGGCCCCAGATTGCCGAGACGCACTTTTGCGCGCATGGGCAATCTGGGGCCCCGTCCCATTTTTCGCCAGACACCGACGCGGTGGTGGGCCGTGTGTACCGTGGTGGGGGAGTTTGGGGGCGATGTGAACGGCGTGTAAAGGGACGTAAAAATCGCCTCAAGGTCAACTTGAAGGTTGAGGTTCGCGGGCGTGGTTCTACAGGTGGCATCCCGCTGTTGCTGTAAACACAACATATTGTGTTTTCGAACATATGCTTGGGGGTGTTTTGCAATATATGGTGGGTGGAGTAGTGGGGCGGGG
>DBFBAP010000032.1:0-130682 GCA_048245415.1 Collinsella sp. | reverse complement strand
GCCGGCGCCGTTGGGGCCGAGCAGCCCGTACACCTCGCCCTCGCGGATATGAAGGCTCACGTCGGCCACGGCGTCCTGCGCCTGGTCGCCGCGGCCGAAGCGCTTGGTGAGCCCGCGCGTCTCGAGCATGTAACCCATGGGCTTATCCTTTCTCTTCCGGGCGCGCGGGCCGAGTCGCCGTGCCCGCGCGCCTTACCTTTCGGGTTCAACATCCATGGTGGGGCGCGTTTCTAACGAAGCCGTAACGGCCGTTGGGCTCTTTTGGTGCCAGCCCTTCTCGACCCGTACGCATTTGCTTAAAGCAACAACTTTCCCGATCGATGTAATCACCGAATCAAAACGTGTACACCAGCCACCAAAGATGCCGAAAAATGTCGCTTTTGGAGGCTGATGTACACGAATGCAGAATCCAGCGCAGCCCAGAGGCGCCCTCCACATGTCTGGACTCTCTATGGCTGCGCTGGATAGACATCGCCGGAACGGGTATAGTATCGAAAGTTTTGTCGTTAACCAGCGGGGGAGTCCTGTGGGCATCAAAAAGAAGATCAAAAAGGAGCTTATCGGCACTTCCGATTACCCGTCGAATAAGATCTTTACGATCTCCAATTTCATCACCTTTACGCGCCTGATCCTCACCCTGGTATTTCTGTACCTGTTTGTGACGGATAACAACCGTGTCATCGCCATCGTTATCTACGCCGTTGCCGCCTCCACCGACTGGATGGACGGTCAGATCGCCCGCATGACTAAGACGGTCTCGTGGCTCGGCAAGGTCATGGATCCCATTTGCGACCGTGCGCTGCTGTTCACCGGCGTACTTGGACTGGTGGTCCGCGGAGAGCTGCCCATCTGGGTCTGCGTGCTCATTATTGGCCGCGACATCTATCTGGGCATCGGCACGCTTATCGTTCGTCATTATCACCGTCGCCCCATCGATGTCGTCTTCCCCGGAAAGATTGCCACAGCGCTGCTCATGACTGGTTTCTCGCTCATGCTGCTCGGTTTCCCCGTTGTTGACGGCCTGCATCTTCTACCTTCATCCCTTACGGCCTTCCCGGGCCTCAACGGAAGCTCGGTGCCCCTCGGTATCTTCTTTGTGTACGGCGGCGTGATCTTCTCCATGCTCACGGCTGTCATCTACTCCATTAAGGGCGGAGTGGCCATTAAACAGGCTCTCGCGCATCCCGAGGACGAGGACATCGACTTTCTGAACCCCGAAATCGAAGACTGATTCGTTGGGGTATGATTACGTACGGTTCATTATTTGCGGCACGTCCGCGATAAGTTAGGGGTTGTCATGGACAACATGGTTAACAATATGCCTCAGAATGATAAGACTGCTGACGCTACCTGCGTATTCCGCGTGCCTTCAAGCGACGTCACCGTTCCCGACCTCATGGCCAACGTGCGCATCACCGCCCCCGTTCTGTCCATCGTCAAGGGTCCGCAGACTGGTGCCGCCTTTGAGCTCGAGGAAGACGTGACCACCATCGGTCGCGATCCTGCGAACGGCATCCTCCTCAATGACATGACCGTTTCGCGCAGCCACGCGCGCATTATTCGCGAGGGCCTCGGCGCTCGCATCGAGGACTTGGGCTCGCTCAATGGCACCTGGGTCGACGGTGCCATCGTCAATGCAGCCCCGCTGCACGACGGTTCTTCCGTCCAGATCGGTACGTTTACGCTCATCTACCACGAGAGCACGCCGGAGCGCATCGAAACCGGTGAGTAGGGCATGGCCGAACGCAACTATCTGAGTATCGGCCAAGTCGTCAACCTACTTCGAGGCGCATACCCCGATCTTTCGAACTCAAAAATTAGATTTCTAGAGGATGAGGGGCTCATTACCCCTCATCGTACGCCTAAGGGATACCGTCAGTACTCCAAGGAGGACGTTGATCGCCTGGAGGTCATCCTGCACTTGCAGAAGACCCGCTACATGCCGCTCAACGTGATTAAGCAGCGCTTGGAAAACGCCACGGACCTGTCAACGCTCGCTTACGAGGTGGGCTTGCTGTCCGATGTTCCGCTCAAGACGGAGCCCAAGGAGACTAAGCAAAAGCTGCATCACATCGAGACCATTCCCGATATGCTGGGCGTCGAGATTTCGTTTATCCGCTCCCTTGCCGAAAACGACCTCATTCGCATCATCAAGAGCCCGCAGAATCGAGAGCTCGTCGATGGTCGCGATTTCCCGATCATCCGTTACTGCTCCGAGCTGTCACGCTTCCATATCGAGCCGCGCAACCTGCGTCAGTACGTGTCTTCCGCCAACCGCGAGTCCTCGATGTTTGAGCAGGTGCTCGTGAGCATGCTCGGCATGGATACCTCCGATGACGAGCGCGACGCCAAGCTTGAGCGTGCGTTTAAGAAGCTTCACGACCTGACGGAGGGCGTGCACACCGCGCTGCTCAAGAACCGCGTTTTTGAGTCGCTCAACGCCGTGGTCGAAGACGCCGACATCGATGCACTCGATGAGGAAATCACTCGCTCCGAGTCCACCAAGGCCAAAAACGAAGAGACAGCCGCGCCGGCTTCGCACGAGGATTCTCTCGTAAAGCCGCTCAAAGTCGTCGCCCCTTCGCAATCCGGCACCGTCACCGCAGGCAAATAACAGCTGCCGAAATTTCGACAACCCATTGAAAGGTCATGCAATGTACGACTTCGAATCTCAAATCGTCGACATCCCCGACTATCCCGAGCCCGGAGTCATCTTTAAAGACATCACGCCGCTCTTTGGCAATCCCGAGGCGCTCAAAGCCATGACCGATGCCCTCGCCGAGCACTTTGCCGGCATGGGAATCACCAAGGTCGTGGGTCCCGAGGCTCGCGGCTTTATGGTTGGCGTACCGGTGGCTGTAGCCCTTGGCGCCGGCTTTGTTCCCGCACGTAAACCGGGAAAGCTGCCGCGCGAGACCGTGAGCCAGAGCTACGAGCTCGAGTACGGCACCGATTCAATTGAGATCCACGCCGACGCTATCAGCTCTAAAGATACCGTGTTGATTCTGGACGACTTGATCGCGACGGGCGGAACCGTCGAGGCAACAGGTAAACTGGTGCGAGATATGGGCGCAAAGCTTGTCGGTTACGGTTGTATCCTTGAGCTTGCGTTTCTCAACCCGCGCGAGAAGCTCACGCCGTCTGATGACGATGTGGAGCTCTTTAGCCTGGTGACGGTAGACTAGCCGTTACCCTTAGTTACTGGAAAGGAAGCTACATGCGCACAGCAAACACGCATAAAAACATGACACGCTGCGCTGCTACGGCAACCCTCGCTTGTGTTTTGGGCTTGGGCCTCGCGGCTCCTGCCTACGCCGATACCGCATCCGACCTTGCCGCTGCTCGTACGAAGCTCGAGCAGATCGGTACCCAAACCCAGCAGATTTACGATGAGCTCGCCACGCAGACGCAGGCGCTCGATCAGACTGCTGGCGAGATCACGCAAAAGCAGCAGGAGATCGCCGATGGTCAGGCCAAGCTCTCGACCTATGTCGCCGGCGAGTACAAAACCGGCGGTCTGAGCCTGCTTCAGGTTTTGACGGGTGTCGATGATCTGAGCGATATGCTCAACCGTTTGTTCTACTACGGCAAAGTTTCCGATAAGCAGGCTCAGACCATTCAAGAGGTCAAGGAGCTTAAGCAGCAGCTCACCGATAAGCAGGCCGAGCAGGAGAAGAACGTCGCCACCACGCAAAAGAAGGTCGACGAGCTTAACGCCCAGCAGGCTGAAGCACAGAACGTCGTAAACTCCTTGGATTCGCAGCTGCAGGCCGAGCTTGCCGCAGAGGCCGAGGCCAACGCCGCGCTGCAGGCCGGCATCAACGCCAGTACCGCCGAGAAGGCCACGGTGAGCAACGAGACTGCCGGTACGACCGAGAACACCAACAACGGTGGCCAGACCAGCAATAACAACAACCAGGACGGGAACACTCCGGCGCCCACGCCGACACCTGCTCCGACGCCGCAGCCCTCCACGCCTGCTCCGGCTCCGACGCCTTCTGCTCCGAGCCAGTCCGTCGATGGCGGTTCTGTTGTCTCGCGTGCATACAGCAAGCTTGGTTGCGCCTATTCCTGGGGCGGAATTGGCCCGAACAGTTTCGACTGCTCTGGTTTTGTTAGCTATTGCCTCACTGGTCGCTATTGCCGCCTGGGCACCACGGGCACCTTTATGGGCTGGACGCGTGTGTCCGATCCGCAGCCCGGTGACGTTGTGGTCAACTCGTACCACACCGGCATTTACATCGGTGGTGGTCAAATGATTCATGCTTCCGACTACAACACGGGTGTTATCATCAGCTCCGTTGCCGCCGGCATGAACAATAACTATATCTTCGTGCGTTACTAAGTCATCTTACACAGCGTGTGAATGTGGACCTCGTGGCTTTAAGTCGCGAGGTCCATTCGTTTTTCTCTAATCTTGTACGGCTATCTAGTATTCAAAACTAGATAGCCGTACATTTAGTTTGCAAGATGGCTATAATTGTTGAGGAACAATTAGAAAGGACCCTCTATGAGCTGGGCACTTATCTCCGATTCAAGCTGCAACCTCCGCGATTGGCAACCGACCGCGCCCCATACCACCTTTGCATTTGCGCCCCTCAAAATTCGAGTGGGGGAGCATGAATTCGTCGATGACCTTTCGCTCGATGTTCATGAGCTCAACTGCGCTGTTCAGGCGGAGACGAACGCTTCTTCGAGCGCTTGTCCCAGCGTAGGGGAGTGGGCCGAGCTCTTCAAATTGGCAGACAAGACCATCTGCATGCCGATCTCTGAGGGCGTGTCGGGCAGCTACAACGCGGCAGCCACGGCTCGCGATATGGTTCTTGCCGAGGAGCCCGACCGACAGATTCATCTAGTCGATTCACGCGCAGCTGGCGGCAAAATGGACCTCATTTTCTTGCTGTTCGACCGCTATCTTGCAAGCAATCCGAATGTCTCATTCGAGGATGCTTGCGCATACTTCAATAGCCTTGAACAGAACAGCAAAATCCTCTTCAGTTTGTGCAATTACGGAAACCTCGCCAAAGCCGGACGTATCCCTAAGGCAGCCGGCGTCATTGCCAACAAGCTCAATATCCGCATTTTGGGCACGGCGAGTGAGGCCGGTAAAATCGAACTCGTCGGGCACACGCGTGGCGAAAAGAAGATGCTCAACAAGATCATCGACACTATGGAAGCCGAGGGCTTTACGGGCGGTGAGGTCATCATCGATCACGTTGAGAACGAAGCTGGAGCTCAGGCGCTTACTGATCGCATAGTCGAACATTGGCCCGGCTCCAAGACCATCATCATGCCCTGCAACGGCCTGGATTCCTATTACGCCGAGATGCACGGCCTCATCATCGGCTACGGCATGGGCGTAGCTTCGGGCAAATAAAGTCCAACAAAGCAAAATACGGGCGGGACAAAGCGACAGATGGCTCTTTGTCCCGCCCGTTTTATACGTCGGCTAGCTATTAAACCCGTTGAACTTGAGATAGCTCATCAAGTAAGCCTTCGAAACGAAGGACGATACCGCGCTACGCACAAGCAGCGACTCACGCGTTACCTGATGCGCCGTATCGGGCACGGGAGTCTGCTCGACGGAAAACGCCGCACGAATCGATGCCTCGAGCTGATCGACCACATAATCAAAGGCCGTCGGGGCATCGTAGCTCAAACGCTGAATGTTAAAGAGTGCCTGCACCGCAGCAATAGGTAGCACCTGCTTAAAGATGCAGATAGCGATCAGGCGGGCAATCTGCTCGCGGCCATATTGCTTTTTGACCGGAGCAGGCACCAGGCCGACCTTCACGTAGTTGTTGATCATCGATGGCGTAATGACGGGCTGCTCAACGCAAATGGACAGCGGCTCCATCCACAGCGCAACATACTCAATAACCTGGTCGCGGTAGAGCGTCACATTGGGCAACTGATTATAGCGCGGCAGAGTCAACGTATTGAGGTTGCGAACGATATCGGACTCAATAAATGCATCGGGCAGCACAGTGGGCTGAATATCCTCAGGCTTAATGCTGATCGAAGAATCAGACATCGGAATGACGTGTTTAACGTGGTTCATAAAGGTCCTCCGTTCATATCTATATTGTATTCTACGTTATCTAGTTTTGCATACCACATAGCCGGCAAGTAAAAGTGGTTGGACAGCACATTGATGCACCGTCCAACCACTTTGTTTAAAGATAACAACCTTACATAAGATATATTATCGTACTTATCTACGGAGAAATGCGTATGCGCTGGTTGCCGCTATGGCTCCGTCAGAAACCGCGGTCACAACCTGACGTAAACGCTTGGAACGGATATCGCCAGCGGCAAATAGACCTGGCGTGCGGGTCGCCATGGATTCATCAGTCAGAATGCCGCCATCAGGCGCCAGATCGACTAGATGCTCAACAAGCTCGGTATGGGGTTGCGTCCCGGTATAGACAAAGATGCCAAAAGAGCCGGGCTCAAATGACTCGGTATGAATTTCCCCGGATGAATTGTCCTTAAAGGCGATCGTCGTTGGCATGGCTTCGCCCGAGAGCTCCACAATACTAGTTTGGTACCTAACTGTAATATTGTCCTTTTCGAGCACCTTCCGAACAACACCATCAGGCGCACGGAACTGGTCGCGGCGCAGCACGATGGTCACACTGCTGGCAATGTCTGACAGGAACAGCGCTTCTTCGCATGCCGAATTGCCACCACCGATTACAAAGACCTGTTTGCCGCGGAAGAACATGCCGTCACATGTTGCGCAATATGAAACGCCACGACCGCGATACGTATCCTCGCCAGCAAAACCTGCCGGACGCGGCGTGGCGCCCATGCACGCAATGACGCTCTTAGCCTCCGTGTCGCCCATATCATGATGAACGGTAAACAGTGCGGAATCAGCATCATAATCGATGCCCGTTACCATACTCCATTCAACCTGCGCACCCAGGCCTTCTGCATGCTGCTGAAAGCGTTCACCCAGCTCTGCACCACTTAGCAGCGGAATACCGGGATAATTCTCGATCTCGTTGGTTGTGGCGATCTGTCCACCCGACATGCCCTGCTCAATCACAGTCGTCGTCAGGTTGGCACGCGCAGCGTAAATGGCGGCAGCATAGCCCGCGGGGCCTCCACCGATAATCGCAACATCAATCGGCTGATCGGTAGTCATGGAATATCCTCTCGTCGATACATTGACGTTCTTTGCGCTCATACCCAAATTTACGTGAACATGACACTCATGCACTACAATGATAAATCGCGTAACAAAGCTGAAGGGGAGTTATCGATGGATCAAACGCAGACGGGCAATAGCGCTCCCCTGCCCATGCAAGCCACTCCCCAACCGGAGCAAATGACCGTTTTACCTGCACAAAAACCCCTAGTAACCATTGTGCACGCATCGGTTGGATCGGGCCACAAAGCCGCCGCCAACGCGATTGCACAAGCATTTGACCTTATCCGCGGCACCAAGGGAATCCCTGAGGATATTGAAATTGAAGTGCTCGATATCCTTGATTTTGGACGTATTAAATTCGACGGCAATAAGACCGCGGCTTCTTTTACGGGAGCCACACGCCCCATTTACGACCTGACCTGGCGATATACGCTTACGGGACATCTTCTCTGGGGTGGCGGCACGGCATGGTCGCGAATTATGTTCCCCGCCTTCAACGAATATATTCGTCGCCGCAGGCCTATAGCCGTGGTCGCAACGCACATCACAGCTGCCAATGTTGCCGTGGGCGCCCGCGTAATTACGGGTATCGATTATCCGGTCATCTGCGTACCAACAGACTATGAAGTCGAAGGCTTTTGGCCCCACAAGGACACCGACCTGTTCTGCGTGGCCAACGAGTTTATGGCCGAAACGCTGCGCCCCCGCAAGGTCCCCGAAGCAAAGATTCGCATTACAGGCATCCCTATTCGCGCCGGGTTTGACACGGATTACAATCGCGAGGAAGAACTTCAGAAGTTCAACCTCCCCGTCGACAAGACCATTGTGCTGGTAATGGCCGGCGCCAGTTTGCCTCAACCGTACGTCCGCTTTCGCGCGGAGATGGACCGCACCCTCCCCTTCCTGCGCAGTTTCGAGGACATGCACTTTATCTTTTTGCCGGGCAAAGACACCGAATATGCCACCCGTCTCAAGACGCTATTCGACGCCATGAAGCTCGACAACGTCACGGTACTGGACTACGTGGACGACATGGCGGCCCTCATGCACGGCTGCGACCTGGCAATCCTCAAATCGGGCGGGCTCACCGTCACCGAGTGCCTGTGCGCACATCTGCCGATGATCCTGCTGGGCAAATCATACGGTCAGGAAAAGGCCAACACCACGATGCTCACCGGCATGGGCGCCAGCATGCATGTCACCACCGCACGAGAACTCATCGTGACGCTTCGTCACCTGCACGACCACCCTGAGTCGCTCAAAGCCCTACTCATCAACGGCGAAGTACTACGCCGTCCACGCGCAGCGGAGGACATCGCCATCGCAACCATGGAGCTCGTAGGCAAACCCCAAAAGCGCAAACGAGCCTTCTGCCGCTTCTACTGGGGCGGAAAACCCGCTCATATCAGGTAGACGAAGGTCCGCCGCTCAGCGGAAGCCGCCCATATATCATTCCATGCTCAAACATTCTCGCTGCGCTGCGAAACTGCGCGTGGAACGATATATGGGCGGCTCCCGCTGAGCAGCTACGTTTACTTACTAGCAGCTACTTCGGTATCCCCTCCATTAGAACCTGCAAAGGTAAAACAGGAAAATATAAATAGAGTTAGCCGATGCGACAAAGGAGGCATCCCTTTATCGCATCGGCTAACTAGAAAGATTGTTTTATGTCAAGCATGTAGCCCTTTCGCCTGAGCCCCATACATATCGTCCCGCGCGCAGTTTCGCAGCGAAGCGAGAATGTTTGAGCACGGGATGATATGTATGGGGCTCAGGCGAAAGCGGGATCCGTGCGCCCCTGCGAAGCGAGAATGTTTGAGCATGGAATGATATAGGTAAGCGCCGGGCGGGAGGGATACGAGCGCCCTAGGCGACGCCGCTGGAGCCGAAGCCTCCGTTGCCTCGGTCGGTTACGTCTAGTTCTTCTACTTCTATGAGGTTGACCGTGGGGACTTCTTGGATGACGAGTTGGGCTATGCGGTCGCCTTTGTTGATTTGGATGTTGTTGGAGGGGTCCAGGTTGATGAGGATAACCTTGAGTTCTCCTCGGTAGTGGGCGTCGATGAGGCCTGGCGTGTTGACTATAGACAGGCCCTGCTTGATGGCCAAGCCGCTGCGGGGCTGGACGAAGCCGGCGTAGCCATCGGGCAGGGCGATGGCCAGCCCGGTAGAGACCAGACGGCGTTCGAAGGGCTTCAGGACGCAGTCCTCGTTGGAGCGCAGATCCAAGCCGGCATCGGTGGGATGGGCGTATTTGGGAAGCTCGACGGTGGGATCGAGACGCTTTATGTTGAGGGTAATGTTGGACATGGAATCACCTTAGCTTGTCGAGCTCTTGCAGAAACTCATCGACGTCTTTGAAATCGCGGTAGACCGAGGCAAAGCGGATGTACGCCACCTTGTCGATCTTGGCCAAGCGTTTGAGCACCATGTCACCCAACTCATGGGACGTGACGGCCGTCAGCGTACGAGAACGCAGCTCGACCTCGATATCGTCGATAATCTCATTGAGCTTCTTAGTGTCGATATCGCGCTTGATGGTGGCACGCATCAAGCCGACGAGCAGCTTATTGCGATCGAACCGCTGCTTAGTTCCGTCCGACTTAATGACCTCAATTGGGTCTTCGCATCGCTCGAACGTTGTAAAGCGGTAGTTACACGAGCAACATTCGCGACGGCGCTTAATGGTGTTATTTGACTCCTGCATACGGGAATCAACGACGCGGGTATGTGCCTTGCCGCATTTAGGACAGCGCATGGTACCTCCTCTTAAACGATAACAAGAGTACCATGCGCAGCGCGATAATGATTACGAACGAGCAGGAACCTTAAGATGCGCACTGGCGGCGAGCGAACCATGCTCCAGATGATTGACGTTACGGATCATGTCGGAAGTCTCTTGCGTGGAAAGGCCTTCGATTGGATATTCCTCGGCAAGCGACCAAAGAGAATCACCAGGCTGAACGCGAATGGTCTCGTAGGTAACGTTGGAAACGGACTCGGCATACGCGGCGTGACGAGCGCTAAAGACCGACGTAGCGAGGACAAAAAAGAGCGTGAGCGCAACGGCGACGGCAACAATCGTCGAGACCTTCAGGGCAGCGGGAGTCGGCGCGGCAACAGCATACTGAGTGCGAGCAGACTTTACGGGCAAAGGCTGATAACCGGAACGTCCACCCTTGACAACAGTAAAAGCGGGCGCGGCAGGCGTCTCGAGCTTAAGGGCGAGGTTTCCCTGGACCATATTCGTTGCGTTCATCATGTTCTCCTCTCGCGTGTTTTGCTGAGAACAGTTTTATCAAGCCGCGCGGACAAAAATGTCTAGCGCGAGAACGAATGTTCGGTTATTATTATCTTCGAACAGTTGTTCCTGTCAAGCAAAATTCGAACATTTGTTTGACATGGGTAGAGAGGATGCCCTGATGGCTCGCAAAATTACCAAGCGTCAGCAGCAAATTTACGACTTCATCAAGGAATATCAGCAGGAGAAGGGTTATCCGCCCAGCGTGCGCGAGATGGCTTCTGCCGTGGGCCTATCCTCTCCCAGCACCGTGCACGCCCATCTCTCTGCCCTGGAGGCGCGCGGGCTACTCAAGCGCGATGCCACCAAACCGCGTGCCCTGGAACTCTTTAACGAGGACGGTTCCTCTGTCTCAATTTCTAAATCTGACGAGCCCACCGCACCTCGCGGAACGGTCTCGCTACCGCTCGTTGGTCGCGTCGCGGCTGGGATTCCCATTCTGGCCGAGCAGAATATCGAAGACACTTTTACTATCCCGACCGAAATCGCCACTGATCAGGGTTCCTTTATCCTTGAGGTGCATGGGAGCTCAATGATCAATGTCGGCATCTTCAATGGCGATTACATCATCGTCCGTGAACAAAAGAGTGCCATGAACGGCGAAATTGTCGTGGCCATGATTGATGGTTCAGCGACCGTCAAGACGTTCTACAAGGAGCAGGGACGCGTACGCCTGCAGCCCGAGAATGACACCATGGAGCCTATCTATGCAACGAATCCCATCATCTTGGGCAAAGTCGTCGGCTTAATGCGCCGGTTCTCGTAATGCAAAAACGCATCACCATCTTTGATACCGTCCGCGGGTTTACGATGATTTCAATGGCAGGTTTTCACGCTTGCTACGATCTCGCCTACCTGTACGACTGGGATATGCCCTGGTTTACCCAGACCGTCTTTCAAGACATCTGGCGCGCCAGCATCAGCTGGGTATTTTTGTTTATCGCGGGTTGGATGTGCACCCTTTCGCGCAACAATATCAAACGTGCCGCCAAATACGCCTTAGCAGCACTCGTCGTCTGGCTGGCAACAACACTTGTCTCAGTCGACGATTCGGTTAATTTTGGCATCATCTACTGCATGGCCGCATGTACCGGCATCGTGGCGTTGACCGATCCCGTCCTTAAGAAGATATCGGCGAGATGGGGCATGTCGCTATGCCTTGTGTTGTTCGCCCTCACCTGGAGTATCCCCAAAACGATCTACCCTGTCCCCTACCTGGCGTGGCTGGGATTTCCGAGCCTTGGGTTTGTTTCAGGTGATTACTACCCCATCATCCCGTTTATCTTTATGTATCTTGCAGGATACTTCGCCGCACATATAGCGCAGGGAATCGATAAGACCGCCCTAAGCTGGGCCTACGCCAACCCCCTGCCGGCGCTCGCCAGCCTTGGACGTCATGCACTCCCCTTTTATCTGCTGCATCAACCCATTATTCTGGGCTTTTTGGAGCTCGTCTACTCGGTGCGATAACGCTTGAGCCGCGGCGCGATACGGGCCGGCAGCTTCGCCACAATACGAACGCCGTCCTCAAGATATTCCTCGTGCAAAAGGGTTCCCTGCTCATGCACCAGCGTGATGAGGGCGCCCTCGCGATACGGGATATCAGCAGAGAGCAACACATCGGTAGCAGCCGCCTCACGAGCAATACGGTCGACGAAATCGTCGAGTCCCTCGCCCGTCTGGGCCGAGAACAGCACGGCCTCGGGATAGCGACGACGGAAGCTCAGGCGATCAACGCTATCGAGAAGATCGATTTTATTGAATACGGTCAGCGTTAAACGCTCTCCAGCGCCGATCTCATCAAGAACGCGGTCGACAGCCTCAAGCTGCCGCTCATAGTCCTCGTCAGACGCATCTACGACTTTGAGAATTAGATCGGCACCCAACACCTCGGACAGCGTCGATTTAAAGGCATCGACCAGACCATGCGGCAGCTTTTGAATAAAGCCGACGGTATCAGTAATCGTCATGCCGCGACCGCCGGGCAGGCGATACGAACGCGTCGTCGGGTCGAGCGTAGCAAACAGCTTGTCCTGCGAAAGTACCGTAGAGCCGGTCAGGCGATTGAGCAACGTCGATTTACCGGCATTGGTATAACCGGCTAACGCGACGCGAAACGCCGGTGACTCAATGCGGCTCTTGGACTGGACATCGCGACGCTGTTCAACCTGCTTGAGCTCACGACGAAGCGCGGCAATCTTATTGCGAATCAAGCGACGGTCAACCTCGAGCTGGCTTTCACCCTGGCCAAAGCGCGAACCGATGCCGCCGCGCGTCTGCTCCTTGGCAAGATGGCTCCACATGCCACGCAGACGAGGCAACAGATATTGAAGCTGCGCCAGCTGTACCTGTAGGCGTCCCTCACGCGTCTGAGCATGCAGGCCAAAGATATCCAAGATCAGTGCTGTACGATCGATAATCTTTACCGGCTCGCCCACGGCTTTCTCCAAATAGGATTGCTGCGAGGGCGTCAGGTCGTCGTCAAAAATAACGACATCGGCATCCATGCGATGCACCAGGCCGCACAGCTCTTCAACCTTACCGGAACCGATAAACGATTTTGGATACGGCTTAACCAGACGCTGTGACAAACGCGCCACGCACTGGGCGCCAGCCGTATGGGCCAGGCGCTCAAGCTCGTCAAGCGAACGATCGAGCGGCCATGCATTGTCGCGCCACTCAACACCAACTAATATGGCACGCTCGGGCTCGGGTGCCGTGGGAACAAGGGGGAAACGGGCCATTAGGCAGCCTCAATACGATGCAGTATGTCCTCAACGACCTCATCGATCGTAAACTCGTCCATATCAAACCACACGATACGGTCATCGCGCTTAAACCACGAAAGCTGACGTTTGGCATAGCGACGCGAACGCATCTTGATGAGTTCGCGAGCCTCATCCATAGAAATCACGCCATTGAAAGCATCAATGATCTCTTTATAGCCAATTGCCTGCATCGAAGTCAGGGCATCTCCCAGCCCCTGGTCCATAAGACCGCGAACCTCATCGACAAGACCCTGCTCAAACATCAGATCGACGCGCAGGTTAATGCGCTCGTAGAGCACCTCGCGATTACGCGTCAGACCAAACCATAGAGCATGATAATGCTCGCGCGGAACACTAAACTGACTTTTTTGCTGTGCATAGGAGATACCATCATCATGCATCTCGAGCGCACGAATCACACGGCGCACATTATGGGGATGAATAACAGCAGCCGATTCTGGGTCGCGCTCGGCAAGCAGAGCATGCAGCTCTTCCTCGCCAATACGCTCGGCAAGCTCCTGATAGCCCATACGACGATCGTCCTCAAGTTCACCCGAAGGAAAGTCCATTTCATCGAGGGCGGCCTTGAGATACAGCCCCGTACCTCCGCAAAAAACCGGCAGGCAACCCGAACCAAGGAGACGTTCAACATGCGCGCGAGCGTCAGCCTGATAAAGCGCAGCAGAATATGCCACACCCGGCTCTACAATGTCGACGAGACGCAGCGGCACCGTACACTCATCGGGCGCCATCTTTGCGGTACCGATGTCCATGCCGCGATAGATTTGCATCGCATCGCACGACAGCACTTCAGACGAAAGGCGAGCTGCCAAACGGTCGGCAACATCACTCTTACCAACCGCCGTCGGACCGACGATCGCAACGGCGGAAAGTCCTGCCCTGGGAGAAACCATTAGCGCGGCTCGCCCACAACGGAGCCGGACAAATACCAGGTCTTGGCAACGTCAACGTCAACATCAACGATCTTGCCAACAAGCTGATCGATGCTGTAACCCTCGGGGATAGGCGCATGCACGGTCTGATTCTTGGGACTCTTGCCCAGCAGGACCGCGTCGTTCTTTTTACTCGTTCCCTCAATGAGCGCCGGCACCACAGTATGAAGCTCACCCTGGTTATACTCGTGTGCCGTAGTCTCGATAACCTTAACCAGGCGGTTGAAACGCTCGAGAATAACCTCATGCGGCGTAGGATCGTCAATCTCTGCGGCCGGGGTACCGGCGCGCTTGGAATAGATGAAGGTATAGGCCTGAGCATAGCGGACCGTCTCGGCAAGTGAGAGCGTCTGCTCAAAGTCCTCTTCAGTCTCGCCCGGGAAGCCAACGATAATATCGGTCGAGAGCGCGATATCGGGCATGCGGTTGCGAATGCGATCGACCAGGCCCAGATAGTCCTCGCGTGTATAACGGCGATTCATCTCTTTGAGGATACGCGTGGAGCCCGACTGAACGGCCAAGTGAAGCTGCGGCATGACGGCGGGCGTCTCGGCCATGGCGTCGATGGTCTCGGGCAGCAGATCCTTAGGATGAGAAGAGGTAAAGAAGATGCGCTCCACACCCGTATCACCCACGGCACGCAGCAGATCGGCAAAACGCGGCTTGACAAACAGATCGCGACCATATGAGTTAACGTTTTGGCCCAGCAGCGTAATCTCGCGCACGCCCTGGCGCACCAAACCGGTCACCTCGTCGACAATTTCCTCGAAGGGGCGGCTCTTTTCGCGACCGCGCACGTACGGCACGATGCAATAGGTACAGAAATTATTGCAGCCCGTCATAATGGGCACCCAGGCGTGATACTGGGTCTCGCGATGCCACGGCATGCTCATGGCACCCGTATCCTCATGCTCATTGGTGCGGATATGACGCTTGCCATCAAGGAACGCCTCGGCAATGAGCTCGGCCACATGTGCGATGGAATGCGTACCAAAGATGACATTGACGTTATCGACGTTGGTGAGCAGGCCCTCGCCATCGCGCTGCGCGATGCAACCACCAACGGCAACCACACGCTTGCCCGAGGGTGAGGGCGGGAGGCTCTTACAAGAGTTGCACTGACCGTACAGGCGAGTATCGGCGGCCTCGCGCACGCAGCATGTCATGAAGACAACAATATCGGCATGCTCGGGATCGAGCGCCATGAGGCAACCATACGAATCGAGCAGACCGCTCACGCGCTCAGAGTCGTGCTGATTCATCTGGCAGCCAAAGGTGCGGATAAAGTAGGTTTTACCGGCAAGAATATCGCGTACGGAACGCTGGTCCATGTGCATAAGTCCTAACGATGGAGAGGGGGGGGCGAATCGAGGCAAGCAGAAGCTATGCCACAGGCTTAACATCATCCATGACGACGTTATCCATAGCAGCTCGATTGATCTGGTGAACGTAGATAGAAAGGCGGATGGCCGTGCGCGACTCCCCGTTAATGAGAATGTCGGAGAACACGGGCGCGCAGGAAATATCAAAACCGGTTGGGATCAAAAAACCGCGCGCGATGGCAACGGCCTTAATGGCCTGGTTGACAGCACCGGCGCCGACACACTGGATGTTGACGGGTACACCATCCTTGACCATGCCGGCGATGGCGCCGGCAACGGACGCGGGCGATGATTTGCTTGATACCTTCAGGCAATCCATGAAGAAACTCCTGCGTTTAAAAGTACGTTTTAACTGCAATAACTGTATCGTACCGAGTGGACTCGGTAAAGGCACTATTCCTCTTTGGCAAGATCGAAGGTCACAGTGATTCGATCACGCGAAACGCGAATCTTTGGGTCGCCGCAAAGGTTGAGATAGTACCGGGCGGCAAGGTCATTAAAGTCGCGCTCCACAGCACGCGAAAACTGTGCCATGTCATCCTTGGCAATACGAAGCCCGCGACGATCCTTCGCGAGATCGACAGGAGCCGGCGCATGCGAGGACGAATCACGCTCGCGCAGCAGACGCGCGGTCACACCGCGAACGGGCTTAATCTGCCCTGCCAAAATGCGATGTGCCGTGCGCTCGGACATCTCAAGACCCAAACCCGAGCAGATACGAATAAAGTCCTCGGCATCAGAGGCAAGGCCTAAACGATCGACAACCGGAAGCTCGCTCTCGTCATCAATAAACAGGAGACGAGACGTATCGAGCCGACTTGACGCCTGAGCATAAAGGGTCGCGGCAATCTCAGACGGAGAACCAAGATAGACATCGCAACCACGCAGCTCCTCGAGCGCAAACTCACAGGCAGCGCGAATAATATTATGCGGGCCGCGAGCACAGACATAACGTCCGTCCTCATCCTTGACGGCCTGGGGCCAGCTGGACTGATCGGCACGCTCACTGAGGCGGTCGGCTGCAACGCTCACCTTAAAGGCTGAACCAAGATCGACGCCGGACGTGACCACACGGGCCTCGTCGGTGTTCTGCTTGATCGAAAACAATGCCATGCCACGACCGTGAACGCCCCAACGGTCCATCTTCATGCTCTCGAGCTTGGAGGTAACGCGGGCATCGAAGATTCGCTCTTGCATATCCTGCGGAACGCCCGAACCGTTATCCAGAAAGACAAGCGTGCGGACGCCATCTTCCTTGGTCGTGGCGAGATAGACCTTGTCGGCGCCGGCATCGCGAGCATTACGGAGCATTTCGATGACGATATCCTCGACATGCTGAATGTCGTGTTTTGCCTGGCGCCGCTCGGCCTCCGAAACGCGGAGGCGGACATACCCCTCGCCAAGGTTCTCCTCGACGCGAAGGTTGCCCTCCCCCGACATCGACGCGATAAATGAGATGAGCTCGTTCGCGTCGCTCATGTTA
Source organism: Collinsella sp. (assembly GCA_048245415.1). GTDB lineage: Bacteria > Actinomycetota > Coriobacteriia > Coriobacteriales > Coriobacteriaceae > Collinsella. Next base: position 113,636 of record DBFBAP010000032.1, on the reverse strand, counting down.
TTTAGCGATATCGACAGCGCGGCTCTCGCGAATCACGACGACGCGCACCTGACCGGGATACTCCATCTCTTCCTCGATCTGATGGGCGATATCGTGAGCCAGGACCGTGGACTGGGCATCGGAGATCTTGTCCGGCTGAACCATGACGTGGACCTCGCGACCAGCCTGCATGGCATAGGTACGCTCGACGCCTTCATGGGAGTTGGCAATCTCCTCGAGCTTCTCAAGACGCTTGATGTAGTTCTCGGCAGACTCGCGACGGGCACCGGGGCGAGAGGCGGAGACGGCATCGGCGGCCTGTACCAGGACATCGAGCACCGTGTTGGGGTCGACATCGGCATGGTGAGCCTCGATAGCGTGAACGATAACGGGCTTCTCGCCATAACGGCGGGCAAGCTCGGCGCCGATGACGGCATGCGGGCCCTCGACGTCGTGGTCGATTGCCTTGCCCAGGTCGTGCAGCAGGCCGGCGCGCTTAGCGGTCACAACGTCCAGGCCAAGCTCGGAAGCCATCACGCCGCACAGATCGGAAACCTCGAGGGAGTGCTGAAGCACATTCTGACCAAACGAGGTACGGTAGCGCAGGGCACCAAGGGTCTTGACGATCTCGGGGTGCAGGTCGTGGATACCGGTATCAAAGGCAGCCTGCTCGCCAGCCTCGCGCACGCGCTGCTGAACCAGGTCGGCAGCCTTGTGATACATCTCCTCAATGCGGGCGGGGTGAATGCGGCCGTCGGCGATGAGGTTCTCGAGGGCAACACGGGCGGTCTCACGACGGACCGGGTCGAAGCTCGAAAGAACGACGGTCTCAGGCGTGTCGTCGATCACGAGGTTGACGCCGGAAACCTGCTCGAAGGTCCGGATGTTGCGACCCTCGCGACCGATGATACGGCCCTTGAGGTCATCAGAGGGAATGTGCACGGAGGTAACGGTGACCTCGGCTGTGTGGTCGGCAGCGCAGCGCTGAATCGCCAGGGACAGAATCTCCTGGGCGGTCTTGTGGCACTCGGCGCGAACCTGCTGCTCGGACTCGCGAATGATCGTGGCAGCCTCGTGGGTGACCTCGCCGCGAACCTTATCGAGGAGCTCCTTGTGGGCGTCCTCACGGGTCAGGTCGGCGATACGCTCGAGCTCGGAGGTCTGCTTGGCGCAGAGCTCCTCAAGCTCGCGGGAGCGCTTCTCGACCTGACCGGCCTGGCTGGACAGCTGGTGCTCACGCTTGTCGAGAGCGTCGTTTCGGCGATCAAGGGACTCCTCGCGCTGCATCACACGGTTCTCGAGCGTACGAATCTCGCTCTTACGCTGCTTGTCCTCGGCCTCGGCGGCCTGCTTGTTCTTGATGATCTCCTCTTTAGCCTCGAGCAGAGCCTCTTTTTTGAGGGTCTCGGCCTGACGCTTAGCATCACCGATCAGGGACTCAGCCTGTGCGTGTGCCGACTGGATCTTTTCGTCGGCCTCGTGAAGACTACCCTGCTTGGCGGTGCGCATGTAGGCAATGGCGGCGATGGCACCCAAAACGATGCCAACGAGCGCTGCGATGATAGGCATGCTCACTCCTTTTTATGGATTCGTTACACAACAAAGCGAACCGTCCTTACGAACGGCTCGCGACATTTGAGTAATATGGGCGCAGCTTATGCGGGTCGGATACAGATAAACATATAAACAAACTCATCACAGATGAGCACATATCACAAAGCAAATGACAGTGTTTATCGTACGTTGAACCACAACAACTGTCAAATAAATGGCCCCGGCGCGGCGGCTAAAACACGGTGAACGGCAGGGCCACAAAACACATACGCCTAAACCGCACATTCCTCGCGTTCGGCATCGAGACGTGCCTTAACGGCATCGGCGGCGACGTGATACGAGAAGCCCTTGCCCATCAAAAACCGAACCAGTTTTTCGAATTCGCGCGTCTCTGGAACACGCCGCTTGGCGAGCAGGGCTGACGCACGCGCCAAATCGTCTTCGACGGCAAAATAATCCTCGGGATAACCGGGAATGTCATCGAGCACGACATGACGGCGCTTGAGCTCGGTCTCGATTTTGCGCTGTCCCCAACCGCGCCGCTTGCGTTCCTCGATAAAGTACGAGCAAAAGCGGTTCTCGTCTAAAAAGCGATACTCGGTGGCGCGCTCGACGGCGAAATCGATCGCAGGCTGGTGAAAGCCGTAGCGAGCCAGCTTGTCACGGACCTCACCCGTCGCATGGTCGCGGCGCGATAACATCTCGGTCACCATGGTAAGTGCACATTTACGCTCAATGAGCTGCACCGCCTCACGGAAGTTGTCCCAATCACAGGGAAGATCGGGGCGGTTTTTGACATACAGCCGCGCGACCCGCACGGGAATCCAAATGGACCGCTCAAAACCGCCCTCAAGCTCACAATCGATATGTGCGCAAGGCTTTTTGGACGCATACCCGCTCGAGAACGAGGAGGCCGCCTTCTTATCGGGAAAGACGACCGTGGCCTCGGTCACCGTATACGACATGAGCGTAACCGCTACTCGTCGTCATCATCGAGCATGGCGGAACCATCGATGGCGTAAAGCTCGTCAAACTCCTCAGGCGCAGGCTGATCGGTCAGCTCGACCTCGGACGGAGCATCGTCATCAAACTCAAGTCCACAGGCAAGGCGGACCTTATGCTCAATCTCGTCGGCACAATCGGGGTGTTCGCGCAGGAACGCCTTGGCGGCCTCGCGACCGTTGCCGAGCTTGTCCTCGCCATAGGCGAACCAGGAGCCCATCTTCTTGCAGATGCCGCACTCGACAGCCATGTCCAGAATCGAGCCCTCCTTAGAGATGCCCGTACCGTACATGATGTCGAACTCAGCAGAACGGAACGGAGCTGCCACCTTGTTCTTAACGACCTTGGCGCGCACGCGGTTACCGATAACCTCGTCCTTAAGCTTAATGCTGTCGATACGGCGAATGTCGATACGCACCGAAGAGAAAAACTTAAGGGCGCGGCCGCCCGTCGTAGTCTCGGGGTTGCCGAACATGACGCCGATCTTCTCACGCAGCTGATTAATGAAGATGCACGTCGTGTTGGACTTAGAAAGCGAGCCGGCGAGCTTACGGAGCGCCTGGCTCATCAGGCGAGCCTGAAGACCGACCGTAGTGTCGCCGATTTCTCCCTCGATCTCGGCACGCGGGGTCAGCGCGGCGACAGAGTCGACGACGATGGCATCGATGGCGCCGGAACGCACGAGCATGTCAACGATCTCGAGCGCCTGCTCACCCGTATCGGGCTGGGAAATCAGTACCTCGTCGATATCCACGCCAATGCGCGCGGCATACGTGGGATCGAGCGCATGCTCGGCATCGATAAATGCCACAACGCCACCCATTGCCTGGGCCTCTGCCAAAATCTCGAGCGAAAGCGTCGTCTTACCGGAGGACTCAGGACCGTAAATCTCGACGATACGGCCGCGCGGCACGCCGCCGATACCCAGCGCGGCATCGAGGGCCAGGGCGCCTGTGGGAATGGCCTCGACCTCGAGCTCGGGACCACCGTCGCCGTACCTCATGATGGAACCCTGGCCGAATTTCTTCTCGATCTCGGCCTTGGTGGTGGCGATCATCTCATCGCGCTCTTTACCCGTCGTGCGAGCATGAACGGTACGTACGGGACCTGAATTCTTGGCCATGAATAGCCCTCCTCTTAAGAACCTGCATCGATAATAAACGAACGGCTGTTCGTGGTCAACCGTTCAGGCCAATCATATGCAGGCGGTCTTTCCAAAACCCAACCAAACGCCGACCAAACACTGACCAAATGCTTGACCACAAAGGACCAAATATGAACAAGGCAGGCAAAAATACATCTACAACCAGCACAAACGCCAAATGAGCCTAAGGTCCCTATCTCCACAATTAAGGGGCTCGAAGGCCCCTTAAAACACGTCTATTCCATAGAGTTGAGCACAAGGGCAATGCGACCCAATGCCTCCGTGACCGCATGGGCACGAACACACGAACGGTCGCCCTCATAGTGGCAGCGCACAGAGTCCACAACCGGCACGCCCCCATCGGCGGAACGATGCGCCCAGCCAATATAGAAAGTGCCCGCCGGATCGTCCTCAGTGCCACCGCCGGGGCCGGCATAACCCGTTGCGCTCACTGCAATATCGCTCTGGTACAGCTCCAGCGAACCCACCGCCATCTCGCGCGCGGTCTGATGCGACACCGCGGTATAGCGGTCAAGCGTCTCCTGCTCAACACCAAGAACGCGATGCTTAATCTCATCGCAATAGGTCACCGCACCGCCACGCAGCACCGCCGAGGCGCCCGGGATATCGGCAATCGTCGAGGCGATCATACCCGCCGTCAGCGACTCAGCCGTCGAAACCGTCACGCCCCGAGCGCTCGCGCGCTCGACGATATCGCGCGCCAGCTCCTCGTTATGTGCGGAAATCTGCTCAAAAGAGTCCGTCATACCCACCAGGACCTAGACCGAAAAGACGATCTTGCGGCAGTTCCAGAAGTACTGGGCGCCCGAGATAACGGTCAGGACAACGGCAACGGCGTACAGGAAGCGCGACACCGAGTAGATGCCGAGCGTTAGCGCCACCGGGCCAAGGTGCAAGCCGGCCATAGCAAAAACGCACAGGTAACCGCAAATGGAGACCATCGTGGTTGCCGTCTTGTACTTGCCGAGCTTATCGGCCGCAACGACCACACCGGCCGCACTCGCGACCATGCGAAGGGCGCTCACCAGAAGCTCACGGAACAGGATAATGAACACGGACCACACGGTCACTGCGCCAAAATCCAAGAACAGCAGCAGGGCCGAGAACACGAGCAGCTTATCGGCGATGGGGTCCAAGAATTTACCGAAGTCGGTGATCTCGTTGCGCGAACGCGCCAGATAACCGTCGACCTTATCGGTGCACGACAGGATCACATACAGAATGAAGGCAGCGGCGGCGAGCGGGCCGTCGAAGGTGCTCCAATCCGTACCGGCAACACTCGTGTGAGAAAGCGCCGACACGATCATGAACACCGGGATAAAGACGATGCGAACGCACGTCACGATGTTGGCGGGCGTCCAGACACTCGTCAGTTCCTTATTACTCTCGTTAGCCACGACGCTCTCCTACTCCACAACATGACCGATAAGCTCGTAGCAGAAGCTATCGGTAAACTCGACGGTCAGAATATCGCCCACGGACGCCTCGCTGGCGTCCAGATGCACCGCGCCATCGGAATCGGGCGCCTGGAACCAGGCATGGCCGATCAGCTCGGCGCCGTCCTCGGTCTCTTCGATACCGTCGACGATTACCTGGGCTCGCTCGCCCACATGGGCGGCGGTGGCGGCAAAACCGAGCGACTCGGCCAGGTCCATGGCCTCCTGGGCGCGCTCGAGCTTAACCTCCTCATCGACCTGGCCCTCCATCTTGGCGGCCAGGCTACCTTCCTCACGCGAGTAGGCAAAGACACTCGTGTAGTCAAAGCCGACGGTGTCCATAAAGTCGATAAGGTCGCGGAACTCGTCGTCGGTCTCGGTCGGGAAGCCGACCATGGCCGTGGAACGAATCACGATGCCGGGGATGCGCTCGCGAAGGTCGCGGAACAGATCCTCGAGCTCCTGGCGCGAACCGGAGCGACGCATGGCCTTAAGAATGCGCGCGTCGCAGTGCTGCACGGGGATATCGATATAGGGCAGCACCTCGGGCGTATCGCGAATCGTCTCGATGAGTTCGTCAGTCATGCCCTCGGGCTGCAGATAGAGCACGCGGACCCAGACGTTGTGCGGGTGTACGGCCTCGGCGACGGCACGCAGCAGCTGCGCCAGATTGCGCGGCGAGCCATCGGCGACGTCCTCGTCGGCAAAGTCGGTACCCCAGATGCCCGTGTCCTGGCCGATCAGCACGATCTCGCGCACACCGCCGGCAACCAGGTCGCGCACCTCGGAGATGATGCTCTCGGCATTGCGCGAATGATAGCGGCCGCGGATGTAGGGAATCATGCAGAAGCTGCAGAAGCGGTTGCAGCCATCGGAAATCTTGACGTAGGCGACAGCACCCTCGACGGTACGTTTGACCTGCGGGATATAGGCTGCAATCTCACGCTCGACACCCAGCACGCCATCGATGACCGCCACGATGCCGTCTTCCTCGTCGGCCTTCACAAAGGCAGCGACCTCGGGCAGCTCGTCAGGCAGGTCATCGCCATAGCGCGACGGCACGCAGCCGCACATGACGATGGGGCAAGAACGAACGCCGTCCTGAACCTCGTTGGCGAGCTCGAGCGTGGTCTCGATGCTCTCGGACGTTGCGGAGGCGAGGAACGAACATGTATTGACGATGGCGATATCGGCATCCTGCGGGTCGAATGCCTCCTCGTAGCCCGCGGCGGTCAAAAGAGAACGCATGCGGTCGGTGTCAACCTCGTTCTTAGCGCACCCGAGGGTGATGTAGAGCACGGAGCCCAACGGTGTATCCATGTTGGAGAGCGGTCCTTTCGATTGATATTAGCGGTAGTTGGTGAACTGCAGCGGCTGGCCGTAGTCCTGGTCGCGCAGGAACTGGATCACGGTCTGCAACGCGTCCTTCGAAGCAGAGGAAACACGCAGTTTGTCGGCCTCGATGGTCACCTTGACCTTGAGCTTTTGGTCCTTGATGTCCTTGTTGATCTTCTTGGCGGTCGCCTGGTCGATACCCTCGACGATATGGCCGAGCACGCGCACGGTGCCGCCCGACGCCGCCTGCGGAGCATCCCACGAGACAGCCTTGAGGTCGATGCCGCGCTTGATGAGCTTGGAGCTCAACACGTCGATAATCTGTTTGGAGACAAAGTCGGCCGGGGCGTTGATCGTAAAGAGCTTGTCGCCCTTCGAAAGCTCGATCGTGGCGCCAGAATCCTTAAGGTCATAGCGCTGGGAAATCTCGCGCGTGGTCTGCTGGAAGGCGTTGTCGACCTCTTGCATGTTGACCTCGGACACGACGTCGAAGCTGGAATCTTTAGCCATGATGTTTCCTTTCGCGTACGAGCGGCTTAGTAGCTATCGTACGAATTGTCGGTAGAATCGGTGGGTGTCTGACCGTCAGTTGCGGTATCGGCGCCATCCGTGGACTGGGCATCGGTACCGTCGGTGGTATCGGTACCATCGGTGGTGTCGGTACCATCAGAACTTTCACCATTCTCGGAATCAGACGTCTCCTTCTTGGGAACGGTGATCGTCACACGCGCCACGCCCGAGGTCTTGGTATCGTAACGAACCTTTTCACCGTTCTTGGTAACGGTGACATCGGAAGGCTTGGACGTGGTGATCTCGATCGAAGACTCGGGCGTGTACTCCTGCTCAAAGGGGCCAGTCGCCTGGGCGCCATAGACCGACTTGCCGTCAACCTTGACCTCAATCCACGCGGTCTTTCCCTTGGCAACGGAGACTTTGACCTTCGTGACCTCGTTCTCTTCCTTCTTGGCCGTCGTCTTGGTAGCGTCCGAATCAGTCGACTCATCCGTCGCCTCATCGGTGTCATCGTCCTCGTCGACCGTTTCGGTCTTCTTAGAAGACTTCTTGGTCGTCATCTTGGTAGCAGTGGGCGTCTCGGGCGTGTTCTCGGGCGCCGAAGATGCGCAGCCACGCAGAAGCACCACGATGAGCACAATCAACAGCAGCACAACGGCACCGATGCCGGCGTAGACGATACGCGGATCGAGCCCGTTGTTTTGAGGAGTACGTGATCCGCCGCGTCCACGACCGGAACTGCTGCGGCCGCCTCCCTGAGGCATACGACCGCGATTGCTATCGGAACGGCCGCGATAGCCGCCCTGGCCCTGAAGGCTGCGCTGACCCGAGCGGGGCGCAAGCTCACCGCGGCATTGATAGCCACGCTGGCCCGAACGCGGAGCCGAAGAGCGCTGGCCATACGGCTGTGATTGAGAGCGAAGACGCGGCGTCACCTGCGTGGTATCGGCATCCGCATAGCCACCGCGAGAGCGTCCCATAGAGGCACCACGGTAACCGCGATCGGAATAGCCGCCGTCGCCGTAGCCGGCACGAGGGTCACGCGCCACGCCGCGGGCAGCGGGAAGTGCACGGTCCTCGGGCATCGGCGTACTGCGGAACCGGTCACGCTGTGAGCGAATCTCCTCGCCCGAACCCGTCTCGGTAATATAACCGGCCTGCTGAGGACGCTGTCCATAGCGGGTCGAACGACCGCCCTGAACCATCAGGAAGCGCCCGTTATCGACCGAGGAACGCGAATTGACGTAGCCGGCGGCGTCCTGAAAACGACCGCCCTGCTGGGACGTCTCGCGTTCGTATGCCATCAGGTCGTCAAAGTAGGCATTGACGACCTCGCGCGGATTGAGGCCCAAAAAGCGAGCATAGCTCGAAATCATGCCCTGCGCATAGCCGCGCGGCGGCATCGAGGCAAAGTTACCGGTCTCGAAAAACTCGATGATCTGCGGCCTGATTTTGATGGTGTTGGCGACCTGCTGAATGGAAAGGCCCATTCGGCGACGCTGCTCGAGCAGCATGTCACCAAAGCGTGCAGCCATCAGAATCCTCCAAACTCACGATCTTCACGTGCCATCTCGGCGTCGACAGATTCCAGCGCGGCAAGCCCCTCCTCGTCCAACAGGACCTCGCGCGGCTTGGAACCGTCGGGCGGGCCGACGACACCCTTTTCTTCCAGCATGTCCATAATACGCCCGGCACGCGCATAGCCAACCTTCAGACGACGTTGCAGGCCAGATGTGGAGCCAAGCTGCGATTCCACCACAATATGGGCGGCTTCCCAAATGAGCGGATCATCGTCTTGCGGCTCGGCTACTCCGGTGCGGACAATACCGCCGCCACCCGCCATGGACATGGAAGCGGGCGCCACGGCAGACAGAATCTCCTCGTGGTAGTCGGGCTCGCTCTGCGACTTGACGAACTCGACAATCTCGTTGATCTCATCATCCGAAACAAAGCATCCCTGAATACGGCGAGGCTTGCCCCAGTCGACCTTGGAGAACAGCATGTCGCCCAAACCGGTAAGCTTTTCGGCACCCATCTGGTCGATGATGACGCGCGAGTCGATACCCGTGGCGACGTTAAAGGCGATGCGGTTGGTGATGTTGGCCTTGATAAGGCCCGTCACCACGTTGGAGCTGGGGCGCTGCGTGGCCACGATAAGATGAATACCGGCGGCACGGCCCAGCTGGGCGATACGCACAATCGACGCCTCGACGTCCTTGCCGGCAACCATCATCAGGTCCGAAAGCTCGTCAATAATGATGACCAGGTAGGGCATCTTTTGCGGCGGGTTGTCGTAATGCTCAAACTCGCCGGCGGCCTGCTTTTCGTTGTAGGTCGAGATCTTACGCACGTTAAGGCGCTCGAAGACCTTCAGGCGACGCTCCATCTCGGACACGGCCCATTGCAGAGCGCTCGCGGCCTGCTTGGGTTCGGTAACGACCGGTACATAAAGATGCGGCAGGCCGTTATAGCCCGCAAGCTCGACGCGCTTGGGGTCGACCATGATCAAGCGAACGTCCTCGGGAAGCGCGCGCATGAGCAGGGTCGTGATGATGGAGTTGATCATCACCGACTTACCGGAACCAGTGGTACCGGCGATCAGCAGGTGGGGCATCTTGGCAAGGTCGGCGACGACCGGCGTGCCCTCGGCATCGCGCCCGATTGCGAGCTCGAGCGGACCGCCCTTCACATAGGGCAGCACGTCGCCCAGGTTGACGTTCTGGCGCTTGCGATTGGGGATCTCGATGCCCACGAGCGAGGTGCCGGGGATCGGGGCAAAGATACGCACCGACTGGGCAGCGAGCGAAAGCGCGATATCGTCCTCGAGGCTCGAGATCTTGCTCACGCGCTCGCCCTCGCCAGGTTGCAGCTTAAAGGTCGTCACCGTGGGGCCGGCGATCCAGCCGACCACGCAGGCACTGCGGCCAAACTCAAGCAAGGTGGATTGCAGTGACTCAGCGGTCTGCTCCAACTCCTTGTCCGAAGACGCGGCGGAAGCCGACTGCGGGTTGGCATGCAGGATTTCGAGCGGCGGAAGCTTGAGGCCGTCCTCTTCTTCGCCCTCGTTATCTGCGGCGCCACCGTCCGCTCCCCCATCGCTAGCCGCAGCCGATTCGACGGCACTCGAGGCAGGCGCATCGGCAACCTTGGGATGCTTCAAGAAGTCGGGAATCTGAGGTGCTGCCGAGACAGGATTCACGGCAAACGGCGGCTCGAACTCGTCGATCTTATCGGGGTCGTCTTCAATCGAAAGCTGGCCGGTTACCTGGTCGCGCTTTGCATGGCGACGCGGCAGCAAAGTTGTCTTTGCGGTCTCAATCGGAGCCTCGTCGTCCTCGTCATCACCCTCGGTGAGCTCAATCTCGCTCTCGGACCAAGACGGGTCGGGCTCACTCGTATTGAGTTTGGGCGCAGCCTTGCCCTTCTTGGCATGGCGGCGCGGCAACAGCGTTGTCTTGGCCCGCTCGGCCTCCACGGCCTCAGACACGTCGACAAACGGATCTTCGCCCACGTCCTCATCGTCCAGAATCGGATCGACTTCGCTACCCATAACCGTAGTCACGGCCGCATCGGAGCCCTTTTGACGAAGAATGCTCAGATGCGGACGGGCGACACCAGGCACCGACAGGGCTTCGTCGTCACCCCACGGACTCGCGTTGACGTCGGCACGACGGCGCTCGGCAAAATCTGCCGCACGGTCGCGGGCAGAGCGCAAAACGCCGCCCACCGAAAAGCCAATGATGACCAAGCCCACGACGACAAGGCCCAGCAGGACTACCATCGCGATAGGCTTACCCAGGGCATTTTGCAGCGCACTCGCAATAAACGCACCGATGTAGCCACCCGAGGCGGACAGATTTTGCGGCGTGAACATAAGGTCGCACGAGTCGCTCGTACCTGGCACCATCAACGAAAGAATGGAGACGACGGCGATAAAGACCACGGCGCCGCCCGCAACAGAGCGCGCGTTGAGCGGCGAGTCCTCGCCTAAAAAGAGCGTGGCGGCAAACAGCAAAATGACGATCGGCAGCACGTAGGCGCCCAGACCAAAGCCCAAGTGGTAGAAACCGGCAACCGCAGCCGTAACGGGCGCAGTCGCCGGCGAAATCACGGCAATAAAGGACGCAATCGCCAAAACGGCAATGACCACGCCGGCGATATCGCGGTTGGCCGAGGGCTCGACCAAGGGCTCGAAATCATCGAACTCGGACTCGTGGCCCTTATTGGCACGCAGATGGGAACCGGCACCCTTAGCAGATGCCGGTTGGTTGTTGGCCTTATTGCCTTTGGCGTTTTGTGCAGATCCGCGCGCCAAACTAAACCTCCATGACGACCGGGATGATCATCGGGCGGGTGCGCGTACGGCTCCAGATAAAGTTAGAGAGCGAATCGCGCACGGCCTTGCGAATGGCATCGGAACCGCTGCTCGTAAAGCTGAACTTGCCCTTCTCGATCGTCTTCATAATGGATGCGGAGGCATCCTCGGAGAACTGGTCGTCGATGGCAAACGAGACGCCGCGGCCCGAGAACTCGATGGCCTCGATCTTCTTGTGCTTGAGCGAGACGATGGCAACAGCGGTAACCATACCGTCGTTGGCGAGCTTCTGACGATCGCGCAGGACGATGGGGTCGGTATCGCCGATACGCAGGCCGTCGACGTAGACGACGCCGGACTCGACGGGCGTACCGCGTTTGACGATACCGCCGCGCATCTCGAGCGTATCGCCGTTATCGAGGATAAAGATATGATCGTCCTTGATGCCCATCTTGCGAGCCAGCTGGGCATGGGCGCGCAGATGCACGGCTTCACCGTGAACCGGCATAAAGTACGTGGGCTTGGCCATGGCCATCAGGAGCTTGAGCTCCTCCTGGCTACCGTGGCCCGAGACGTGGACAAGAGCGCGGTTCTTATCCCACACGTCGCAACCGAGCTTGGCCAGGCTGTTGACGACCTGCTGGACGGCTTTCTCATTGCCGGGAACAGGAGTTGCCGAGAGGATGACGGTATCGCCCTCGTGGATAGAGAGCGTCTTGTGCTCGCCATTGGCCATGCGGGACAGGGCCGACAGCGGCTCGCCCTGCGAACCGGTGCACATGACGACGATCTTGTCGTCGGGCAGGTTATCGATATCGAAGGCATCGATGATATCGGCATCGTCGATGTTGAGGTAGCCCAGCTCACGCGCCACGCGGGTGTTAGTGAGCATGGAGCGACCGGTCACAACGACCTTACGGCCGCACTTGCGGGCGGCATCGCAGATCTGCTGCAGGCGATGGATGTGGCTCGAGAACGACGCGACGAACACGCGACCCGGGGCGTTCTTGATGGCGTGCAGCAAGTTGGGACCAACCTCGGCCTCGGACTTGGTAAAGCCGGGAACCGTTGCATTGGTGGAGTCGGAAAGCAGCAGATCGATGCCCTGCTTGGCAAAGCGGCTGATAGCGGCATAGTCGGGCGTGACGCCATCGATGGGCGTCTGGTCGAGCTTAAAGTCGCCGGTGTGCATAACGGTGCCCTGATTGGTGCGAATGAACACACCCAGAGCGCCGGGGATGGAGTGCGTCATCGAGAAGAAGTCGAGCGAGATGCCGCCGAGGTTGACATGGCTGCCGCCCTTAACCTCGCGGAACTTGGGCGCGCGGATGCGGAACTCAGAAAGCTTGCCCTCGATAAAGCCAAGCGTCAGCTTGCTCGAGAAGATGGGCACCTTATTGTTGAGGTCCTGCAGCAGATACGGAAGCGAACCGGTGTGGTCCTCGTGGCCGTGGGTGACGACGATACCGCGGAGCTTTTCCTCGTTCTCCAAAACATAGGTGTAGTCGGGAAGCACCAGGTCGATACCGGGCTGGGAGTCATCCGGGAACATGAGGCCGGCGTCGACGAGCACCATGTCGTCGCCGCACTCGAAGACCGTCATGTTCTTGCCGATGCCGTCAAGGCCGCCGAGCGGGATGATCTTCAAGGGAGATGATTTTTTAGCTGCCATAGGTTAGTGTTGTTTCCTTTCTTCGAAACGGGTCTGAAACAACCGACGGGGCGCTTCTGGCAAACCGACCGCCGGGAACGTACAAACATGCATCACAGAGTCGATGCAATAGCCACAGTATGATACCCATTTGCCCACCAACAGACCACCCATGCATCAAAGCCCCATCTGAACTGGTCCATCCCGCCGGTTTCCCGTAGAGCAGGAAACTTCATATGCGTCCCTCCCGGGCGCAAGCAAAAGGGCGACCCCTGTACGGAGTCGCCCTTGTTGAGCTGCTTATGTGTAGCTATTACTCGGCGTCGTGGTGACGGCGGGGCTTGCGGCCTCCGTTGTCGCCGGGACGGCGCGGACGGTCGCTGCGCTCGGAGCGCTCGCGACGCGGACGCTCACGGCGCTGGAAGTGCTCGCCGTCGCCCTCAGAGGCACCCTCGGCGCGAGCCGGGGCCTCGGGCTTGTCAAGACGATCGAGCGAGATCTTGCCGCGATCGTCGACCTCGATGACGACGACCTTGACCTCGTCGCCCACGTTGAGGACGTCCTCGACCTTCTCCACGCGGCCCTTGGCGACGCGGGAGATGTGCAGCAGACCGTCCTTACCGGGCAGCAGGTTGACGAAGGCGCCGAAGGGCTGGATGGAGACCACGCGACCGGTGTACTCCTCGCCCGGCTCGGGAACCTTGATGATGAGCTTGATGCGCTCGACAGCCTGATCGACGGACTCGCCGGTGCCGCCGACAAAGACGGTGCCGTCCTCCTGGATGTCGACCGAAGCGCCGGTCTCATCCTGGATACCACGGATGACCTTACCGCCGGAACCGATGACGTCGCGGATCTTGTCGGTCGGAACCTGGATGGAGACGATACGCGGGGCGGTGCTGCGCGTGGTGTGGCGCGGCTCGGGAATCACATCGAGCATCTTCTGCAGGATGAAGGCGCGACCCTCCTTGGCCTGCTGCAGGGCGCGGGCCAGGATGTCGAAGGTGAGGCCGGTGGCCTTGTTGTCCATCTGCAGGGCGGTGATGCCCTCGGTGGTGCCGGTGACCTTAAAGTCCATGTCGCCCAGGAAGTCCTCGAGACCCTGGATGTCGGACAGGACCACGGTCTTGCCCTCCTCCTGGATCAGGCCCATGGCGATACCGGAGACCGGGCGCTTAATGGGCACGCCGCCGTCCATAAGGGCGAGCGTGGAGCCGCAGGTCGAAGCCATCGAAGAGGAGCCGTTGGACTCCATGACCTCGGAGACGACGCGGATGGCGTAGGGGAACTCGTTCTCGTCGGGAAGCACCGGAAGCAGAGCGCGCTCGGCCAGATTGCCATGGCCGATCTCGCGGCGCTTGGGGCTGCCCATGCGGCCGGTCTCGCCGGTGCAGAAAGGCGGGAAGTTGTAGTGGTGCATGTAGCGCTTGCCCTCGGTGGGCTCGATGGTATCCAGACGCTGGCCCTCGTTGAGCATACCGAGCGACAGGACGGAAAGCACCTGGGTCTGGCCGCGCTGGAACAGACCAGAGCCGTGAACGAGCGGCAGGTAGTTGTCCTTCACCATGATGGGACGGATCTCGTCGGCAGCACGGCCGTCGACGCGCTCGCCGGTCTCGACGACCATGGTGCGCATGGCCTTCTTCTCGAGCTTCTTGAGCGCCACGGGGATCTCGCGCTCCCAAGCGGCCTGCTCCTCCTCGGTGAACTCGGCGCGGATGGACTCCTTCAGAGCCTCGACCTTACCGATACGGGAGAGCTTGTCGGCGTCGCGAAGGGCTGCAGCCATCTCGTCGTAGTGGGCGAAGATGCGCTCCTGGACCTCCTCGACGGGCTGGTCGAGCGGGTACTCCTTCTTGACGATGGGGCCGTTAACCTGCTCCCACTCGGCGACGAACTCGTCCTGAGCCTGGCAGAAAGCAGCAAGGGCCTCCTGGCCAAACTTCATAGCGGCGAGCATGTCGTCCTCGGAGATCTCCTCGGCGCCGGCCTCGACCATCGAGATGAAGTCGGCGGATCCGCCCAGCTCCAGGTCCAGATCGGAGTTCTCGCGCTCCTCGTAGGTGGGGTTGACGATAAACTCGCCGGTCTCCACGTTACGGCCGATGCGCACGCAGGCAAGCGGGCCCTCGAAGGGCACGCCGCCGAGCGTCATGGCCAGGGAGGCACCCATGACGTTGATGACGTCGAAGGGGTTGACCTGGTCGGCGACGAGCGAGGTAGCGACAATGTGTACCTCGTTGCGGAAGCCGTCCGGGAAGCTCGGGCGAATCGGACGGTCGATCATGCGCGCGGTGAGCGTGGCCTTCTCGCTGGGACGGCCCTCACGCTTGAGGTAGCCACCCGGGATGCGGCCGGCAGCGTACATCTTCTCGTTGAAGTCGACGGTCAGCGGGAAGAAGTCATAGTTCTTGCGCTCCTTGGAGACGACCACGGTATCGAGCATCGTGGTGTCGCCCTGCTTGACCAGACAGGCGCCAGTGGCCTGCTTGGCAAGCTCGCCGGACTCAAAGGTGTAGGTCTTGCCGTACAGCTCAAAGGTCTTGGATACGAGTGTCATTGTTCTCCTTTACCCCACAGGCCCCTTGCCTGCGGGCTTCTCATGTGACGCGGGCCCCCTGCCCCCGCCACGCTTCAGAGCGTGATTGTTCACGCCCTTACACAAAAAGAGCGTCCCGCTGCGCAGGACGCTCTTAGCATGTACAAATCCTACTGGATGTTGTCGCGGATGCCCAGAGCCTTGATGAGCTCACGGTACTCGACGATGTCGTTCTTCTTGATGTAGGAGAGAAGACGACGACGACGGCCGACGAGCATGAGCAGGCCACGACGGGTGTGGAAGTCCTTCTGGTGGGACTTCATGTGCTCGGTCAGCTCCTTGATGCGCTCGGACAGGATGGCGACCTGAACCTTGGGGTTGCCGGTGTCGACCGGGGTGTTACCGAACTGGGCAGTCAGCTCCGCCTTGCGCTCTTTGGAAACAGTCATTGTTTCACCTTTCGTTTTACGTCGCTATCGGGCGACTCGATTCGCCTCGGACTGGGAAGCCGCCGGTGGAGCGAGCAACCAAGGTCGAGGTACCAACAGGTCGGCATGATACCACAAGCAGCCCGCGCCTGCGCATCATCACCGACCCAACATGAATTCCATCGCACGGAGGCGTTGATCGGTGTGCGTCGCAGCCCACACATGCGAAAGCCCGAGCAGGAATGCCGCCGTATGCGGGTCGATTCGCTCGGCCATGAGCGCATCGAAGGTCATGGACATGAGGGCGCGCAGCCATGCTGTCTCACCGGTCGACACCAGTTCGGCACCTGGAACGCTCGACGCGCACGACCCGCACATGAGACCGCCCGCCTGGGGTGAAAAATACGACAGCATGGGGTCTCCGCACAGCACGCAGGCCGAAAAATCGGGTCGATAGCCAACGTGCGACAGCAGCTTAAAGACATATGCCGCCACAAGTAGGTCCATATGCGCCGTGTCAAGCCCGCTGCCCACCAGGGCAAGCGCTCGCTGCGTTATGGCAAAGGTAAACGGGTCCTCGGCGTCCTCGAACGAGCACACGCGCGCGACCTCGGCGATCGCGCTTGCAGCGCAGGTCGTCTCGTAATCGGGCGCAGCGCCGAGCGGCGCCTCCATAAGCTCGGCCTGAGAAACCACGTCGAGTGACCGTCCATGTGCGAGCAGCATATCGACCGTACAGAACAGCTCGCAGCGCGCAGCCAGGCGTCCGCCGGGTTTGCGGGCGCCCTTTGCCACTGCACGAACCTGCCGTCCCCGCTCGTCAAGCATCGTCAAGATCAGGTCGGTCTCTTTGAGCTTCGTCTTGTCGAGGACGAGCACCTTGGTGCGATATGTCCGGGAGCCTGCCATGCGCGCCGCGCGTCCTTAGTCCTCAGCGTTGTAGCCAAAGCGGCGAATCTGGGCCTCATCGTCACGCCAGCCGGCCTTGACCTTCACGTCCAGCTCCAAAAAGACCTGCGTGCCAAAGATGCGCTCAAGATCGCGACGGGCGTCGATACCGATATGCTTGATCATCTCGCCGCCCTTGCCGATGATGATGCCCTTTTGGCCCTCGCGCTCGACGTAAATGGTGGCGTGCACGCGCAGCACCTTCTTGGTCTGCTCGAGCGCATCGCAGATCACGCCAACGGAGTGCGGGATCTCATCACGGGTGCGGCGCAAGACCTTCTCGCGCACAAACTCGGCAACGAGCGTCTCATCGGAAGCGTCGGTACCCATGTCCTCGGGGAACCAACGTGGACCCTCGGGCAAAAAGTGCGCAACGGTCTCGATAAAGGCATCGACGTTGAAGTTCTTGACCGACGACGTCACGATCTCGTCGTCATATTCCATGAGCTCGTGGGCGGCCTTAAGCTGCTCCATGACCTGTGCGGGGTCGGCCTCATCGGCCTTGGTGAGCACCAGGACCTTCTTGGAACGAGTGTTCTTGACACGCTCGGCAACCCAGGCGTCTCCCCTGCCGATGGGCTTGGTGGCATCAATCAAAAACGCGACGACATCGACATCGTTCAGCTCAAACAACGCGCTCTTGTTGAGCTCGGAACCCAGGCCGTCCTTAGGCTTGTGGATGCCCGGGGTATCGACAAAGACCAGCTGGTAGCCGGGGCGGTTGACGACGGCGCGCATGCGGCGGCGAGTCGTCTGGGCCACCGGCGAGGTGATGGCGACCTTCTTGCCGTAACAGGCGTTGAGCAGCGTGGACTTGCCGGCGTTGGGACGACCGACCAGGGCCACAAAGCCGCTGCGGAAACCGGGCTCCACGTCGCCAAAGCCCGCGAGGTTGTCGTCCTCGTCGCACAGGGCGTCGAGTTCCTCGTCGCTCATACCCTCAAACGGGTCGAACTCCTCGACATCCTCGAGCTCCTCGGTATCCACCGCGTCCAGGGACTCGTCGTCCAAAATCTCATCGGTAGGCTGCATATTGTCGGACATGGGAATCCCTTTCTAAATAAAGTCGAGCGCGTGGGCAAATACCAGTACGCCCACAATCGCGGCGGTGATGGAAAGAACGTATACAGAGGCGGCGGCGATGTCCTTAGCACGCTTGGCCAGCGGATGGAGCTCCTGGGTCGCCAGGTCGACGATAGCCTCCATAGCGGTGTTGCACAGCTCGCCGTGAATCACCAGGCCACAACAGATGATAATCGTGGCCCACTCGGCAATGTCGAGCCCCACGATACAGCCGGCAATGACAGTACACACGCCCGCCACGAGCATGACCTTAATGTTGCGCTCGGTCTTGACGGCGGTGACGAAGCCCTCCATGGCGTAGGAAAACGACTTTAAGAAGGACGGATGGTCCTTGTTCGATCCGGGAATCATAGACGGCTCCTAGTCGTGGGCGTGGTTGGTGATGGGGCCGACGTGGACTAGCTTAGGGTCCTCGCCGCGCTCGAGCGCCAGATCGCGCAGGACGGCGTCCTCGCGGGCCTCCATGACCTCGGCCTCGTCGTCCTCGATGTGGTCATAGCCCAGCAGGTGCAGCATGCCGTGAACGAGCATCAGACGGCACTCGTCAGCGGGGCTATTGGCAAAACCGGGGGCCTGACGGGCAATAACCTGCGGGGCCAAGATAATATCGCCGAGCTCAAGCGTCTCATCGGCGGGAATGTCATCGTCAAAGGCCGAATCGCACTCAAACGAGAGTACATCGGTGGTGCGATCGATACCGCGCCACTCGTGGTTGAGCTCGTGCATCTCGTCCTCGTCGACATACGAAAGGGAAATCTCGACTTCACGCTCAACGCCCTCGGCGGCAAGCACGATCTCGCAGATGTGCTCCACCTCCTGCGCATCGAGCAGCGTATCGAGCTCGGCATCGTTGCTGATCAATACACTCAACGGGACTCCTTTCGGTCGCGCGGGCGCTGCTCGCGCACGTCATCATAAGCATCATATGCCTCGACGATACGACCCACCAGGGCATGGCGCACCACGTCGGCGCGCTCCAGGTGTGCAAACGCCACATCGTCGACACGGCCCAAAATCTTCTCGGCATCGGCCAAGCCGCCACGACGACCCACCAGGTCGCGCTGACTCAGGTCGCCGGTAATCACAAACTTGGAGTTGAAGCCCAAGCGCGTCAGGAACATCTTCATCTGCTCGGGCGTGGTATTTTGCGCCTCGTCGAGCACCACGAAGGCATCACTCAGCGTGCGGCCGCGCATATAGGCAAGCGGGGCGATCTCGATCACGCCGCGCTCCATAAGCTCTTCGGTGCGCTCGCGATCCATCATGTCAAAAAGGGCGTCGTAGAGCGGACGCATGTAGGGATCGATCTTTTCCTCGAGGGTACCGGGCAAAAAGCCCAAGTTCTCCCCCGCCTCGACAACCGGACGCGTCAAGATCAAGCGGCCCACCTCGTGGCGCTTGAGCGCGGCAACGGCAAGCGCCATGGCCAGATAGGTCTTACCGGTACCGGCAGGACCCAGGCCAAACGTGATGGTATGTGAGCGGATGGCATCCACATACCGCTTTTGCCCGAGCGTCTTGGGGCGAATGACGCGACCGCGATACGAAAGCAGCACGTCATCGCGAAGCGACGTAGCCTCGTGCTCACCGTCGCGCAGAACGGCCAGGCAGCGAGAGACATCGTCGACAGGCAGCGTGCGCCCGGCAGCCGCCTCGCGAAAAGCGTGTTCGAAAAAACGCGCCACGAGTTCGACCTCATCCGGGTCACCGCTCACGGCGATGCTATCGCCACGGGCGACCACATGGGCGCGAACCAAGCTCTCGAGCGCACGAAGGACGCCGTCGCCGGCGCCCAAAACGCACGATGGATCAATTCCCTCGGGAACGGTAAGTCTAATCTTCGAGGCTTCCATGAACCTCCCTGCGCGCATGGACCAAGCCGGAATCATCGACTCCGATGATAGCAACATCGAGCAGGCACGGGGCTGAAAGTCCACAGGTATCGTCAAGACGGGCATGATGGAACGAACCGAGCGTCAGGTTGTCGCCATACTCGAGCACCGCACGCTCAACCGTGCCCACGCGACGACGAGCGTCGGCAATGGCGAGCTCCTGCGCGGCGGCCCGCATACGGCGGCTGCGCTCGGCCATAACCTCGGGCGGCACTTGGTCGGGCATGTCGGCAGCAAGGGTACCGGGACGCTTGCTATAGCGGAACACGTGCATACGCGAGAAACCCACACGGCGGCACAGCGCCAGCGACTCCTCGAATTCCTCGTCCGTCTCACCAGGAAAACCAACGATGACATCGCACGAAAGAGACACCTGGGGCAAGTTGGCGCGAATCATGCGCACCGTGTCCTCAAAGGCCTCGGCGCTATAGGGACGGCCCATGCGATGCAGGGTCGCCGTACAGCCGGACTGCACGGGCAGATGTAAAAACGGGGCGATACGCTGCGGATAGCGCGCCATAACCTTAAGCAGGCGCTCGGAGATATCCATGGGCTCGACCGAGGAAATGCGCACATGCGGAATAGACGTGCGCTCCATGATGGCCTCGAGCAGCTCATCGATTTCGACATGCTCGTCAGTCGCGCTCTTGCCATCGTAGGCGCCCAGGTTCACACCGGTCAGCACCACCTCGGGCACGCCGGCCTCCTGGGCCTCGCAAACTTGCTCGAGCACGGACTCGACGGGCACGGAGCGCTCGGGGCCGCGTGCCTTCCACACAATGCAATAGGTGCAACGGTGGTTGCAGCCGTCCTGAATCTTCACGCCCAGCCGCGAACGACCGAGCGCATCGACCACGTCACCATCGCTGCAGGCGGGAACGCTATCGGACTCAACGCCAAGCACATCGCAGACACGTTCGGCGACATCGATCTTAGACGGCTCGGCAATCACGCGATCCGAAAGCTCCAACAGCTCCTCGGGATGCAAATTGACCACGCATCCGGTCACGACCACATAGGGCTCGTTTGGATGGGCCAGCGCATGACGGACGGCCTTACGGGTCTTGGCCTCGGCCTCGCCCGTAACGGCACAGGTGTTAATGACGATCAGATCGGCATCGTGGGGCTCCACCATAGCAAAGCCCAGGCGCATAAGATCAGCAGTGATTCGGTCAGACTCAACCCGATTGACACGGCAGCCGAGGTTGACGACGGAAATATGGGGTGTGAGCACGCGGGCTCCTTAATCGAGGATATCGTCGAGGGCACTCTTGATACGGTCGGTCACCGACTTCTTACCGGAAGCGACGTCATCGCCCATCTCATCGGCAAAAGCACGGAGCAGCTCGCGTTGCTTATTGGAAAGATTGGTGGGAACGACCACGCGCAGTTGCACGATCAGGCGGCCACGCGAACCGCCACCGCCAATACGCGGCATGCCGTAATTATTGACGCTCACGGTGTCGCCGTACTGGGCGCCGGCGGGAACCGTCACCTTAACGACCTCGTCGGGCATAATGCCCTCGACCTCGATCTCGCAGCCGAGCGCAGCCTGCGCAATCGAGATATCGCTCACCAGGTACAGGTCGTCACCGTTGCGCTTAAAGCGCTCATGGTCGGCAACGCGCACGTTGACAATCAGGTCGCCCGAAGGCTCGCCGCGAAGGCCGGCCTCGCCAAAGCCGCTCACACGCAGCTGGCGACCGGTCGAAACGCCGGCAGGAATATCGATGTCGATCTTTTCGTGCGAAGGCGTGCGGCCCTGACCGTCGCAGGTCTCGCAGGGATGGTCGATAACCGTGCCCTCGCCATGGCAGTCGGGGCAAGGCGAGGAAGACTGAACCTGGCCCAAAAACGATCGCTGAACCGTCGTGACGTAGCCCGTACCGTGGCAGCGACTGCACTGCTTTTCCTGTGCACCCTCGGCCCTACCGGTACCGTTGCAGTCCTCGCAAGGAGCAAGGCGATCATAGCTGATCGTCTTTTTGCAGCCGAGTGCCGCCTCCTCGAGCGTCACCGAAAGCGAGATGGCCATGTCACGTCCGCGACGACGCTCACGACGGCTGCGGGCGCCACCACCGGCGCCACCGCCAAAGAACGACGAGAACAGGTCGTCCATGCCCATGCCACCAAAGATATCGTTGATGTCGACATAGCCCGAACCACCAGGACCGTCGGCAGTGCCGTAACGGTCGTAGTTAGCACGCTTCTGCTCATCGGAAAGAACGGAATAGGCCTCGTTGAGCTCCTTGAACTTGGCCTCGGCCTCGGGATCGTCCGAAACATCCGGATGTACGGTACGGGCCTTCTTTAAAAACGCACGCTTAATCGTCCGCGCGTCGGCATCCCTGTCGACGCCAAGCACCTCGTAGTAATCCCTATTTTCCGACACGACCGAATCCTTCCGACTTTCATTATTGTCACAGTCCGTCCTATACCCAAGCTGGGCCGACCGCAAACAAAGGGTTTGATGTTATTGCATTTGATACGGCGAAAGCATGGCCCGTTGCGAGCAGCTCGCGAACCAAACCGACACGAGCGCGAACATGAAGCCGTTGGCAAAACCGTTGGCAAACTGCATCGCACCGCGCTTCCACCACAGCAGGCTGCGATGAAGCACACCGTCCGAAAGCACCATGAACAGGCCCATGGTAAACGGAATAAAGCACATCACGGCAAAGGCCGAGAACACGCCCGAGATGGCCGACAGCACCAAAAACGGCGCCACAATGCCCATCAGGTAAAAACCGGTACGAGCTTTGCCTTCCAAGCGCTCGGCCTCAACATGGGCGCGGCCGACCAGGTCGCCGCCCGCGGCACCGTTGGTGCCAGCATGACCCATGCCGCTAATGCGGACCTCGTCGCCATCGTGCGTGCCGGCAGGAAACTCAATCGTCTGCTCGGAGGTTACGCGAGTACGACCGCTGCCACCACAATCAGGGCAGGGGTCGGCCACGACCTTACCGGAACCGCCGCACTCGGGGCAGACCGACTGGAACGTACCCGCACCAAACAGGAAGGACAGGTCGACGTCGATGTGGCCGCGGCCACCGCAGCTCGGGCAGGTATGGGCATGCTCGGAGGAAACAGAACCCGAGCCGCCGCAGTGACCACAGGTATCGAAGCGCGTATAGCGGACGGTCTTGCGGGCACCGCCCTTGGCCTCCTTGGCATCCAGTTTGATATCGACGACCACGTTGGCGCCGTTCTCGGGATTGTAGGCAGCCTGGCCGCGACGCTGCTGGCCCCAGGCGCCACCAAAGGGAAAGCCGCCCTCAAAGGGATTGCCATAGCCCGTGTTGCCGGCGTAGCCGCCACCATAGGGCGAAGCCGTAGGAGCACCGGCGAAGGGATTGCCAGAACGCATGGCGTCGTAGCGCGCACGTTTTTGCTCATCCGAAAGCACGGCGTAGGCCTCGGAAACCTCTTTAAACTTTTCCTCGGCATCCGGCTCTTTGTTGACGTCCGGATGGAGCTTGCGGGCCTTTTGTTGGAAGGCCTTTTGAATATCACGCGAGGTGGCGTCCTTGGAGACACCCAGAATCTCGTAGTAATCTTTTTCGTTCATCGTCGCCATGCGCGGCAACCTCCTGCTCACAGCAGCGTATATATTCCGGTAATTCTACCCGAGCGGCCTAAGCTAGATCCCAAAACAGCTCGAACAGAACATTTCCATCGAGCCAGCCCAGGTGGGTCGGCGCCAGACGAGCTCGAACATGGCCCGCGACGACATCTGCCGAAGTAAAGGGTCCCTCATGGACCCCGAGCGTCTCAGGCACCCAAGTGGCAAGACCCAATTCGAGCGCGCGATCGCAAGCGGCTGCCAGCTCACCCGCTGGGATGACGCAAGCTGCACGAACCAACAGGTCGGACGCAACACCGCGCGTCATGCGACAAGCGAGCATCAGGTCTTCAGCCGCAGCCTCACGCTGCGACAGATATTCGGCCTCGAACGCCGTCGCGTCATCGTCACGTTGCACCAGACGCACGCGGTACGCATCGCCTCGAGAAGAAACACCGGGGAACAAACCTGCAAGACGGTCGAAATCCTCGGCGTCGAGCATGCCCGCGGCAGAGCGACCAAGGCCCAGGTAACCCCGTCCGGTCCAGTAGGCAATGTTATGGGCGCACTCATGGCCGTCGAGCGCATAGCTTGCCACCTCATAGGGGTGATAACCGGCCGCACCCAGACGCTCACGCGCCACATCCATGCAGGCCGCCTGAAAATCCTCATCAGGCTCGAGCGACTCGTCGCGGCACGCCATGCGATAAAGGGGCGTCCCTTCCTCGAGCGCGAGCGGGTAGACCGACACATGATGCGGAGCCGCCGCCAGCACGCCATCGAGCGTGCGCTTCCAACTCGCTGCGGTCTGCCCGGGAAGTCCGCACATAAGGTCGCACGACACGTCAAGCCCAGCGTTCTTGACTGTCGCGATGGCGGCGAGCGCCCGAACGGCATCGTGAATACGGCCGATGGCGGTAAGTTCGGTGTTATCGAGGGTTTGCACGCCCAGAGAGACGCGTGTGACACCAACCTTGGCAAGCGCAGCGGCAAGCTCGGCGGTCAGCGACTCGGGATTGGCCTCGCAGGTAAACTCAACGGGGGCGCACCACGCACGAATACGCCGCGCCAGCTCCACCAGGCGCTCCCCTGCCAGCGACGGCGTACCGCCGCCAACATAGACGGTGCGGATCTGGTCAAGGGCCCCAGCCTTGCCAAAAGCATCGAGGCGCGCGAACAACTGCTCAAAATAGACATCGAGCGCAGCGCTCAGGTCGCACGGTGCAAAACTGCGCGAGTCAAAGTCGCAGTACCGGCACTTTTGGGCGCAAAACGGCACGTGCACGTACAGTGCGGTAACGGCCACCCTTAAGCCTCCAGCGGATGAGGGGGCACCGATTCGCCGGCGGCAAGGGCAGCCTCGCAGCCCACCACATCGCGCTCGATCTCATCAACCAGCGCCATAAATTCCTCATACGTGGAACAGCGCACCACATGGGCACGCCAAGCGGCGGCATGGGGCATGCCTTTTAAGTACCAGCTTGCGTACGTGCGGGCACGCGACATGAGCGGCAGGAGCTCATGCGTCAGCGTTAGGTGCTCACGCAGGGCGTCTAAGCGCTCGACGGAGCTACGCGCCGGCACCGGCGTGCCATCGAGCGCAAGGGCGCGAGCATCACCGAACACCCACGGATTGCCGTAGATGCCGCGCGCGATAAACACCGCGCTGGCACCCGAGCCTTGCAGATGCTCAGCAGCGTCCTCGGCCGAGAACACATCACCCGAACCAATCACGGGAATCTCGACGGCGTCGGCAACCTCATCGACGACAGACCAATCGGCCTGGCCCGTATAGAGCTGCGTGGCACAACGACCGTGCACGGCAACTGCAGAGGCGCCCGCCCCTTCAAGCATCTGGGCAAACGTTGCGGCGTTGCGGTCCTCGGCATAAAAACCCTTGCGGATCTTCACGGTCACGGGAACATGCGCCGCGCCCACCGCTGCCTCGACAATCTTCTCGGCCAGGTCGGGCGTGCGCATAAGCGCCGAGCCTTCGCCCTTAGTAACGACCTTGCGAGCCGGACAGGCCATGTTGATATCAATCAATGACAGGCGATCGCCCACACGCTCCTCGACGGCGGCGACGGCACTCGCAAACTGCTCGGGCTTGGAGCCAAAGAGCTGCACGCAAATCTGCTGCTCCTCGTCGGCCGGTAGCACCAGGCGCCAGGTCTTGTTGCTGGCATAGGCAAGGCCCGCCACGCTCACCATCTCGCTATAGGCGAGATTGGCACCGCGGCGGCGGCACATGATGCGATAAGCGGGATCGGTTACGCCCGCCATGGGAGCCATAAGGAACGGCTGCTCGGCATAGGCGCCCAGCAGCTGCTTGCTGTATTCGGAAAGCGCCATAGACCTACTCGTCCACCTTGAGGATCGCCATAAAGGCCTCCTGCGGGACCTCGACCGAGCCGATGGCCTTCATGCGCTTCTTGCCCTCTTTCTGCTTCTCGAGCAGCTTGCGCTTACGCGAGATATCGCCGCCGTAGCACTTAGCAAGAACGTCCTTGCGACGCGCTTTGACGGTAGAACGGGCGATGATTTTGTTGCCGATAGCACCCTGGATGGGAACCTCGAACAGCTGACGCGGGATGATCTCCTTAAGTTTGTCGCACAGACCACGGGCCAGGCCATAGGCCTTGTCCTTATGGACGATAAACGACAGCGCGTCCACCTCGTCGCCCGAAAGCAAGATATCGAGCTTAACGAGCTCGGAGGGACGGTACTCGTTGAACTCGTAGTCGAGCGAGGCATAGCCCTTGGTACGACTCTTGAGCTGGTCAAAGAAGTCCAAGATGAGCTCGGCGAGCGGCATATCGAAGCGCATCTCGACCGATTTGCTCGTGAGATGGATCATGTCGGTAGTAATGCCGCGGTGCTCGATGGCGAGCTGCATGACGGCACCCGTATACTCGGGCGGGCAGATGATCTTTGCCTTGAGGTAGGGTTCCTCGATGCGCTCGATGCGCGTGACCTCGGGAAGATCCTGCGGGCTGCGGACATCGATCATTTCACCGTCGGTCTTGTAGACGTGATAGTCGACCGAGGGACTCGTGGCAATGAGGTCCAGGTTGAACTCGCGCTCCAGGCGCTCCTTGACGACTTCCATGTGCAGCAGGCCCAGGAAGCCCACGCGGAAGCCAAAGCCGAGTGCCACCGAGGTCTCGGGCTCCCACACCAACGACGGGTCGTTGACATGCAGCTTATCGAGCGCGTCACGCAGGTTCTCGTAATCCTTGTTATCGATCGGGAACAGACCCGTATAGACCATGGGCTTGGCCTCACGGTAACCAGGAAGCGGCTCGGGGCAGGGATTCGACGCCCACGTGAGGGTATCGCCCACGCGAACGGCCTCGGGGTCCTTCAGGCCCGTGACCACGTATCCGACCTCGCCGACCGTCAGCGCGTCGACCGGGGTCTCGGCAGGACGCTTGACACCCACGCCGTCGACCAAAAAGTCGCCCTCTGCCTGCATCATGCGCAGGGTATCGCCCTTTTTGATGGAACCGTCAAAGACGCGCACCGTGGCGACGACGCCACGATACTCGTCGAAGTACGAATCCAAGATGAGTGCCTTGAGCGGCGCGTTCGCATCGCCCTTGGGCGGAGAGATCAAAAAGACAATGGACTCCAGCAGATCGTGGATGCCCTCGCCGGTCTTGCCCGAGACACATACGGCATCATCGGCAGGGATCGCCAGGTCGTCCTCGATCTCGGTCTTAACCTCATCGGGATGGGCCGAGGGTAGGTCGATCTTGTTGATGGCCGGCACAATGTCCAGATTGGCGTTCATGGCGAGCGTCGCGTTGGAGACGGTCTGCGCCTCGACGCCCTGCGTGGCGTCAACGACGAGCACCGCGCCCTCACAGGCTGCCAGCGAGCGCGAGACCTCATAGGTAAAGTCAACGTGGCCCGGCGTATCGATCAGATTGAACTGATACGTCTCGCCATCGTCGGCGTCATAGGACACGCGAACGGCATTGGACTTGATCGTGATGCCGCGCTCGCGCTCGATATCCATGGTGTCGAGCAGCTGCGACTCCATGTCGCGTTCGTCGACGGTATGGGTGAGCTCGAGGATGCGGTCACTGATCGTGGACTTGCCATGGTCGATGTGCGCAACAATTGAGAAGTTGCGGATGTGGGAAATGTCAATTGAAGTATTCATGCGGACTATCTTACCCGAGCGATACAAAAAATGGAGCCTGTTCCATAAAACAGGCTCCATTTATGCGCGTAATCTGTGTGGTGTGAAATTTACAACTTAGGCGTTGATGCTGTTCACGAGCTTGGCAAGACCGGACTTGCGGTTGGAAGCCTGGTTCTTGTGGATAACATGCTTGGCGGCAGCCATGTCGAGACGCTTGGTGACGGTCTTGAGGGCAGCCTGGGCCTTCTCGGCGTCGCCCTCGGCGACGGCGGACTGGACGTGCTTGGTCAGCGTCTTGAGCTCGGACTTGACAGCCTTGTTACGCATGCGAGCTGCCTCATTGGTGCGGATACGCTTCTTCTGAGACTTGATGTTTGCCACTTCTGGAGTTCCTTTCGAGTTCCTTGCAAAAAATGTATGACACCTCTGAGACACGGTGAGGTCATGCAAGCGCCTACTATAGCACGCTCCCCCTCAAAGGGATAGAACGAATTTGTCAAATAGGCAGGTATCATCACGATTTTCTCAAGATGTTCGTAATCCAGAGCAAAAGCGCGGTCTGAGAATCGGCCGAACCCTTCAGCGCAAGCTCCACATCGACCGCGCCCTCGAGCGCGGCAACGAGCTCTGCCATCGAAAAGCGACGTGCCCAGGTCAGGTGATTCTTGACCTGCCAGGACTGGAGCTTAAGTGTTGCGGCCAACTCACGACCCTGTCCGCGCGCATCGAGCGCCTTGGCAACGACAAGCTCGCGGATGCGGCCGCACAGCAATGTGTAAGTCCACACGTAGCTCTTGGCGGGCAGTAGATTGAAGAGCTCGAGAGAGCGTCGCATGTCACGGGCCGAGACCGCATTGAGAAAGTCCCAGGGTTGAACCTCGGCCGTACGTACAATCCAGCGCTCAACGTCGGCAAGCTCAATCTGCGGCGCCTCGACCATCTGGGCAAGCTTAGCCAAGTCGTTATCGAGCATGCGAGTGTTTTCACCCGAACGCGAGACGAGTTCCTCGGCGGCCGCCGTCGAGATCGACTTGCCGTGCTGCGTCGCCATCTGTTGCACGCGGCGCGGTAACTCCCAGCGCTTGGTGCCGGAGCAATCGATCACGGCCTTCTTGTCGATTTTGGCGATCGCCTTATACAGGCGCGTGTTCTTGGCAAGCGAGTCGGCGATGATGAGGCAGACCGTTGTGGGGCTGGGACTCGCCAGATACTCGACGAGCGGCTCCGAGACCGCCTTGGCGAGCTTTGAGCAGCCATCAAGGATTACCAGGCGAAACTCACTACCCATCGGAAAGGTGTTAAGCGATCCGATAATCGACTCGATATCGGGGTCCTTGGTCATGTCGCGCTCATCGAGGTTGAAGTCGACCATACCCGACTTTTCCAGACGCGCTTTCATACGCGAGACGGCGTGATCGCGCTTGACTCCGTCGGTACCGACGATCAGATATGCCGGCAGCAGACCGGTTTCGGACATTGCGCTCCCCTCCCGCAGGCCTTCGTATTCGCTCCGTGCCATTCTAGCCCAGGGGCCCACCACACGCCATCGACGTCGTCACGGTTGCTGGCATCGCATCGCAAAGCCATTCGCAGTCGGCGTGACGGTAATGTCGCCGTGTTCGATAGTGCACGCGAACACGGCGCCCGCTTCCTTAACGGCATCGATGCAGGCATCGGACGGATGGCCGTATCGATTCCCTTCGCCCGCACTCGCGAGGGAAAGCTCGGGCTTCAGGACGTCCAGCAACTCATCATCGACTGAAACCTTAGAGCCGTGATGCCCAAGTTTAAGTACGTCGATATCCCCCACCTCCTGCACGAATTCCCGTTCTTGGTCGATCTCGGCATCACCGGTGAGGAGCATACGCAGGCCCTTGCCTTCCTGAACATATGAGAGCAGCAGGACAAGCGAGTCCTCATTTCCCTCACCATCCACGGACTCGAATGGCCACATCACGCGGGCGCAAAATGAGCCGATATCGACCGTATCCCCACGGCGCACCTGCCGATACTCCACGCCAGGTCGGTTCAATACCTCGGCAGGAGCATCCTCCAGCGCATCCGCCGCCACGGCAATCGTACCGACCGGAAACTGTTCGAGCACGGCAGGCAGACCACCCCAGTGATCCTCATCCCAATGCGTCACAAAGACGGCATCGATATGGTGCACGTTATTGCGAACCAACGCCGCCACCACGCGCTCGTCGAGCCCGCAGTCGACGAGTGCCACTGCACCGCCCTGGCGGATAAGAATCGCATCGGCCTGGCCCACATCGAGCACCGTCACAGAAGGCGGAGCGAATCGATCCCAGTAGACGTACGGAATCGCAGCCAGGAACACCAGACATGCAAGCCCCACCGCCACAGGACGTGCACGGGGACGTGGCCACCAGACCAGCAGAACCGCCAGCAAACACGGCACTAGGTAAATCCACATGCTATCGGGCGGCACGCTCACGGATGCACCCGGCACGGCGGCAAACAGCTGCTCAAAGAACAGCGCGCAACGGGCGGCAATCATGGGCACAACGAGCGCCCAAGTCCGCAACGGTGCCACAAGCGAAAAGGGAACCAGCACGATCGACACAGCAAGCAGTACGCTCACCACCGGACCAATGACCGCATTTGCCAACGGAGCAATGAGCGAGAACGTACCGAAGGCAGGAATGGTAATGGGAAGTGTCGCCAGTTGCGAGCACAACGTGACGGAAAGCATGCCAGCAACGCCCGATGGCACACCCAACTCACCCAAAGCGTAGGTCGCATAGGGGCAAAAGCACAGAATGGCTAAAACGCTGGCGCATGAAAGCTGAAAGCCCATCTCGAACAGCACCGTCGGCCGCAGTAGCACAAAGATGGACATGGTTACGAAGAGCGCCGATGCACCGTGCCGGCGACGCCCTGCGCCGTTTACGACAAGCGTCGCGAACACCATGCAGCACGCGCGCACGGCCGAGGGAGACGCGCCCGTAAAGGCAGCGTAGCCCACAAGCGTTACCGCCAATATCGCCCGCTGAAGACCACGTGAGCACCGAGTCTTTTGCAATACACCCTCGATTACAAACCCCACGATAGCCAAATGGCCGCCCGAGACGGCGATAAGATGCGCCGTTCCCGTCACCGAAAACCAGTCGCCCGCCGGCTGGGCGCGCAGCTCGGCCGAACGACCGCAGACGACACCGGCTATGAGCGCACGCGCCGGGTCGGTCGCAGGCGCGATGGACGCAAGCAGCCCATTTCGCAGCCGAAGCAGCGGCCCCGGAGAGCCCTCATCGACCGACACAATCCGAACGGCTTTTACCTTGCGCACCTCGCCTCGGAGCGCGCGCGATCGTCCATACGCATCGTTCTCAAAACGTGAAACGCGACCGATAACACGCACGTGCGCCCCAACATTGAGCTCGCTGTCACACGATAGGCGAACCGTTGCCAAGTTCTTACCGTCCGCACGTGCCTCGCAGGTATAGGAATACACGTCGTCGTTTATGGATGGATCACCCTGCACGACAAACTCGAGGCTGCTTGCCGCTCGACCTTCGAGCGCCTTCGAGGCGCTTAGCGCGCCCACAGCCCACCACGCCGAGACGACCGCTCCCGCCACGAGGCCGACGGACGCGGCATACAGCCACCGCTTCAAAGGGGCAAGCCGCGCACAAGATTGAGCCAGCACAACGAATACCGCCGCCGCGACGGGGATGGCCCATAGCGGCCCGACCGCCGGCGCCTGCTCCCTCAGCAGCGCATCAGCGGCCACGTTGAGCACCAAGGCGCAGCTCATGCACATGCCGGCACACAGGGCCATCGTCCACGGCATCAATGGACGCGGTGGCATCACATGCTCGCGCTCGGTCGCACTCATACGCAGATGCAATCTTTGATTTTGGCAAGCTTCTTCTCGCCGATTCCCGACACACGCATCAGATCGTCAACCGAGGCAAAAGCACCGTTCTTTGTCCGCTCATCGATAATCGACTGGGCCATGGAGGGGCCGATGCCCGAGAGCATCTGTAGCTCTGCCGCGCTTGCCGTATTGATATTTACTAGGCCTGTTGCGCCACTCACGCCCGATGATGCGGAAGCCCCACCATCAACACCAGCTTCCGCAATGGACGCCTGCTGCTCCCCTACCGTTGGAACGTGAATCTTCTGTCCATCGACGACCTTAGATGCCCGATTGAGCCCCGTAACGTCTGCCTCGGGCGCCAGCCCGCCGGCGGCATCAATCGCCTGAGCCACCCGCGCGCCGTCCTTGAGACGATATACACCGGGCGACACAACGGCGCCATCGACATCGACATAGACCTCTGCCGCGGCAGACGCCTTAGGCGAAGAGCCTTCGGAAGTCTTTCCGCTCGAGGCATCGCCGGATCCCGGCTCCGCCAACGAGCCCGAACCATCAGTGCGCTCAAACGACACACTGCCGGCACCGCCGCCAAGGTTCGCCATCGCCAGTCCACTCGCCATCGCAATGACGACCAGAATCGCCATCACCACTGCCTTATGACCGAGCAGCTTGCCCGCCAAGCGATCCATCCGTTTGACCCGTTCGTGTTGTTCGCGCTGCGCCATAGCAAAACCTCCCAATAACATCGTGTCAGGAAAAGAGTCCTGCAACAGCCATGCTCCAAAACCGGTTTTCGCGGTCAAACCAAAAGCCGACCAAAACCTTGCGAAATAATGTCCGTTTATTCAGGCACACGTCAGCAAATGAGCACTTAGACGCAAAATGCCCAGATAACAAAAGACCGACGATGCAAGCGCATCGTCGGTCTATGCACAAATTTACTCGTGATCTTGGTAAATCTCACGCGGAGCAAGCTCCGAATGTTTACGTTTTAAGGTCTTAGGGGCCTTATACGTGTTGCTCTCGAAGTCGATGTACTCGGTCTGCTTGAGCAGGCGCTCGATCATCTCCTCGTGATCGAACAACTCCCAGGCCTCATGCACAGCATCGAGTTTAGCGTGCGTCTCGGGACGGCGTGGCATAAACAGCGTGCAGCAGTCGGGAGCGGCCTCAGTCGAGATATCGAACGTACCGATCTCCTCGGCGCGCGCGATGATCTCCTGCTTGTCCGAACCGATGAGAGGGCGGAACACGGGGATCTTCACGGCCTCGTTGACGGCCATGATGTTCTCAAGCGTTTGGGAGGCAACCTGCCCGAGCGATTCGCCCGTAACGATGGCCTTGGCGCCCTCGATATGCGCGATGCGCTCAGCAACCGAATACATAATGCGGCGATACATGATGACGCGAAGGTTGCTGGGACAGGTCACCGAAATCTCGCGCTGGCAGTCGCCAAACGGCACAACATACAGACGGCCGATCTGGACACCCGGCTCAAGGGCGCGAATGATGTCCTGCACTAGATACTCGCTGGTATCTGGCGTCTGCGGACGACCGGAAAAATGCACCGGCACGCACACGGCTCCGCGTCGCGCGAGCATCCAGGTCGCCACCGGCGAGTCGATACCCGATGACAGCAGGGTCACGACCTTACCGGCAGAGCCCACCGGCAGACCGCCCACACCGCGCTCGGAGCGCGAGTACACGTAAACGCTGCCCTGAACAACCAGCACGTGAACCATCGCGTCGGGATCGTGCATTTGAACCTTTTTATCGGGGAACGCCTCGCACAGCACCTCGCCAACCTGTCGATTGATATCAATCGAGGTGAGCTCATAGTCGGTATTGGAGCGCTTGGCGTGCACCTTAAACGAATCGAAGGGGCCAAACTCACGCAGCGCCTTCACGGCGGCGGCACAGTACTCCTGAGGGTCGCGATTGGTATGATACGCCAAAGACACGCGAGCAACGCCGGGAACGGTGCGAATGGCACGCGCCGCCTCGTCGGCCTGATGCTCGTTAAAGGTCACGAGGATATAACCGGAAATTCGAGACACGGCATTCACGGAAAAGGCGGCCAAGGCCGCCTTGATGTTATCCATGAGGATATGCTCAAAATGTGCGCGGTTCTTACCCTTAAGTCCAACCTCGTGATAGTGGACCAGGCAGACGCGAGCCGCCATTTAGGCTTCAGCAACCTTGTGGCCGAGCGCCTTCTCATAACGGGCCTCGTCGTAAGAGATGTCGCCGTCGACAATCTCGTCCATAGCCATCGAGATGGTGTCGGCACCGGAAAGCCCGATGGTGATGTCATCGACATCCTGGACGGCAAGCACGCGGTTGTGCTGGCCACGCAACATGCTATTGATGTCGCAGGCGCGCTTGGAGGCAAGCGAAGCGAGCAGGAAGCGGTTGTGATCGGTCTTCTCCAGAAGATCGTCAATGCAAGGCTTTACAACGGACACGGACCTCAGATCCTTTCATGCATATCGAGAACGCGAACGAGCTCATCGGTCGCGCGGTCGAGATCGTCATTTACCACGACGTCGTCGTAGCGGTCGGCAAGGGCAAGCTCATCGGCGGCGTTTGCCATACGCAGCTCAATCGTCTCGGGCGTCTCGGTACCGCGACCGACTAGACGCTCGCGGAGCACCTCAAGCGAAGGCGGCTTGATAAAGATCAGCACGGCCTCGGGGAAACGCTCCTTCACCTGCAGGGCGCCCTGGACATCGATCTCCAAAATAAGAGACGCGCCCGAGGCGAGCTTGGATGTGACCTCGCTCACCAATGTGCCGTAGCAGTTACCGTGGACCTCGGCCCACTCAACAAACTCACCGTTTGCCACGCGGCGGTCGAACTCCTCGCGCGTCAGAAAAAAGTAGTTGACGCCGTCGACTTCACCTTTGCGTGGGGCTCGCGTGGTAGCCGAAACCGTCAGGCCCAGGTTAGAGCGACGCTCGCGCACACGAGTGACGAGCGTGCCCTTGCCCGCGCCTGACGGTCCAGAAATCACAAAGAGCTTTGAATCCTGAGCGCTCACTTATTTGGTCAGCTGCTCGAGGAGCTGCTCGCGCTGACGGACGCCAAGGCCCTGGACGCGACGGGTAGCGGAGATGCCGAGCTCCTCCATGATCTTGGCGGCCTTGGCCTTACCATAACCAGGGAGAGACTCGATGAGGGTGGAAACCTTCATGCGGGAAGCGATGGGGTCATCGGAGTTGAGCACGGACTCGAGGGGCTTCTCGCCCTTCTTGATCTGCTCGCGAAGCTCGGCGCGAGCGTGACGTGCGACAGCAGCCTTCTCAAGAGCCTGCTTGCGCTGCTCATCGGTAAGCTGAGGGAGTGCCATTCGTACCTCCAAATAGTTGGGTTATATCTGATTCAATAATTGGCATTTTAGCACGTAGAACGTACAAAATGCCCAATCGCGGCTCCATAGGTTAGACGATACCCGCAAAAAGTGCAATATACTGCGCCCAAAGTTAAGCCCCTGACCTGCGATTCCACACAAAGGATGGGAAAGTTTACGCAGGCACAGGGGCTATTTTGTGCTAATGAGACCCAAAAGTGGTGACTTAGGGGAATCTTTTACGCGATGTTTTCGACCAGCTCGGCGACAATGGCGTCAAAGGCGGCAACCGGATCGTCGGCGCCGGTGATGGGACGGCCCACCACAATGTGGCTTGCGCCACGCTCGATAGCCTGGGAAGGCGTCGCCACGCGGGACTGGTCGCCTAAGGCGGCACCCACCGGACGCACACCCGGAGTCACGATCAGGGCATCAGGACCCAGCAGCTCACGCATGTCGTGAGCCTCCATCGGCGAGCACACGATGCCATCGATGCCGTTGGCCTGAGCGAGCTTTGCCAGGCGGGCGGCCTCCTCGGCCACCGGCGACTCGACGCCAATCTCGCTCAAGGCATCCTGATTCATGCTCGTGAGCACGGTGATGGCGACGAGCTTGGCGCGGTCCTCGCGCGCCTCCTCGGCACCCTCGCGGCAGGCAGCGAGCATGGCGCCCGAACCCAAGCCGTGAACCGAGAGCAGGTCGGCACCGGCAAGCGAGGCCGAACGGGCGGCACCGCGAACCTGATGCGGAATATCATGGAACTTAAGGTCAAGGAAGACCTTAAAGCCCAGGTCCTTAAAGGTCTTGACGATCTCGGGGCCCTCAGCGTAATAGAGCGTCATACCAACCTTAAGCCAGGCGGCATGGCCCGAAAGCTCGTGGGCAAGCTCGAGCGCACGCTCGCGGTCGCAGTCGAGAGCGACGATTACGCGGTCGCGGGCATCGGTCTCTAGCATTCGAAAGCACCTACCAGTTCGTTGATGTCCTTCACGCCCTGGGACTCCGCCCAGGCCTCGAGCTCGTGCGCGATCTTGAGCGAAGCGCACGGATCGACGAAGTTGGCCATGCCGACCGACACGCAGGTAGCGCCAGCCAGGATAAACTCGGCCGCATCTTCGCCCGTCATGACACCGCCGACACCGTTGATGGGGATATCGACGGCCTGAGCAACCTCCCAGACCATGCGCACGGCGATGTGGTGGCACAGCGGGCCCGAAAGGCCGCCCTTGGGCTTGGCCACACGGGACTTGCGGGTATGAACATCGATGGCCATGCCCTGGATGGAGTTGATGACCGAAAGGCCGTCGGCGCCGGCGGCCTCGAGAGCCTTGGCAATCTCAGCGACGTTAACCGGAGCCATCTTGACGAACAGCGGCTTATCGGTCACCTTACGACAGGCAGCCATAACGGCAGAGGCGCCCTCGGGCGAGGAGCCCATGGCGGCACCGCCGGCGGCGATGTTGGGGCAGCTGACGTTGATCTCGTAGCCGGCAGCCCAGGGGCACAGCTCGACATACATCTCGAGCGCGCGCACAAACTCATCAACGGAGTGCCCGGCAACCTGGCAAATGACCTGACAACCGTCCTTGGAAAGCTGCTCGAGCCACGGGCCGGACTCACGGGCAAAGGCGGCAACACCGGGGTTTTGCAGGCCCACGGAGTTGATCATACCGCCCGGGATCTCGGCCATGCGGGGCGCAGGGTTGCCCGGCCAGGGCTCGGCGGCGCAGCCCTTAGTGGTGATGGCGCCCAGCTGGGACACATCGAAGAAGTTCTGGAACTGCCAACCGTAGCCGAAGGTACCGGCTGCGGTGTTGATGGGGTTCTGCATCTTGACGCCGCCGAAATCGACGGCCATGTTCACGGTACCCACTAGAAGACCACCACCTTGGAAGCATCGAACACGGGGCCGCACATGCAGGCGCCCTTCATACCGTCGACCGTCTCGACATTGCAGGTGTTGCAGGCGCCAAAGCCGCAGCTCATCATGCGCTCGAGAGACACCTCGCAGTACGCACCGGCCTCGGCGGCAGCGGCGGCGACTTTCTTCATCATGACGGCGGGGCCGCAGCTGACCACGTAGTCGTAGCCGCCCTCGCCGAGCAGCTCGGCTGCCGGATCGGTGCAAAAACCGTGCGTACCCAGCGTACCGTCGTCGGTGCACACGTTAACCGTGGCGCCCAGCGCGCGGAACTCATCGACACCCACGGCCTTGGACGCGGTGCCAAAGCCCAAGCACACGTCCACATCAACACCCTGCTCGGCAAGCATACCGGCAAGGCACAGCACAGGCGGAACGCCGATGCCACCGGCGACGAGCAGGGCCTTCCTGGTGCCCTCGGGTACCATCCAGCCACGGCCACCGGGGCCCAGCAGGTTAGAGGTGGAGCCAGGGCCCATCTGGGACAAACGACGGGTATCGTCGCCCACGACGGCGTACCACAGCTCGACGGTGCCGGCCTCGGCGTCGGCGCGGTAATAGCTCAGGGGCACGCGAAGCAGCGAGGACGCATCTCCGGGTACGGCGATGTTCACAAACTGACCGGGCTTGAGCGCACTTGCAAGCTTGGGGGCCGAGATGATGAGCGAGAAGATGCCGTCGGCAATCTCCCGGTTCGAGACGACCTCGAAGTCGTGCATGCGTGCAGTGGAAGGTGTGGGCATAGACGCTCCAATCCCCCATGCGGTTGCATGGTCCAAACGAATAGAAAGCGCGGCACCGCAAGGGCGCCGCGCACAAAAGCGATAAGGCTATGCTAGCAGATGCAGCCGTCAGCAAGCGTCTGCTTACCGCCGACAAACACATCGGTGGCACGACCGGTGAGCGTGCGGCCGGCAAAACCGGAGTTCTCGGCGCGCGACTCGTAACCGTCCTCGCCAACCGTCCAGGTTGCGGAGGGGTCGAACACGGTCAGGTCGGCGACAGAGCCCGCCTTGACCTGAACCTGGTCGAGGCCCAGGATCTCACGCGGCTTGATGGCCATGAGCTCGACCATGCGAGCCATGCTCATCTTGCC
This sequence comes from Collinsella sp., assembly GCA_048245415.1. GTDB lineage: Bacteria > Actinomycetota > Coriobacteriia > Coriobacteriales > Coriobacteriaceae > Collinsella. Next base: position 75,874 of record DBFBAP010000032.1, on the reverse strand, counting down.
CGTATTGACCAGCTCGGTAAGCACAAGCGACAGCGAGGTCTCGAGGCCGATCATGCCAAAGGGCGCAAGCTCGAACTCGCGGGCCTTCTCCCACGGGGTGTGGGGAGCGTGATCGGTGACGATAACGTCGACGGTGCCGTCGATGACGCCCTGACGGATGGCCTCGGCATCCTCCTCGGTACGCAGCGGCGGGTTGACCTTGAGCGAGGTGTTGTAGGTCTCGTCTAGATCGTTCTCGGTCAGGAACATGTGGTGCGGGGTGGCCTCGCAGGTAACCTGAACGCCAGCGGCCTTGCCGGCACGCACGATCTCCAGGCCATGGGCGGTGGAGATGTGCTGGATGTGCAGCTTGGCACCGGTCAGCTTGGCGATCTCGATGTCGCGGGCGATCTGGAGCTCCTCGCCGGCAGCCGGCCAGCCCTCGAGAGCCAGACGGGTCGAAACCTTGCCCTCGTTGATCTGGCCGTGGCCGACCAGGTCCTCGTCCTGGCAGTGGCTCATAAAGACCTTGCCGAACATCTTGCCGTAGTCCATGCAACGACGGAGCATACCCGCGCCCTGCACGCCGCGACCGTCGTCGGTGAAGGCGACGGCGCCGTGGGCGACCATATCGCCCATCTCGGACATGGCCTCGCCCTTAAGACCGCGGGTCATGGCGCCCGACGGATAGACGCGGCAGTGACCGACCTCGGCAGCGCGGGACTTGACGAACTCCACGACGGTGCCGTTATCGGTGACGGGATCGGTGTTGGGCATGGCGCACACGCCGGTAAAGCCGCCCTTGGCAGCTGCGCGGGTGCCGCTCTCGATGTCCTCTTTGACCTCATAGCCGGGCTCGCGAAGGTGAACGTGCATATCCACCAGGCCAGGGACGAGGTACTTGCCGGAAAGGTCGCGGACCTCGGCTCCCTCGACGGCGAGATTCTCGCCGACCTCGGCGATCTTGTCGCCGTCAATCAGGACGTCAACGACACCGTCAAGCTCGACGGACGGGTCGACGACGTGGGCATTCTTAAGAAGCAAGGCCATTATCGGCACCTCCAAGCAGCAGATACAGGATAGCCATACGCACGCAGATACCGGCGTAGACCTGCTCCAGGATGACGGAGCGTTGCGGGTGGTCGGCCATATAGGAGTCGAACTCGACACCGCGGTTGATGGGGCCCGGGTGGCAGATGATCGCGTCGGGCTTCATGAGCTTCTCACGGTCCTTGGTCAGGCCGAAGAGCTTGTGGTACTCGCGAATGGTCGGGAACGGGGCACCCTCGAGGCGCTCCTGCTGCACGCGCAGCATGTAGACGACGTCCAGCTCGGGCAGGACGGAATCGAGGTCGCTCGTCACGTGGTCGCAGCCCAGGACCTCGGGCGCCGGCGGCAGCAGCGTGCCGGGGGCGACGGCGTAGGTCTCGCAGCCCATGATCTTAAGGGCGGGGATCAGCGAGCCGCAGACGCGGGAGTGCGCGATATCGCCGACGACGGCGACCTTCAGACCGTGGAAGTCACCCTTGTGCTCCCAGATGGTGTACAGGTCGAGCAGGGCCTGCGTAGGATGGTTGTGCTTGCCGTCACCGGCGCAGATAACGCTCGCGGGCGAGTTCTGCGTGACGATGTAGGGAGCACCGGCGTGCTTATCGCGCACGACGATGCAGTCGATCTTGTAGGCGTTGAGGGTCTCGACAGTGTCGACGAGGCTCTCGCCCTTGACCGTGGAGGTCGAGGAGCCGCCAAAGTTAAGACTGTCGGCCGAAAGGCGCTTCTCGGCGAGCTCGAAGGAGCTGCGGGTGCGCGTCGAGGGCTCGTTGAACATGTTGACGATGGTCTTACCCTTGAGCGTGGGGACCTTCTTGATCGCACGCTCGTTGACCTCGGAGAACGCCTTGGCGGTCTCGAGGATGAGCTTGATGTCCTCTTCGGAGTACTCGGTAATGTCGATCAGGTGCTTATGGTTGAACGCCACGGTACTACTCACCTCCCAGCGGCGCGGAGCCCACGTGGGAACCCGGCGCGACGTCGTTAATCTCGACGGCGGTGTGGCCGTCGACTTCCTTCATATATAGGTGCACGTTCTCCTCATGCGACGAGGGAACGTTCTTGCCGACAAAGTCCGGCGAGATGGGGAGCTCGCGGTGACCGCGGTCAACGAGAACTGCCAGCTCAATACGGCTCGGACGGCCCAGGTCCATGACGGCGTCCAGAGCAGCGCGGATGGTACGACCCGTGTACAGGATGTCGTCCACCAGCACGACGCGCTTGCCGTCGACGCTGAAGGGAATGTTGGTGGCGTGGATCGCGGGAGCGAAATTGGTCGCATAGTCATCGCGGTAGAAGCTGATGTCCAGGCTGCCGAGCGGAACTTCGACGCCCTCGATCTCCTTGATCTCCTCGGCGAGCTTCTTTGCCAGAAGGTCGCCGCGCGTGACGATGCCGACCAGAGCGAGGTCTTCACAGCCCTCGTTGCGCTCGAGAATCTCGTGCGCGATGCGGGTCATCGCTCGATTGACGGCGGTCTCGTCCATGATGACCGCCTTGGGGGAAGTCGTGCCCATCGATCTCCTTCCTCACATGTCTTGACTGCTGACACAGTCAAAAAAATAGATGCCCGACCGCTTAAAGCGGACCAGACACCCACAGGAAGGACTGCTCTTTGGCAGCTATGTAATTCCATGTGGGTATCTCGTACCCCTTTAATGGTCAAGGGATAGTGTAGCCAACCTCGAGCTTAATTGCGAGCATAAATACAGAGCAATCCGTAAACGGAGCCCAATGCTCAATAAACCTATATATATTTGTGGGACGAGCTTGAAAACATACGCACGAGCTGGCATAATCCCCTCTGCTGCACGCAAATCGGATCTACGTCCAGGGCCGTGGCGTGAGCACTATCGCCAAAAGAGAAATATCTCTGTGTAGATTACGCACAGGGAGCTGCTTCTGTGCTATAGTTCAGGCTTGTTTGTTAACGCGACATGTTCGTTTGTCGCCCAAGGAGGGTCAGTTATGTCCAAAGTTTGCGAAGTTTGCGGTAAGCACCCCGTTGCCGGTCGCTCCATCAGCCACTCTCACCGCGTCACCAACCGTAAGTTCCGCCCCAACATCCAGCGCGTCTACGTCGTCGTCGATGGTCACCGTCGCAAGATGAACGTTTGCTCCACCTGCCTCAAGTCCGGCAAGGTTGCGCGCTCCTAAATAAGGTCTTACCAACAAGTACCTCGGACTCTCCGGGTCAAAGACCTCGCGTTCACATAGAACTTACCAAAGGCGCCCTCCCTTACGGAGGGCGCCTTTTTGCACTCATTTGGGACAGACTTATATGAGGGTTTGCAGATGTCAAAGGGATCATAGCGCAGCTGGTATGCCTTGTAACTAACGGTACGCCTCGAGCGAGTCGGACGCACCTTACACGGGATTGAAATGGATGTAATCGAGTAGCTGCACCGCCTGTGTGTCCAACTCAACCGCGACCCGCGAATAGCGATTATCAAACAGATGTCCCGTTTTCCCATTGAAATACTCATGAGAGTCTGTACCCAATGAGCGGGGCGATGCAGCAGGCAGATAGTTTTAGTTAAAGCGTTTCAGTTTATTGAAGCGTTTTAGTGTGCCTTTTACGGGAATCTTACCGTTCACCGAATAATTTCTTGCTATCATGCAAGGCGTAGGGTAAATCTCCGATCGCAAGGAGACACAAATGGTGAAAAAGTCACCGGAAAACACTACTCCCGCAATTGTGGACAACGTAGAGGCGCTTGAGGCTAAGCTCGCTCAGATGCGAGAGGCCCAGGCGCTTTTTGCTACGTACACGCAGGAGCAGGTCGACAAGATCTTCTATGAGGCCGCCATGGCCGCCAACAAGGCTCGTATCCCGTTGGCGAAGTTGGCCATCGAGGAGACCGGCCGCGGCGTTCTTGAGGACAAGGTCATCAAGAACCACTACGCCGCAGAGTACATCTACAACGCTTACAAGAACACCAAGACCTGTGGTGTCCTGGAGCGCGACGAGGCTTACGGCATCACCAAGATCGCCGAGCCCATCGGCATCGTGGGCGCCGTCATCCCGACGACCAACCCCACCTCCACCGCGATCTTCAAGACGCTGATCTGCCTGAAGACCCGCAACGCCATCATCATCTCCCCGCACCCGGCTGCCGCCAAGTGCACCATCGCCGCCGCCAAGCTCGTGCTTGACGCCGCCGTCAAGGCCGGCGCCCCCGAGGGCATCATCGGCTGGGTCGATGTCCCCTCCATCGAGCTGACCAACATGGTCATGCGCGACGTCGACATCATCCTCGCCACCGGTGGCCCGGGCATGGTCAAGGCCGCTTACTCCTCGGGCAAGCCCGCCCTGGGCGTTGGCGCCGGTAACACCCCGGTCGTCATCGACGACACCGCCGACGTGCTGCTCGCCGTCAACTCCATCATCCACTCCAAGACCTTCGACAACGGCATGATCTGCGCTTCTGAGCAGTCCGTGACCGTCATCGACACCATCTATGACCAGGTTAAGGCCGAGTTCCAGAAGCGCGGCTGCTACTTCGTCAAGCAGGGTGCCGAGATGGAGGCCCTGCGTGCCGCCATGTTCAAGAACGGCGCCCTCGATCACCGCATCCCCGGCATGGCTGCCGCCAAGATCGCCGAGCTCGCCGGCATCGAGGTTCCCGCCAAGACCAAGATCCTGATCGCCGAGGTCACCTCCACCGACCCCGCCAAGGAGGAGTTCTCCCACGAGAAGCTCTCCCCGGTCCTGGCCATGTACCACGCCAAGGACTTCCAGGAGGCCGTCGACAAGGCCGAGCACCTGGTGCTCGCCGGTGGCCCGGGCCACACCGCCTCTCTGTACGTGCACCCCGCCCAGGCCGAGAAGATCAGCCTGTTCGAGCACGTCATGAAGGCCTGCCGTATCGTCATCAACACCCCGTCCTCGCACGGTGGCATCGGTGACCTGTACAACTTTGGCATGAAGCCGTCTCTGACCCTGGGCTGCGGCTCCTGGGGCGGCAACTCCGTCTCCGAGAACGTTGGGGTGAAGCACTTGATCAACGTTAAGACTGTGGCCGAGCGCCGTGAGAACATGCTGTGGTTCCGCGCTCCCGAGAAGGTCTACTTCAAGAAGGGTTCCACGCCCGTCGCCCTCGACGAGCTGGGCAACGTCATGGGCAAGAAGCGCGCCTTCATCGTCACCGACCAGTTCCTCTTCAAGAATGGCAACACCCGCGCCATCGAGGCCAAGCTCGACGAGATGGGCATCGCCCACGACTGCTTCTACGACGTCGAGCCCGATCCGTCGCTGCAGTGCGCACGTCGCGGCGCCAAGCAGATGGCTCTCTTTGAGCCGGACGTCATCATCGCCGTCGGCGGTGGCTCCGCTATGGACGCCGGCAAGATCATGTGGATGATGTACGAGCACCCCGAGTGCAAGTTCGAGGACATGGCCATGGACTTCATGGACATCCGCAAGCGTATCTTCACCTTCCCCGAGATGGGCAAGAAGGCCTACTTCGTCGCCGTCCCGACCTCTTCGGGTACCGGCTCCGAGTGCACGCCGTTCGCCATCATCACCGACAAGGAGACCGGCATCAAGTGGCCGCTCGCCGACTACGCGCTGCTCCCCAACATGGCTATCGTTGACGCCGACAACTGCATGACCGCCCCGCGCGGCCTGACCGCTGCCTCCGGCATCGACGTCATGACCCACGCCATCGAGTCCTACGTCTCCATCATGGCTTCCGACTACACCAAGGGCCTCTCCGAGCGCGCTGCCAAGCTCGTCTTCGAGAACCTGCCCTCCAGCTTCACGAACGGCGCCAAGGACCCGCACGCCCGCGAGGAGATGCACAACGCCTCCTGCATGGCCGGTATGGCCTTCGCCAACGCCTTCCTGGGCCTCAACCACTCCATGGCCCACAAGCTCGGCGCCTTCCATCACCTGCCCCACGGCCTCGCAAACGCCGTCATCCTGACCCGCGTCATGCGCTACAACGCCGCCGAGGCTCCCGTCAAGATGGGTACCTTCTCCCAGTATCCTTACCCCAACGCGCTGCACAACTACGCCGAGATGGCCAAGTACTGCGGCATCGAGGGCAAGGACGACAAGGAGGTCTTCGAGAACTTCATCACGAAGCTCGAGGAGCTCAAGGACTTCATCGGCGTCAAGAAGACCATCGCCGACTACGGTGTTGACGAGCAGTACTTCCTCGACACCCTCGACGAGATGACCGAGCAGGCATTCAACGACCAGTGCACCGGCGCTAACCCGCGCTACCCGCTCATGAGCGAGATCAAGGAGCTCTACCTGGACGCCTACTACGGCCGCGAGCCCCAGGACTACGCCGTCTGCTAGTTTTAGCACGGTTTTTAACGGCGGGGGTGCACGGGTGTTTCACACACCCCCGCCGTCGCTTCTATCGCATCGTTGAAAGGATGCAACCATGCTGCTACCCGATTCCAAGACCGAGCTCGTCCGCCGTGGCAACAAGGTCGTTTACGACCTGGGCGACAAGATCGTCAAGGTCTTTAACGAGACCAAGCCTGTCTCCGACGTGTTCAACGAGGCTTTGAATCTTGCCCGCATCAATGAGTGCGGCATCCGCAGCCCCAAGGCGCTCGAGGTTTCCCAGCTCGAGAACGCCAACGGCTGGGCGCTCGTGACCGAGAAGGTTCCGGGCACCACCCTTGCCGAGAAGATGACTGCCGAGCCCCAGCGCTTTGGTGAGTACCTCGAGATGTTCGTCGACCTCCAGATCGAGATCCACGGCTACACCTCCCCGCTGCTCAACCGTCAGCGCGACAAGTTCGCCCGCATGATCGACAGCCTTGATCAGCTCAATGCCACCACGCGCTACAACCTTCAGGAGCGTCTGGACGGCATGACCAAGGAGTTCAAGGTCTGCCACGGCGACTTCAACCCCTCCAACGTCATCGTCGGCGACGACGGCCAGCTCTATGTGTGCGACTGGGCACACGCCACCCAGGGCTCCCCTGCTGCCGACGTTGCCACCACCTACCTGCTCTTTGCCCTCAACAGCAAGGACCAGGCCGAGGCCTACCTGGAGCTCTACTGCGACCGTGCCGACATGCCCATGCAGGTCGTGCGTCAGTGGACGAGCATCGTCGCCGCTTCCGAGCTCGCTCGTAAGCGCAACGTGAACGATGAGTTCCTGAAGAACTGGATCGACGTCGTCGATTATCAGTAATATCTGAGCGATTTATTTCGCATCGGAGGCATAATGGAAAACCCCGCAGCTCGCATGGGCTGTGGGGTTTTCCTTTTAGATATCGAGGATGCTACAAGATAATAGGACGGCCCCGCATCTCCCCGATTGGAGAAATGCGGGGCCGTCCCACATATCGAACTACAAGCGAAATCGTCGATTAACGGCGGGCTGCCTTAACAAGCTCGGCAACCTTGGCAACGACCTCGTCGATCGCCACGTCCTCGCGCTCGCCCGTAGCACGGTCCTTGAGCTCAACGGTGCCATTCTTAAGGCCGCGCTTGCCCAGAACCACCTGATACGGGAAGCCCATGAGGTCGTTATCGGCAAACTTAAAGCCCGGACGCTCATCGCGATCGTCGACGACGACCTCGATGCCCTCGGCACACAGGCCATCAACAATCTGCTCGCAGACGGTAGCGCACTCTTCCTTCTTGGGATCAAGCGGAATCACCGCGACCTCGTACGGGGCAACGGAGACCGGCCAGACGATACCGTGCTCGTCGTTGTGCTGCTCCACGACGGCAGCAAGCGAGCGGGACACGCCCACGCCGTAGCAACCCATGATGAGCGGCTTCTCCTTGCCGTCCTCATCCATAAAGGTGGCACCCATGGCCTCGGAGTACTTGGTGCCCAGCTGGAAGACCTGAGAGACCTCGATGCCGCGGGCAGCGGAGAGCGGCTTGCCGCAGTGCGGGCAGGGGTCGCCGGCGACAACGGTGACCAGATCGGCCCACTCATCGACGGTAAAGTCGCGCTCGGGGCAGGCACCGGTAAAGTGATAATCGACCTCGTTGGCACCGCAGGCCCACTGTTTGGACTCGCGCAGGCTCTCGTCGCAGACCAGACGAATGCCATCGGGCAGGTTAACCGGTCCGATAAAGCCCTTGTGCAGACCGTTCGCCTGAAGCTCCTCGTCGGTCATCATGCGATAGCCCTTGCCAAAGACGTGCTCGGCCTTGCAATCGTTGAGCTCGTGATCGCCCGGAACAATGGCCACGACCGGCTTGCCCTCGGCGTCGATGAGTGCCAGCGACTTGCGCGTGCCGTTCTCGGGGAACCCAAAGAACTTAGCAACAGCCTCAATGGTGCCCATGCCCGGAGTCTCAACCTTGGTGAGCGTACCGTCACCAGGACCCTCGGTCACGACGACCTTGGTGCTTGCAGCCTCGTCATCGGCAGCGAAGCCGCAATCGTCGCAGTAGACGAGCGAAGCCTCGCCGGCGTCAGCCAAAGCCATGTACTCGACGGAGGTATCGCCACCGATCTCGCCAGAATCGGCGACGACGGGCAGAGCCTTGATGTAGCAGCGCTCGCAGATATTGGCGTACGCCTGCTTCATCTTATCGTACTCCTCCTGCAGGCTCTCCTGCGTGGCGGAGAAGCTGTAGGCGTCCTTCATGATGAACTCGCGGCCGCGCATCAGGCCAAAGCGGGGACGGAACTCGTCGCGGAACTTGTCCTGAATGTGATACAGGTTGACGGGCAGCTGCTTATAGGAGCGTAGCTCGTTGCGCACCAGGGCCGTGACGGTCTCCTCGTGCGTGGGGCCCAAGACGAACTCGCGACCATGACGGTCGTCAAAGCGCACAAGCTCCTTGCCATAGGCGTCGATGCGGCCGGACTCGCGCCACAACTCGGCGTCGACCATGATAGGCATCATAAGCTCCTGGGCGCCGGCAGCGTCCATCTCGTCGCGCACGATGTTCTCGATCTTACGGATCGAGCGCCAGGCAAGCGGCAGGTAGGAATACAGGCCGGCGGCCTCCTTGCGGATCATGCCGGCACGGAGCAGCAGGCGGTGACTGGCGAGCTCAGCGTCCGCCGGATCCTCTTTAAGCGTCGGCGCATAGAGCTTAGACATATACATTGCTCGGGTCATTTATTTCTCCTCAATAAGCTTGTCGACCTCTGCCATAAGCGCGTCGACAATTTGGTCCTCAGCTACTTTACCAATGATCTGGCCATGCGAAAAGAGCAAGGCCTGACCACGTCCGCAAGCAACGCCCAGGTCGGCATCAGAAGCCTCGCCGGGGCCATTAACGGCACATCCCATCACAGCGATCGAAAGCGGCGCGGTATAGTTCTTAAGCCGCTCGGTTACTTCCTCGGCAATGGGAATAAGGTTAACCTGGCAGCGGGCGCACGTGGGGCACGAGACAATCTCGGGGCCACGGCGACGCAGGCCCAACGACTGCAGAATACCCCAGGCAACCGGCGGCTCCTCAACCGGATCGGCTGTGAGCGACACACGCATGGTGTCGCCAATGCCTTCGGAAAGCAAGATACCCAAGCCTACAGAGCTCTTGATGGTGCCCTGGAGCTTGGTCCCCGCCTCCGTCACGCCCAGGTGAAGCGGAACGTGGGGAATCTCACGCGACAGGGCTCGATAGGTATCGAGCGTCGTTTGCACGCTATGGGCCTTGGCCGAAAGCACAATGTTCGTAAAGCCGCGGTCCTCAAAGTGCTTGACGAAGCGCTCGCTCGACATCACGAGCTTTTCGGGCTGCGTGAGGTCGTCGCGCTCGGCGATATCCTGCTCAAGCGAACCAGCGTTGACACCGATGCGAATTGCGCAGCCCGCAGCACCCGCGGCATCGATGACAGCATCGACCTTGGCCCAATCGCCGATATTACCGGGATTGATGCGGAGCTTGGCGGCACCGGCCTCTACAGCGCCAATGGCCAGCTTGTGGTTAAAGTGGATATCGGCAACGATTGGCACCGGAGACTCGGCACAGATGGTGCGGAAACCCTCAAGCGCGGCCTCAGTGGGCACGCTCACACGCACGATATCGCAGCCAGCCTGCGCCAACGCGCACACTTGCGCAAGTGTTGCCTTGGCATCAGCGGTATCGGTGCAGGTCATGGATTGGACCACCACCGGCGCACCGCCACCGATCTGCACACCGCCCACATGCACGGGGCGCGTCAAATCGCGAGGCAAAGGATGGGATAAAGACAATCCAAACACTCCCCTACAGAATAAATCGAAGGATGTCGGAACGAAGCATATAGACAAACAGCAGCACAAAGAGCGCGATGCCCACAAAGCTCACAATCGTCTGGACCTTGAGCGGAAGCTCGCGGCCCACAATCTTTTGAATGATCTCGATGACCAGCTTGCCGCCATCGAGTGGTGGGATGGGCAGCAGGTTCATAAAGCCAAGCGAGAACGAAATGAGGGCGGCAAACGAAAGGAATGTGGCAGGACCGGCAGCAGCAGCCTGTGAGGACATAACGCTAATACCCACGATCGAAGAAGACTGATCGAGAATCTCCATCGTATGCTGCGGCTGGAGCAGGCGCATCACGCCCTCCGCGGTCTGCACAACATAGGAGAATGACAGACGCGCCGAGGTGATGGGGTCCAAACGGACTACCTGCGTAGAGGCATACACACCTAGGCGCTCGTCCTCTTTGAGCGCAACCGTGGTCGAATGCTGCTTGCCGTCACGCTCGTACTCGATGGCGATATCGTCCTTACCGGCGGCCTTGCCGATGGCATCGTAAACGTTCATCCATGTGGAGCACGATACACCGTCAACCGAAAGGATCGCATCACCAGCCTCGATACCCGCCTTGGCGGCAATAGACCCCTCGTCAACCTGACCGATCACGTTGGTATCGATCGGCACGGTGACGCCCGCAATGGAATAGATGCTCATAAGCAGCAAAAAACCCGTCAGGATATTGACGAGAATGCCCGCGAGCAGCATAAAGGCGCGCTTGAGAAAGCCCTGGCCAAGATAAGTGTGCGAGCGCTCTTGCGCCAAGAAATCAGCCTCGCCGCACGGCAGCTCCCACACATCGCCCTCGGCAGTCGCATGCTCTCGATCGAACCGGCGGCCGTCAAAGGTGGTGTAACCCGCCGCGTCTCGCGGCAGCGTCTGATACTTGGTGGGATAGTAGCTCGGCGAGGGTTTCTCCCCTTCCTCATACCAGGGAGCGATGGAGCCCCAGCCCAGCAACAGAGCACAAGCCTCGAGCACATCCTCCTCGGAAAGCTCGAGCTCGACAGCAAGGTCGGCCACGGTCACGCGACCATGACGGTAGATAGCCGCGAGCACGCGATCGGCGCAGGAGACATCGGTCGGATCCATACCGCAGATGGCAGCGTAGCCACCCAGCAGCAGCGGGGTCACGCCAAACTTGGTTCCAATGCGACGCGACGTGTAATGGATGTCAAAGCGGCACGGCAGGCCCAAAAAGAACTCGGTCACACGGACGCCGCAGGCACGCGCCGCCAAAAAGTGGCCGCCCTCGTGCAAAAACACGAGGACGGAAAGCATCAGCAGGCCCCAAAAGACCGATGAGAGAACGCTCAGAACAGTATCCATAAAACGAAAAAGCAATCCTTATGGGTTAGGAACGGGTTGCGGCGAGTACCTGCGCAGCCTTTTCACGCGCCCACGCATCGATGTCGCGAAGCTGCTCAAACGAATCGACCGCCTGCATATCGTGGGCATCCATGCAGGATTCCACAATGCGATCGATATCGGTAAAGCTGCAGCCATCGTGCAGGAAGGCATCGACGGCGACCTCGTTGGCGGCATTGAGCACGCACGGCATGGTGCCACCCGTCTTGCCGGCACGCTCGGCCAGCGCCAGACAGCGGAAGGTATCCATGTCGGCAGCATCAAACGTGAGCTGCCCCAGCTCGCGGAAATCGATACGAGGCGCCGGGGTATCCCAACGCTCGGGATACGAGAACGCGAACTGGATGGGAATACGCATGTCGGAAGCACCGAGATGCGCCATCACGGAGCCGTCGGCAAACTCGACCATAGAGTGAATCTTGGACTGACGCTGCACGACCACGTTAATGAAATCGAGGTCGCAGTTAAACAGATGCATGGCCTCAATGCGCTCCAGGCCCTTATTCATGAGGGTGGCGGAGTCGATGGTGATCTTAGCACCCATGGCCCACGTGGGATGTGCGAGGGCATCGGCACGCGTCACGCGATCTAGCTCGTCGCGCGTGCGGCCAAAGAACGGTCCGCCCGAGCAGGTGAGCCAAATACAATGAGCCTCGCGCGGGTTCTCCCCCAGATAGCACTGGTAGATGGCGGAGTGCTCAGAGTCGACTGGAATAAGCTGGCCCGGTTGCGCCAACGGCATAAGCAAGTCGCCACCGACGACGAGGGACTCCTTGTTGGCAAGGGCAAGACGCTTATTCGAGGTCAAGGCCGCATGGCTCGCCTCGAGACCGGCGGCACCCACAATAGCGACGAGTACGCAGTCGACATCGTCGCGACGCGCGAGCTCGCAAACCGCCTGCGCGCCAACGCCGAGCTTCGTTCCCTCGGGCAACTCCTGCAGCACGGCGTCATCGCCATGAGCGACATCGGCCACGGCAACCGCCGAAACCGAGAACTCGCGGGCAGCGGCAACAAGCTCGGAGGTACTGGAGTTAACGGACAGCGCCGTCACCTGCAGGCGATCGGCATGCTGGCGGCACACATCGAGCGCCTGGGTGCCGATGGAGCCCGTACAACCCAGGATGGCAACACGGAGGCGTCCATCGGGGCCATACGTCGTCTGGAATGACATTACAGCACGCCTCCGATCATCAGCATCAGCTGCGCGGTGATGCAGCCGAAGATAAGCGAATCGCTACGATCGAGCATGCCGCCGTGGCCCGGGATAAGGTTGCCGGAATCTTTGACGCCCACACCGCGCTTGATGCGCGACTCGATAAGGTCGCCGATAACGCCCAGAATGGACACGACCACGCCGCACAGCAGCGCATAGGGCAGGCTGAGCTTGAAGAAATGCGTCGCCCACAGGATGAGCCAAATCAAAACCGAGCCCAGGATGCCGCCAACAAACCCCTCCCAGCTCTTTTTGGGAGAGATCTTGGGAACCATCTTGTGTTTGCCGATACGGCTACCCACGATATAGGCAAACGAATCGGAGACCCAGAGAGACGCGCAAACACCCACCGAAAGCAGGGCGCCGGCAAAACCGGGCACGGCATCGCGCAGCAGCACGATAGCCGACAGCATAAAACCGGTGTAGATGGGACCCATGAGTGTCACGGCAACATCGGATATACGGGTACGCGGCGACCAGACATACCAAATGCCCACAGCGAGCATCAGGGCAAAAAGCAGGGCATTCAGCAGCATCGAATCGCCCAACGCCGACAGCGGAAAGAGCACGGCGGCAGCGATACCCATGCGCTCGTTAGCCATCTTGCCATCGAGCCTTGTCATACGGAAAAACTCATAGCAGCACAGACCGCTCATGACGGAAACAAAGATGGCCGTGGGCACGATACCCAAAACCAGGCACAGGATAAAGACAACGGCGTAGACGATACCGGCGGCGGCACGGGTAATAAAGCCCGCCAACCACGAACCGGTGCCGCTCTTCACTGCAGGCGTTCCCGCAGTGGCAGCTTTGCGCGCAGGCGTCTTGGGAGCAGATGCCTTGGGACGATCGGACACGATTAAGCCTCCTCGGTCTTGCTCAGTCCACCAAACCTACGGTCACGGCCCTGATAGGCCAAAATGGCGTCGACAAGGCCCCAACGATCAAAGTCGGGCCAATAGGTATCGGTGACGTAGAATTCGGAATAAGCCACCTGCCACAGCAGATAGTTCGAAAGGCGCAGCTCACCAGAAGTGCGAATCACAAGCTCAGGATCGGGAAGGCCGGCGGTATAGAGGTGGGAAGCCACCATGTCGTCATCAATTGCGCCAGGATCGATCTTACCGGCGGCAGCGTCGAGTGCGATCTGACGGACAGCGCGGGTAATCTCGGCACGCGCGCCGTAGTTGACGGCAAGCGCCAGCGTCATGCCGGTGTGATTGGCGCACTCGGCAAGACCGCGTTCAAAAACGTCGCGGGTCTTCTTGGGCAGCGCGGAAATGTCACCCAAAAAGACAACGCGCACGTTTTCGCGCTTCAGAAGCGGCAGCTCGTCGATAAACGTCTTGGCAAACAGGTGCATCAAGACGTTGACCTCATGCTGCGGGCGGTTCCAGTTTTCGGTAGAAAACGCATAGGCCGAAAGCACGTCGACGCCCAGACGCACGCAGGCGGTAATAATCTCACGAAGGGAGACGATACCCGCCTTGTGGCCCTCGGTGCGTGCAAGACCGCGCGATGTGGCCCAACGACCATTGCCGTCCATGATGCACGAGATATGGTGCGGAATGTTATTGAGGTCAAGGTCGGAAAAACCGACGCCCGCAGGGGCGTCGGCAAAGTACTCGACCAGTTTATGCTCGTCGTATTGCACCTTAGATCTCCATGACCTCGGCTTCTTTTTCCTTCAGAAGCTCCTCGACCTTGGCGACATACTCATCGGTGTGCTTCTGGACCTTGGCCTGCTCGCGACGGACATCGTCCTCGGTGAGCTCCTCATCGCGCTCAAGCTTGTTGTTGAAGTCGCGACGGATGTTACGGATAGACACCTTGGCCTGCTCGGCGTACTCGCGGCACTCCTTGACGAGCTCGCGACGGCGCTCCTCGGTGGGAGCCGGGAACGGCAGACGAACGACGGTGCCATCGGAGTTGGGGGTAATACCCAGATCGGAAGCGCCGATGGCCTTGACGATAGCGTTGATGAGTGCCTTGTCCCACGGCTCGATGAGCAGCATGTGGGCCTCGGGGGTCTTGACGGCGGCAACCTGCGTGACCGGCGTGGGAACACCGTAATAATCGACGGTGATGTCGGACAGAATGTTGGCATTGGCGCGGCCGGTACGGACCTTGGAGAAGTTATGCTTGAGGGACTCGAGCGACTTGTCCATATGGGCGGTGATGTTCTCTGCCATGCTTAATCCTCCTGATAGACGAGCGTGCCGACGGGCTCACCCGCGAGCGCGCGCTTGACGGTGTCCTCGCCATCGATGTTGAGGACCAAAATCGGCATACGGTTATCCTGGCACAGTGCCGTAGCGGTGGAATCCATAACCTGCAGACCGCGGACGAGAACCTCGTGATAGGTAATCTTGTCAAAACGGACGGCATCAGCGCACTTGACGGGATCCTTGTCGTAGATGCCGTCAACCTTGGTGGCTTTAATCAGAATCTCGGCGCCGATCTCGCACGCACGAAGAGCCGCGGCGGTGTCGGTCGTAAAGTACGGATTGCCCGAACCGGCGGCAAAAATAACGACGTTGCCCTTGGAAAGGTGGTTGATGGCGCGACGGCGAATATAGGGCTCGCAGATCTCGTTCATCTGGATAGCGCTCATCACGCGGCAGGGAACATCGTTATGCTCGAAGGCATCCTGCAGGGCGAGCGCGTTCATAACGGTTGCCAGCATGCCCATGTAGTCGGCCTGAGCACGCTCCATGCCACCGGCAGCGCCGGCCATGCCGCGGAAAATATTGCCGCCGCCGACAACGACGCCGACCTCATGACCAACGGCGAGCAGCTCCTTGACCTGCTTGGCAAGATGGTCGGTAACCTTGGGGTCGATGCCATATTGGCCGTCGCCCATCAGTGCTTCGCCAGAAAGCTTAAGAAGCACGCGTTTATATCGGATGTCGGACAAAGCGATCCTCCTTTAGATTGAACTCTCAACATTCTATCAAAGGCTCTAAGAAGAGCCATGAAAAAGCAGGCTGTGAGTAAAACCCACAGCCTGCTCATTACCAGCTACAAGAGCTTATTTACTCGCCACGGACCAGACGGTCAAAGGCAACGACGGTAATGGTGTCGCCGAGCTCCTTGGAGACCTGCTCAGCGTACTTCTTGATGGTGAGGGAGCTGTCCTTGATGAACTCCTGCTCGGTGAGCACGGACTGCTTGTAGAACTTCTCCAGACGGCCGACAGCCATCTTCTCCTGAATGGCCTCGGGCTTGCCGGACTCGGCAGCCTGAGCCATGTAGATCTGCTTCTCGTGCTCGACGGTCTCGGCCGGAACCTGATCGCGGGTAGCACAGATCGGGGCGACGGCGGCAACCTGAAGGGCAACGTCGTGAGCGAAGGTCTTGAAGGACTCAGCCTGAGCGGTCTCGGCCTTCTCGAAAGCAAACTCGACGAGGACGCCGATCTTACCACCCATGTGGATGTAAGAAGCGAGCGCGCCGTTCTCAGCCTTGCGGGCAGCGAACCGGGAAATCTTCATGTTCTCGCCCATGATGTGAATCATCTCGGTGAGCTCAGAGGAAACAGTCTCCTCGCCCATCGGCTTCTCGAGCAGAGCGTCGACGTCAGCAGGCTCGGTGGTAGCGACAACCTCAGCGACCTTGGAAGCAAAGCCGGTGAACTTGGCGTTGGAGCCAACGAAGTCGGTCTCGCAGGAGAGCTCGAGCAGAGCGCCGGTCTTGCCATCCTCGGAGACGAACGCGGCGACAGCGCCCTCGTTGGTCTCACGGCCAGCCTTCTTGGCAGCCTTGGCGAGGCCGTTCTTACGCAGAACGTCGACAGCGGCGTCCATGTCGCCGTCAGCCTCAACGAGAGCCTTCTTGCACTCCATCATCGGGGAGTCGGTCATCTCGCGGAGCTGCTTGACCATAGCGGCGGTAATCTGGGCCATTGTGGTTCCTTTCAAAGAGATGAAAAAGAATTAACTAAGACTGATTTACTCGGCCTTGGGCTCAGCGGCCATCTCGGCCTCGGAGACCTGCTCCTTGCCGGAGCCAGCGAGACAGGCGTCAGCTATGAGCTCGCACATAAGGGTGACAGCGGAGATAGCGTCATCGTTGCAGGGGATGCCGTACTCGACCTCGTCGGGATCGGAGTTGGTGTCGATCAGAGCGACGACGGGGATGTTCAGGCGCTGAGCCTCCTTGATGGCGTTCTCCTCGCGCTTGGTGTCGATGACGAAGAGAGCCTGGGGCAGACCCTTCATGTCGCGGGCGCCACCGAGGTTGGTCTGGAGCTTGGTGAGCTCCTTGCCGAGAACAGCCTGCTCCTTCTTGGGGAGCACTGCCATGCGGCCGTCCTCGACCATGGCCTCGAGCTCCTCCATGCGGTTGATGCGGGAGCGGATGGTGACGAAGTTGGTCAGCATACCGCCGAGCCAACGCTGGTTAATGTAAGGCATGTTGGCGCGCTCAGCAGCGTTCTTGACGGCCTCCTGAGCCTGCTTCTTGGTGCCGACGAACAGCACGTTGCCACCCTTGGCGACGTTCTTGACGAAGGTGTAGGCCTGGTCGGCGTCGAGGATGGTCTGCTTGAGGTCGAGGATGTAGATGCCGTTGCGCTCACCGAAGATGAACGGCTTCATCTTGGGGTTCCAGCGACGGGTCTGGTGACCGAAGTGGCAGCCGGCCTCGAGCAGGGTGCGGATATTAATCTTGGTAGCCATATTAAACCTCCTGTGGTTTGCCTCCGCGCGGGGTCATCCTCCAAAACCAACCCGGACATGTGCTACCAAAGCCCGGGCACCACGGTATGAAGTAGCCGCGCGTGCGTGATAAAAACATGTTGCCGTGAAGCAACCCGATGAATGATAGCAGGAATGCATCTTCCTGCCAACCCGCAATCAAAACCACACACCCGAGTGCGGCGCGGGACGTCCCAGCCGCTATTCGCCGCGGGGATGGGCTTGAGCCACGGCCCGCTTAAGCCGATCGGGCGTGAGATGCGTGTAGATCTGCGTCGTGGACAGACTCGCATGACCCAGCAGCTCTTGAACCGAGCGCAGGTCCGCACCGCCCTCAAGCAAGTCGGTCGCAAAGGTATGGCGCATCGCATGCGGGGCGATGTCGGCCGGAATGCCGGCAAGCGTCGCCAGCGTATGGAACCGCCGCCGGAGGATGGCGGCGCTCATGCGATTGCCGCGCGCCGATATAAGCAGCGGATGCGGCCCGGTAGCGGGGTCACGGCGCTTTGCCTGAGCGAGCAACTCCGGCCTCCCCTCCTCAATATAGAGGCGCGTCGCCTCGAGTGCGCGACGATACAGAGGAACGATGCGTTCCTTGCTCCCCTTGCCCCATAGCCGCAGCGTGCATTCGGACCAAGCGATGGACTCCACATTGAGCGCCGCAAGCTCTGAGATGCGGGCACCCGAGGCATAGAGCAACTCGAGCATCGCCGCATCGCGCAGTCCCGCGGGCGTCGAGGTATCAGGCGTCTTGAGCAGTGCCTCCACCTGCTGGGTCGTAAGGACGCCCGGCAGGTCGCGCGGCAGCTTGGGCGATGCGATCGCCGAGACCGCATCACCCTCGACAATCCCCTCGGCAGCCATCCACCGATAGAGCGAGCGAATGGCAGACAGATGCGCCGCAAGCGTTCGGGGAGCCACCTGCTCACGCGAAAGCTCGGCAAGATAGCGACGAATGGTGCGCACGTCGGCAGCGAAAGCATCGATATCCTCGCGCTCGCACCAGGAAGCAAAGCGCTCCAGCCTCGAGCCATAGGCCGTCACCGTGTTGGGAGAAAGTCCCTCGACACGTGCGATATAGGCGATAAACGAGTCGACGGCATCGTACAGGTCAAAGGCTATGACCGGTCGCCTCCAAACAAATCGGGGCGAGTGGCCAGATAGGCATCAAGGGCCTCGAGCGCACGGTCCGCATAGGCCTGGTAGCGGTCGCGCTTGCTGCGGCGCTTACCGTCCTCGAGTGGCGGCACCAGGCCAAAGTTGACATGCATGGGCTGATAGCCCACGGTGGCAGGATCGGTCGCATAGCCCACGAGCGCGCCCAGGGCGCCCACGCGGGGCAACTCGACACCCGCGGCACCGATAGCCTCGGCATAGGTGTTGAGCGCCGCGAGCAGACCTGTCGCCACGGCTTCCATGTACCCCTCGGTGCCGGTGATCTGACCGGCCAGGCGCACGCCGGTACCGGGCACGGCAAAGGTGCCATCGAGCACGTGCGGGGCGTCGACAAAGGTATTGCGGTGCATGACACCGTAGCGGAAGAACTCAGCATTCTCCAGGCCCGGCACCATATGGAAGACGCGCTTCTGCTCGCCAAAGGTCAGGTTGGTCTGGAAGCCCACCAGGTTATAGGCGGTCTTCTCCTTGTTCTCGGCACGCAGCTGAATCGCCGCCCAGGGGCGACGTCCGGTACGCGGGTCGGTGAGGCCGACGGGCTTCATGGCGCCAAAGCGAATGGCGTCCTTGCCGGTGCGTGCAACCTCCTCGGCAGGCTGGCAGGCCTGGAACAGATCGCCGCCCTCAAAATCCTTGAGCACCACGCGGTCGGCTGTAGTAAGCGCCTCGATAAAGGCCTCGTACTCCTCCTTGTTGAGCGGAGCGTTGAGATAGTCGCCGCTCCCCTGCTCCTCGTAGCGCGACTGCGAGAACAGAACATCCATATCGAGCGTAGAGGCATCGACGATCGGCGCCGCGGCATCGAAGAACGCAAGAGCGTCGCCGCCGACGAGTTTCATGACCTCTTCGCTCAGCGCCGGCGAGCACAAGGGGCCGGCGGCAATGACCACGTGACCCTCGGGAATCTGCGTGACCTCGCCGTGAATGATCTCGATATTGGGTCGGGCGGCAACCTCGGCCTCGACAAGCTCGGAAAACTTGACGCGGTCGACCGCCAAGGCACCACCGGCGGGAACAGCCGCACGATGGGCGCAATCGAGCAGGACTGAACCCATGCGCTCAAGCTCGGCCTTCAGCAAACCAGCCGCTGAATCCGGACGGGTCGACTTAAACGAATTGGAGCAGACGAGCTCTGCCAGGTGATCGGTATGGTGAGCCGGGGAGCTCACCTGGGGGCGCATCTCGCACAGCTTTACGGCAAACCCGCGGTCTGCCAGCTGGATCGCGCATTCCGAACCCGCCAGACCGCCACCGATAACTGTCACCTGATCGAACTGCATCTGCAAACACCTTTCTAATTGACACGTTTTCCATTGTGACCGAAGGGTGTCTGGGCGTGAAGGGCAAACTTGGAGGGCGCATACCTTCCATCCATCATGCGCTCGATAAGACCCTCGAGTTCAAGCGAACCCAAGAGTTTGAGTACGCCGACAGCATCGAGCGAGACGAGCGCCGCGATGTCGTCGGCCTTGAGCGGAGAGGCGATGAGCGCATGCATCACGGTCTGCTGTGTTGGATTCAGGTCGGCAATGCCGGGAGCACCGGGGCGAGAGTAGCGCAGGGTGCCGTAGATGCGTGAGATAGCCATCTCGATAGATTCCTCGTCGATGATGCAGCAGGCACCGTTCGCAATGAGGTAATTCGTGCCACGCGACTCGGGCGATAGGATCGACCCCGGCACGGCAAGAAGTTCGCGCCCCAAATCCATAGCAGCCTCGGCTGTAGAAAACGTCCCGGAAGGCATACCCGCCTCGGATACAAAGAGGGCTTGCGACAGGGCCGCGATCACGCGATTGCGGCGCGGAAAGGCAAACTTGCGCGGCCCCATGCCCCACGGAGAGATCGACACGACCGCGCCACCCGTATCGAGCGTGCGTGTAATAAGCCCCGCGCTCGAACGCGGGTAGACCACGTCGGCGCCCGTCCCCAGCACCACGACGTGTTTGCCGCCGGCGTTGACCGCAGCCCAACCCGAGGCTTGGTCACAACCGACCGCGCCGCCCGAAACTACCGTCACTCCCGCCTCGACCGCAACCTTTGCCGCAAGCTCTGCCACGGCAAGACCATACGGCGAGGCCTTTCGCGCGCCGATGATGGAGAGCGCGGGCGTCGAAAGCGCCTCGGGGTTGCCGCGCACATAGAGCGTCTGAGGTACATCAGAAAGCTCCAAAACGGTCTCGGGATACAACGCGTCACCTGGATGCAGCTCGAAGGTCCCCTCGGCCATCATTGGTCCCTCCTTCCCTGGTACATCGCCGCCTCGAGCACGTGGTCCTGCGTCACCTGCTCGCTCTCGGCGACGTCGGCGATTGTACGCGCGATACGCACCAGGCGCACGATACCGCGGCCCGTGAGATGCGTGCGCCTCGACAGGCCGAGCACACACTTCTCCGCCGCATCATCGAGCTCAAAGGTCGAAACGACGCCGTCAATGGACCGCGTCTCGTCATCCTCGGCCTCGGCATCCGCATCGTCCATACGGGATTCGCGCCAAGCGCGAAAGGCGCGACCGCGCACAACGTAGTCACGTAACTCGGCCGACGACATACCCTCCGCGCCCTCGATAATCACCTGGGGATCGGGACGGGTCACATCGATCATCATGTCGATACGGTCGGCCAAAGGACCGCGCAGCTTTGCCCGATAGCGCTCGACCATCGATGCCGAGCAGCGGCACGGCACCTCGCGATCGCCCAAAAAACCGCAGGGGCAGGGATTGCTCGCAGCCAGCAACTGAAAGCGCGACGGGAAGGTAAAGGCCCCGTCGACGCGTACGATCCTCACATAGCCGCGTTCGATGGGCTGACGCAGCGTCTGCAGCACACCCGTGGGAAACTCGGCAAGCTCGTCCAAAAAGAGCACGCCGCCATGAGCTAGGCTGATCTCACCCGGGTGCACCGGGCGCCCGCCGCCGATAAGGCCTGCGGTCGAAATACTGTGGTGGGGGCTGCGGAAGGGCCGGTGCCCCGCCAACAAGCCATCAATGTTCTCACCCAAAACCGAATGGATGCACAGCGCCTCCTGCTGATCCTCAATGGAAAGCTCAGGCAGGATGCCGGTCATACGGCGTGCGAGCATCGTCTTGCCCGATCCCGGGGACCCAATCATGAGCAAGCCGAGTTCTCCTGCTGCCGCAAGCACCATGCCGCGTTTAGCGACTTCCTGCCCCAGTACGTCGGCATAGTCGAGCTCAGGTTCAAAGGACGCCTCGACGCCCTCAGAATCCAAGTAGTGGCGTGCGGCATCGCCCATGCCGCGAGCAAGCTGAGACAAATGATCGATGAATCCGCAATCCACGCCCGCAAGCGGCACATGCTGATCGGACCTGCCGGCGATAAAAGACAGCCCCATGTCGCGAGCCAATAGCTGAAACGCCACCTCGCCCTTGACGGGAAGCACCGTACCGTCCAGACCAAGCTCACCTGCGATAAGGCAGCGATCGAGGTTGTCACGGGGAATCTGCCCATCGGCCGCTAGAACCGCGATGGCGATGGGCAGGTCAAAGCCGCTACCGGTCTTGCGGATATCGCCGGGTGCCAGGTTAACGGTAATGCCCGAGCGCGGGATCTCGAACCCGGCGGAGCGCATCGCGCAGCGAATACGACCGCGTGACTCCATCACCTCCATACTCGGAATGCCGAGCATCTGGATGCCCGGAACGCCACCGGCAAGCGAGACCTCGACCGTGACGTGAATCGCCTCGACGCCGCGGATGCAGGCCGCGTGAACGGCAAACGTCTCGAACGCCATCACGACACCTGCCAATCGAACGCGTTGTACTGATGCTCGATCTCGGCGATATGCCCGCCGCGGATGGTGACACCCACAGCATCGAAGCGAATCGCCTTGAGCGGATAATGCTCCATGAGATAGCAACTTGCGATGCGGCGGTAGCGGCGTTGCTTTTGGGCGTCCACGGCCTCCTCGGGAAAGACCCGCGTGGTGCAATCCAGCGAAACGCGTCTGGTCTTGACCTCGGCCATCACCACGACATCGTCGAGCTCATCGAGCAGCACCAGATCGGCCTCGCCCTCGGTGCAACGATAGCCCTGCTCCAGCAAGGTGTAGCCGCGCTCGTTAAAGTAGTCGATGGTGATCAGCTCGCCCAGCATGCCTAGCTCGCGGG
The DNA here is from genome assembly GCA_048245415.1 of Collinsella sp. Taxonomy (GTDB): domain Bacteria; phylum Actinomycetota; class Coriobacteriia; order Coriobacteriales; family Coriobacteriaceae; genus Collinsella. Next base: position 53,072 of record DBFBAP010000032.1, on the reverse strand, counting down.
GACTGAGTCCCTTGATAAACTCGGGCGTCATCGCCCCGGAGTCGAGCTCGCCGTTTTCCCAACGCTCCTTGAGCTGCTGCGTCTTGCTCTTTTTGCTTGCGGCACTCATGGGGTCTCCTTTCCCGCACACTGCATTGCCCCGATGATGAGGGCACCTTTCATGCGGGTAAGTACCGGAAGCAAACCAAAAGCTGACCAAATGCCGTCAAAAAACGGGCCGTACGCAACAATGGTGTTGCATACGGCCCGCTACCAGCAGGTTTATAAAACCCCAGAGGTCCATGTCTCCACAATTGGCCTAGAAAAGGCGCTCAGTCTGCAGAAAGTTTCCGCAAAAGCTCACACGGTGCAACGGAGAAAGACCATGTTTGCGAATAGCCTCGATGTGTTCGGGGCTCGCATAGCCTTTCGATTCGGCCAAATGGTACTCGGGATACTCGGCATCGTACTCGACCATCATCTCGTCACGCGTGACCTTTGCCATGATGGATGCCGCGGCGATGCAGGCGATCTTGGCGTCGCCCTTGACCACGTCGCGCTCGTTAGGAACGGCGCCCAAGGGGTTGCCATCCATGAGGACGCAGTCGGGTTCAAGTCCCGTATCGGCCACGGCGCCCGCAACGGCGGTACGGATAGCACGGGCCATGCCCATCTCATCGATATCCTTAGGCGCGATATGGCAAAAACCGATCGCCGTCGCCACCTCGGCAATCTTCACTGAGAGCAACTCGCGGCGCGCGGGCGTGAGCTTTTTGGAATCGTTGATACCCCAGACGCGCGGCTCCATAGGAAGACAGACGGCGCATACCGTCAAAGGACCGGCCACCGATCCGCGACCCACCTCGTCGACACCAACGACCACCCCATCGCCGCCAAGCTCATGCATAAGCTCGTACATGTCATTGACGCGCTCGCGCTCGGCAAGCTCTTTGGCATGGCGTTTAAGGGCGCGTTCACAAGCCTTGATCACCTGCTGGCGCGGGTCCTCGCGATAATGCTCCACGAGGGCGGGGATCTCCTCAAACGTTGCGCTCGCCAACTCACCGGCAACCTGCGATGCCGAAACCGAGCTCGTCATGTTGGCCATACCAGGCCCTCCTTGCATGCAAATCAGATAAAAAGAAGGGCCACCCGAAGGTGACCCTTGTGTCCAAACGAGTGGACAGACGCTGCGATCTTCTTAGCGCTTCTCGGGGATGCGAGCAGCCTTGCCCACCTTGTCGCGGAGGTAGTACAGCTTGGCGCGACGGACGCGACCATGACGAACGACCTCGAGCTTGGCGATCTTGGGGCTGTGAAGCGGGAAGGTACGCTCAACACCGACACCGAAGGACATCTTGCGGACGGTGAAGGTCTCGCGGGCACCGGCGCCGGCCATGCGGATGACGTCGCCCTGGAAGACCTGGATGCGCTCGCGGTCGCCTTCCTTAATGCGGTAGTGAACCTTGACGTTGTCGGCGACGCGAACCTGAGGAATGTCCTCGCGGATCTGCTGACGCTCGATTGCGCGGATGTAATCCATGTGCAATTCCTTACTCTTCTAGAGGTGCCGTACCACCTTGGCCGGCACGTAGTTGAACAAACGTATTCGAGTATACACGCGCGGGTTTCTGCTGCAAGAACAATTTTTTACGCAGACAAAAAGACAAAACCCGCACATGATAACCGCCCGCCTCACGAATGAGGCGGGCGGCATGAAGGGGGCTACGCTAGGCGTCTATACCCAAAACGTTAGGCGGAGCGCTTCGCCTCGAGCTTGGCCTGGGCGGCAGCCAGGCGTGCGAGGGGCACGCGGTAGGGCGAGCAGGACACATAGTCCACATCGGCCACGTTAAACAGGCCCTTGATGGACTTGGGGTCGCCGCCGTGCTCGCCACACACGCCAAAGTGCATGCCGGGGTTGGTGGCGCGACCCTTCTCGACGGCCATACGCACCAGCTCGAGTACCGCAGAGTCGATGGTCTCGAAGGGGTTATCCTTCAAGATCTTCTTGTGCATGTACAGCGGGATGAACTTGGCCTCGGCATCGTCGCGGGAGAAGCCGAAGGTCGTCTGCGTGAGGTCGTTGGTGCCAAAGCAGAAGAAGTCGGCATGATGGGCGATCTCGTCGGCGACCATGCAGGCACGCGGCAGCTCGAGCATCGTGCCCACGGGAATATTGAGCTCGACGCCTTCCTCGGCGGAAACCTCGGCGATCACGCGCTCGATGACCTCGCGGGTCTGGACATGCTCCGCCGTGATGGAGACGAGCGGGACCATAATCTCGGGACGCGGGTCGACGCCTTCCTTGATAAGGCGGGCAGCAGCCGTGGCGACGGCGCGGACCTGCATAAGCGGCAGATCGCCAAAGACGACGGACAGGCGCACGCCGCGCAGGCCGAGCATGGGGTTCGACTCGACCATGCCATCGATACGGCGCAGGCGGGCACGCAGGACGGCAAGCTCTTCCTCGCTGGCGCCAGCGGCTTCCTTCTTGGTGATGGCGACCTCGAGCTCGCGAGGATTATCCAGGAACTCATGAAGCGGCGGATCGAGCAGGCGAACAACTACGTCGCGACCGGACATGGTCTTGAACATCGCAAGGAAGTCCTCGGTCTGAACCTTAAGCAGGTCCGCCAGGGCCTGCTGCTTCACGGCCTCATCATCGGAGAGGATGAAGCTCTGGATGATGTTCTTGCGGTCGCCCAGGAACATGTGCTCGGTGCGGCACAGGCCGATGGCCTCGGCGCCAAACTCGAGCGCGAGCGCGGCATCCTCGGGGTTGTCGGCGTTGACGCGCACATGGTTGGCGTGGCCACCGGTCTCGTCCAGGCGAATCTCGTCGGCCCAGGACAGGATGGTGTCCAGGTCGCCGGTGAGCTCGGCCGAAACCAGATCAACGGCGCCGTCGACGACGATGCCCTGGGTGCCGTCGATGGAGATGACATCGCCCTCGTGCAATACGCGGTCGCTGCCCTCGATGCGCACGACCTTCTCGGCGGCGTCGATGTGGAAGCGCTCAACGCCGCAGACGCAGGGCGTACCCATGCCGCGGGCGATAACGGCGGCATGGCTCGTCTTGCCACCGTGGCTGGTCAGAATGCCCTCGGCGGCGACCATGCCCTTCAGGTCGTCGGGGTTGGTCTCCCAACGAACCAGAATGACCTTGTGGCCCTCGTTGGCGCGCGCGACGGCATCGTCGCTCGAAAACACGATCTCGCCCACGGCTGCACCAGGGCTGGCGTTCAAACCGCTGGCCAAGGCCACGTACTTTTTGGAGGCATCGAACTGCGGATGCAGGAGCTGGTCGAGCTGCGCGGGATCGATACGGCTCACGGCCTCCTCGCGGGTAATCAGGCCCTCCTCGACCATATCGATGGCGATGCGCAGGGCGGCGGTGGCAGTGCGCTTACCCACGCGGGTCTGGAGCATCCAGAGCTTGCCCTGTTCGATGGTGAACTCGATATCGCACATATCGCGGTAATGATCCTCGAGCGTCAGGAACACGCGCTCGAGCTCTTCGCCAGCGGACTCGAGGCCCGGGGTGGCCTTGAGGTCGGCGATGGGCTCGGTGTTGCGGATGCCGGCGACAACGTCCTCGCCCTGGGCATTAACCAAAAAGTCACCATAGAACTCCTTGGTGCCGTCGGCCGGGTTGCGCGTAAAAGCGACGCCTGTCGCAGAGGTCTCACCCTTGTTGCCAAAGGCCATGGCCTGGACGTTGACGGCGGTGCCGAGCTCGTCGGAGATGCCGTGCTGTTTGCGATAGATGCAGGCGCGCTCGTTCATCCAGCTGCCAAAGACGGCCTGGATGGCAAGGCGCAGCTGGAGCTCCGGATCGTGTGGGAAGACGGGCTTGCCATCGGCGACCTCGAGCTCGGGATACAGGGCGGCATCGACGTTCTCGGAGAAGATGCCCTTAAAGGTCTCGACGAGTTCCTGCAGGTCCTCGGCCGAAAGCTCGGAATCGACGCGAACGCCGGCGACCAGGCGGGCCTGGGTCAGGGCGTTCTCGAACAGGTCGGCATCGACACCCATGACGACGTTGGAGAACATCTGGATAAAGCGACGATAGCTATCCCAGGCAAAACGCGGGTTCTGCGTCTGCGCGATGAGGCCCTGGACGGAATCGTCATTGAGGCCCAAGTTGAGGACCGTGTCCATCATACCGGGCATGGAAAATGGAGCGCCCGAGCGAACCGACACGAGCAGCGGATCATTGTCGTCACCGAGCTTCTTGCCACAGCGGGCCTCGAGGTCGGCCTCGGCGGCAACGATCTCATCGAGTGCGCCTTCGGGCCAGACGTTGCCGGCACCGGAGTACTCGACGCAAGTCTGGCAGGTAATGGTAAAGCCACCGGGAACCGGCAGGCCGATGCGGCTCATCTCGGCAAGGTTTGCGCCCTTGCCGCCAAGCACGAAGTTCATGGACTTGTCGCCCTCAGTGACACAGGTGCCCTGGGCGTCGGTTCCAAAACGGTAAACCCTCTTGCAATCGCTCACGATACTTCCCCTTCCATGCGCTTACGCGCACGACCGTGGTAACGAATCGACCCGCCGGATGCGGGCCGTGAGGGAACTATACGGCCGGATTTGAACGGGCTTGAGCAGAGGATACGCGGTTTGGTAAACGTGCTCAAACTGGCGGTAAACGGTAGGTAAAGTTGGTTACCTTATGAAGATACCACTACAATAAAAAAGCAGGTCAGATGCGATGTTTTTGCTAAATCGCTTTATCAAAATGCTACTACTATTAGCCGCGGCGGGTGGCTCGGCGGGCGCGAGCTTCTTGGATTTCCTCCAAGTGGCTAATGATCTCGGCAGCGCTTTCCTCGATGGCCTTGCCGTCGGTACGCACCACAAAGCAGCCTAGGCGCTTCATGAGGGCACGAGCTTCCTCGAGCTCGCTGCGCACGCTCTCGGGCTCGGCATAGGAGCCGGCAACGGCACGGGCGTAGTCATCGCCCAAGCGGCTATCGCGAATTTCGGAAATCACATCGACGGTCGAAATCAGGCCGAACAGGCGCATCGGGTCGACCTCGTAAATCGACTTCGGCGGCTCCATGCCATGGGCCAACGGAACATTGGCAACCTTGTAACCTTGATAGGCCAAATACATCGACAGCGGCGTCTTGGACGTGCGCGATACGCCCAGTAGCACGATATCGGCACCCGACAGATCGTCGCAACCGCGCCCGTCATCGTGCTCAACGAAATACTCCATGGCCTCGATACGATGGAAATAGCGGTCATCGGTCCTGTGAATCACGCCCGCGACGCCTTTGGGCGGCACACCGATGAGCGACGATAGCACGGCGAGCGTCGGACCGATCAGGTCGACCGAACGGATATGCAGCATGCCCAGGTAATCGAGCACGCGGGCGCGAAGCGCCGGATCGACAATGGTGTGAAACACGGCAATATCGCGATGGTCGGCATCGACGCGCGGGCCCACAAACGACTCCACCTGCTCCACTGAGTTCACCTTGGGCAGGCGCAAGAGACGAAAAGCCCCTACATCAAATTGCCCGGACGCCGCAAGCACCACCTCACAAGCGGTATCACCGAGCGAGTCGGAGATAACGATAACGGTGGGACGAGCGGTGACCGGGCAATCCATGCGGGGCTCCTTTTGCGCTTATGCGCAGGCTAGCTTACTTTTTGCGGGCAAGCTCACCGATGTTGGCGATGCCAGAGAAAACGGCCTCGAAGCGGTTGAGCAGCTTAAGGCGATTATCGCGGAGCTGCTCATCCTTGTCCATGACCATAACCTCGTCGAAGAAGCGGTCGATGGGCGCGCGCAGGGCGGCCAGAGCGGCAAACGCGGCAGGGTAATCCTCGGCAGCGAGAGCGGCATCGACGGCGGTCTGGGCAGCCTCGGAGGCGTCGGCAAGCGCAAGCTCGACCTCACCCATCAGGGCGCGGTCGTACTCCGCGCCCAGCTCGGGCTTGGAGATATGCGCGGCACGGGCGTAGGCGGTCGCAAGGTTGTCGAAAGTCTCGGCGTCGTTCTTGCGAGCCTCGTCGAGGGCAGCGCAGCGGGCGAAGAAGACGGACGGGGCAATGATGTGCACCGCGGAAACGGCGGCAACGGTGTCGGCCGGGATCTTCTCGTCGCGGGCCATGCTCACCAGACGACCGTGGAAGAAGTCGCGAACCTGCTGGGCGACCTCGGCGGCGTCGAACTCAATGCCCTGCTCGCTATAGAGCTCAAGCGCAAAGTCGATGAGCGACGTGGGGTCGATCGGCAGACGATCGCGCAGGATGTTGATGATGCCGATGGCGGCACGACGCAGCGCGTACGGGTCGGAAGAGCCGGTCGGGGGCTCGCCGATGGCAAAGATGCCGGCAATGGTATCGAGCTTGTCGGCGCAGGCCACGATGCAGCCAGCGGTGCCCTCGGGCAGCTCGTCGCCGGCAAAGCGGGGACGATAGTGATCGCGAATAGCATGAGCGACCTCGTCGTTCTCCCCCATCGCGATGGCGTAATAACCGCCCATCACGCCCTGCTGGCTCGTGAACTCGACGACGGCGTTGGACACCAGGTCGGCCTTGCACAGGTGAGCGGCGCGGCCGGCATCGGCGGCCAGGTGGGCACCCAGGTGAGCCTCACGGGCAATAGCGAGCGCGAGCTGCTCAATACGCTCGGACTTGGCGAGCACACTGCCGAGCTTCTCCTGGAAGGCGACCTTGGCCAGGCGCTCACGGAACTCGTCGAGGGAGATCTTCAGATCCTCCTCGTAGAAGAACTTGGCGTCGTCCAGGCGGGCGCGCACGACGCGCTCGTTGCCGTCAATCACGCGCTCGGCGTTCTCAGGCTTGCTGTTGGAGACGACCACGAACTCACGCGTCAGCTTGCCCTCGCCGTCATAGATCGGGAAGTAGCGCTGGTTGGTGAGCATAGACTCGCAGATGATCTCGTGCGGGACCTTGAGGAACTCCTCGTCGAAGGTACCAACGAGCACCGTCGGCCACTCGCAGAGGTTGATGACCTCCTCAAAGACCTTCTTGGGCGTATCGACGTGGCAGCCGGGGCGCGCAGCCTCGACCTCAGCGATACCGGCAAGGATGGCCTCGCGACGGCGCTCGGCAGAAAGCACGCCGGCGTCCTCGAGCACCTGCTCGTAAACAGCGGGGCTGGCGACCACATGGTCACCGGGGCCCAGAACGCGATGGCCGCGCGTGGTGTTGCCACTCGTCACGTCGGCAAACGACACGGGCACGACATCCTCGCCCAAAAGGCAGCAGATCCAACGGACCGGACGCACGAACGTGGCGTGCTCGTGACCCCAGCGCTGAGAGCGGTAGTTGGGCCACTGCAGGCCGGCGATGGTCTTCTCGCACAGGGCCGTCAGGATCGGGGTGGCCGGGGCGGAAGGAATGTTCTTCTCGGCAAAGACGTACTCACGGCCGTCGGTGTCCTCGCGACGGACCAGATCCTCGGCAGCCACACCGCACTTGCGGGCGAAGCCCTGGGCGGCCTTGGTGGCGTTACCGTCAGCGTCAAAGGCGATGTTGGCCGCGGGGCCACGTTTGACCTCGTGGACCTCATCGGTCGCGGTGGCGACGTTAGCCACGAGCGCAGCCAGGCGACGCGGGCTCGAGATCACGCGGACCTCGCCGTGGGCCAGACCGGCCTCGTCGAGACCCTTAGCAATCATGGTGCCAAGCTGCTTGACGGCATTGTTCAGCGGTGCAGAGGGCATTTCCTCCGTACCGATCTCAAACAGGAAATCCTTAGCGTCTGCCATGGCTTACGCCACCTCGCCTTCCTGATCGGCATTCTCGTTGATTCCGGCGACCTCGGCCATATAGGCCTCGCAGCACGCCTTGGCGACGGCGCGGACGCGCAAGATGTAGTTGGCACGCTCGACTGCGGACAGCGCACCGCGGGCATCGAGCAGGTTGAAGGCATGGCTGCACTTCATGACGCAGTCGTACGCCGGCAGCGGCAGCTTGCGCTCCAGGCAGGAGTGGCACTCGGCCTCGTAGTCGTCAAACTTCTGACGCATCATCTCGACATTGGCGACCTCAAAGTTATAAGCGCTGAACTCGCGCTCGTTCTCCAGGAACACGTCGCCGTAGGTCATGGGCGTGCCGTCGGGCAGGTAGCTCCACACCAGGTCGTAGACCGAGTTGACGCCCTGGGCGTACATGGCGATACGCTCCAGGCCATAGGTGATCTCGACGGGCACGGGGTCGACCTCGATGCCGCCCACCTGCTGGAAGTACGTAAACTGCGTGACCTCCATGCCGTTGAGCCAGACCTCCCAGCCAAGGCCCCAGGCGCCGAGCGTCGGGCTCTCCCAGTCGTCCTCGACAAAGCGGACGTCATGGTCGTTGGGGTCCAGACCGATAGCGGCAAGAGACCCCAGGTAGAGCTCCTGGGCGTTAACCGGAGAAGGCTTGATGAGCACCTGGAACTGATAGTAGTGCTGCATGCGGTTGGGGTTCTCGCCGTAGCGGCCGTCGGCGGGACGGCGGCAGGGCTGCGCATAGCAGGTGCGCCACTCGGCGGGACCGAGCGAGCGCAGCGTGGTCGCGGTATGGAAGGTACCGGCACCGACCTCGGAGTCATAGGGCTGCATAATGACGCAGCCCTGCTCGCCCCAGTACTGCTGGAGGCGCAGGATGATGTCTTGGAAGGAAAGCGATGAAGCGTTCATGCCTCTAATATCCCCTCGTCGAAACGATTACACGGTTAGGTACTGTACTATAGCGGTTTTTAGTCGATAGCGCCGATGCGGTTGAGCGGCCAGTAGCGAACGAGTGCCACGGCCATTAAATCGGAGCGGTCGACCGGCCCAAAATAGCGGGAGTCGGCTGAGTTCTCTCGGTTGTCGCCCATCACCCACGCACACCCGTCGGGGACGGTGTAGGGATAGCTTACCTGAGCGCCGGGCGCTTGGACCGAAAGCGGCCAGCTCATGCCCGTCGTATAGTCCTCGTCGAGCGCTTGGCCGTCAACGACCACCTTGCCATCCTGCAGGTCGACCGTCTGGCCGGCCGTGGCAATAACGCGCTTGACAAGAACATCATGCTCGGAGGTGCCATCGGGGTTGTGAAACACCACGATATCGCCCTGCTTGACGGGCTGACCGAGCTCGAGGCTCACCTTTTGCGCCAGGATCTGGTCGCCAATCTCGATTGTGTCCTCCATAGAGCCGGTGGGCACCACAAAGGGCTCGACCACAAACGAGCGAATCAAGAAGGTGGCCACGAGCGCGATCGCGATGACCACGATCCACTCAAAAGCGCCCCTCAACGCGGAATGTTGCGTAGGAACCATTCTCACTCCTCGCTCTGCGAATACGAAGCGTCCAAAATCTCCTGCGCGTACGCACGCTCCTCGGGCGTGAGCCGCGCCGTCTCGATCAGATCGGGACGCCAGCGGCAGGTGCGCTCGATGGCGTTCTTGCGACGCCAGGCATCGACCTTGGCGTGATCGCCGCTCACAAGCACCGGCGGCACGCCCTCGCCGTTGAACTCGGCAGGACGGGTGAACTGCGCGTACTCGAGCAGGCCTCCGTCCTCGGCGGTCGAGAACGACTCGTCGACGTTGCTCATCTCGTCACCAAGGGCGCCGGGAATCAGGCGTACGACGGCATCGGCAACGACCATAGCGGGAAGTTCGCCGCCCGTAAGTACGTAGTCGCCGATCGACAGACGCTCATCGGCATACGCATACGCACGCTCGTCGACGCCCTCGTAGCGGCTGCACACAAACAGCAGGCGCTCACTTTTGAGCAGGCGCTCGGCCACATGCTGCGTAAAGGGCTCGCCACAGGGGGTGAAGAACACTACGGTGGGCTTGGGACCCTCGGAGCTGATGGCCTCGATGGCCTCGGCAATAGGCTCGACCTTCATGAGCATGCCCTGCCCGCCGCCGTACGGCTCGTCATCGACGGTACGATGGCGGTCGTGCGTCCAGTCGCGCAGGTTATACGCCTTAAAATCAAAAAGGCCGGCCTTGCGGGCGCGGCCCAAGATCGATGTGGACATGACGGGCTCAAACATCTCGGGAAAGACCGAAAGGGTCTCGATCAGCATGTTGTCCTCCCTACTTGTCCATATCGATCAGGCCGTCCATAACGTGGACGGAAATTGTTCCTTTGTCGGGAAGATCGAGCACAACCTGCTCGATCACGGGAATCAGTACCTCGCCGTACCGATCACCCTCGACAACCCAAACATCGTTAGCGGGCGTCGACATGATCTCGACGATCGTGCCGAGCGAACCGAAGCGCTCGTCGACCACCTCGCGACCCATCAGGTCGGTATAGGCAGCGTCGAGCGAATCGAGCTCAAAATCGTCACGATTTGCCAGCACGTAGCATCCCGTGATACCCTCGGCGGCCGTCAAGTCGTCAATGCCCTCAAACGAGACCAGATCGCCATCGCCCGTATCGGTGACGGACACGACCGTGCAAAAGCGGTCGCGCTTGAGCGCCGGCGGCGTCAGGGCGACGCGCATACCCGGCTCTAATACAGAAGGAAGCCCCCGCAGCGGCTGCGCGAGGACCTCCCCCTTCCTTCCGTGCGGCTTGACCACACGGGCGATGTTTTTGTACTGGGACCTCAAGGTCCTAGCCCAGAACCTCTACCTCGACAGCAGTGTCGAGGCGAGCGGCCAGTGCACGAGCGAGCGTGCGAATGGCCTTGATGGTACGGCCACGACGGCCGATGACCTTAGCGACGTCATCCTCGGCGACCGAAACCTCAATCGTAGAGGCGTCGTCACCATCGATGACCTCAAGGCTCACGGAATCCGGGTCGTCGACGATCTGAACAACGAGATATTCGACGAGATCGGCGATGCGATCTGAGAGCATTGCCTCACCCTCGAGCTGTGCAGCGTCAACCTCAGGCACGATTTACTCCTCGGCGCCCTCAGCGGCCTCAGCGGCAGCCTTAGCGGCCTCGGCCTCTTTGGCGAGCTGCTTCTTGGACTTCTTGACGACGGTCTCGGTCTTCTCGCCCTCGTTGGCGGCCTTGACCAGAGCGGCGACGGCGTCGGTGAGCTGAGCGCCCTTGGACTGCCAGTCGGCGATCTTCTCGAGGTCGAGGTTGATGGTCTTGGGGGCGGTCATCGGGTTGTAGCGGCCAACCTCCTCGATGATACGACCGTCACGCGGGGCGCGGGAATCGGCGACGACGACACGGTAGTACGGACGCTTCTTAGCGCCGTGACGAGCAAGGCGAATCTTGACTGCCAAAGGAAACTCCTCCAACCAAGCAGCTTTAGGCTGCAACTACAAACAAACAGTTATACATAATACGCCATCGACGCGGGCAGGTGAAGTCCGTGAGACCAACTTCTTCGGTGTAGTCGAGGGCAAATCCATATCTTAGACAAGAATTCGGGATTTGCAAGCACATACACGCACCCCACATGAGCTGCGCGGTATACTCATGACATGGAAAGACGCGAACATACATACGGTTATGAGGATGCCACGGGCGTCACGCCGCCTCCCTGGACGGGTCCGGCGGTGGGCCTGATGGACCTCGATGCGTTTTTTGCGAGCGTGGAGATGCTCGATCATCCCGAATGGCGCGGCAAGCCGCTCATCGTGGGCGGAGACGCCGATTCGCGTGGCGTCGTGTCCACGTGTTCGTATGAGGCACGTCGCTTTGGCGTGCACTCTGCCATGGCCTCGGCCGAAGCGCGGCGCTTGTGCCCGCAAGCCATTTGGACGCACGGGCACTTTGATCGCTACCGCGAGGTGAGCGCGCAGGTCATGGCGATTCTCGCCGACGAGACCCCGCGCGTCGAGCGCGTATCCATCGACGAAGCCTTTATCGATATCACACCGGGTCGCTTTGCGCCCGAAGACCCGCTGCTGGTTGCGCGGCGTATAAGCGACCGCGTGGCAGGGCTGGGAGTGACCTGCTCCATTGGCGTGGGCTGCAACAAGACGGTCGCAAAAATCGCAAGCGAGCGGGATAAGCCGTTTGGGCTGACCATCGTGCGCCCCGGAACCGAGCAGCGCTTTTTGGCCGCGCTGCCGGTATCTGCCATGAGTGGCATCGGGCGCTCGGCCGAGGAGCGACTGCGCCGCATGCGCATCTACACCCTCGGCGAGCTATCACGTGCACCGGAATCCACCTTGGCCTCTATTTTTGGCGTCAACGGCGAGCACATGCGCCAGCGTGCGCTGGGACTCGAAATCTCCGAAGTCACGAGCCTCGATGAAGAGCGCGAGGTCAAGTCGGTCAGCAATGAACGCACCTTTGCTAAAGATTTAACTGAGCGTGGGGATATTGAGGCGGCGATTGCGCTGTTGGGAGAGTCAGTGGGACGCCGCCTGCGCCGTCAGGGGCTGACGGGTGCCACGGTAACGCTCAAGCTTAAGTATTCGTATGGCAGCGGGCGTACGGCACAGCGCCGGCTGCCTCATCCGACCGACGATGAGAACATCTTCGTGGCGGTTGCACTCGAACTGCTCGACAACATCTGGCAGGATGGCATGCATGTTCGCTTAGCGGGCATCGGCATGAGCGACTTTGACCATCGGGGCGGCATCCAGACCGACCTGTTCTGCGAGATCGATGACCGCGGAGCCCAATCCAGCGACCGCCGCGACCTCTCCGTCGCCATCGACGCCGTCCGAGACAAATTCGGCGACACCGCCCTATCCTTCGGCCGCCAATCCCGCTTCAACGATTAGTCCCTGAGGCAAAAAGAAAGCCGGGTAGCTGCGGAAAACCGCAACTGCCCGGCGATATGCGTGAGGGTAGCTAAACCCCGTCTCAAATGAGCTACTAGAGGAGGTTGAGGGGGAGCTGGGGGGCGTCTCCCCAGAGTTTCTCGAGGCGGTAGAAGTCGCGGGCTTCGGGAGTGAAGACGTGGACGACAACCGAACCGTAGTCCATGAGCATCCAGGTCTTCTGCTCGCGGCCCTCGATGGAGAACGGATGCTCACCGCATGCCTCGGCGACCTTCTCCTCGATCTCGTCGACGATAGAATCGACCTGGCGGTTGTTGGCACCGGTGGCAAGCACAAAGTAGTCGCATACGTCGGAAAGCTCGGTCAGGTCGAGCACCTGAACGTCCTCGCCCTTCTTGTCGTAGGCGGCCTGCGCGGCGGCGCGGGCTACATCCTCGGCGGCGACACCGCTCGCGGACAGCGAGGCGGCAGTGCGGTCGGACGTGGCGGCGAAGCTCTTGTGCTCCACACGTTCAAGAATCTGCTCGTCGGTCATGGTCTCGTCGGCCATGGAATACCTCTTTCTAGACAGCCCGAGCTAGCGCAGCTGGGCGTAATGGTTGTAAATCGTAATAGCCGTGGGATAAAGATAACGCCCGGACTGGATCACATAGACCAGACCCTGCGCAAAACAGGAGAAGAACAACTCGTCGAGCGAGGACTTCCCCACCATCTTGCGCAGCGCATGGGCATAGTCACCGTGACGGTTGGGCTCGATGGCATCCGCCACAAAGACCACCATATCGAGCGGCGTCATGTCGCAGGCACCCACGGTGTGACGGTCGACAGCCTGAAAGACCGCCGACGACAGCTCGGGAAAGAGCTGCGGAAGCTCATAGGCGGCAACCGGGCCATGCAAAAGCGGCGTCGCGGCAGACGGAGAGCCGGCAATCTTAATGCCGTAATGCAGAGCGCGCGTGACCAGCTCGTCGTCGGAGAGCACCTTGTCCCAGTCATGGATCAGGCCGGCGGCAGCGGCATCAAAGCGGTCAACGCCGTAGACCTCGGCCAGATGAAGTGCGGTCTCGGCAACACCCAGCGAATGCACATAGCGCTTGCGCTTATCCTTCATGCGAACATCGAGCAGTTCTTGAATGCGCTTGAGCAGTGCGCGCTCATCGCCCTCAAACTGATCCTCTACCGACAACGTAGACCCCCATCACTCAAAATCTTCTTGGCCCAGATCGACATACAAACCGCGTTTACGGATATAGCCGAGCACGGACTCGCTCGTAAGATAGCGCACGCTCATACCGCGGGCAACACGCTTGCGAATGTTCGTCGAGCTGATCGCCAGCGCCGGAATCTGAATATAGCGCACGTCGAACGGCAGCCCCGACTCTTTGATTCGGGCACGCGCCGTATCGATATCAAAGCCCGGTCGCGTCGCCGCAATAAAGGTGGCAAGCTCAGCGATTCGTTCGGCATCATGCCAGGTCACGATATCGATAATCGCGTCGGCACCCGTAATAAAGTAGAGCTTTACCTGCGGCGGGTAAAAGTCGCGAAGGGCATGAAGCGTATCGGCCGTATAGGTTACGCCCGGACGGTCGATCTCGAACCGGCTCGCCAAAAAGGCCGGGTTCGCGGCGGTGGCGAGGACCGTCATGGCATAACGGTCCTCGGCAGGCGTCACCGGCTTGTCGAGCTTAAAGGCAGGCGTGCCCGCCGGCATAAAGAGCACGGCGTCCAAGTCGAGGGACTCACGCGCCTGCTCAGCGGTCACCAGGTGCCCATAATGGATGGGATCAAAGGTGCCACCCATAATGCCGAGCCTAAACTCCTGCCCGTCCTCTAAAGGAAGCTCGGGCAGACCGATTCCACCGCGCAGCGACATGGCTTACTCGCTCTCCGAGGTCTCGGCATCTTCCTCGGCATCCGCCGCATCGACAACCTCGACGCCCTCATCCGCAGCATCGGCCACGTCAATGGCCTCAACGACAACGTCCTCGCCAGCATCCTCGAGCTCGTCCTCGTATTCCGAGAAGTCCTCGGCACCCTCAAAGTCAAAGGCGCGCTGGCAAATGCGAACCTCGTCGCCCGCACGGCAGCCGGCCTTCTCGAGCGCGTCGTCGACACCCATGCGCGCAAACTTATGCTGCAGGTAGATGACGGCTTCCTCGTTTTCCCAGTCGGTCTGGATGACCATGCGCTCAATCGCGCGACCAACCACACGGAAGGCATGAGGCACTTCTTGAACAATGCGGAACCGCTTCTCGCGCTGCAGACGGCGGCGCTCCCACTCCTCGTCGCGCAGATCGACCGGCTCATCAGAGACCGCCAGCTCGGCGCGAAGCTTAGCCACCTGCTCGCCCACGGCAAGCATCAGCGTGTTGAGGCCGGCGCCCGTAACAGCAGACACGGCAAAGAACATATGTCCATCGTCGAGCGCTGCGCGCTTGAGGTCGGCAATCTTGTCGGCCGTGCCCGGCGCGTCGCACTTGTTAGCGACGACGATCTGCGGACGCTCCGAAAGCTCGGCGCCATACTGCTCGAGCTCGCGGTTGATGATGTGGTAATCCTCGACCGGATCGCGATCCTCAAAACCACCCGTCATGTCGACGACGTGCATGATCAGGGCCGTACGCTCAATGTGGCGCAAGAACTGGTGACCCAGGCCCTTACCCTCGCTCGCGCCTTCGATAAGACCGGGGACGTCAGCAACGACGTAAGAATATTCGCCGGCACGCACCATGCCGAGGTTCGGCACGAGCGTGGTAAACGGGTAGTCGGCGATCTTGGGGCGGGCGGCACTCATGCGCGCGATGAGAGATGACTTACCCACCGAGGGGAAGCCCACGAGCGCGGCATCGGCCATGAGCTTCATCTCGAGCTCAATCCAGTGCTCCTCGGCCGGCTCGCCCAGCTGGGCGAACGCGGGCGCGCGGCGCACCGACGTCACAAAGTGCGTATTGCCGAGACCACCGGCGCCACCAGGGGCCACGACAACGCGCTCGCCATCATGCACCAGATCGGCAATCTCGAACATCGGGGTCTGCGTCTCGGGGTCGAGCTCGCGCACCACGGTACCCATAGGGACCTTGAGAATCAGGTCCTCGCCGCTCTTACCGTTACGACGGGCACCCTGCCCGTGCGTGCCGCGCTCGGCGCGGAAGTGATGCTTAAAGCGGTAATCGATCAGCGAAGACAGCTGAGCATCGGCCTGGATGACGACATTGCCGCCACGACCGCCGTCGCCGCCATCGGGGCCGCCCTTGGGGACAAATGCCTCGCGCCTAAACGACATGCATCCGGCTCCGCCGTCGCCGCCGCACACGTTAATGCGGCTGATATCGGTGAACTGTGACAACAGAATCGCCTCCTACAAAAAAGAGGGAGACCCTTGAATCCTAAAACTCAAGTGCCTCCCACATATGTGCTCTATGAAGGGTGAATTACGCGTTCGCGAGCGGGCGTACGCTGACCCTGTGCTTGATACCCTTGTGGAACTCAACGGTACCGTCGACCAGCGCGAACAGCGTGTCGTCCTTACCACGGCCAACGTTCTCACCCGGGTGGATGTGCGTGCCGTGCTGACGGACGAGAATCGTGCCCGTGGTTACCGTCTGGCCGGCATAGCGCTTCGTGCCAAGGCGCTGACCGCGGGAGTCACGGCCATTACGGGAGGAACCGAGTCCTTTTTTGTGTGCCATTGTGTATACCTACTCTTTCGTTACGAGTGTAATCTACTCGGCGACGGGAGCCTCGGCAACAGCCTCGGCCTCTGCCTTGACAGCCTTCTTGGCGCGGGACGTAGCCTGGACCTTCACGATCTTCAGCTTGGTGAGCTGCTGACGGTGACCCTTCAGACGACGATAGCGCTTGCGCTTGTGGAACTTGAAGACCAGCTGCTTCTCGCCCTTGAACTGCTCAACGATCTGAGCGGTAACCTTGGCCTTGGCCAGCTTGTCGGGATCGGTGACGATCTTCTTACCATCGTTGAGGAAGATAACCGGCAGGGTGACCTTGTCGCCCTCATTGCCCTCGATCTTCTCGACGGTGATGACATCGTCGGTGGCGACCTTGTACTGCTTGCCGCCCGTGTTAACGATTGCGTACATGTTTACTTGCCCTTCATGCATCAGTTAGTGCAACAGCCGAATATAGTAGCAGGCGAAAATACCCCCGTCAACGAGTATGTGGAGCAAATCCACAAGTTCGCACAGGTATGGGGCTGACGAGTCGGCCCTCGTCGTCCTCGCATGCTTGATTCTGACGCTCGACATCGTAGGAGCAGATGGTCACGAGGTCTTGCATACCGGTGGAAACAATAGGTGCATCCACGCCCGGGGTCAAGCCCTGCAACAAAACATCAGCAGCGGAAAGCAAAATTTCCGGACGCATGGAGCCCTCGTTGTCGGCATGGGTGTCGAGCATGAGCACCAAATGGTCCGGGCGCTCCCCCGCCGTGAGCTCATAGCCCACGAGCGTGTGATCCAAATCCAAGCGCTTGCTCTTTTTTCCGCGCGCGTAGTCGATGCCATTGCCCGCGCGCAGCGTGTCGATCGCACGACGCACCTCGTCGGCGCTTACGGGCGCCTCGGGATCCAAGTGCAGGTCGATGCGATACGACAGGCGCGTGAGCTGCGCCGTCAACGCCGGCGTGCGCACGTCGATGTACGCCGCCTCGATGGGCGCCAGATCGGCCGGAGACGCCGCAGCCAGGCGCCCAAACGCCTCGTCGAGCGCCACGAACTCGGTCATAAACAGGTCATACCACTCGCAGGTCGACGACGTACCAACAGGCAGCGCCGAAGAGAAGCCCACGCGCATGTGCGGAGAGAAGCCCTGCGTGACGGCATAGGGAAGCCCCGCACGGCGCACGATGCGCTCAATGGTATGGATTACTTCGAGATGCCCCAGGTACTTAAGGCGATCGCGCTTTCCATAGCGAACACGAAGTCTAAAGAGCGTGGGGTTGTCGGTCAGGCGCTCACTCATGCGCGATCACCCATCAATACATTCTTGGCGTGGAGCGTGGGGCAGATCCCGCAGCCGGTGCACGACGTGCGGGTGCAGTCGGGAGTCGTGACGCCCTCGAGTGAGCGACGGTACTCGCGCTCGAGGAAGCCGCGCGTGCAGCCGGGGCTCACGTGCTCCCACGGCAGGCGCCAGTCCAACTCGTAGGGCAGGTGCACGAGCTCATTGAGGTCGATGCCGTTTTTGGCAGCAGCTTCCTTCCAGTTATCGAGCGAGAAATGCTCTACCCAGGCGTCAAAGCGAGAGCCCGAGCGCCAAGCGTCGATGATGACGGGCGTCATGTCACGACCGGCGCGGGACAGCGCAGCCTCGATGAGCGAGGTCTCGGCATCGTGGTAATGAACGCGGACGGCACGGTTGCGAACGCTCGTGATGAGCAGCTTCTGGCGACGCTTGACGTCGTCGTAGTCGAGCTGCGGGCACCACTGGAACGGCGTGGCAGCCTTGGGGATAAAGACCGAAACCGAGATGGACACCGAGATCGAGCCGCGACGAGCCTTGGGCACCACGGAACGACCGAGCTCCAGCACGTGATCGGCCAGATTGGCGATGGCCACGATGTCCTCGTCGCGCTCGCCGGGAAGGCCCATCATAAAGTAGAGCTTCATGCGGTTCCAGCCGGCCTCGAAGGCCGCCTTGGCCGCACGGTCCAGGTCCTCCTCGGTCACGTTCTTGTTAATGATGTCGCGCATGCGCTGGCTGCCGGCCTCGGGCGCGAACGTCAGGCCGCCCTTCTTTTCGCCGGCGACTGACTCAGCCATATCCACGCCAAACGAATCCAGGCGCTGCGACGGAATAGACACGCGAATACCCGTATCCTCCAGGCGACGGTTGAGCCTGCCGAGCACGTCGCGAATGCAGGAGTGGTCGGTCGTGGAGAGCGAGGTCAGCGACACCTCGTCATAGCCAGTCTTTTCCAGGCCCTGAATCACCGACGAGACGATCTGGTCGGCCGAGCGCTCGCGCACCGGGCGATACGTCATGCCGGCCTGGCAAAAACGACAGCCGCGGGCGCAGCCGCGCAGGATCTCGATAGACAGGCGGTCGTGAACCAGCTGCGCATAGGGCACGCACGACTGCGACAGCGGATTCGTGGCGCCGAAATCCTCGACGACGCGCTTGTAGACCACGGTCGGCGCATCCTTGCCCTCACGTGGCACGGTGTAGCCATGCGGCGAGCAGGGCTCGTCATGACGAACCTCATAGAGTGACGGCACGTAGTTGCCGGCAATGGATGCAAGCTGCTCAACAATCTGCGCGCGCGGGACTCCTTCGTCACGCAGGCGGCGATGCAGCTGGCAGGTCTCGAGCAGCGATTCCTCGCCCTCACCGATGAGGATGGCATCGAAGAAGGCCGCGTACGGCTCGGGGTTGTACACCGAGGGGCCGCCGGCGATGATGATGGGGTCGTCTTCACCTCGGTCGGCCGCTAACAGCGGAATGCCAGCGAGGTCGAGAGCCTCGAGGAAGTTCGTCACCGCCATCTCGTGCGGCACATGCAGGCCGACGATATCAAACGAAGCGACCGGCGCTGCACCCTCGAGCGACAGCAGCGGAATGCCCGCCTCGCGCATGGCGTCACCCATATCGGGCCACGGCACATAGCCGCGCTCGCAGGAGATGCCCTCGGCCTGGTTAAGGATGTTGTAGAGGATGGCGATGCCCTGGTTGGGCAAACCAACCTCGTACACATCCGGGTAGATCAGGCAGCAACGGTAGTCGGCATCGGCCTTGGAAAGCGTGCCCCACTCGTGATCGATATAGCGGCTCGGCTTCTCGACCTTGGCGAGCAACGGCTCAATTAAATGAAAACAATCTTGGTACGGAACGCGCAACGGAAAACCCCTAAGCAGCGAGATCTGATGCGTCCTGGTAGGACGCCATAGGACGGGTAGCGCCCGCGACCGTGGTCACCAGATCGCGAACGCGGGAAAACGTGGCAGTGACTACCTCATTGGCACGGCTGTAGTCGACATCGCGCTCGTAGAGCGAAACGAGCGCACGGCCCATGCCATAGGTGCCCGCGGCAGCAGTGAGCGCCTTGACGGCAAACCCAATATGCGGCGTCTGCTTGACAAGTGCGCGGGTGACCGCTCGGATCACAAGACCGCCGGCAAGCACGCCCGCGACCTCGTAGCCGCGCTCAGGCTTAATGCCGCGTCCAAAGACGGCAGCGAGCTCAAAGAGCATGCCCACCTGCGCCAGCGCCATAACGGGATAATCGGCGCCCGGCAAAAACACCAGCGCACCGGTCGCCATATTGGTGAGCGCGCACGAGGTGATGATACGATTGGCCGCCGCGATGCGCATGAAGGCAAAGTTCGCCGCAAAAGCCGTTTCCTTGTCGGTGCGATCGAGAATCCAGCGGGTAAGCGTCTCGAGCAGATACGTCTTGTCGGTTGCCGCTACCACGCCGAGCATGGGCGTGGACTCCTCGATAAACGGCACCTCCACAGCAGACTCGGCAAGCACGCACACGGGCGCGCCGGCGATCACGAGCTCCTGCACGGCACTCTCCAAGCGGTCGGAACCACACGAGAGCACCAGCACCACATCGGTATCGGTCTTTGGAGCAATTCGCTCCTCCCCCAGACGCTCGACGCGCACAATGCCCGAGGTCGTCTGCGGCACAAAGGCGTCACGCACCGTCTCGGCCAGAAAGCGCGAGGCGGACGAATCCAGATAGACCGAGACGCGCACCGGCGTATCGGAATCCTTCTTAACGGACGCGCCCATCTTAAAAGCGCGGGTCAGCTTATCTACGGGAATTTTCATAGCAAACCCCTCCAGCGGTTACGCGGCGCCCGAACGATGCCGCCATATGGATTGTACGATACCCACCGTCAGCAGCTGAATCATCATCGAAGACGAACCGAAGCTAATAAACGGCAGCGGAATACCGGTAATCGGCATCATGCCGATGCACATGCCGATGTTTTCGAAGGTCTGGAACGCCCACATGCCAACGATGCCCACACACGAAAGACGCAAAAACAGCGACTCGCACTTAAAGGCGACGCGAATCGTCGAGAAGATGAGCAGTACGTACAAGCACAGCAGCAAAAAGGAGCCGCAGAAGCCAAAGGTCTCGGACAAAAAGGCGAAGACGAAGTCGGTGTGGAACTCAGGCAGAAAGCCGCCGGCCGACTGCGTCGCATGCCCCAGGCCCTTACCAAAGAAACCGCCCGAGCCGACCGCGATCAACGACTGCTGCAGATTGTACGCATCGTCCGAATCGGCATTATCGGGGTCGATAAAGACCGTCAGACGGTTCATCTGATACTGCTTGATGAGCACATCATGGCCGAGCAACGAATCAAAGACCGAATCGAGCGCCAGGACGAGGGCCACCAGGCCCACAAGCAGGGCCAGGGTCGACAGCACCCATTCGCGGCGTGCACCGCTCATACAGATGACGATAGCGCCAGAAACCAGCACGACCAGGCCCGATCCCAGGTCGCCCATGGCAACGACGGCCAAAAACGGAATGGACAGCATGCCGCAGAGCTTGACGTAGTCGCGAACGGTATCGATGCGACCGTTATACTGCGAGCCAAGCGTAGCAATAAAGAAGATGGTGATGAGCTTGGCAAGCTCAACCGGCTGGAATGTCAAGCCGATACCGGGAATCTTGATCCAGCCCGTCATGCCCAGACCGCCCGTATAGGACAGACCCGGAATCTTGGGCGAGAGGATCACGATCAGGTCGATGACGAGCAACGCCGTCGAGAAATTGGAAATACCGCGCAGGTCGGAGCGCCAGACCAGCACCGCCAGCACTGCTCCGATGCCAATTCCCAGCAGATGGCGTGAGAACGAAGCATCGGCCTTAAACTGCGAAGCCGACCAGATAATGATGGCACCGTAGGCGACGAGCGCCACAGTAGCCACGAGCACACCGATATGCACCTTTTGGCGAAACGTGCCGCGCGAGGCCGAAAGTTGCTTGTTGACGCGGTCCAGGCTGCTGCGAGAGCCGGTCTTGGTTGAACGGAACAGATCCGCCGGAGAAAAATCCATCGCAACCTCCTATCGAACCGAAGAATCGCCCGAGGCCGAAGAGGTATCGGGCTCGCCATAAATCACGCCGAGCACGTCGCGCACGACATGCATCGCGGTATCTGAGCCGCCGCCGCCCTGCTCCAGGACAGTAGCGATGACATACTTGGGGTCATCGGCCGGTGCATAGGCGCAGAACCACGCGTATTCGTCCTCGCCGCTTTTCTCGCCCGTGCCCGACTTGCCGTATACCTGCGGCGTCAGGGTGCCAAAGTGCGCCGCCAGGGACGTCGATGCCGTGTAAATCACGTCGTGCATGCCGTTGCGAACAAGAGCCAAATCCGAATCGCTGTTGATCTTGGCCACCAAGCGCTTCTTCTTGCCCTTGCCGTTGTACTTATAGGCATCGCCGTCGCCATCGCGCGACACGGCAGACAAAAACACGTGAGGCACGTACTGTTTGCCGCCGTTGGCAAGACCCATATAGGCACACGCCATCTGCAGGGGCGTCACCAGAATGTCACCCTGACCGATGGCAATGTTGGTCATATCGCCGGCATTCCACTTGCGGTCCTCGGCAGAGGCGTCGGTGAAGTACGACTCTTTCCACTCGGCATCGGGAATACGGCCCGCGCCCTCACTCGGCAGATCGATACCGCAGGTCTTGCCTAGACCCCAGCGACGAAAGACCTCCTGCAGGCCCTCGGGATGTTGCTCGTCATAAAAGAACGCCTTGCCCATGTCGTAGAAGACGGGGTCGCACGAGTTGGCGATACCCGACTGCAGCGTCATGGTGCCGTGGCCGGAATGCAGCCAGCAGTACTTGCCCCACGACTTGCCCAGACCCGTCCAATAACCCGTGCAGTTGGTCGTCTGCCCCGACGTGTAGGTTCCAAACTCAAGACCGGCCAGCGCCGAGAGCGGCTTGATGGTCGAGGCCGACATGTACTGTCCGCTAATAGCGCGGTTGAGCAGCGGGTGCGAACCCTTGTCATCATTGAGCTCGGTCCACACGTCATTTGAGACACCGCCGATAAAGACGGACGGATCGAACTTGGGCTCGCTCGCCATGCCCAGGATCTCGCCATTGTTGGGATCGAGACACACTACGGCGCCGTTGCCGGCATTGCTGTAGCCAGTGGTCTTGGCAAGCTCGATAGCGCTCGCCAGCGCCGTCTCGCAGGCCTGCTGGATCTTAAGGTCGAGCGTGAGCTTAATGTCGGAGCCGGCCTTCGCGGGCACGGCGCCGGCCTGACCGGTCACATTGCCCGAGGCATCGACCTTGACGGTCTGCTCGCCACGAATACCCTGCAGCAGGTTTTCGTAGTAGCTCTCAACGCCCGCCTGGCCCACGATATCGCCCGACTGGTACGTAATCTTGCCAGCAGAAGCATCATCATCGCCAGAGGTTTTCTTATTCTGGGCCTCGAGCTGCTCGGAGGTAATGGTGCCGGTATAGCCCAAGATATGACATGCCGTCTCGCCATATGGATACTGGCGCTCGGTACGCTCGGCAATCTTGACGCCCGGGAACTCGCCGGCATGCTCCTGAATATAGGCAACCGTGGAGCGACGGACGTCCGTCGCGATGGTATGCAGGCTCTGTGCGCCCTCTGTATTATCCTGAATATTGCGAAGGACCGCCACGTAAGGCATTCCAAGCACGTTGGCAAGATGGCGAACCAGAACCTCATCCTCGGCAAGGTCGCGGTAGGCCACGACAGCAAGTGAGGGACGGTTCTGGACAAGCGCCACGCCATTGCGGTCGAGGATGCGGCCGCGCACAGCGGGTGTGGTAACGGTGCGAGTCTGATTGCTATTAGCCTGCTTCTCGTAATAGTCCGACGAGACCATCTGCATGCCCCACAGCTTGACGGCAAGTGCCGCAAACATCGCGCCCACACCCGTGGTGAGGATGGAAAAGCGGCCCTTAAAGGCGGTCGCCGCGGTATTGCCCTCGCCCTCGGTGGCGCGCGGGGCCGTTCCATGCTGCGTATCGTAGGTAAAACGGGAATCGCCACGACGCATGATGACCAGCGCGACCACGATGGCCACAACCAGCACGATACCGGCGATAATAACCGTCAACTGGGAAGACATCTACGGGCCTCCCCTATTTGAGCTTGCGGGTCTTGGGCTTAAAGCGCATACCCGTCTGGCGTCCGCCACGTGCGGAGAATCCATAGCCGGACTGCGGCACGACGCCGGACATCAAAAACGGAATGGCAACCAGACCCGTCAGGATCGAGGACGGCAGCGCATGGCCGAAGATCGCCACGACAAAGCTCGTCTCCAAACCCATAAACAGCAAGATGATGCTGTAGATCACATTAATGACGAGCGCGAAGGCGCCCACAGTGATGCCGCGCGCACTCGGGGTACCGCCCGTCTGACCGACGGCGCTGTGCACCAGGGCAAAAGAACCCACGGTCAGCAGGAGCGACATAACGCCCACCGGCACGGCAGCGGACAGGTCATAAAACAAGCCGCTGCAAAAACCGCACACGACGGCACGGGTCGGGTCGCCCGAGAACACGCTTAGGCACACCAGGATAATCATGAAGTTGACGCGACCGCCCGCAATGGAGATCTGCGGTGCCAGGCCTGCCTGCAGCAGCACGCACACGATGGCGGCGATCACAAACGTGCGGGAGCTCATCCCCTGCTCGTGTAGATCCATGGACATGCCCCCTATTCGCTCGAGCCAGAATCGGTCGTCTCGGACGTGTCGGAACTGTCATCCGAGCTCTCGTCCTTCGTCTTGGTCGCAGCATCGCGCGACGTTCCCTGCGGCGTGCTGTTGGCCGTGCTCACGTCCTCATCCGAGGCCGACTGTTCGTCGGTCAGCGAGGTGATGACCAGCACTTCCTCGTTGTTCTCGGCCGTGGTCTGAGCGCGCACCACAATGGTGTAGTACACGTCGTTTGCCGATTTCTCAACCGACGAGACGGTGCCAAGCGGAAGGCCCTTGGGGAACACGCCACCGATGCCAGAGGTCACGATGATATCGCCAACCTTAACATCGGAGTCGACGCTCACGTACTCAAGACGCAGCGTGCCGTCAGCCTGACCCTGCAGCATACCCTGGGCGCGCGTGTCCTGCACCATGGCGGACACGCCCGAGTTCTCGTCGCCAATCAGGAGCACGGTAGAGGTCTTGGCCGATACCTCGATAATCTGGCCGATAACACCGGCAGAGCTCGTCACGGGCATGTTGATGGTAAGGCCGTCGGCAGAGCCCTTGTCGATGGTTACGGTCGAGGTCCAGGCATCGCCCGAGGCACCAACGATACGAGCAGCGGTCGATTTAAGGTTGTAGGTCGACTGCAGCCCGACCAGCCCCTCCAGACGCTCGGCGGTCTTTTGAGCCTCGGAGAGCTCGGCAACCTTAGAGGTCAGCTCCTCGTTTTGCTTCTTGAGCTCGTCGAGCGTGTCCTGCGACGCCGTAAGGTTAGAGAACACATTGCCGATGGCATTGAAAGGAGCCGCCACAGCCGAACCCACAAAGCGCACCGGCGAGGTAATCGTCGTTACGCCCGAACGCACGGCATGAATCGGTCCTGCCTCGCCCTCGCGGATGTAAAACGTGAGCAGCAACACCGAAATCAGGCTGAAAACAATCAACGGGCGCATACCCGTTGATTGTCGCTTGGTATTCAGATTTGTGGAGAAACCCGAAGATCGTGCCAAATGGAATCCACCTTTTGGAAATTAAGCATTGGTCTGGACGAAGCCGCCATCAAACGCATTGGCCTCGAGCACGCGGGCACAGCCGTTAACGACGTTATCGAGCGCCGTGGGGCTGACGTTGACCGAAACACCGGTCTCATCGCGCAGGCGCACGTCGAGACCGCGCAGCAGCGCGCCGCCACCAGTCAGCAAAATACCGTAGTACATAAGGTCCGAGGCAAGATCGGGAGGCGTAGCGTCGAGTGCGTCCTTGACGGCCTTGGCCATCTCGTCGAGCGGCTTGTTGAGCGCGCGACGAATCTCCTCGCTCTCGATGCGCACGGTCTTGGGCAGACCGGTGATCACGTCGCGGCCGTTGACCTCGACGTCGAGCTCGTCCTTGAGCGGCACGGCGGAGCCGACCTTGATCTTGATGTCCTCTGCCGTACGCTCGCCGATGGCCAAGTTGTAGGCATCACGAACGTGCGTGAGGATGGCCTGATCGAACTCGTCGCCGGCAATACGGATGGACTGCGAGACGACGATGCCACCCATAGCGATAACGGCAACCTCGGTGGTACCGCCACCGATGTCGATGACCATGGAGCCGGTGGGTTCCTCGACGGGCAGATCGGCGCCGATAGCGGCAGCCATGGGCTCCTCGATCAGGTAGGCCTGGCGAGCGCCAGCCTGGATCGTGGCCTCAAAGACAGCACGCTTCTCGACCGACGTGACGCCGGAGGGAACGCAGACGACAACGCGCGGACGCGGGGTCCACGGATAGCGCTTCTCGGACGCCTTGTCGATAAAATAGCGAAGCATAGCCTCGGTAACATCGAAGTCGGCGATGACGCCGTCCTTCAGGGGACGAACGGCCACGATGTTGCCGGGCGTACGGCCGAGCATGCGCTTTGCCTCGATACCGACCGCCAGGATGCGCTCGTCGTTCTTGTCGATGGCGACAACAGAGGGCTCGCGAATGACAATGCCCTTGCCGCGCACGGAGACAAGCGTATTTGCGGTGCCGAGGTCGATGGCAAGATCGCCCGCATAGCTACCGAAGAACATATCCATCAAAGAAAACAACGCAACTCCTGATGTGTTGGATGATTGCTGGAAAACTACTAGCTCATGATACTAGCGCAAGCCCGGCACCTCACTTGCGGTGAAGCGCCGGGCAAAGCTAAATCCCATAAGGTCACTACTGGTTGTCAGCAGCCGAGAAATCCATATCGAGCGAGGAAACGGCCCAGCCGATATGATTGTCGGAGCGCACGAATTTGACGGTGTACTCCTGCTCGCCGCCCTTGGACAGCGATGCCTTCACCTTAGCGGTCGTCTCGGTCATGGACTGATCCATGCCCTCGACGGACACGGTGGCGCCCTGCGGAATCGAGGAGATGATCATCGACTTGGCGTCCTCGGACAGGCTCGAGGCCAGGCAAGACTCGGCCTTTGCGGTGTCACCGTCGCCGGCAGCCTGGAACAGATCGGTGATAACCGACTCCTGCGAGGGGAAGCCAAAGCCGCGCGTGTAGGCAAAGCCCAGACCGCCCGCAGCAATCAAAATGAGCAGAAGCAGCACGATGAAGACTTTGAGACCCGTGTGGCGATGGCGACGACGGACCTTGGCCTGCTTACGATCCTGACGGTCCTGCTGGACCATCTCGGACTCTGACAGTGTAAAGAAGCCGGTGTCCGAGGGATCGGGCATAAACTGACCGGTCGCGCCCGTAGGATCGAGCGGATCGACGGCAGGAGCGTCCATCGCAGGCGCCGGAGCCGTGGCCATAGCCGTCTGGGCAGACAGCGCGGCAAGCGAATCGTGCACGCGGGCAAGCTCATCGGCCTGCTCGGAGGTAAGCTGGTAGATGCCATCGGCAGTAGCGGCGTTAAAGGCGTCGAGTGCGTCGGAGGGACGGCCGGCGGCAGAAAGCGCCTGACCCATGCCGGCGTTGAGCGCGCGCGTGTCGTCACGGGGACCGGCAAAGTCGATAGCCGTACGGTAGGTCTCCACGGCATCCGCCGGACGGCCGAGCTTGATGAAGCAACGACCGAGCTCGCCGAGTGCGGCGGCAGGAGCCGGATTGGCGCCGTCGATGGCAGCCTGACGGAAGGCAGTACCCGCGTTGGCATAATCGCCCGACTGGAACAGCGCATTGCCCAAGCCCAGATAGGCCTTGAACGGCGTGGCATAGGAAGCATCCTGCGTAGCAGCAGAGAACGCCTGGGCGGCCGTCGTGTAGTCGCCCACGGCGGCGAGCGCCTTGCCGCGGTTGGTGAGCAGCGCGCCGCGCTTGCCGTAGGTGCCGTCGTTGAGGGCGGCAGCATAAGCCTCGGCGGCCTCGGCATACATGCCCAGGTGCATCAAGGCGTTGCCACGAAGGTGATCGGCCTCGCCCATAATCTCATCGGGAGTCTTTGCCGCCCCAAGCATCTGGGCTGCAGCGGAAAAATCACCCGCGCGGCAAGCGGCGCGGCCCTGTTGGATCAGCTGGCTATTCAAGGAAGTCCCCTTTACTCGTGAACGATCTCGACATGGACGATCTCGTCGCCGGCACGCAGCTGCGAAATCACATCGAGACCCTCGACCGTGGTACCAAAGACGGTGTAACCGGAATCGAGGTTATGCTGGGCGCCCAGGCAGAAGTAGAACTGCGAACCCGCGGAATCGGGGTCCATGGAGCGTGCCATGGCAAGGGCACCATCGACATGGCTGTTGCGCGGATTGGTGGCAAACTCGCCCTTGATGCAGTAGCCGGGGCCACCGGTACCGGGCATGCCGTCGGGGCCCTCAAGACCAGCGGCGACGTCGGCGCCGGACATATCGCGGGTATTGGGGTCGCCGCCCTGGATGACAAAACCGGGCACATAGCGATGGAACTTAAGGCCATCATAGAAGCCCATCGTAGAAAGCTCGCAGAAGTTCGCGACATGAATGGGAGCGCCCTCGCCGTCAAACTTGACCTTGATGGTACCCTTCGACGTCTCGATAACGGCGCACTCGTCGCCGGCAAGCTGATACTCGGGCGTGTAGAGCTCTTTCTTAAAACCAAACATGTGGTTCCTTCCTCGTGCGTTTAAAGCATATTTGTACGAATTCTAGCAATAAGCATGCGCTTACATCAATTGCGCACGTAGGTTATGCCGACTATGGCGAACTAATTTTAGGAACGCTGCTGCGGCTTCCAGGAACCCACATTGGCGTCGTACTGGTTCAGTGCGCTGTTGCCGCCCTGCGCGATGGGCGCCAGGATATCGCTTTGGTGGGAACTCATCGACTCACCATCGGGAATGGCCAGCGAGATGTCCCAGCTCTGACAGATCACGTCGACACGCTCGTACATCCACTCGGCAAGCTGCTTTAAGTGGGCGATGTCATCCGCATAGACCGTATCGTCCTGATACTTAAGGTTGTTAAGCTCATCTTGCGTCTTTTTGATCTGGTCGCGCAGGGCGTAGGCACTCTGCGACAGCTCCTGACGGGTGGACAGCGGCGTTCGAAGATAGCCATTGTTAAAAGAATCGATGACCTCGCCGATCTGGTCCTCGTCACCGTAGGACACGATGGTCTGATACAGACCGTCGAGCCTGGTATAGAGCTGATCATCGGTGAGCACAGTTTCTTCCTGGACCACCTCGGCAGAATCGTCCTGCTTGGTATCGTCCTCAGTCGCCTCGCCCTTTTGGCGCGTGGGGAAGGTCGTCTGCGCGGCCTGGCCAAACTGGTCATAGAAGCCAGGCATGACACCCATGGGATCGGCCGTCACGAACCAATACGCACCACCGCACACGACGGCAAGGACCGCGATGACGATGAGCGGCTTGGGGATATGACGCTTGTGCTTGTGATAAGCGTCCTCGTCGGGGTGCACCTTGCGCTTGGGTTTTTGAGCATCGTCGCGCAGGGAAACGGGCGTGGGAATGTCGACCTTGGGGATACCGAAATCCTTATCGAAAGCCGGCAGCACGCAAGTCTCATTGGGGTCGGCGGCGTCCGAAAGCACCGCAGCGGCAGAGGCCGGCGCATGAGGCACCTCGGTATCGATCTGCTCTTGCGTTAGGCGCGGAAAGCCCGCCGTGCGGCCCGCTGCCAGATCGGATGCGGCCGCGTCCTCGGAGAGGATACCCGGAGCGGGGCGTCCGCATTTGGGACACGTACGATCATGCGGAGAAAGACGGGCACCGCAGCCCTCACAAAACACGAACTCGGTGTGCTCGGGACCATCGCCCGGACCCACATAGGCGTTGCAGTAGGGGCAGAACGAGGCGCCGTCCTCGATAGTCTTAAGGCAATGCGGGCAGATCACGGCATCCTCTTTTCGAAGCAATTCAAACAATCGAGGTTAGAGCATAACATCGCCACGGCCCCACAGGAACAAGGCACCAATTCAACATCGCCAGGGCGCATAGCTACTTCTTCTTTTTGCTTGGCATCGAGACTTTGATGCCTTGGGCGGACTTCGTCACGCGGGAGCGCTTGGCTCCGGCACTCCTCTTTTTCTTGGGCTGAGCCTGGGCCACGCCCTCGAGCGCGCGGGCCTCGGCCTCGCGAACGGTGCGATCTTCGCGGCGCTGCGCCATGTCGGCGGCGAAGCGCTTGGCAAAACGCTCGACCGTCGAACCCGTCGAGCTCACCTTGCCGCCACCGCGACCCAGGCGGACGCGCACACCGCGGCCAAAACCAGTTGCGGCATGACGACGACGCGGCTTGAGCGAATCCATCATCGTGGCGAGCTTAAAGAACACCGAGCAGGTAAAGACCACGATGACAGCCAAGATAACCATCTGGCCCATCGACAGGTTGGCAATAGACAGCAGCTCCGGGAATCCGATAACGCCCACCAAGATGCCGGCGACCACAAACACAAAGAGCACCACACGTAAGGGCGTGAGAGGCTGCGAGATGCGCCAGATCAGGCTGACGCTCGCCGCGCACGACGTAAGCAGGCACATCGTAGACAGCGTAAGCTGGCTAAAGCCAAACACGCGCGCCACAAAGATATCGAGCGCCGCAGCCAAAATGACCGCAATCGACGCCGGTAGTGCACGCTTGAGTACGTTCGTCAGGAACGATCCCTTCACGCGAGCATTGTTGGGCTCCAGGCCCAACACAAAGCCCGGCGCGCCGATGCAGAAGAAGTTGATGAGCGTCATCTGGATGGGCTCGAAGGGGTACGGCGGCAGCGCGATGCACAGCGCCGCCAGGCCCATCGAGAACAGCGTCTTGGTCAGGAACAGCGAGGCCGAACGCTGCAGGTTGTTGATGGAGCGACGGCCCTCGGCCACCACGGCGGGCATCGAGGCAAAGTCGTTGTCGACGAGTACGATCTCGGCCACGTTACGCGCGGCATCGGAGCCGGCCGCCATGGCGACGGAGCAGTCGGCCTCCTTGAGCGCCAGCACGTCGTTGACGCCGTCGCCCGTCATGGCCACGGTGTGCTCGCGGCGCTTGAGCGCCTGCACGAGCTCGCGCTTCTGCTGCGGGGTCACACGACCAAAGACATGGTAGCGGTCCACTGCGGCATCGAGCTTGGCCGGCGTATCGAGCGTCGTAGCGTCCACATAAGCGTCCGCCCCCGGCACGCCCACCACGCGCGCGATCGACGACACCGTACGCGGGTCGTCACCACTGATCACGTTGAGGGTCACGCCCTGCTCGTTAAAGTAGCCGATGGTCTCGGCCGCCGAGGTACGAATCTCGTCGCGGATGGTCACAAAGCCCACGGGCTCGGCCTCGCCCACCATATCGCCATCGGGCGTAAAGCCGTCCACGCGCGCCACCACGAGCACGCGGCAGGTATCGGCAAGCTCGGCGACACGGTTCTCGACCTGCGAAAACACACGATCAGAGAGCACAAACTGCGCCGCACCCATCACATAGGAGCCCTGCGCAAACGACGCGCCGCTCCACTTTTTGGAGGACGAGAACGGAATGACCGACAGCGGCTCAGACACCTCGACCGGGCGATCAGCATAATAGTTGAGCAGCGCCTGGCAGGTCTCGTTGGCATCGGCCGAAGTCGCACGCGCCACGTTAGCCAGCGCAAAATCGAGCACTGTGGTATCGACGGGAACAGCCGCCTCGTCCGAGTCCACGCCAAAGCCAACACCCTCAACAGGCAGCGGGTAGGTGCCCTCGACCTCCATACGACCCGAGGTAATGGTACCCGTCTTGTCCAGGCACAGCACGTCGACGCGCGCGAGCGTCTCGATGCAGTAGAGCTGCTGCGCCAGCACCTTGCGGCGGGCCAGGCGCACCGTGGCGATGGCGAGCACCGACGAGGTCAGCAGCACCAGGCCTTGCGGGATCATGCCCAGCAGGGCGCCCACCGTGGACAGCAGCGCCGACGAAGGCACATGACCAGCCAACAGCTCGGAGAAGCACCACGAAAGCGCGCTATCGCCCGGGGTTCCCGCGGCATCCCACAGCTCGCTCACACTCGAGGCAAACAACGCCAAACCGAGCGGGATCATGATGATGCTCGCAAAGCGCACGATGGCGTTAAACGCGTTCATGATCTCGGAATTGACCTTTTTGACGTACTTCGCCTCGTTATTAATTTTACCCACGTAGTTGTCGGCGCCGACATGGATCACGCGGGCGCGCAGCAGGCCCGAGTCGATAAAGCTGCCGCTCATGAGCTCGGAACCGGGCTGTTTCTTAATAAGGTCGCTCTCGCCCGTCAGCAGGCTCTCGTTCACGAGCGCCTCGCCCGAAACCACCACGGCGTCAGCGGGAATCTGGTCGCCGCGCCCCAGGCGGATGATGTCGTCGAGCACGATCTGGTCCAGGTCGAGCTCCACCTCGGCGCCGTCGCGCACCGCGATGGCCTTCTTGGAGGTCAGCAGCGTGAGCTTATCGACCATCTTCTTGGAACGCATGGACTGGATGACGCCAATAGCGGTATTGAGGAACACCACGAACAGGAACGTCAGATTCTTAAACGAACCGGTCAAAATGACCAGGAACGCCAAGATCACGTTGATCAAATTGAACAACGTGCAGAGGTTCTCGATGATGAGCTCTTTGACCGACTTGGTCTTGAGCTCCATGTTGCGGTTGATCTTACCGGCGGCGATGCGCTCCTCGACCTCGGCGGTCGAGAGTCCGCGCTCGATATCCGTTACTGCCATACCACGTCCCATCACGTCGCGTCGGTATAAGAAAAACCGCCCGGACCATGCGAGGTTCGGACGGTCTTACGTTCGATGGTGCCCCATGTTGGAT
The DNA here is from genome assembly GCA_048245415.1 of Collinsella sp. Classification (GTDB taxonomy): domain Bacteria; phylum Actinomycetota; class Coriobacteriia; order Coriobacteriales; family Coriobacteriaceae; genus Collinsella. The sequence goes on along the minus strand of DBFBAP010000032.1, from coordinate 20,504 downwards.
TCGAACCAACGGCCTTCTGCTCCGGAGGCAGACGCTCTAATCCCCTGAGCTAATAGGGCCAACGTTTGGCATTATACCCAAGTGCACCACGGGCTATCAAAATAAAAGAAAAAGCTTTGCAATTACGTGGGAGACGCGGTGCAACGGCCCACTTTAGAAGGCAAAAGCGAGTCAGATAGTATAAACTTTCATGCACCATATATACACGGCTCGCAATGCGGGCCGTTTTTGCAAAAGTTATCCATCGAGGTGAGAGGCACACCATGATTGCAATTCTAAAGCAGAGCGCCAGCGACGAGGCCGTCAGCCATATCGTCAGCTGGATTGAGAAAAAAGGCCTGAAGACCGACGTCTCGCGCGGCGAGAACGAGACGATTATCGGCCTGGTGGGCGATACGACCAAGATCGACCCGTTCCTGCTCGAGTCCATGGATGTCGTCGAGCGCGTGCAGCGCGTCTCCGAGCCGTTCAAGCGCGCAAATCGCAAGTTCCACCCCGAGGACTCCGTCATCGACTGCGGCCACGGCGTCAAGATCGGCGGCGGCCAGTTCCAGGTCATCGCCGGTCCCTGCTCCGTCGAGGGCGAGAACCTCATCCGCATCGCACGCCGCGTGAAGGCCGCCGGTGCCACGATGCTGCGCGGCGGTGCCTACAAGCCCCGCACCTCCCCCTACGCCTACCAGGGCATGGGCCCCGCCGGCCTCGACCTGCTGTGCGAGGCGTCTGCCGAGCTCGACATGCCGATCGTCACCGAGATCATGGACCCACGCGACGTGCAGGTCTTCCTGGACAAGAAGATCGACGTCATGCAGATCGGCGCCCGCAACGCCCAGAACTTCCCCCTGCTCAAGGAGGTCGGCAAGACCCAGACTCCGATCTTGCTTAAGCGCGGCATGTCCGGCACGATCGATGAGTTGCTCATGGCCGCCGAGTACATCATGAGCGAGGGCAACGACAACGTCATCCTGTGCGAGCGCGGCATCCGCACCTTCGAGACCCGCACCCGCAATACCTTCGACCTCAACGCCGTGCCGGTGCTGCACCACCTTTCGCACCTGCCCGTCGTCGCCGACCCCAGCCACGCCACCGGCTACACCCGCTATGTTGAGCCCATGGCGCTCGCCGCGACCGCCTGCGGTGCCAACGGCCTGGAAATCGAGGTCCACGACGAGCCGAGCCGCGCCTGGTCCGACGGCGCCCAGGCCCTCACCCCCGATCAGTTCGACGACACCATGCGCCGCATCCGCGCCATCCGCGAGGTTGTCTGCCAAGAGACCATGGAGTAGCCCATGGGTACGGTGAGAAACGCGCGCGTTAACCAGGGCGGCCCCAAGTGCGCCGGCATCGTGGGCCTTGGCCTCATCGGCGGCAGTTTTGCCCGCGGCTATGCGCAGGCGGGCGTCCGCGTGCTGGCCTGGGACCCCGATGACGATGTCATGACAGCCGCCAGCATGGGCACTGTCGCCGGAGAGCTCAACGACAAGACACTCGGCGAATGCGACATCATCGTCCTGGCTTGCTACCCCGAGGCCTGCATCGAGTGGCTCGAGGCGCACGCCCAAGCGCTCGCCGACGCCACCGACACCGAGGCCATCATGGGTCCCGTGGTGATCGACACCGTGGGCGTCAAGGGCATCGTGTGCGAACGTGCCTTTGAGCTTGCCCGCGAGAACGGCTTTTACTTTGTGGGCGCGCACCCCATGGCGGGCACGCAGTACTCGGGCTACGCACACTCCCGCGCCGACCTGTTCCAGGGCGCCCCGCTCGTGCTCGTGCCGCCCGCGGTAGACGATGCGCTCAAGCTGGAGCTTTTGGGCCAGGTGCGCGAGATGGTGCGCCCCTTGGGCTTTGGCAAGTTCAGCGTGACCAGCGCCGCCGAGCACGACCGCGTCATCGCCTTCACGAGCCAGCTTGCGCACGTGGTATCCAACGCCTACGTCAAGAGCCCCACCGCCCAGGTCCACCACGGCTTTTCGGCCGGTAGCTACCGCGATCTCACCCGTGTGGCGCACCTCAACCCGCAAATGTGGTCCGAGCTCATGATCGACGACGCCGACGCGCTTGCCTTCGAGATCGACCATCTGATCGAATCGCTCGGCGCCTACAGCCGCGCCCTTAAGGACCGCGACCAGCGCTATCTGGAGAATCTCCTTGCCGAGGGCGACCGCATTAAGCGCGCACTCGACGACGAGGCCTCCCACTAGACCACCTATCACGCCAGGTCGAAAGGACCATAGCTTATGGCGATTACCATCGATATCGACACCGCACGCCCCTACCAGGTGCATGTAGGCACGTTTTTGCTGGAGCAGGCGGGACCGCTCGTGCGCGCCACTGCCGGCGGCACCAAGGCCGTCATCGTGACGGACACCAACGTGGGCCCGCTCTACCAGATGCCCGTTAAGCAGAGCCTGGAGGCATCAGGCTACGAGGTGAGCATCTGCACCTTCGAGGCCGGCGAAGCCCATAAGCGCGCCGAAACCTATGTTGCCATTTTGGAGTTTGTGGCCGAGCACGAGCTTTCGCGCTCCGACGTGATTGTGGCACTCGGCGGCGGCGTCGTGGGCGACGTGGCGGGCTTTGTGGCCGCCACCTACATGCGCGGCTGCAAGTTTGTGCAGATCCCCACGAGCCTGCTCGCCATGGTGGACTCGTCGGTGGGCGGCAAGACGGCCATCGACCTGGCCGCCGGCAAAAATCTCGCCGGTGCCTTTTGGCAGCCGAGCGTGGTTATCGCCGACGTGGGATGCCTTGCCACCCTAACGCCTGAGCAGTTCGCCGACGGCTGCGGCGAGGTCGTCAAGCACGCCGTGATCGCCGACCCCGAGCTCTTCGCCGAGTTGGAGAAAACCCCGCTCACGCTGGAGCTGCTCAACCGCGATGTGGCCCGCGTAGCACTCATCATCGCCCGCAATATCGACATCAAACGCGCCGTGGTCGTCGCCGACGAGCGCGAAACCAACCAGCGAAAGCTCCTCAACTTTGGACACAGCGCCGGACATGCCGTCGAGGCCTGCGAGAACTTTGAGCTGGGGCACGGCAACTGCGTTTCGATCGGCATGGGCATCATCACGCGCGCCGCGGCCTTGCACGGCATTTGCGACGCCGAACTTCCCGCTCGCATCGAGGAGCTCTGCGCGCGCCACGGCCTCAAGACCCGCTGCAGGCTTTCGGCCGACGCCGTCTTTGCCGAGGCACTCCACGACAAAAAGCGCGCCGGTGACACTATCGACCTGGTAATTCCGCACGACATTGGCCGTTGCAGCATCGACCGCACGCCGCTTTCCACTTTCCACGAACTCATTGCCGAGGGCCTCGGCCAGAAGGGAGACGCATCCGCATGCTAGCCCGCATCACCCCGTCCCCGCTCAAGGGCACCGTTCCCGCCATCGCGTCCAAGTCGATGGCGCATCGCCTGATCATCTGCGCTGCGCTTGCCAACGGCGAGACGCACGTCACCTGCAACACCACCTGCGCCGATATCGAGGCCACGGTGCGCTGTCTCACGGCCCTGGGCGCTCGCATCGAGACCGTCGAGGACGGCTTCCAGGTCCACCCCACCATGAAGAGTGTTGAGTTTGGCCTGCTCAAGGCCCTTGCCGGCGGCACGCTTGACTGCGGCGAAAGCGGCTCCACGCTGCGCTTTATGCTGCCCGTCGCCTGCGCGCTGGGTGCGAATGCCACCTTCGTGGGCCAGGGCCGCCTGGGCGCCCGCCCGCTCTCCCCGCTCTCGGACGAGATCATCGCCGCCGGTTGCGACCTGCAGGGCCTGGGCGGTTTTCCGCTCAAGACGAGCGGCCGCATGCGCCCGGGCACCTTTGTGCTGCCGGGCAACGTGAGCTCGCAGTATATCTCCGGCCTGCTGCTGGCAGCCCCGCTGCTGGCCCAGCCCTCCTGCGTGCAGGTAACCGGCCTCATCGAGAGCCGCCCCTACATCAACCTGACCATCCAGGCCATGAAGGCCTTTGGCGTCGAGGTCAACGTCGAGCGTATTCCGGCCAAGGACGGCCAGCCCGAGGTCACGAACTTCCGCGTGAGCAGTGGCTCGTATCGCACGCCCGGCAGCGTGGCCGTCGAGGGCGACTGGTCCAACGCCGCCTTTTGGCTGTGTGCCGGCGCCCTCGGCACCGATCCCATCACCGTCGAGGGTGTGTCCCTGAGCTCCGCGCAGGGCGACCGCAACGTGCTTGCCGCGCTTTCGCGCTTTGGCGCCCGCATCGTGCGCTCAACCAACGCCGCCACCGTGCAGTCCGACAAGCTCGCCGGCTTTGAGATGAGTGCCCACGACATTCCCGACCTCGTGCCCGTTATCTCGGCCGTGGCCTCGCTGGCACAGGGCCGCACCTTTATCCGCGATTGCGCCCGTCTACGTATCAAGGAATCCGACCGCCTGGTCACCACCACCCGCGAGCTCACCGCGCTGGGCGCACAGGTGCGCATTGCCGGCGATGACCTCATCATCAAGGGTGTCGATGCCTTTATCGGCGGTGAGGTCGATTCGCACAACGACCACCGCATCGCCATGATGGCCGCCATCGCCGCGAGCCGCGCCACCGGCGAGGTCGTGATCCACGGCGCCGAGGCCGTCAACAAGTCCTATCCCGATTTCTTCGACCACTACCGCCTACTGGGCGGCAAGGTCACGCTCGAGGAGGAATAGCATGTCCTCGACCTTTGGCAACGTCTTACACTTAAGCATCTTCGGACAGTCGCACTCCCCCGCTATCGGCTGCTCGCTCGATGGCATTCCGGCGGGCATCGCCGTGGACCAGGAGCAGCTACAGTCCTTCCTCGACCGTCGAGCCCCCGGTCGCGACGAGACCGCGACCAAACGCCGCGAGGCCGACGCCGCGCATATCATCGCCGGTGTAGTCGATGGACATACCACCGGCGCGCCCATCGCCGCGATTATCGAGAACACCAACACGCGCTCCAAGGATTACTCCGAGCTGCGCCGCAAGCCCCGTCCCGGGCACGCAGACTTTCCGGCGCGTGTGAAGTACCACAACATGCACGACGTCGCCGGCGGCGGGCACTTCTCCGGCCGTCTGACGGCCCCTCTATGCATCGCCGGCGGCATTGCGCTACAGGCACTCGAGGCCCGCGGCATTCAGGTCATGGCGCACGTCGCGCAGATCGGCGGCATCTCCGACCTGCCGATGGACGATATGGTCTATCGAGAGGCCGACCGCAAGGCTATCCTTACGAACGACCTGCCGTGCATTGACGCCGCCGCAGCCGGCCGCATGCGCGAGGAGATTCTGGCCGCGCGCGATGAACTCGACAGCATCGGCGGCATCGTGGAGTGCGGCATCTACGGCCTGCCCGCGGGCATCGGCGACCCTATGTTCGACGGCATCGAGAACCGCATCGCGCAAATCGCGTTTGGCATTCCCGCCGTAAAGGGCGTGGAGTTTGGCATGGGCTTTGCCGTGGCCGCCATGCGCGGCAGCGAGAACAACGATCCGTATCGCATCGATGCCGAGACCGGCGAGATCGAGGTCGAGTCCAATAACGCCGGCGGCATCCTGGGCGGCATCTCCACCGGCGCGCCCGTCATGTGGCGCATGGCCGTAAAGCCGACGCCCTCGATTGGCCGCGAACAGCAGACGGTGGACATGGACGCCATGGAAAATGCCAAGCTCTCGGTCCACGGCCGTCACGATCCTTGCATCGTCCCCCGAGCCGTCCCCGTAGCCGAAGCAGCCGCCGCCCTCGCCATCTGGGATGCCCTCCTCGAGGACACAGGCCAGCGCTAATCCGCCCACCCCAGGCAACGATTCACGAAAGGGGCCTCCATGGACCTTGCTGACATCCGCCAGGCCATCGATGGCATCGACACCACGCTCCTCAACAGCTTTGTCGAGCGTATGGACATTGCCACCGAGGTCGCCAAATCAAAGATCGAGATGGGCAAGCCCGTCTTTGACCCCGCCCGCGAGCGCTCAAAACTCAACAACCTCGCCAGCCGCGCGCCCGAGCGCTACGAGGCGCAGACCATCACCCTGTTCCGTCTCCTCATGAGCATGAGCAAGGCCGAGCAGCAGCGCTACATCAACGAACTCAAGGGCATCACTGTCTCGCAAAAGGCCCACGCCACGGCTGCAGCCTCCGACACGCCCTTCCCTCAAACTGCCACCGTCGCTTGCCAGGGCGTTGAGGGCGCTTACAGTCAAATCGCCGCGTGCAAGCTCTTCGACGTGCCCGACATCGCGTTTTTCGAGACCTTCGAAGGCGTTATGCGCGCTGTGCGCGACGGCTTCTGCGAGTTTGGCGTGCTGCCCATCGAGAACTCCACCGCCGGCTCGGTCAACGCCGTCTACGACCTGCTCGCCCAGTTCGACTTCCACATCGTGCGCTCGCTTCGCCTCAAGATCGACCACAACTTGCTCGCCAAGCCCGACACCAAACTCGCCGACGTGCGCGAGGTCTACAGCCACGGCCAAGCCATTGCCCAGTGCGCCGGCTTTATCGAGGGCCACGGCCTGCATGCCACCAAATACCCCAACACCGCCATGTCGGCCGAGATGGTCGCCAACTCCGAGCGCACCGACGTCGCCGCTATCGCCTCGCGCAGCTGTGCGGCGCTCTACGGCTTGGAGGTACTGGAGCCTAATATCCAGGACTCGGACAACAACTACACGCGCTTTGTCGTCATCAGCCGCGAGCCGCGCGTCTACCCCGGCGCCAACCGCACCTCGCTCATGATCACCACGGCCAATGAGCCGGGCGCCCTCTACCGCGTACTCGAGCGCTTCTACGCGCTCAACATCAACCTCATCAAGCTCGAGAGCCGTCCCATCCCCGGGCACGACTTTGAGTTTATGTTCTACTTTGACCTGGACTGCCCCTTTGGCAGTAAGGCCCTCGACGACCTGCTCGATTCCATCGACGACGTGTGCGAGAGCTTCACCTACTTTGGCAGCTACACGGAGGTGCTCTAGATGACCGATACCGCCGCAACCCGTCCCTACGGCGTGCTGGGCCGTGTGCTGGGCCACAGCTACACCCCGACCATCTACAAGGAGCTCGCTGGGCTCGAGTACGTGCGTTTTGAGCGCGAGCCCGAGGACCTCGCGGCCTTTATGATGGGCGACGAGTGGGAGGGCACCAACGTGACCATCCCCTACAAGCGCGCCGTCATGGAGTATCTGAACGAGCTGAGCCCGCTCGCCGAGCGCATGGGCAACGTCAACACCATCACGCGCCTACCCGACGGCCGCCTACGCGGCGAAAATACTGACTACTTCGGTTTTCAGTGCCTGGTCGAGGAGCTGGGTGTGGAGGTTGCCGGCAAGAAGGCTCTCGTACTCGGCGCCACTGGCGGCGCCGGTACCACGGCAAGTATGGTGCTGGAAGACCTGGGCGCCATCGTTGTGCCCGTGGGTCGCACGAGCGAGGTTAACTACGACAACATCGCGCAGCAGTCCGACGCCGCCCTGCTCGTCAGCTGCACACCTGCCGGCATGTTCCCCCATTGCCCCGACGCGCCTTGCACGCTCGAAGGGCTCGATGCGCTCGAAGGCGTTATCGACATTGTCTACAACCCCGCCCGCACGGGCCTGATGCTCGAGGCCGAGCGCCGCGGGATCCCCTGCATCGGCGGTCTGCTCATGCTTGTTGCCCAGGCAGCACAGGCCGTCGAGCGTTACACCAGCCAAGCCACCCCGCGCGAGCGCATCCTGGACGTAACGGAGCGCTTGTCCCGCCGCGAGCAGAACATCGCGCTAATCGGCATGCCGGGCTCGGGCAAGACCCGCGTGGGCGAGCAGATCGCCCAGCTCACGGGACGCGAGCACATCGACCTCGATCGCGCCCTCGAGGAGCGCCTGGGCATGCCCTGCGCCGACTTTATCGTCGAGCGCGGCGAGGCGGCCTTCCGCGAGCAGGAGACGCCGGCGCTGGCCGACATCTCCAAGCGCAGCGGCCTGGTGCTCTCCACCGGCGGCGGCGTGGTCACGCGCGACGAAAACTATCCGCTGCTGCACCAGAACAGCCAGATCGTGATGCTCAACCGCAAGCTCGACGAACTTGCCCACAAGGGTCGCCCCATCACCGCCCGCGATGGCATCGATAAGCTGGCGGAACAGCGCATGCCGCGCTACCGCGCCTGGGCCGACTACATCATCGACTCACGCGACTGCGCCGCCAACACCGCCCATGCCCTCCTCGACACCCTCCCACCCGCTCTCTAACCAAAACCACCACAAAGGGGGCAGGCACCTTTGTGGTGGTTTTTCAACCGCAAAGGAAGCAACCATGAAAGCACTCGTCATTAACGGCCCCAACCTCAACATGCTCGGCATTCGCGAGCCAGGCATCTACGGCAGCGACAACTACGATCGCTTAGTGCAGATCTGTCAGGAAGCGGGTGCCGCACAGGGCTTCGGCGAGGTCGAGGTCTTCCAGTCTAACCACGAGGGCAGCATCGTCGACAAGATCCAGGAGGCCTACGGCAAGGTCGACGGCATCGTCATCAACCCGGCTGCCTACACGCACACCAGCGTGGCCATCCTGGATGCCCTTAAAGCCGTCGCCATCCCGGCTGTGGAGGTCCACATCAGCGCTGTCGAGACCCGCGAGGACTTCCGCCAGGTAAGCTACGCCCGCCTGGCCTGCTTCGCCACCATCACCGGCGAAGGCCTCCAAGGCTACGCCCATGCCCTGGAGCTGCTGAGGGAGCGTCTCGAAAAGTAAGCAAACGGTGACAATTCACGAACGCTGATTCGCGTGACTACAACGCCAGTGCCGGCAGCAGCAATCTCGCTGCTGCCGGCATTTTATTACTGGCATATAATCGTTGCAGTCACACAATGTCTGGAGACCCGCATGCTGAGCATTCATCTGGGAGATTACCCCGGCTCCATCTACGATACCAAGACCTACTTTAGGAACTCGTACTTGGATTCATGGTTCGAAGACCCCATGGCTGCGCAAATTATTAAAGGCGTTAACGGATCGGAGCTCATCGGCTCTCACAACATCATAAGCAAGCAGCTGGGCTCGATCAGCCCGCTCGAGTTATCCGGCGGAGTAAAGACGCTCCTGCTTGTCCGCAATCTCCCCAACATGATCTTTAATGCTTCCACCTGCGGCGATAACTGCGCCCGTTGGCTGCTCAAAATTGGCAAAGAACAGGATGTGCTGGTAACCCTTTACCACATCATGAAGTTCCCCTGGAAGCGTTTTGAGATTCGCATCGATAACGATGGCCGCATCGTCAGGAACATGCAGGAGTTTGTTGGTGCCACGAATGATTTTCTGGATGTTGAAGATGCGACTAGAATGCCGCACTAAGTTCTATTGCCGTAATCGCTGAATGCGGTTGCGAAAGACTTATCGGAGTGTTCGAGGGCAGAGCAGTAAGCCACGCAAAACGTTTAAAACCGAGGCTACGCCCATGCGTGGAGTCGCTGAAAGGCCAATCCACATCAGCAAGATGAAAAAAGCCCAGACCACCAAGCGGTCCGGGCTTAACAAACGATGGTGCTCCATGGCGGATTCGAACCGTCGACCTTGGGATTAGAAGTCCCCTGCTCTATCCAACTGAGCTAATGGAGCAAATAGCCGCACGCCCAAGCAAGCGCAAGCCTGTCAGGCGCAAGTAATTATAACCTAGTTGAACTGCTCGCGATACGCCTTGCAGACCTCATCGACCGGGCCGTCCATGCGAAGGTCACCCTTCTCAATCCAAACGGCACGCTGGCAGATGCGCTCAACCTGCTCCATAGAGTGCGAAACGAACAGAACCGTCACGTCGCCGCTCTGAATAAAGTGCTGGATGCGGGCCTCACACTTTTGCTGGAAGAACACATCACCGACGGACAGCGTCTCGTCAACGATCAGAATATCGGGCTCGGTAATCGTCGCGATTGCAAAGGCGATACGCGCCACCATGCCCGAAGAGAAGTTCTTAAGCGGCATATCGACAAAGTTCTGCAGCTCAGCGAACTCGATAATGCCGTCAAAGTTGGCGTCGATGAACTCCTTGGTATAGCCGAGCAGGGCGCCGTTCAGATAGATGTTCTCGCGGGCGGTCAGCTCGGGGTCAAAGCCGGCGCCAAGCTCAATCAGCGGCGCGATGTTACCGTGCACCTTAACGCTGCCCTCGCTAGGCTCAAGAACGCCAGCGATAATCTTGAGCATCGTAGACTTGCCGGAGCCATTGGTGCCGACCAGACCCACAACCTCGCCGCGATGAATATCAAACGAGATGTGCTTAAGCGCCCTAAACTCCTCAAAGAACAGCTCGTGCTTGGCAAGCTTAATGAAGTACTCCTTGAGGTTGGTCAGCGACTCGGACGCCATGTTAAAGATCATGGTGACGTCGTCGACCTCGACAGCCAGAGGCTGCTCGCTGTAATCAACAACAGATTCAGTCATCACAGCACTCCTTAGATGTAGAGGATAAATTTGCGCTCGGACTTATGGAACACGGTATAGCCAATAATAAGCGCAAGAACCGCCCAAGCGACGCACATACCAAACGTCATAAGCGAGGGCGTAGTCTGGAACAGGAAGATATCGCGCATAAACTGCAGGTAGTTGAACATGGGGTTCGCATACATCAAGATACGCACGAGATGCGGCATTTGCGCAATATAGTCAGTCGTCCAGAAGATGGGCGTAATGTAAGTCCACGCCGTAATGACGACGCTCCACAGATGCATAACGTCGCGGAAGAAGACCGTAAGGGCAGAGAGCATCATGCCCAGGCCCATGCAGAAGCACATAAGCAGCAGCAGGCAAACCGGCAACAGAATCAGGTGCCAAGAAGGCATAACGCGGAACCACAGCATGACGATGGCGACGGCGACCAGCGAGAAGGCAAAGTTGACCAGCGAGAAGAGCACCTTCTGCACCGGGAAAACCCAGCGGTGCACCTTAACCTTCTTGAGCAGAGGGGCAGCGCCCACGATCGACGTCAGGGCCTGGTTAGTAGACTCAGACATGACGGCAAAGGTGATGTTACCCACGATCAAGTACAGCGGGTACATCTCGGGCGTCATTGAGCCATTGCGGCCCTGGCCAAAAATCGTCGAGAACACGATGGCCATGACGATCATCATCAGCAGCGGGTTGAGCACCGACCATGCGACGCCCAGAACGCTACGGCGATACTTGATCTTAAAATCCTTGGTAACCAGCTGACGAAGGATAAACGCGTCCTTCTCAAATTCGTTCTTAGCAAACGTCGCAGGCAGACTGCGAGTTTCTTGTTGCTTTGTCTGATCCGACACGGATGCAACTCCTTTACTCGTAATCGTTGACAAACGAACAGTATAGACCCGACGGCCATGCAAACGATTCGCGCAACAAAACTGGAGAACTAACCCACATCTTAGGATGCCAGGCCCGGACGGCTATACTTTCTAGGATTGAATGTATAAGGAGCATTAAGTGAATTCTGAATCCATCGCCGTCATCATCCCTTGCTACAACGAAGCGCTCACGATCGGCAAAGTCATCGACGACTTTCACCGCGAGCTTCCGCAGGCGACGGTCTATGTCTATGACAACAACTCGTCGGACGATACCTCACGCATTGCCACCGAGCACGGCGCCACAGTCCGCTTTGAGCCCCGTCAGGGAAAGGGCAACGTGTGCCGCCAGATGTTTCGCGATATCGACGCCGATTGCTACCTGATGGTCGACGGAGACGACACCTACCCCGCCGAGGCGGCCAAGGCCCTCTGCGAGCCCATCCTTAACGGCACGGCCGACATGACCGTAGGCGATCGCCTTTCCAACGGCACCTACGCCGAGGAGAACAAGCGTGCCTTCCACGGCTTTGGCAATAATCTGGTCCGCGCCATGATCAAGTGGATCTATGGCTACAGCTTCGATGACGTCATGACAGGCTACCGCGCCATGAGCCGCCCGTTCGTTAAAACCTTCCCAGTGCTTTCCGAGGGCTTTCAGATCGAAACCGAGCTCTCGATCCACGCCGTCGACCACCGCTGGCGCATCAAAGATGTGCCCATCGAGTACCGCGACCGTCCCGAGGGTTCCGAGTCCAAACTCAACACCGTGAGCGACGGCATTAAAGTCGTTGCGATGATCGGCACGCTGTTCAAGGACTACCGCCCGCTGAAGTTCTTCAGCCTCGTTGCGCTTCTGTTCGCGGTATTCGGCCTCGCCCTGGGCATGCCCATCGTTGTCGAATATTTCCAGACCGGCCTCGTCCCGCGCTTCCCCACCGCTATGCTCGTCGCCTCGTTTATGTTCCTGTGCGGCCTGAGCCTTGCGACCGGCTTCATCCTAGATTCTGTAGCAAAGGTCGAAAAAAAGCAGTGGGAGGTCAACGTGTACAGCAAATACGCCTACGACGACCAGCCCGGCCACCCTACTTCCATGCCAAGCGAGAGGTAGATCTTCCGCAAAATACTATTGGCACCACTGCGCAGATAGCCACCAACAAGAAAAGCCGCCGTTAAAGAACGGCGGCTTTTACTCTCGAAAAGTTAATAGCGGCTAGAGCGTCTTGATGTACTCCCCCAGCTCTTCCTCCCAGTCGGGCATGTGGAAGCCGGCAGCCTCGAGCTTGGACAGGTCGAGCGCGGAGTGGACCGGGCGCGGGGCGACGGGGCCCTCGGCGCTCGCGTAGTAGTCGGCGGTCGATACCGGCACGACCCTGTCCCCGTTGCCGTTGGCGGCCTCGAAGACGGCGCGGGCGATATCGGCCCAGGACTTGACGGTGCCGGAGCCGGTGCAGTCGTAGGTGCCGTAGGGGGCGTGCGTCCCCAGCACGTGGAAGATGGCCTCGGCCATGTCGCGCGTGAAGGTCAGGCGGCCCAGCTGGTCGTCAACGACCGTGACCTGCTCGAGCCCGTCCTCGGGGTCGGCGACGCGGTCGGACAGGCCCTTCATCGTCTTGACGAAGTTGCGGCCCTCGCCGATGACCCAGCTGGAGCGCATGATGTAGTGGCGCGGGCACCCGGCCACGGCGATGTCGCCGGCGGCCTTGGTCTGGCCGTAGACGGACAGCGGGCTGAGGGGCTCGTCCTCGTCATGCACCTCGGCGGTGCCGTCGAAGACGTAGTCGCTGGACACGTGGACGAGGGTGATCCCGTGATCAGAGCATGTGCGGGCGAGGAGGGCGGGGCCGGTCGCGTTGGCCTTCCAGGCGGTCGCGCGGCCCTCGGCGGTCTCCGCCCTATCCACGGCGGTGTAGGCGCCGCAGTTGATCACGGTGCCGTAGAGCGACCAGTCGTACTGTGTGTAGGCGTCCGGGTCTGACATATCGAAGGTGTCGATGTCGCAGAAGTCGAAGTCCTTGGCGACGCCGCGCTCCTCCGCCAGCCTGCGCACAGCATGGCCCAGCTGGCCGTCGCAGCCGGTGACGAGGGTGCGCCTGGGCGCCATTGGGACGACGTCCTTCAGCATCGGGTGGTTGAGGTCGGCCTCGGAGACGGTGGCCTCATCGAGCGGGATCGGCCACTCGATGGCGAGCTCGGGGTCGGCGAGGTTCACGAAGGTGTACGTCCTCTTGAGCTCCAGCGACCAGTGGGCGTCCACCAGGTAGGTGTAGGCGGTGCCGTCCTCCAGGGCCTGGAAGGAGTTGCCCACGCCGCGCGGGACGTAGATGGCCTTGGACGGGTCGAGCGTGCAGGTGAACACCTTCCCGTAGGTCTCGCTGCCCTCGCGCAGGTCCACCCAGGCGCCGAAGACGCTGCCGCGCGCCACGGAGATGAACTTGTCCCAGGGCTCGGCGTGGATGCCGCGGGTGACGCCGCGGCTGTCGTTGTAGGAGATGTTGTTCTGGACGACCCTGAGGTCCGGGATGCCCAGGGCGGTCATCTTGGCGCGCTGCCAGTTCTCCTTGAACCAGCCGCGCGAGTCGCCGTGGACGGCGAGGTCGACGACCTTGAGGCCCTCGATGCCGGTCTCGGCGACGGAGAGGTCCTTCTCGAATGCGATGTCTGCCATGTGGGAAAAGCTCCTATCGAAGAGGTTGTATAACCGGGGGCGCCCGCGCGGGGCCGCAGGGTCATCCCCATGCCCTGCGGCCCCGCGCGGGCGCCCCGCGGTGCGGTTCGCCGGAATGCAGTCTTACTGGCCCTGTGCGCGGTAGCGGGCCTCGGTGGCCTCCTTGGCGGGGCGCCACCAGGACTCGTTGGCGACGTACCAGTCGATGGTCCGCTTGAGCCCCTCGGCGAAGTCGGTGTGGGCCGGCCTCCAGCCCAGCTCGCGCTGGAGCTTGGTCGAGTCGATGGCGTAGCGGCGGTCGTGGCCGGGGCGGTCGGCGACCCAGTCGAAGTCCTCGGGGTCCTTCCCCATCGCCTCGAGGATCATGCGCAGCACGGTGATGTTGTTCTTCTCGCCATTTGCGCCGATGAGGTAGGTCTCCCCCATCCGGCCCTTGGTGAGGATGTCCCAGACGGCAGAGGAGTGGTCCTCGGTGTGGATCCAGTCGCGGACGTTCTCGCCCTTGCCGTAGAGCTTGGGGCGCACGCCGTCGACGATGTTGGTGATCTGCCTGGGGATGAACTTCTCCACGTGCTGGTAGGGGCCGTAGTTGTTGGAGCAGTTGGAGATCGTGGTGCGCAGGCCGTAGGTGCGGGTCCAGGCGCGGACCAGCATGTCGGAGGACGCCTTGGTGCTCGAGTACGGGCTGCTCGGGTGGTACGGCGTCTCCTCGGTGAACTTGGCGGGGTCGTCGAGCGCCAGGTCGCCGTAGACCTCGTCGGTGGAGACGTGGTGGTAGCGGACGCCGTATTTCCTCACGGCCTCCAGCAGGCGGAAGGTGCCCTCCACGTTCGTGCGCAGGAACGGCTCCGGGTCGGCGATGGAGTTGTCGTTATGGCTCTCGGCGGCGTAGTGCACGATCGCGTCGTGGCCCGGGACGATGCGGTCCAGCAGCTCCGCGTCGCAGATGTCGCCCACGACCAGCTCAACGCGGTCCGAGGGCAGCCCGGCGATGTTCTCGGGGTTGCCGGCGTAGGTCAGCTTGTCCAGGACGGTGACGTGGACGCCCGGGTGGTTGTCGACCACGTAGTGGACGAAGTTGCTGCCGATGAAGCCGCAGCCGCCAGTGACGATGATATTCTTGGGTTCGAAAATCTCAGACATGAAAATCCAATCTGAAGCATGTACAGCTTCTTTAGTATGCCGCAGGAAGTGACGCCGCGACGCTATTCAACAAAACTATCGGACATTTCGGCATGCGATAAGAGCCATAACCTTCGCAGAATTACCTCCTGTACAAAACGCCTCCGAAATGCAGTCTTTGTCGTAGTGAAAAACCGAATCCCCAGTTATTTCACGTAAGTACTTATAGAAGAAATCCTCCCAGCTTTTAAACTTCTCACTGTTTACAAAGGCTTCTGGGGTTTCCAAAACCGTCTTAACATCTAGCCCTGAAATTACGCCGGAGCTCAGTAGAAGCCACTCGAATGATTCGGGAAGACAAACCGTAACAGTATCGCGGTGAATGTCTTGCAGCTTAAGGACGCGGTCCGCATAGCACCCAAATGCCGCCCCGTCCGCGACAACAAACACGCGATCGTCGAGATGCTGATCCAACCAGCCCAAAATCGCACTGTTCGTCATGGCCGAAGTACAGGTAAGCTCACTGTCAGCGAAATGCCGTTCAAAGAACTGGAAACCAGACTTACTGTCCTCGCATAGAAGGATAGAAAAGTCCTGTTTTGGCGCCGACCGGGAAATAGCATAACGATGATTCCCGCGATCTTGATAAACAGGGACGAAAGAATGGTATTTTCCGCTCGTCTTAATCTTGTAAATCTCATCCACGCTATACGGAAGATTGGGGAAATCAGCCCTTGAGATCAGCACGAAATAATTCGAGGAATACAGCACATGATGGGCAAACTCATCAGAATGAATCTCTTTTAAGCCCTCATCGACAAATACAATCGAGTCATGAACGGACGAAAGCTGGTTTCGCCAATCATAATCGGTCAGGGCGACACAGGGACAATCGCATTGCAAGGAAACACCCGACTGCTCGCCCGTTCGCATGTAGTCTGCGACCATGTTAAACAGTGTCGTCTTACCCGTGCCACTATCCCCACGCACAATAGTAATGTTCCGTTTAATGGTAAATGTGTACTTGGTTCCCCTGCGGCGGGAAATCTTAACGAGATGCGAACCGTTCATAAGCAGCACCTACAGATACGGAATCGACTCGTGAATCAAATCGGCCATGCTGTGAACGATTCGGCCGCTATTCACGACTTTAATTTTAAAATCCTCGCGACCAAAGTCCATCACATGATAGAGATTCACAACGAGCTTGCGGTCTTTCGCCATGTCGAGAATCCACTTGGCACAGTTGTCACCACAGGTAGAAGCGTTAAAAATATGCTTACGATCAAATCTCATAAGCAGCAGCGTTTTCACGCCACCAGAAAGCTGGAGTGGGGAGATGGATCCAAGCACAGGGCTTTCGATGACGTTTTCGGAGACAACAACCGATCGATCGACATCTTTAATTATCGAGACTGCATAGGGATCCGTAATCCAAGAAGACCGGTAAGAGTTTTTGAAATATGTCGCTGTGTTGTAAATCGCTTCTGGCATATCGCCAAAGTAGACGCTTAACACATCCACTCCCAATCATATTGTCTTTATGGTCAACGTAATCATAACGAAAGGGGCCACCAGATAAACGGTGACCCCTAAAGAAAACAAGCTTGCGCTAGTACTCGCGCGGGCTGTTGACGATCTCGCCGGCGGCGACCTTCTTCAGGTGCTGCCCGTAGACCGACTTGCCGTAGGCCTTGGCCGCCTCCTCCAGCTCGGCGGTCGTGATCCAGCCGTTCTCCCAGGCGATCTCCTCGGGGACGGACACCGGCAGGTCCTGGGAGTGCTCCACGGCGCGGACGAACTCCGCCGCCTCGTGGAGGCTCTCCATGGTGCCGGTGTCCAGCCACGCGTAGCCGCGGCCGAGGGTCACCACGGACAGCGTCCCCTCCTCCAGGTACATCTGGTTGAGCGTGGTGATCTCCAGCTCGCCGCGGGCCGAGGGCCTCACCTCATGCGCCTTGGCGGCCACGTCGCCCGGGTAGAAGTACAGGCCGGTGACGGCGTAGGAGCTCTTGGGGCACTCGGGCTTCTCCTCGATGGAGACGGCCCTGCCCTGCGCATCGAACTCCACGACGCCGAAGCGCTCGGGGTCGTCCACGTGGTAGCCGAAGACCGTGGCGCGGCCCGACTCGGCGTTCTGGACGGCGCGCGTCAGGTGGCGCGACAGGCCGTTGCCGTAGAAGATGTTGTCGCCGAGCACCAGCGCGCACGGCTCGCCGGCGATGAAGTCCTCGCCGATGGTGAAGGCCTGCGCCAGGCCGTCGGGGCTCGGCTGCTCGGCGTAGGACAGGTTCACGCCGTAGCGCGAGCCGTCCCCGAGCAGGCGCTCGAAGTTGGGGAGGTCGGTCGGCGTGGAGATGACCAGGATGTCCCGGATGCCCGCCAGCATGAGGGTGCTAAGCGGGTAGTAGATCATGGGCTTGTCGTAGACCGGCAGCAGCTGCTTGGAGGTCACGAGCGTGAGCGGGTACAGGCGTGTGCCGGACCCGCCGGCGAGGATGATGCCTTTCATAAAAATCCTCTCGATTGACAATCGTTGAGCAAAAGCCGCTGATTACAGATGCATATTTAATTAAATTATACGCACCGGCAGCAACCTCCCCGTCTTCTTATTTAAATCGGACAGCAGAAACACGCAACTCTTTCTGCATTTCTAGCGAGGCAACAAATGAAAAAGTACAATGAGCAGTGTCCAACAAACGAAAGGCAAACAATGCGAGTCGAAACAACCGGAGTATGCAGAGGAAACTGGAAAATCTACCAGCAGCTTAAGATTGAAGGCATCCATGAAGACTCCAACGTAACAGCCGGAGCGGCTACAGACGATAACCGCTGTTTACCTTTATCTCTCCTTAAATTCAAGGACAATAGCTGTAACTCGGACTCATACGTCCTCGTAATCCCCGATCCCGATGCTCGCACCATCAAAATTGAGTTTAGCGAAATCGGCCAAGACGGTCGTACCCTGAGCAGCGACTCCCTTTCGCTCAATTGCAAGAACATCAAATGGGAGTCTCGCCTTAACTACAAAATTAAACCTGACATGTGCAGCAAACTCCGAAACTACGATGACGTTTCAGAGTTTGACATGGCAACGATTGATTTCTGGCAGTGCATCGAAGATTCAAGCGACTATATCCTTAGGTGCACGGTGAGAACACCTTATCGTAGCGACTCCCAAATCAAACTTCGCTGCCTCGATCGAACCCTCAATGAAGTTGATTTGAGCATCGTCAATTTCGGTTCGAATGTAACAAGCGTTGGATTTACGTCTGAGAAAAAGCAACTTGAAACGCAGCTCTCGGTTCGTATGCCAAAGGCGTTCGATCGTTATTATTTTGTTATTGACGATCAAAATCACCCATCATTCAGTGCATTCGACTGCTTAACGCCCGATAAATTAGGCATGCTTCTTGAGGAGACCAACTTTCTCTTTACCCATGCGCAGTTTGACCCTGAATACCCCGAATGGTTCACGGAACATAAGGCAACCATCGGTGCTCTGGAAAAGCAGAGAAAAATCGTCTTCAACTGCGCTCCGACGTTCAGCATTATTGTCCCTCTTTACAACACACCCATTCCGTTTTTTAACGATATGGCCGAATCCGTAAAAAACCAGTCTTATGCAAACTGGGAGCTCATCCTAGTTAACGCAAGTCCCGACAATCAGGAACTAAAGGCTCGCGTTGAGCAGGAGACGGCCCACGACAGAAGAATTAAATCAATTAACCTTACCGAGAATAAGGGCATTTCCGAAAATACAAACGCCGGCGTTGCCATCGCTTCGGGTGATTTCGTTAGCTTCTTTGACCATGATGATATTCTTGAACCGGACTTGTTGTTCTCATATGCCGAAGCAATTGAAAACAACGATGACGTCGATCTTCTTTATTGCGACGAAGACAAACTCATGCCCGATGGAAAGCTGGCACAGCCGTTCTTTAAACCGGATTTCAATATTGATCTGCTCAGAAATAATAACTACATCTGCCATATGCTTACCATCCGTAAGTCCCTGCTTGAGACTCTGGAACCGAATACGAAAGAGTTCGACGGGGCGCAGGATCACAATCTGACTCTCCATGCTGTGGAAAAGGCAAGGAAAGTTCATCATGTTGCAAAGGTTCTATATCACTGGCGCCTAAGCGAGACATCGACTGCGGCAAATGCCGATAGCAAGCCGTATGCCACTATCGCAGGCATCAAAGCGGTTCAGAATCATTTGGACAGGCTTGGGCTCAATGCGAAGGTCGAACAAGCGCGTCGTCCCTTTACATATAAAGTAACCTACGCTGTGCCAGATTCCCATCCACTCGTGTCAATTATCATCCCGACTAAAGACCACGCCGACATTCTGGAGAACTGCATTAAGTCAATTGTTGAGAAATCAACGTACAACAATTACGAGCTTGTCATAATCGAAAACAACAGCACAGAAAAGGCGACGTTCGATTACTACGATAAGTTGCAAGCAAAATATCCAGATATCGTTCGTCTTGTAACTTGGGAGCACGAATTCAATTTCTCCAAGCTCATGAACTTTGGCGTTGCTCACGCCAAAGGTAACTATCTCTTGCTGTTGAATAACGATACTGAGGTAATTACGCCCAATTGGATTGAGACTATGCTTGGCATCTGCGCACGTGAGGATGTTGGCGCAGTTGGTGCAAAACTCTACTATCCCGACGACACTATTCAGCACGCGGGCTTATGCGTCACTGGTGGCGTGGCAGGACATCTTTGCCAAAGCATGCCAAAGGATAACTGGGGCTACTTTGCACTCAACGATGCACAACAAGACTTCAGCGCCGTCACTGCAGCTTGCATAATGACCAAGCGTAGCGAATATGAGAAAGTCGGAGGTTTCACCGAAGAGCTTCAAGTTGCATTTAATGATGTTGACTTTTGCTTAAAGATACGCGAGATCAACGACCTGATCGTATACACGCCTGAAGTTGAGCTCTATCACTACGAGTCGATTTCCAGAGGCGTTGAAAACAATACGGAGAAGCAGATTCGCTTCCACAAAGAAGTCGCGTACATGAACTATCGATGGGCTAAGTATTACGTCGAAGGCGATCCTTATATGAATCCAAACTTCACCGTCGGGGAACCCGCGAATCGTTACTATCATTTATAAATAATGAGTATTTACTCATTTGAGCACTGTTGAATATCGCGAAACTGCGCCGCCGATATCGCGCTGGACACCGAGCCCGACATGGGCTCCGGTGCCGTTTTGCTAGCTGCGGTCCACTCCGCGGCACGGCCTCATGTTGGATCGCGTCGGAAATGTTGGTGTAAGGGTGGCGCCCTAGCGCCCGTTTAACGAAGAACGGCCTTCGTCCTAGAATCTGAAATCACCACAACAACAGGTTCTGGGAAAGGACGAAGACCGCTATGGAAATCTTATCAGACCCGACGCCGGACATGCTCGCCATGCCCCGTTTCGA
>DBFBAP010000031.1:0-13960 GCA_048245415.1 Collinsella sp. | reverse complement strand
GCCAAAGGGAGCTCAAGCCCATAAGGAGGGCCTACGAGGCATGGGTCGAGGCCGGACTTCCGCTCGATTGGGACAGGCAGGCCTTCGAGGCCGAGCGCAAAATGGATTCTAAAAAACACCTTGCCAAATAGGAGCGTCAGCGCGAGGCCCGTCTTTCCGTTGCTCCGCAGGAGCAGGAAAGGCGGGCCTCATGCGTGAGGACGTTTTCAAAACCAAGCCCGGCCCCGGCCGGAGGGACCACGAGTGCTACAGGTTCTTGACACCCATCGCGCGCATGGCGTTCAGGATGGCGATGATCGCCACGCCCACGTCGCCGAACACAGCAAGCCACATGTTGGCGATGCCGAGCGCCGCAAGCACTAAAATCAGCAGCTTAATACCCAGCGCAAAGATGATGTTCTGCCAAACAATCGCCATGGTCTTGCGCGCCACGCGGATCGCGCGGGAAATGTTGGACGGCTTGTCGTCCATGAGCACAACGTCGGCGGCCTCAATTGCGGCGTCGGAACCCATGGCGCCCATGGCAATGCCAACGTCTGCGCGGGTGAGCACGGGCGCATCGTTGATGCCGTCGCCGACAAAGGCGAGCTTGCCCTTGCCCGATTCGGCTGCCAGCAATGCCTCGACGCGCTCGACCTTGTCGCCCGGCAGTAGTTGCGCGTGGAACTCGTCGAGCCCCAGCTGCTTGGCCACCGCAGCAGCCACTTCCTCGCGGTCGCCCGTGAGCATGACGGTGCGCTTGACGCCGGCGGCGTGCAGGTCGCGGATCGTCTGCTCGGCGTCGGCCTTAACGGTGTCTGCAATCACGATGTGGCCGGCGTAAACGCCGTCAACGAGCACATGGAGGATCGTGCCGACAACCTCGCAATTGGGAGCGTCGATACCGGCCGCAGCAAGCATCTTGGCATTGCCAACGACGACGTGCTTGCCGTCGATGGTTGCCGTCACGCCGTGGCCCGCGTCGTTGGTGGAGTTGCTAACGCGCTTGGGGTCGACCTCGCTCTGGTAGGCGACACGCACGGACTGCGCGATGGGGTGATCGGAGAACGACTCCGCAAGGGCTGCGACTTCAAGCAACGACTGCTCGGTGTAGCCAGCCTCGGGGTGTACCGCGACCACCGAGAACGTGCCGTTGGTGAGGGTGCCTGTCTTGTCAAAGACGACGGTGTCCACATCGGCGAGCGTCTCGAGATAGTTAGAACCCTTGATGAGAACGCCCAGCTTGGAGGCGCCGCCGATGCCGCCAAAGAAACTGAGCGGCACGCTGATCACCAACGCGCACGGGCAGCTGACGACCAGGAAGGTCAGGCCGCGCAGGATCCAGTCGGACCAGGCGCCGGTGACCAAGCCGCCGCCAAGCGCGAGCACCGCGGCAGCGCCGGTGACGGCGGGCGTGTAGACGCGGGCGAAGCGCGTGATGAAGTTCTCGGTGCGCGCCTTCTTTTCGCTGGCATTTTCCACGAGCTCCAGGACGCGTGCGACGGTGGACTCGCCAAAGGGCTTGGTGGTGCGCACGTGGATGAGGCCCGTCATGTTGATGCAGCCGCTGATGATGTCGTCGCCGGACTTGGCGGGGCGGGGGATTGACTCGCCCGTGAGAGCGGCGGTGTCGAGCTGGGTTTCGCCCTCGACGATGACGCCGTCGATAGGCACGCGCTCACCGGGCTTGACCACGATCACGGTGCCGACGGCGATGTCATCGGGGAAGACCTGCTCGAGCGTGCCGTCGGGCTGCTCGACGTTAGCGTAGTCGGGCGCGATATCCATCATGGCACTGATCGACTTGCGGCTCTTGCCCACGGCGTACGCCTGAAACAGCTCGCCGACCTGGTAGAACAGCATGACGGCGGCGCCTTCGGCCATGTGCGGGTCGGTATCGGGGAAGAGCACCATGGCAAACGCGCCGATGGTCGCGACGGCCATGAGGAAGCTCTCGTCGAAGGCCTTGCCGCGGCGGATGTTATTGAATGCCTTTTGCAGTACGTCGTAGCCGGCAATCAAAAACGGCACGAGGAACAGCACAAAGCTGGCGTAGATGTCGCCCGGGGTGCCGAATGCGGCAGTGAGGGTGCCGAGCTCATCGAGGGCGTACACCACGGCAAAAATGCCCAGCGCTACCAGGATGCGGTTGCGCTTATGCTCGAGTGATTCTTTTTTCTTGCGCTTCTTCTTTTTCTTTTTGGGGTCGGCGGTGGCCATGACTCGTATCCTCCCATTTGAATGTATGAACACCCGCTCATATAATTTCGCGAGCAAAGGCCGCGGCAAGCGCGGCCTTGCGGGTTGGCGTAAACCTTGGCTAGAGAATGATCTCGCAGTCCGGCTCGGCGTCGGCGGTGAACTCCACAACGCGGTCGAGGACCTCGTCGAACTCG
This sequence comes from Collinsella sp., assembly GCA_048245415.1. Lineage (GTDB taxonomy): Bacteria > Actinomycetota > Coriobacteriia > Coriobacteriales > Coriobacteriaceae > Collinsella. The sequence goes on along the minus strand of DBFBAP010000031.1, from coordinate 11,585 downwards.
GCGTCATCGGCCTCGAGCGTCAACTTCTGGGTCATAAAGTTGACGGACACGGATTTGACGCCCTCGAGCTTGGCCAGCTCGTCCTGAAGCTCGCGCGCACAGTTGGCGCAATCGATCTCATCGAGCTTGTACTGCTTTTTCATGGTGGGTTCCTTTCCCGTTTTTGCGGCTTGGGTGCAGGCCGCGCTGGTACCGTGGTTGGTTGCTATTCGCAGATATGGCTCATGCCCTGGTTGAGCATGGTGTAGACGTGGTCGTCGGCGAGCGAGTATAGGATATTGCGCCCGTCGCGCCGGAATTTAACCAGGTGCGACTGCTTGAGTGTGCGCAGCTGGTGCGACACCGCGGACTGCGAGGTTTCGGTCGCTTCGGCGATGTCTGCCACGCAGAGCTCGCGGCCCATGAGGGCGTAAAGGATCTTGATGCGCGTGGTGTCGCTGAAGACCTTGAACAGGTCGGCGAGGTCGTAGAGAAGCTCCTCGTCGGGAAGGTCCTCGGGCGAGCAGGTGGTCGGGATCGCGGGTTCGGTGGCCTCGATGTCGAGTTTCGTTTCATCAACGCGGATGCTCATTGCAATATCCTTTCATATGAACATGCGCTCATATAACTTGCTTTCGATTATATGAGTGTATGTTCATATGTCAATACAATTTGCGTTAATTTCGATGACTGCTTGCCGCCTCTGCGATTTTCTGTGGGTTGGGAGACATCGACGCAATGCTCGCCAACATATTTCGAGATGTTCGGCTAGCATGCTAAGAAAGCCACCTTGAGAAGCATTAGAACTGTTCATATTTGTACTTTATCGTGTCAAATACCGCGAGAATCAGTTCTTCCTCTACGGGAGTTCCTGCAGAATCAGTTTTATCTAAAGTTATATTGAGCATTGCTGCAGCCAATCTGGCACATCGGTGGCCGAATAAGTCGAAAAATGTAGGTGGACATCCGCAGAGATCGCCTTTAGAAGAGCGAATTCTCAATTAGATCAATAATCGTGTCGTCTTCCGTGCGGTTTTCATCGATTTTTGCGAACATGTCGCATTCCCAAGCCCCATTGATTTCCTCAGCAAGGGCCCCGACGTGTTGCATGTCGTCGGGTTCGGGCACATCGTTGATGCTCGGGTCATCAGCTTGCGGATATTGGCTTGCAATTTCGCGCTTGGCGGCCTCTTCTTCTTTGAGTGTCTCCAGGACGCGGCGACCGTATTCGAAGTAGCGCCGCAAGACAAATTGACGAAGAGTTTCTTGCAGGATGGCGAAGTTATCCGGGAGTCGACCGGGCCATATCTTCTCGCGAATGCGAATCGCTTCCATGACCCGTTTAAAAGCGGACTGTTTGAAAAACGAATGACGATTAACTGTGATAACGGCATATCCCATGTTTCGCAGCGTGTTTCGGCGCTCCTCGTCAATTGATTGCTGCTCGGGTTCGTCGTGGTAAAAGCCGTTGTATTCGATATCGGTCATCGAATTTTCGAGCAGCGCGTCGAGGTAGAAAACCGTCCGTCGCGTTAGGGCGGCGTATCTTTTGGGGACTGGGATCGGATAATCCGTTTTGATAGCGCGTATGGCTAAGCCACCCATTGACTTGGGCATTGTCAGCATCATGACAAACGCCGTTTCGAGTGGGGAGCGACAGCCTTCGTGTACATAAGAAAGTGCCTTAAGTGCTTTATTAGATCCACGATACCCCGGTGCCTCTGAAAAGAAGGCTCTGAGCTCTTCAACGCTGGTTAGGGCTGGGCGCTCGCGATATTGAGTTTCGTCGGACGTTCCAAGCGCGTAGGAGCCGCAGATTTCAAAGTAATACTCAACGAGCTCCGAAAGGTTGAGGTCGGCTGTTGCTTCTAACGCGCACAGCTTGATATCGACGATGTAGACGTTCGGCTCGAGTTCTAGGTAGCTTTCTGCATCAAACGTATAGTGCGTGCAGTGGCAGATGCAGCCCTTGCGGTGCCTTTTGGCATTATTGGAAAACGTCAGCACATGGATACGTTCAGAATCGACATTCTTTCTGTTGAGCCATGCTCGTGCCGCTTCCAGGTCGGACGTGGTCGGCGCAGACACCCTGATCTTTTCCATAGGTATGGGACCGGTCGCGTAGCTTGCGAGCGAGTTGGCTGTTTGGTATACAGCGCGTGCCGTGGTATGTGACAGAATGATTCCCATACGCGCATGATGGCATAGCGGACGCCGCATACGCCCGAAACTTCGGGCAACGGTATTGGGGCGCGGCTTATCTTCTGCGAACGGTGGGTTTTTGAGCTGTCGTATTGAGGGAGCAGCTTTGGCTGGGGAGGTTTCTGCCGGCTGCCCCTTTTTGATGAACTTTAGTTGCGGATTCGTAGCTTCTAAGCGTTTTTGCCGACCGCTCAGATGCCTCACCAACATAATTTGAGTTATTCGGCCTTATCCTATACAAATAGGTGCGATCGCAACGTCCTATTCGAATTGATTCAGGTAGATTTATGGGGCTTGGTTGCGAAATTAAGGCGATTTTAGCTTCGATTGCGGTTCAAGGGGCCTTGACTAGTGGTTCAGCTGGCCGAACAACTCGAAAAATGTAGGTGGGCCAACCTGCCGACTATGTGAAGCACGCGTATTTGCTCGTTTTGATGAAAACTAGGGTGCAGCCATAAGGCTGCGCCCTAGTTTACTGCGTGTCGGTGTGCCCAGACGGATTGCGCTGTGCCTGGCAGGCGCTCCCGCAGATGGATCGGTTATTTCGCGAATAGGTTCTTGAGGTTGAACTCGGCCTGAACCGTGCGGAGCATGAGGTCGGTGTCGTCGAGGCCCAGGTGCTGCTCGTTGGCGTCGGCGGCGAGGGTGCCACGGCGGCGCGCCCAGTTCTCGAGCGCGGCGGGCGCGGACTCGCGGGGGAGCGAGCGGACGTCGGCATCCAGGCTGCGGCAGATCTGGCGCGAGTCGATGACGATGATCTTGCCGGCGCGGCGTGCCTCGGCGTAACCGTCCAGGTGGATCTTGAACCAACTGTCTTCGAACGCGGCGTTATGCGCCATGTACGGGTACTTCTTCATGAGTTTGAGCAGCTGCTTCTGCAGTTCCTTGTTCTCGCGGAATGGTTTTTTGCCGTCGATGTCGTCCCAGGTAATGTGATGGATGTTCGATAGCGGCACATCCTCGCCGCGGTAGATGTCGGGCAGGCCGCAGTAGTGTGCCTCGGCGTCATGCGGGACGGCGTCGCTGGTGAGCTCCATGATCTCCCAGCCCACGTTGATGATATAGCCGCGCTCGGGTGCACGGCCGGTGGTCTCGATGTCGATACCGAGCACGGTGCCCTGGATGGGCTTGCGGGCGTAGGCCACGCCGAGCGCGTCGCGGTCGCCGCGGATTTCGCGCATAACGGACGCGGCGGTGCGCTTTTGCATCTTGCCGATGGCGGCGCAGGTGTCGGCATCGGACAGGCCGCGCGAAAGCGTCGCGGGCGTCACGTTGCGCAGGCGTGCCTCGCCAATCTGGTCGCACAGGTCGCGGTTGCGGTCAGCCAGGTCGCGCACGGTGGCAAAGTCGAAGCTGGGGTCGCCCTCGGCGGTAAAGTACTCGGTTTCGAGCACCTTAAGGGCCTCTTCGCCCTTCTGGCGCTCGGACTCCATGGCGCCGTGATCGCCATAGATAAACATGGGAATAAACGGCTGGCGCTCGTATTCGAGTGCTTGTGAAACGTTCATATAACTGCTCCTTGGACGGGCCGCACCGCGCGGCTCGGGTTCATTGAGATGTGGCGAGATGATAGTTTACCATGGGCAACTATTGGCATCGCGCCTAGGACAACTACAATACCCTAGTTGACCGCTAGGACTTTTACAATGCTGCCGAAAGACATGAAAGGTTCCATCCGTCATGGATTTGCTGATTGATATTCTGCTCGACGCCGGCAAGGACACGCTCTCGCTGGCGCCGTTTTTGTTGGTGACGTATCTTGCTCTCGAGACACTTGAGCACGTTGCGGGCGACCGCGTCAACGGCGCTATCAAGCGCGCCGGCGCTGCGGGTCCCGTGGCTGGCTCGCTGCTGGGCATTGTGCCGCAGTGCGGATTTTCGGCCATGGCAGCAACGCTGTACGCCGGCCGTGTCGTGACGCTGGGCACGCTGGTCGCCGTGTTCCTCTCGACCTCCGATGAGATGCTGCCGCTGTTGCTCGCCGAGCAGGTGCCCGTGCAGACCATGGCGATGCTTTTGGCTTCGAAGGCACTGATCGCGCTGGTCACGGGCTTTATCGTGGACGCGGCTATCCGCGGCCTTCGTCGTAATGCCCGCGCGCATGCGGCGATTCGCCGTACCGTGCTGGGGACCGCTGCCAATCCGGCTCATGTGAACTGCGCGCACGACGACCATACCGGGGGCGACATCATTGATGAAGTGGCCGAGGCGGGCGTGAGCGCCGACCACATCCACGAGTTGTGCGAGCGCGACCATTGCGGTTGCGATGATGATGAAGATGAACACGAGCGCGACCACGGACACAGCCATGACCACGGTCACGCAGGCGAGCATGAGCACCACCACGGCCATGGGCACGACCACGGTCACTCCCACGAAGGTGCGCCCGTCCTGTCGATTATCCGCAGCGCGATCTCGCACACCGTGCAGGTTTCGGTTTTTATTTTCCTGGTGACGCTGATTCTAGTTGCCGTGCTCGAGACCTTCGGAGAGTCCGCGATCGAGCAGTTCCTGCGTGGCAACGAGACGCTCGCCGTCTTGGGCTCGGCACTCGTCGGCCTGATCCCCAACTGCTCGGCCAGCGTGGTCATTACGCAGCTGTACCTGGAGGGCGCGCTACAGCTGGCGCCGATGCTCGCCGGCACGCTCATTTCCGCCGGCGTGGGCTATCTTGTCCTGTTCCGCACCAACCGCAGCGCTCGTGAAAACGCCGTGTTCCTGGTCATGATGTACGTCATCGGCGCCGGCTGGGGCCTTATCCTATCCGCCTTCGGCCTCTAAGTAGGCCTAAAAAATGGGCTTCAAATAGCCATGCTCGGCGCCTGCGCAATGCGGCGACGCATGGCATTTTGAAGCCCGTTTTTTGTTGAGCCATGGATTCCGAGCGCTCACACCGCGCAAAACAAAAAGGTAGATTTCCGGGCATGTCCCGAAAATCTACCTTGGTTAGCGCAGCAGCTCGGTGAGGTTGCGCTTAAAGCGGGCCCGGTCTTCGCTGGTAAATGCCGCCGGACCGCGAGTGCGACCGCCGGCGCGGCGCACCTTCTTTTCCTCGTGGCGAATAAACAGTTGCATGTCGATGGTCGCCTTATCGTAGACGCGCCCGCGCACGCCGATGGCGGCGGCATCGCGCCCGAGCACCATGCTCGCCAAGCCAATGTCCTGCGTCACGACTACATCGCCCGCCTGCAGGCGTTCGACAATGGCAAAGTCGGCGCTGTCGGCGCCCATGCTCACATCGAGCGTCGTGACCCAAAATCCGCGTCGCGCATGCTCGACGTCGCGCGGATCGTCGCGGCGAATGTGGCGTTCCAGGTTCTGTGTGCTGTTGCCGGCGATAACGACGGCGACGCCCGCCCGCCGCGCGCAGTCAATCGACTCGCGCGTGACCGGGCAGGCGTCTGCATCAATAAAGAGCGTTCGCGGCATCTAGTGCACCAGTTTGCCAAATTGAATAGCGCGAACAATCAGCGTTACGCCAAACACCAGCAGTGCGGCGCCGCTAAAGATGACGAGCATCTTGGCCGACCACAGCGGATAGATAAACACGAACATGCCGGCGATGATGGAGAGCGCGCCGCTCAGGATGGCGAGGGCACGGTTGGACGAAAGCTCGGACTCCAGAATGGACATGACACCTTCGACGATCCAGCCAAAGCCGGCCACGATAACCACCATCGTGGTGAGCGTCGCGGTCGAGAAGGCCTGGTTGCGCAGGATTATGACGCCGCCCAAGATAATGAGTAGGTTGGAGATGATGCTCGTCACGCGCCAGCCGGTGGGCAGCAGTGGCTCGAAAACAGCGGTAAACAGCCTGATCGCGGCCGTGATCACAAAGTAGAAGCCCAAGACGGTCGTTAGGAAGACGAGGGACTTGGCGGGCGCAAACAGCAGTGCGATGCCGGCGACGAGCGCCAAGACGCCCGTGATGGCGTAAATCCAGCGCACGGCCTTGACGGCCTTGCCTGCCATGCTTTTCTCGTCAAATCCAAACTGGCTCGATTTTTGGTCATCGTTCTTAAAGATGCCCATAATGTCTCCTTTCCGTGCGGCGTAAGCCTTGATCGTTACAACCAGTATCGCCTAAAGGCGCTGGCGTATGGGTCGGGGAGGGCGAAACGTAACCCAAAGGCCCCGAATTGTTTCCGCTGTTCCCCACGTCGCGATTTTCTATTCAACAGGTGTAGAACATTGCAGCCCTGTTCGTTATTGCCTACGTTTTAGGTTAGATTTTCCTAAGAACAATTGCCCGAAATTGGGGGTCCCTATGAACGAAGCAGTTCCCGCAGCGCCGGTAAGCGCTGAGTCGATGGCAAAGCAGGGTTGCGAAAAGCTCGGCTTGGACGCGTTTGATGCGTTGGTTCGCTGCGCCCGCACGTGCCGTCGCTTTGACGAGTCCATGCGCGTGCCGCGTGAGCTTTTGCTTGAGCTGGCGGAGCTGGCGCACCTGACTCCCTGTGGTGCCAATGCTCAGCGTCTGCGTTTTCATGTGGTAAGCGGTGCAGAGGACTGCGCGCGTGTATTTGACGAGCTTGCATGGGCCGGTGCGCTCAAGGATTGGCCGGGTCCCGATGAGGGCGAACGCCCGACCGGCTACATCGCGATTCTTGCCGAGCGCGCCGTTCCGGGTAAGCCCGCCGCTCCTATTACTGAGGTCGACACGGGCATTGCCGCGCAGACGATGATGCTCGCCGCCCGCAGCGCCACGCCCGAGGTGGCTGCCTGCATGTTCAAGGCTTTTACGCCCCACGCGTTCGATGCCATGGGGCTCGATAACGACAAGTATGAGCTCAAGCTGATCATGGCGTTTGGCGTTCCGGCCGAGACGCAGGTGATCGATGCGATCGATTCCAACCCCGACGGCTCCATCAATTATTGGCGCGACGAGGCGCGGGTGCACCACGTACCCAGGCGTCCGCTTGCCGACGTGCTGCTGTAGTTGTGCGTCGTTGCGGTGCAATCCGGCGGCAAAATCACCACAAAGGCTCCTGTCCCCTTTGTGGTGGTACGAGGGGAGGGTGTTTGGCAGATCTGTATTTGGTGCGGCATGGGCAGACTGAGCTCAATGTGCAGAGCATTTTGCAGGGCTGGCACGATTCGCCGCTTACGGCGCGCGGGCGCGAGCAGGCGCTGACGGCGCGTACGGCGTTTGCGGCGCATGGCGTGGCCTTTGATCATGTGTATTCCTCGCCGTTGGGCCGGGCGCGGCATACGGCCGAGCTTATCGTTGGCGAGGGCCGTTCCATTGAGCTGGTCGATGACCTGCGTGAGTGGCATTTTGGCTCGCTGGAGGGCACATCAAATCGCGAGATGCCGCCGCAGCCCTGGGGTGATTATCCGGTTGCCTTTGGTGGCGAGTCGGAAAGTGAGCTTCGCACACGTATGGTCGCGGTGCTGTCCCGCATCATGGCCAGGCCGCAGCACGACTGCGTGCTGGCAGTCTCTCACGGCTCAGCCTGCCAGGAGTTTCTTGAGTATGTGACTGGCAGGGGAGAGCTACCCGACAACGGTGCCGTGCTTCATTTTGGCTATTGCGACGGGGCGTTTTCGCTCCTTGATTGGTAACGAACGAAAGGACCCCTATGAATAAAGACCTGTATCTGGTTCGTCATGGGCAGACAATATTCAACCTTAAGCGCATTATTCAGGGTTGGAGTGACTCGCCGCTCACGCAGCTGGGATGCGACCAGGCGGCGCGTGCCGGCATGTTCTTGCGTGCGCGCGGCATTGAGCCCGATCATGCCTACACCTCGACGCTGCACCGCACCGAGCAGACCATCGCCAACTTGTGGCCGGGCTTGGCGTACGAGCGCCTGGACGGCCTGCGTGAGTGGTTCTTTGGCGACTTTGAGGCCGAGCGCGTGATGCTCATGCCCGAGCGCCCGTGGCGCGACTTCTATCGCCAGTTTGGCGGCGAGGGCCAGATGCAGGTGCGCGAGCGCATGGTGGCGACGTTGACCGATCTTATGCGTCGCCCGGACCACGAGTGCGTGCTCGCGGTGAGCCACGGCTCGGCCATCAAGGAGTTCATGGACCATGTGAAGGGCGCGGCGGCCGATGAGCGCGACCGCGTGCCAGGCAACTGCTCGGTGCTGCACTTTGCGTTTGATGATGCGACGGATACGTTTGAACTGGTTGAGATTTTCACGCAGGAAGACTACGCGCGCGAGCTGGGGCTTGAACCGCTCGTGGCTACTGCGGGTCCGCAGCGCGGATAACGCGAGCGCGGCGGCACGGGTCGCCGGCTAATTTCTCGACGCAAAAGGGGCGGAGATGCATGTACCTGCTGCATCTCCGCCCCCTGTTTGTTGAGCTGCCGATTTTTGTGCCGGGCGGTCTGGTCTTGCTAGAACCGCGCGACCTGGTGCGTGAGCAGACCTGTCGGAACCTGCGGCGCGGCGCCGCTGACCTGCGCGGCGGGGAAGAGCACGGCAACGGTAAAGTTGAACGGCTCCTTGCCGGTGTACGTTCCGGCGACACGGGCCTCATCGGCCAGCAGCTGCGACGCCCCGGTTAGAGCGGCGGCGTAGGCGGGGTCGTCGGCCAGTGCCGGCTCCGGTGCTTGGTCGAGCATGGCGCGGATGGCCCCGACGGCCTCCTCGCGCTTGACCTCCCACGCGCGGTGCGTAATGCCCGCGGGGTCGGTGACGGCGTAGAGCGACGCGCCCTCTTTGGCAGCGCCCAGGATGATGTCCATGACGGGCGACGCCTCGTAGGAGAGCGACACGGGGCGCGGCTGCACCTTAAGTTCGGCGATCGCGCGCGCGGCGGTGAGTGCGTCGACGCTCTTGGCGGCGGCCTCGTCGCTACCCGTCAGCACGTTAACCGGGCAGATCGCCACGACACCTGTTACGCGCCCCGGCTCCCCCGAACATTCGTACACGTAGTATGCCGCACCCGGATCTTTGAGCATGAGCCCATCGGCAATCGCGCCGCGCAGGGCTTCGTCGTCACTCAGAATGCCGCCCATTGCAGGCAGCGCCTCGAGCACGCGGTCCTGAGCCGGGCGGATGCAGGGAAACGGAAGTGCTTTCATGGGCGGTCCTAACGCACGAGTCGGTTTGTTCGCGGCTTATTATGCCCCAACTTGCCCATTCGCGTCCCAGAGCACGTTATCGGCGAGCGCGATTAGCACCTGCTGACAACGAACGATATCGGCGTGGGGCACATATTCGTTGGGCTTGTGCGCGAGCGCGAGCGACCCGGGACCGTAGCTCATGCAATTGCGGTTACCTGTCTTGCCGGCAATGACGGCGGTGTCGGTGTAGCCGGTAAAGAAGCCGACGGTCGTGTCCGCGTCCGTCACGTCATCGGCGGCACGCTTGAGCGCTGCTAGAAGGGGAGAGTTCGGGTCGCGCTCGATGGCGGGGCGGTCGCCCGTCACGGTGTAGCTGCCATGACAACCGGGAACGGCGGCTTCGGCGACGGCGATGGCCTGCTCTACCATGCGCGTCGCGGCGGCCGTATCGGTCGGCGGGGTCAGGCGCATGTCGACCCAGACTTTGGCGCGGTCGGGTACGACGTAGGGGCGATATCCGCCCTCGATTTGGCCAAACGTGATGGTCGAAGACCCCAGCTCATCGTGCGCGGGCAGCGCCACAAACGCGCGACGGAGCGAACACACGACCTCGGCCATGGCGGCGACGGCATCCGCGCCCTTCCAGGGCTGGCTCGCATGCGCCGTCACGCCAGCCATTTCAATCTCGAACCACGTACGCCCCTTGTGCGCCACCTGGATCTGTCCGTCGGTGGGCTCGGTGTCCAGCACCCATTCACGCGAGCCGACCCAGCCAGCATCGATCGCGGTCTCTGAGCCGCGCATAAAGTCTTCCTCGTCGACCGAGCAGATGAGCGAAAAGCCGCGGCGGGGCAACGCGCCATCCGCCGCCACGCGCTCGAGCGTATGGACCAGTGCGGCAATGGCGCAGGCCAGGCCACCCTTCATATCGCAGGCACCGCGGCCGTAGAGCTTGCCGTCGCGCACGACCGCCCCGAGCGGCGTAATGTCCGCGTCCCAGCCATCGCCCAGCGTAACGGTATCCATATGGCAGATATAGACGAGTCGCGGCTCGTCGCTTTGGCCCGGCACGGTGACCATAAGGTTGCGGCGCCCGGGGAGTACTTCGAGCTCTGCAATCTGCACGGCATCGAGTACCGGATGGCTCAGCTGCGCCAACTGTTCCTCAACCAACGCTTTGATATGCCGCTCAATTTCATCCTCATACGCGCCCGGGTCTGAGCTGTCGATTCGCACAAGCTCCTGCGCAAGCCGCCAGGCAAAGTCCTTGTCAACCATATGCAACCTCACAATCAGTCTGCTTTCCAAACCGATTGTAAGCCTCCTAAGAGATCCGCGGTGTGCGCGCAGCAGTATTTACCGTTCGCAGGCCGAGCCAGCGCGTTTGCCGTCCGAGCGGGTTCACAAACGGCGCAGTGGGTACGTAGCCTCTATGGACGACATGCTGTGCGACATATCTGCCTTTCGGTATCACCGGATACCTCCACAGGTCTTGGCGATAATGCCGGACCTGCCCGAGTCTGCGGACGATCCGCGCAAGGAGCGCCTTTGCGAGCATCCGCTCGTCACGCATTTTCTGGGCATCCCGTTGCACGTTTTGGCGCAGGGAAGCTGCGGACGTAAGGGCGATCGCATTGTCAGGCATGTTTGGAACGGGGAGAGGCCGTTTGGCTCCGTGCGGCAGACAGAGTTTGGCCTCGATGCCGCGTCCCCACTCTTTACCCTGCTGACCCTGGCCTCCTCGGTCTCAAACGAGCGTCTAATCATGTGCATGTATGAGATGTGCGGCACCTTTGCCGTGTGCAAGATTGCGCCTCAGGTAAAGTCGGCACTTGTGCAGGCGTATGGGGGCCGGTGGGGTGACGCGCAGTTGGGCTGGGAAAACGTAAAGGATGTCTCGGGGAATCCAACGGACTTGTGGAAACGACCGCCCTTGATCGAGCTCTCTGAGCTTACGGAGTACGTCGATAAGATCCGGGGGCTCCGCGGCGCTAAATCGTTCACACGTGCCGCGAAATGCATTACAGGGATGGCGGCATCGCCGCTCGAGGTCCAGGCATCGATGCTGTTTGGTCTTTCGAGGTTACGCGGCGGCGAAGGGCTGCGCCTTACCAATAACGTCGAGATTCGTATGACGCGCAGCGCTCGTCTGATTTCGGGGCTCGACAGGCGCTATGCCGATATCCTGCTGGCAAATAAGGACGGCAGCCGAGAGTGTCTGGTTGAATGCCAGGGTAAAGCCATATGTGTTTCGTCAAGAGGATTTGAGCAAAAAGAGCATCGGAAATTGAACAGCCTGAGCATCGGAAGCGCGCACGCTTTTTGAGCGGCTAGCCCTCCTGCATGAGGGCATGGCGGACGCGGTAGGACTCGCCGCGGAACTGGA
>DBFBAP010000030.1:0-51205 GCA_048245415.1 Collinsella sp. | reverse complement strand
AAGCCCATAAGGAGGGCCTACGAGGCATGGGTCGAGGCCGGACTTCCGCTCGATTGGGACAGGCAGGCCTTCGAGGCCGAGCGCAAAATGGATTCTAAAAAACACCTTGCCAAATAGGAGCGTCAGGACGCAAAGAGGCTCCGCAGCGCGAAGCGCGATGCGGAGCCTCTTTGCATGTCCGAGGACGTTCCGGAGAGAAGCCCCCGTCACACCCCCGGATTCCCGGTGGGAGTTCTAGACCTTGTCGGCCTTAGTACATACCGCCGCCCTGCTGACCAGCGGTAGCAGCAGCGATTGCGTCCTCAAGCTGAGTGTTCTTGGGGACATCGGAGACGGTAGCCTCGGTGATGAGGATCAGGCTGGCGACAGAAGCAGCGTTCTGCAGGGTGACGCGGCTGACCTTGACGGGGTCGAGGACGCCCATCTCGATCATGTCGCCCCACTCGCCGTTGGCAGAGTTGAGACCCTGGCCGGCAGGCAGCTCGGCAACCTTGTCGACCACGACAGCGCCCTCAAAGCCAGCGTTCTTGGCGATGGTAGCGACCGGAGCGGTCAGAGCCTTCTTGACGATGTCGACGCCGATCTTCTCCTCGGGGTCGTCGATCTCGACAGCGTCGAGCGCAGGAGCAGCGTCCATGAAGGCGACGCCACCGCCGGCGACGATGCCCTCCTCGACAGCAGCGCGGGTAGCCTGCAGGGCATCCTCGACGCGGTGCTTGATCTCCTTGAGCTCGGACTCGGTAGCAGCGCCGACCTTGATGACGGCAACGCCGCCGGAGAGCTTGGCCAGGCGCTCCTGGAGCTTCTCGCGGTCGAAGTCAGAGGTGGTGTTCTCCATCTCGCCCTTGATCTGAGCGATACGGGCGTCGATGGCCTCCTTGGAGCCAGCGCCGCCGACGACGACGGTGTTGTCCTTGGAGATGGTGACGGACTTAGCGGTACCGAGCATATCGGCGGTGATGTCAGCGACCTTCACGCCCAGCTCGTCCAGGGCAGCCTGGCCACCGGTGAGGACGGCGATGTCCTCGAGGATGCGCTTGCGGCGATCGCCGTAGCCCGGGGCCTTGACGGCGCAGACGTTGAGGGCGCCACGGATCTTGTTGAGGACCAGGGTCGGCAGAGCCTCGCCGTCGATGTCCTCAGCGATGATGAGCAGGCCACGGCCAGCGCGCTGGACAGCCTCGAGAACGGGCATGATGTCCTGAACGCTGGAGATCTTCTGGTCGGTGATGAGGATGTACGGATCCTTCATCACGGCCTCCATGCGGTCGTTGTCCGTGACGAAGTAAGCGGAGACATAGCCCTTGTCGAACTGCATGCCCTCGACGGTGTCGATGGTGATGTCGAACGTCTGGGAATCCTCGACGGTGATGACGCCGTCCTTGCCCACGACCTCCATGGCCTCGGCAATCTTCTCGCCGACCTCGGGGTCACCGGCGGAGATGGTACCGACGGAAGCAATCTGCTCCTTGGTCTCGACCGGCTTGGCCTGCTTCTTCATCTCGGCAACGGCGGCGTTAACGGCCTTGTCGATGCCGCGACGGATGGCCAGCGGGTTGGCGCCAGCGGCGACGTTGCGCAGGCCGTCGTTGACAATGGCCTGAGCGAGCAGAGTTGCGGTGGTGGTGCCGTCACCCACGGTGTCGTTGGTCTTGGTGGCAACCTCCTTCACCAGCTGGGCACCCATGTTCTCGATGTTGTCCTCGAGCTCGATCTCCTTGGCGACGGAAACGCCGTCGTTGGTGATGGTCGGGGCACCGAACGTGCGCTGCAGCGCAACGTAGCGACCCTTGGGGCCCATGGTGACGGTAACGGCGTCGGCCAGAGTGTTGACGCCCTTGGCAAGCTTAGCGCGGGCATCGGTGTTGAACGTAATGTTCTTTGCCATGGTAGGTAATCCTCCAAAAGAAATGTGACTCGCGTCGCCGCTTCCGAGTCCTATGCGGCGGGCGCGTTCAAAGACGAATCAGAGATTCTGACGAGACTAGGCCTCGACGACGGCGTAGATGTCGTCGGCGCGCATCAGCAGATACTTCTCGCCGTCGACCTTGACCTCGTTGCCACCGAACTTACCGTAGATGACAACGTCACCGACCTTGACGTCCATGGGGATGCGCTCACCCTTGTCGTTGACCTTGCCGGCGCCAACGGCAACGATGGTGCCGCGCTGCGGCTTCTCCTGGGCGTTGCTGGCGATATACAGACCGGAAGCGGTCTTCTGCTCGGCCTCGTCGGGCTTGACCAGAACACGATCTGCAAGCGGCTTCAAAGACGACATGCTTGTCTCCTCCTTTTTGGGCCGCGCGGTTATACCACGCGAATTAACCCTTTTTGTTTGCGTACGCGTTGAATGGTACCCACGAATGGCGGGTTATACAACACGGAGTCAAAAAATCTTATTTTTTGGCACTTAGATTTTCTGAATGCCGGGGGATAACTTAACGGTGGCCCCCGTGTGGTTCCGGAGGGGCGGGGCATAAGGTTTCCCGCTCGGGCAGTCCTGCTCGCACGAAGGCCACATTAAGTGGCCTTCGGCTCGTGCGGAACTCGCGATAAACCTTATGCCCCGCCCCTCCGGAGCCACACGGGAGGCAGGTTAACTAATTCGGGCCCGGCATTCAGAAAAGTCAGTGCAGCAAAATGGCGATGCGGATAGCGACATGGGCATGGTTTTCGCTGCGCGCACGGGTCCCCTGGGGAGCGCCGTGCATTTTTGGGAGTATTCAGCAAGCCAGGACGGCTGCATACACGCCGGACACACCATATTGGTCCCAAGGACGCCTTCGACCGGCGATTTGAGTCGGCAGGCAAACCCCGCCAGGACAAAAAGGCATGCTTCGCGCCGCGCCGGACCCCAAAATGACGTCAATCTCCGCAACGTTACTCAGCCGCAGCGGCACCGGCAGAGCTCGCGGTGCTGAATACTCCGTTTTTTGCACGGCACGGGCGGGGGTACATCAGGATCAGGAAGAATATCCCAGCCTATTTATGCAATCTGTAATGGGAAGTATGCAAAACACCAAGAGGCAGCATTGCTGATGTCCAAATTGAGCGCGCAGGGCAGCGGCGCGTCCGCCCTGCGCCCAAATCCAGCAGAGCGGGGACGCTCCTAACAAATCCCCACCGGCAAACAAACGCGGCTCGAGCGCTATCCCAAAATAGGCTTCCCGAGCCGCGTTTAACGGTACGACATGAATATTAGTGCTCGTAGATCAAGTTACCTGCCAGGTAGGTGGCCTGAACTTTTGTGGCCTGGAGGTCTTGGGGGTCAACGGTGAGCGGGTTTTGGTCCAGGACTACCAGATCGGCGTATTTGCCGAGTTCCAGGCTGCCGAGGTTTTGCTCGTCGCCTGCCGCGTAGGCGCTGCCCAGGGTGTAGTTGCGCAGGGCTGTTGCCGCATCGATGCGCTCGCTCGGCAGCCAGCCGCCCTCGGGCCAGTGGCTTTTGGGGTCCTGGCGCGTGATAGCCGTGTAGAGCACGTTCATGCTGGTAACAGCTGTGATGGGGCTGTCGGTACCGAAGGCTTGGCGAATGCCGCGCTGCTTATAGGTTGCGAACGGCCACATGATGCGGCTGCGCTCCAGGCCCAGGTCGCGCTCCGGGCCACCCGGGTCGAGCGTGATGTGGCAGGGCTGGCTCGAAGCAACCACGTTGAGCTTGCGCAGGCGGTCGATGTCCTCGGGCAAGAGGTTCTCCAGGTGCTCGAGCGTGTTATGGCCGTGCTGGGGCAGGCCGTACAGGTCGGCGGCCTCCTCGAAGATATCCAGCGCGGCATGAATCGCACCGTCGCCGATGACGTGGATGCGCACAGTGTGGCCGCGCTCCGCGGCAGCGAGGACCAGCTTGCGCATACGCTCGGTAGGAACCGTCAGGCGACCTTGATCGCCCGGGAAGCGCGGGTTGGTATAGGGCTCGGTGAGATATGCCGTGTGTTCGCTCGACACACCGTCGAAAAACTGTTTAAAGCCTGGCGCCGAGAGCAGCGCGTTGTTTGCGTAGCGGGTCTGGAGTTCTTCCAAGCGCGATTGGTCATCCAGCAGCGTGGGAAACAGATGGGCGCGGATGCCCAGCTTGCCGGCTGCCTGCAGTTTGTCGTAAACATCGTCGCGGATAAAGTCGCAGCCCGGCATGGGCATGAGCGACATATCGCAGATCGAGGTGATGCCCTGCTCGGCCATACGCCTCATTTGATCGGAGTAAGCGCTTGCAATGCGATCCTCCCCCAGCCACTCAAGGCAGCGCGGTAGCAGCTGCATGGCGGCCGCCTCGTGAGCAATGCCCGTGAGCTCGCCGTTTGCGTCCTTGTCGTAGCTGCCGCCCGCCGGCGGCTCGCTGTCGCGCGTGACGCCGAGCGCCTCGAGTGCACGGCTGTTGAGCCAAAGCGTGTGCCCGTCGCCCGAATACATAACGCAGGGACGATCGGGGAATGCCGCATCGAGCGACGCCTTGGTTGGATGCTCGGGCGGATCCCAGCGGTAGTCGCGCCAGCCCTGCGTTACGACCCAAGCGTCGCCGGGCAGATCCTGGGAAAACTCGAGCGCGTGCTGCACCAGCGCTGCCTCGGACGTGCCCATATCCATGAGCATGTACGGCGAGGAACCGACCGAGGTATGGAAGAAGTGCAGATGAGCGTCATGGAAACCGGGGCAGACAAACTGCTCGCCGTAGTCGATAACCGACGTGGCGGCAGGAGCGGCGGCGATCACGTCATCGGGCGCTCCGACTGCGACGATACGGTCGCCTGCGATGGCAATCGCCAGCTCGCGGGCGGTATCGATGCCGTCTTGCGCGGTAAAGACGTTCTTGGAGCGGATAATCCGATCGATATGTTGCATGGGCATCCCCATCTCTGGCAGGAAATTCAACACCCCCGAGTGTACTCCCCCGCCCTTGTAACAAAACCCCAAGCGGCAAACGGCAACTTTACCAGCCCTAGCGGCAGGTGGCATACTGGAGAGAGCCTGTACGATTTTGCGATCAACCCAGCAAGGAGCAAATCGACCATGACGAAGACCAAGGCACAGCAGATTATGGCGGCGACCGAGGCTCGCGCGGCTGACGACGTCACCGCAGCCATCAAAGATATCGCTACCGAGTTTGAACCCTATATCATCAAGCAGCGCCGGCACTTCCATAAGCACCCGGAGCTGAGCCTTGCCGAGGAGCGCACGACCTCCGACATCGCCAACCAGCTCGACGCCATGAATATCCCCTACGAGCGTCCGCTCAAGACCGGCTTGGTGGCAACGCTTCGCGGTACCGCGCCGGATGCCTACCGCGAGGACGGCACGCCACGCCGCCGCATCCTACTGCGTGCCGATATCGACGCCCTGCCCGTCACCGAGCAGACCGGCGAGGAGTTCGCCAGTGTCAACGAGGGCTGCATGCACGCCTGCGGCCACGACTGCCACATCGCCATGATGCTCGGCACGCTGCAAATCCTGCGCCATATGACTGACGACATCCACGGCGAGGTCCGCATCGTCTTCCAGCCCAGCGAGGAAAACGGCCAGGGCGCCAAGCTCATGATCGGCACGGGTGTGCTCGACGGCGTCGATGGCGCCTACGCCGCGCACATCTGGAGTGAGGTCGACGCCGGCACCGTGAGCTGCGAGCCCGGACCGCGCATGGCCAATACCGACTGGTTCCGCATCGACGTCCGCGGCACCTCATGCCACGGCGCCATGCCCCAGCGCGGCCACGACGCCGTTATGGTTGCCGCCGAGATCGTCAACGCCCTGCAGACCATCGTTTCGCGCGAGATCAGCCCCTATGAGCCGGCTGTCATCACCGTCGGCGAGCTGCACGGCGGCACCGCGCGCAACGTTATCGCCGGCACGGCCTATCTCGCCGGCACGGTGCGCACCTACGGAGATTCGACCCACGAGGAAATGCCGGAGCTTATGCGCCGCATCGTGGAGCATACCGCGGCCGCCTTGGGCGCCGAGGCAGAGCTCACCGACTACACCATCGCCAACTACAAGGTCGAAAACGACGCCGCCTCGAGCGAGCGCTGCCGTCAGGCCGTAATCAAGTGCTTGGGCCCCACTGGTCAAGGCCATTACCGTGGCACGCTTTCGGGCGAGGATTTTTCGGAGTACCTGCGCCGCGTACCGGGCGTGCTCGCCTTTGTAGGTACGCGCAACCCCAAGATCGGCGCCACGTACGCCCAGCATTCCTGCTTTTACAAGATTGACGAGACCGTGCTGGCAAAGGGCTCCATGGTGGCCGCCCAGTATACTATCGACTTTTTGGCCGAGCCCACGCAAGAGGAGCTCGACGGCCCCGCGATTACCGCGGTCGCCGAAACCAACCCCGATCTGGCCGCCAAGTTGCGCTCTGCCAAGGCGACGACCGCCGAGGCTCGCGACGCCATCCATGATGCCCGAACGGCTCGCCATGCCGCGATCAAGGGCATCCACGACGCACGCGCTGCTGCACGCCGCGAGGAGAAGCACGACGAGTAGTCGTCACACCCATCCATAACAGCCTGGCTAAAGCAGAGCGGGGGCGGACGTATCGAAACGTCCGCCCCCGCTCATTCTTCAAGCGCTATTTCTACCATTTCTACCCCGTCCCCAAATGGCAGACGGCATGGCTACTCGTCCTGAGGCTCCTCGTCGGAGCTTGGCTCGGACGCCGACTCAGGTACAGGTGCCGGCTCAGGATCAGGCTCAGGCTCAGGCGCAGGCTCGGGCTCAGATGCCGTCTCAGGCTCGGGCGCCGGTTCAGACTCGGGCGCCGGCTCAGGCTCGGTCGCGGGAGCGGGTACAGGTGCCGGCGAAGCATCCGGAGCACCATAACCCGAAGGAGCGGACTTCTTCTCGAAGGGCAACACAAAAGTCAGGACGTCGTCCTTATCCTCATCGGCCCACTCGCTTGCATAGCGTGCGGCCCAATAGCCAACGGCACGGTGCTTGAGCATCTTGCCAAAGACCGTAAGAAATACGGTGACGAAAGCGACCAGCACCAAGAACAGCGCGAGCGTGACGCCACCGCCGGTAACAATTGCCTCAATACCCGTAGGACGATAGTAGTAGCTATACATACCGACAGAGGCAATGGCGCCAAAGACGACCGTCAAGATCCATGTGACAACGTTGGCGACCAGGCCCGTCAAAAACTCGGGAAGGAACGAAGCACAGAACAGCTTGGTCTTGTTGTGCTTAAACGCCGCCCAGACCTTATCGAGCGAAAACGCGCTCTCGACGCGACCGGTCACCGCAAAGTGCATCACGGCGATGTCGGCGAACATCTTAAAGAAGACACCCAGAATCGCCGAGGCAATTAGCGCCAGGACAAGCAGGCCGAGCGAACCGAACAGCGCAGCCTCGAGCGCATAAGAGCCGTAATAAGAATACGAGCCCGCGGCGCCAATTACCACGCCCTCCACCAGCGAAAGCACTACACCGATAACGGGAATGGCAGCGATAACCTCGAGCACCACCGAGATGACGCTCGAAAAGACTCCGAGACCAAACGACGTGGAGCGCATGAGTGGACGGTCCATGCCGTCATCGACCTTGAGCGAAAGATCACGGCCCCACTCGATTCCAAAGCCGGAACCGCACACGCTCGCAATGCAAGCTGCCAAAAAGCCGATGGCAGCCGCAATGCCGCCAATAACGGGAATAAACAACACGAGCACCGACACAACGCAAATCAGCGCCGGCAAAAACGCGATTTGGCATACACGCTGAAGCACGCCCGGAGTCTTAGTCATATCTTGGAACGCCTGAGCCACACAGCCCTTTGGCGCATTCGCCACGGGCGGTTGCGGAACAAACTGCTGGGGCTGAGGCTGTCCCTGGGGAGCGGGGCCAGCGGCACCGGCATTAGGAGCACCACACACGCCGCAGAACTTGTCGTTATCGCCCATGGGGGCGCCACACTGCGAGCAGAACATAGAATCATCCCTTCGTATCTTGAGCGAATCACTTGGATCGCAAACGATGTCTTTAGCATCATTATTGCCCAATGTGGGGTCAAATACTCAAAGATGACCGATTTGCAAGGTACACGGCGCCAGCAGGCGGTTCGTTGAATACGTCTGTGCTAGTTCGTTCCGCGGAAGCCCTTGCCGACGATCTCGGAGCTGTCGACGATCGTGATAAAGGCACCCGGATCGACTTCGCGCGCGTAACGGCGCAGTTGCACGGCCTCGCGACGGCTCAGCACGCTCATGATCACCGTCACGCACTTGCCCGAGAAGGCACCGTAGCCGCGGCTGATGGTCGCCGTGCGGTTGAGATGTTTGACGATAAACTCCTCGACCTTAAGGGGCTCGGAACAAATGACCGTGCAGACTTTGCGCAGATGAATGCTCTCAATGGCTTTGTCGACCACAAGCGTCTTGGCAAACAGGCCGAGCACGCAATACAGACCGACACGCGGGCCATACAAAAAGGCCGCGATGGTCACGATGCCGATATCGACCAGCAGCAGGGCGCGACCAATCTCGAGCGTGGTGCGGCGCTTGAGAATCATGGCAAGAATGTCCGTGCCACCCGTCGAGGCGCCGATGTCAAAGACAATAGCGCTGCCGAGCGCCGGCAAGATGACGGCAAAGCACAGGTCGAGCCACATATCACCCGTCAGAGAGACATCGGTCGGAATGAAGAGCTCAAACAGCGAGACGTAGGCCGAAAGCGCAAACGAGGCGAAGACGCTCCATAGAATTGCCTTGCGTTCCAAAAAAATAAAGCCCAAAACGACGAGAACCGCGTTGATAATCCACATAAAAACGCCGACGGGCAGAGTCGGGAACAGCGTGGACAGAATGACCGACATGCCCGAGGTGCCGCCAAAAGCAAAGTGATTAGGGGTTTTAAACGCAACGATGGCAAAGGCCGTAAGAATCAGACCCAGATTGAGCTCGGCAAAAAAGCGCGGGAAGCCCGGCTCCTGGCTGCGCTTTTGGCCGGCACGCTCGCCGCGCTCGATATCGGTGCGATCGACCACGCGCTCCATCGGCACTACGGGAGGACGATGCACCTCCTCGGCAGCACGCGACGCCGCCTCTGCCGCAGCGGCCTCAATTGCCCATGCCTTGCTTTCTGTTTCGTGCTCGTCGGCCATTACGGCAACTCCTCGTTAACAATTTGGAAACAATGCGCTCATTAGGGTAACGCGGAACGTGGGGATTGCAACCCTTAGTTAGACGAGCGGTATGACTATATCGGGAGCGTACAAAAACGGCCGGCCACGCTTTTGCTTGCGCGGTCGGCCGTTTAACGTTTTCGCAGATAAAACCTGCCAAAACAAACCTGTCTTTTTGGAAGGTTATTCGTGCTGGCTGGTGCGGTGCTCGTACTCCTCGGGGGTGATGACGTCCTCGATGCGCAGGTTGACGCCCGCCACCTCAAGGCCAGTCATCGCGGCCAGACGCTCGGTCACGCGCGCCTTAACGTCGTCGAAAATCGCGGGCGCATAGGCGCCGTACTCGATGATGACAGAGATGTTGACGACCACGCGATTGTCATCGGTGACCTCGACCGTCACGCCCTTGGTCAGATTCTCGGCACCAAACTGCTCCTGCACAAAGTGCATGAGGTTACCCTTCATGCCCAGAACGTGCGGAACCTCGCGGGTGGCCATGGCAACGATCTTCTCGATCACGCCGTTGGAATAGGTCAGCGAGTCCTCGGACTCGTCCGCTTCCTCGTCGTCCTCATCCTCATCGGACTCGACCTCGACAAGAGCCTCGTCCTCGAGCGTCACATCCTCGGCTTCGGCGACGACCGCCTCGTTCTCCTCGAGCTCGGTATCGGCCACATCGACCTTCGTATTAAAAGCCATGGTTCCTCCTTATGCCTGCCGCGGATGCGACAGTCGAATACATATTAGCGGCCGCTAAACAGACGGCCGAAGAAGTTGACGATCCCGTTCTCGCCGTCGCGAATTTGGCCGATCACGGCGCCGATCAGCACGAAGAATGCAATGACGAGTGTGTCCCACAGGCCGAGCGTGAGCACCAACACGGCGAGGATAAAGCCAGCGACGGCGCCAAGCGTGGTGTTGGGATGACGCACAGCATAGCTCCAGATGGCAGCGCCCGTACCCTTGATGAGACCCATAGCCTCATCAAAATCCGCGGCTGCCGCGTCTTGCAACTCGGTTGCCTCTGCTTTGGAATCAACAGGTTCGCTCGCCGGCGCTGCGCTCTGGTCAATCGTCAGGCGCGGCGTACGAGCGGTCTTATCTTGATTGGTATCACTCACCGGAAACCTCCACGGTCTGGACGGTAGTCTTGGACGGCAAAAAACGGACGCGCGTGGTCGTACCCGGCGTGCCGAGCATGGTGTCGCAAGCTTCTTCGATGCGCTGCTGCATCGCGGTAGCCAGAGATGCCACGTCCTTATCGTCAAGCGCGATAGCCTCGACCTTAAACCGGACGTGCGAATCGTCGGGGCCTTGGACGCGGGCCTCGACATGCTCGACCATCACGCGGTCGTCGCACTCGGCAGCAGCCCTGGCACACGAAGAAAGCGCCGCGAGCGTGACCTCGATATTGCGCTCCCCCGCCGGATGCACGCAGGACGGCTCGCGACGAGCAAACATCAGGCGGAAGAAGCTTACCAGTACGCCAATCGCCACAACTCCGCCGCATGCCGTCACGACAATGCGCGGCATGGGGTCGCGCATCAGCAGCATAAAGCGATACGTATACGGCCCCCAAAACTGGCAGACAAGCGTACCCAGCGCCACGACGGCGGCGGCAAGATACACGATCGCTAGGGCTCGTTTGAGTACGCGCACGCGGCGCTCCCTTCAAATCTCGGCTCTCGAAATGCAAAACGGTTCGCATCATTATAAAAGAGCCGGGTCCGGTGCTCTACGCACGCGGATCCGGCTCATCTATTCCACGAGGCTTGCATGCTCGCTTCATTATGCCCAGATATGCACGGCTTAACCCGTGCGGGCGCTACTCCTCCTCGAGGGCAGCGATGACCTCGTCGGTCATGTCCATGGTGCTGTAAACATCCTGGACGTCGTCGAGCTCCTCAAGACGGTCGATGAGGCGCTGAACCTTCTTGGCGTCGGCGCCGGAGACCTCGGTCGGGGTGGTCGGGACCATGGTGGTCTCGGAGCCCTTGACCTGGACGCCCTGCTCCTCGAGCGCCTTGGAGACAGCCATGACCTCGTTGGCAGTAGTCCAGACGATCCACTCCTCGCCGGCGTCCTCGTAGTCCTCGCCACCGGCCTCGGCGATGGCCATCATGAACTCATCCTCGTCACCGGCAGCACCGTTGGCGATCATGGTCTCCTTCTTGGCGTTCTCGTCCAGGATCTCCTTGGCGACGACGATCTGGCCCTTGCGCTCAAACTGGAAGGCGACGGAGCCGGAGGTGCCCAGGTTGCCACCAGCGTGGGAGAAGGCAGAACGGACGTCGGCAGCGGTACGGTTGCGGTTGTCGGTCAGGCAGTCGACGTAGACGGCGACACCGGCGGGACCGTAGCCCTCGTACACGATGTTCTCGTAGACGGCAGCGTCGGCACCCGAACCAAAAGCCTTGTCGATAGCGGACTTGATCTTGTCCTTAGGCATGGACTGAGCCTTGGCCTTGGCAACGGCAGCGGCGAGGCTGGCGTTGTTCTCGGGCAGCGGGTCACCGCCGAGACGGGCAGCAACGGTGATGTTGCGGCTGAGCTTGGAGAAGAGGGCGGAACGCTTGGCGTCCTGCGCGCCCTTACGATGCTTGGTTGTGGCCCACTTAGAGTGTCCGGACATACGTGTCTCCTATCGGTTTCGACCTAAAGCCCAGCGCAGATGCTCGGGCAATATAAACAAACGTCGTTATGATATACCTACTGGCCTGCGAGATAAACCCCAAAATGAAGGCGTCGTGATGATGTCCCCTTTGGTGCAAAGAAACCTGGCCCTCAATGCACCAAATTAGAACCAGAAGAAGTCGCTGCGGGTGACGGTGGCGCCGATGGCGAAGGGCATGCAGGCGATGACCGGATACAGGTAGCGCATGTAAGTCGAGCCGTTGCACGGGCCAATCAGGCACACAGCGAGCACGCCCAACAGCGGCACCCAGATCGCCAGCGCACGCCATGAATGACGACGCAGCAAGTAGACCACCACGGCGATCATGATCCACACATAGGTGGCCGAGCTCATGCTGAGCGAGATAAAGGGAACACGCTGCACCGCCACACGGTACAAATTGATCAGGTGGTCGCACCAGCGCACCACGTTGCTGTCAACCGGATGGAAGTCGAAGTACTTGAGGTTGTCGGGACGCGCCATGATCTCGGCACTACGCGCCGTGCTGTAGACCCAGGCATCGCGCGCGCTCGGATAAAAATAACCGTAGTAGTTATTGATGAGCGCCGAGATATAGCACTCGGGATCCTTTTTGAACATCTGGGCCCACACCTCAAAATAGGCCTTGATGTCCTCCTGCGAGGCGTACTCGTTAAAGCAGTTCTTGACGGCATCGGACTTGTCGGGGTTGTAGCGGCGGCCCAGGTTCTCGTACTTGAGTACGTGGTCGATCACGGCACGCTCTTCGTCGGTCACCGAACCGTCGCAAGGAGCCTCCACGATGGTGCCGTCCTCCTTAACCGTGGGGTTGACGCCCGAGTTGAGGCCGTCGTGCTTTTGGACGAAACGAGCCGTCTGCTGGAACGGAATCGAGAGGATTTCGCGCTTGGAACCAGGCGTGATGTCGTGCGCCGGCATAAAGACCTTGGTGAAGTACATATTAGAGGCAAGGCAGAGCGCGAGCACCGCGAGAACGCCAACCCAGCGGAAACGCGGGATGGCGCCCGAAGGCGCAGCGCCAGTCTGCTTGGCTGCACGACGAGCCATATGCACGTCCCATACGCAAAACGCCGCCGCGATTACGCATGCCGCCAGGGGAAACACCAGGCCGCCGTTGCGCAGAAACGTGGAACCCATGGCGCCCAGAGCGAGCAGCAGCCAGTCGTGGCGCGCAAAGAGCACGGGGGCCTTCTCGCCCGCTCGCTCGACATTGGCATCACGACGGGGCAAGCCACATGCCACGAGCTTGACGGTCTGTACCAGCAGCACCAAGAACGCGTCGGCAAAGAGCACGTCTTTGGTGAGCAACGCCGCGTAGTTAGAGAACATCGGCATAAACGCAAAGAACAGCAGGATCGCACCGCGAACCGGCAGACTCACGCCCAGTTTGCGCAGCAACGAAATGGAATAGGCCATGCAGGCAGCCGTGATGACGAACTGAGCACAGGTGTAGATGGCAAGACCTGCGTTGGCGCTGTTGAACAGTGAAAGCCCCAGCTGGACGCACGAACCGATGATAGCCGTGTGCACCACGGGGTGATGTCCGTTGAGCAACACATTGGGATTGAGCAGACGCAGGTAGTCACTCGTGCCGTTGGGGTAGTTGAACCACTGGCGAATCTGCGCACCCGTATCTCCCATAAAAAGACCGGGCAGCGAAGCGATAAGCGTGGGCGCCCAGGCGATCATAAGCACCAGGAAGGGCCCGGCAAAGGGATGGACCGAGAGCACGGCGTGAGTCACACGCCATACGCGGCCAAAGTGCGCTTCGGAAAACGGGATGCGTCGGGAGCTCAGCCAGTCCAGGCACTCAAAAGCCAAATAGAAGGCAACGACCGCCAAGAGCATCCAGCCCGCGCCGCCAATCCAGGCGCAGATGATGCGGGCTTTGTCGCCAAGGACAATCTCGGCCGAGTCGGTGAGATCGTAGCTGCGGCCGAACACCATGCAGATGGCGAAGAACAGCGACGGCAGAATGATCGATGGACGCCAGGTGTCGCCACGGCCAAAGAACACGTAGCGAAACGGCAAGGTGAGCAGGCAGGCAAGTGCAAGCAGCATGACCGCGTCGGTATGGCCGGCAAACGAGAGGAGCACCTCGTAGCACACGTACAGCATGCCCGAGGCTTTGGGGTCAATCGCCAAGACTGCGTTGCTCGACACCGGGGCAGGATCGATGGAAAACGCCGTGGTCGCCAACAGCGCGAGCAAAAATGCGATGAGCGTCTGCTTGGCGGGGTAGCGCTTAAACCAGACGATGCGGGCAGCGTCGCGCGCAGCCGTTGTGGAGAGGTCGGAATCCTTCACAGTCCGAAAGCCTTTCTAGAAACCTGCCAAAAAGGGACAGGTTTATTTTAGCAGGTTTTATCTGGGAAAACGTTACGGTTCCGTCATCGTTGCCCAGCGAACCACCACAAAGGTGCCTGTCCCCTTTGTGGTGGTCTTGGTTAGGCGTCGAGGTAGATGCGCTGGGGGCGATTGCGGTGTCGGGCGAAGATGATGAGCGCCAGGCCGGCGATCACGAGCGGCAGACTCAGCAGCTGGCCCATGGTGATGACGCCGCCCAGCAGATAACCCAGCTGGGCATCGGGCACGCGCACGAACTCAACGAGAAAGCGGACGATGCCGTACCCCATCACGAACACGCCCATAAACGTACCCTGGGGCAGCAGCGGCTTTTTGCGGCTGAGCACCTGCAGAATGCAAAAGAGCACAATACCCTCGAGGAATGCCTCGTAGAGCTGGGAAGGATGGCGCGGCATATCACCCGCGGTGCCGCCAAAGATCACGCCCCAGGGCAGATCGGTCGGCTTGCCCCACAGCTCGCCGTTGACAAAGTTGGCGCAGCGTCCCAGACATAAGGCCAGCGGAGCACCGATAACGGCAAGGTCGGCGATGGTCCAGGCGTCGAGCTTGTACATGCGGCACACGAGCACGCCGCCGATAATGCCGCCCACCAGGCCGCCATGGAAGCTCATGCCGCCCTCGTTGGTGGCAAAGATCTCGAGCGGGTGCGCCCAGTAGTAGCCATCACCGTAAAAGACGACGTAGAACAGGCGCGCACCGATAATGAGGCCAAAGACCACGCCGACCACGACACTCGTCAGGTCATCAATCGTGATGTTAAAGCCCCAGCGACGCTGCGTGCGGTACATGACGACCGCCGTGAGCAGAGCGCCAACCACGTAGGCCAGGCCGTACCAGTAGATGGTGATGGGGCCCGCCGAGATCGCGACAGGATCAAGCATATGGTAGAAGTCGTTGAGCATGTCGACCCTCCTACTCCCTACATACAAATGCGGCCGCGGGCCTTGCGCTCGCAGCCGCATATTTGGGCGTAACGTCTATGCGGAGTATGCCGTCCGCAGCTTTCGCATCTTAGAACGGCGCGTACTCGTCGTACAGGTCCTCGGCCTCGCCGGAAGCATTGACCTGCTCAACGCGGGTAACGCCGGGCACATGCTCCTTCAGGATACGCTCAATGCCCATGGACAGGGTCAGCGAGCTCATGGGGCAGCCGGCGCAGGCGCCCTGCAGTTCCAGTTTGACGACGCCCTCGTCGTCAACGCCCACATACTCCATATCGCCGCCATCGGCCTGCAGGTTGGGGCGAATCTCTTCAAGAACCTTCTTAAGCAGCTCTTCGTTAACAGCCACAGGGGCTCCTTTCTCACAATAACGCGGGCGCGCCCGCGGACAGAAGCTATGTTACTACAGCCATGTACCCGCTCACGAGCCGTCCATGCGCGCAGACGCGACTTTCACGAGTAGTCAATTTGGGACGGGGCTCTTTGAGCTGCGTTCGTCGTCAGATAGCGACAACGCATATTACTGTCGAGCCTGTCCCCCGGTACCAATCTGAACATCGACGATGACCTGGCGGTAGCTGATGCCGCAAGAGTCAAGAATGCGGCGGCTGATACGGCCATCATCGGTGTCGGCGTACTTGTTGTCCAGGTAGACAACCTCGCCCACGCCCACCTGCGCCAAAATCTTGGCGCAGTCGTGGCACGGAAACAGCGTGACGTAGACCGTGGAACCCTCGAGGTCCTTGAGCGAACCACGGTAGTTGAGCACGGCGTTGGCCTCGGCGTGGACCACGTAGTTGTGCTTGTCCTGCAGCGGGTCGTCGCTCGTACCCCACGGGAAAAAGTCGTCGTTGAGCGCCGAGGGTGTACCGTTGTAGCCCACCGAAAGGATGCGGTGGTTGGTGCTGGCGATGCACGCACCCACCTGCGTGTTGGGGTCCTTGCTGCGGCGCTGCGCGGCGATGGCCACGCTCATAAAGAACTCGTCCCAGCTAATGACGTCCAGGCGCTTGCCTGACGAAGTTTGATGAAGATCGTCCGACATGGCAGACACCTCCGTAATCGCAATAGTTTGACCCATTGTAGCAGGTGAAAGGTGGGGGCGTTTGTCCCACCGGCGCCCTCACTTTTACACGCGGCGGGGCTTTTGGTTGATGCGGTAGAGCTCGGCGAGACCCCGCAACGTCAGCGCGTCGTCGACCGTCAGACTATGACCGACCAGCGACGCAAGCGCCTCGGCATCGTCGCCGGTAATGACTATGGGCACGTCGCCCTCCCCCGCGGCCTTGGTCGCGCGCATCTCGGCAAGCACCATATCGAGCATGCCGTCGATGCGGGCCACCTCGCCCAAGACCACGCCCGAGCGCATGGCCTCGCGCGTGTTGCGACCGATCACATGCGTGGGTGCCGAGGGCTCGACCTGCGGCAGGCGCGCCGCAGCGGCCGAAAGCGAGCGGGCGCCGAGCGCCAGACCCGGCGCGATGACGCCGCCCACAAAGGTACCGCGCGCATCGATGACCTCAATATTGGTCGTAGTGCCCAGGTCAATCACGATGCACGGTGAGCCGTAGACGGCGCGGGCCGCCACGGCATCGGCGATGCGGTCGGGGCCGATCTCGGCCGGGTCGTCGTAGTGCACGGGCATGCCGGTCTTGAGGCCCGGCCCCACGGTGAGCACGCGCCCCGTGCAGGTACGGGAAAGAGCCGCCTTCCACGGGCGCTCGAGCGCCGGCACCACGCAGCTCAGCACTGCGCCCGCGGGAACGAGCACACCAGGCATGCCCGCATCGGCTGCCAGCGCGGCCATGACTTGAGCGAGACGCATACGCACTTCGTCGGCCGTAATGCTCGACGGCGTCGTGATCTCGCACGTCGCAAGCGGGCACTCCTGCGCCGCGGCCGAATCCTCGGCAAACAGGCCAAAGCGAATGAACGTGTTGCCCACGTCGACCGTCAATATATATGCGCACCCATTAAGCATCGTCGGCGCTCCTTTCGTCTGCCCAGCAGTATATCGCCTACCTAAACCAGTCACCCCAAAATGACTAGCTTACGGCTATACTGGTGCGCGGTCGTGCGCGAGCTCACGCGGCGGCCCTTGGTAACCCGACTTCCCGCGCCGTATCCGTAGCGGCGCTCCCGGGGGAAGCGGATATACGCAAAGGAGTTCTATATGAGCAATCCCTCGAACCGCGCCTCGATGCGCGGGCAACTCACGCTGCGCGGCGTCGTCATCGGCGTCCTTGGCTGCGTGATCATCACGGCAAGCTCGGCCTACACCGCCCTCAAGATGGGCGCTCTCCCCTGGCCGATCGTCTTCGCTGCCGTCATCTCGCTGTTCTTCCTTAAGCTCATGGGCAATGCCAGCCTCAACGAGGCCAACGTCACCCACACCATCATGTCCGCGGGCGCCATGGTCGCCGGCGGCCTAGCGTTTACCATCCCGGGTGCCTGGATGCTGGGCTATGCCGACCAGATCAGCTGGCTCGACATGTTTATCGTGGCACTCGCCGGCACCATCCTGGGCCTGCTGGCCACCGCGCTCATCCACCGTCACTTTATCGTGGATGCCGCGTTGGAGTTCCCCACCGGCAACGCCGCAGCTCAGACCCTGCGCGCCACCGAGGCCGGCGGCAAGACCGGCAAGCAGCTCTTTGGCTCTATGGCCATCGCAGGCATCTACAGCGTGCTGCGCGACGCCCTGGGCGTGGTACCCAGCATGCTATGCACGCTCAACATTCCCGGCGTGACCTTTGGCATCTACAACTCGCCCATGCTGCTCTCCGTCGGCTTCCTCGTGGGATTCGCCCCGGTCGCCTTCTGGTTTGCCGGCGCCCTGCTGGGCAACTTTGGCATCATCGTGGGCGGCACCGCTGCCGGTCTGTTCGACGTTGTGACTGCGCAGGGCATCGTCAAGTCCCTGGGCATGGGCCTCATGATGGGCTTTGGCGTCGCCGTCGTCCTCAAGGACATCCTGCCGCAGGTCGCCGGTATCGTCCGCGGTCTTGCCGCCGACAGCTCCACCGACACCGACGAGCAGTCGCTCATCTCGGGCTCCCTTAAGCTCGACGCCGGCATCATCGGCCTGGGCGCTGCCGCCATCGCCGTGATCATCGCCATCGTGCTTGACCTTGGTCCCGTTCCGGCCGTCATCGTGACGCTGTTCACCTTTGTCACCACCATCATGAGCGCACAAAGCTGCGGCCAGACGGGCATCGACCCCATGGAGATCTTTGGCCTCATCGTCATGCTCATCGTGGCTGCCTTCGCACAGATCGCTCAGGTCAAGCTGTTCTTTATCGCCGGCATCGTAGCCGTGGCGTGCGGCCTTGCGGGCGACGTCATGAACGACTTTAAGGCCGGCGCCGTACTGGGCACCAACCCGCGTGCGCAGTGGATCGGCCAAGCCATTGGCGGCATCGTGGGCGCCCTGGTCGCCGCAGCCGTCATGGTCGCGCTCGTCACCGCCTATGGCCCGGACGCCTTTGGCCCCGACAAGAGCTTCGTTGCCGCACAGGCAAGCGTGGTCGCCACCATGGTCTCGGGCATCCCGAGCGTGCCGTGGTTCGTTGGCGGCTTTATCGCCGGCATCGTCATGTACTGGCTCGGCATTCCGGCCATGATGATCGGCCTGGGTGTGTACCTGCCGTTCTACATGTCGCTCACGGCATTCCTGGGCTCCTGCGTCAAACTCGCCTACGACAAGTGGTCCGCCCACCGCGACGCCACCGCTGGTCTTTCTGACGAGGAGAGGGCTGCCAAGGACGCCGCCTTCCAGGAACAGGGCCTGGTTGTCGCCAGCGGCCTGCTCGGCGGCGAGTCCATCGTCGGCGTTATCCTGGCGTTTGTCTCCGTGGGCCTGAGCCTGCTGGGATAAGCTGAGCAGCTGCTCGACAGCAACCATATTGCCTACGATTTGCCCGGTCGGTAGCTTTAGCGGCTGCCGACCGGGCTTTTTGATATAACGCAAAGAAAGGCCGGCGCGCTGCGTATGACAGCGCGCCGGCCTTATCGTTTGGCTAACGAGACGGTCCCGCTATGAATTGAAGTTCGTTGCAGAGCCGACGCCCGATTCACTACATGTGCTTGCGACGACGATCGCCCAGCGTCACGCCCGCAGCCACGAGCGTAATACCGCCGATAACGAAGACCTCGCCCGCAAGCGCGGAGTCATCACCGGTCTGGGCGAGCGCGGCAGGCGCAGCCTGTTTCTTGGCAACGGAGACCTTTGCAGCAGCCTGCGCAACCTGAGGCTTGGCCTGCGGCTCAGCCTTGGGATGATGCTTGTCGTACTCGGCCTGAGCGGCAGCCAGGGCATCCTTGGCATCGCCAAGCTCGGCAAGCGCGGCGGCATAGGCGTCGTTGGCATCGGACAGCTTGGCATCGGCATCGCTCAGAGCAGCCTTGAGACCAGCGGCGGCATCGACGGCGGCCTTATAGCGAGCGTAGGCAGCGTTCAGCTTGACCAGCTTCTCGTTGCCCGTCGTGCCCGCGGCAAGGGATGCCTTGTGGTCGACAGCCTCAAGATCGGCCTTGAGCGCCTCGTCGTTGGCAAGCTCGGCCTTGGCCTTGACGATCTCGAGGTTCGCATCGACGACGGCTTCGTTGGCGGCCTCGAGCTGCTTCTGGGCATCGGCGACACCGTCTACGGCAGCGTCATAGGCGGCCTTGGCGTCGTCGACCGCCTTCTGGGCGCCGGCGAAGCGCTGGAATGCCTCGTTCGCCGCGTCGAGCGCGGACTGCGCGGTAGCGGCCTTGCCCCGAGCGTCGACCAGAGCCTGCTGCTTGTCGGAGACCTCCTGCTGAGCATTTGCGAGAGCCGTTGCGGCAGCGGTCTGTGCAGCCTGGGCCCTCTCCACCTCGGCCTGAGCGGCGGCGTCGACCTTCGTGGCGTCATCAAACGCACTCTTTTTGCTCTCAAGATCCGCCCTTGCGGCATCGCGCTTGGCGCGCAGATCCTCGACTGAAGCGGTGGCATCGTCATAGGCCTTTTTGGCCCTGTCGGACTTTGCTTTGGCGGCATCGCGGGCGCTGCGAGCCTTCGCCTTGTGAGCAGCGGCATCGGCTGCCTTCGTCTTGCTGTCAGCAAGCGTGGCGTTTGCCTTATCGAGAGCTGCCTGGGCAGTAGCGGCCTCGCTCTTGGCGGCGTCGAGCTTGGTCTTGGGCGTCTTGACGTCGATACCCTTGAGTTTGGCTTCGGCGGCGTCGTATGCCGTCTTCGCGGCGGCGGTGCCGGACTTAGCCTTCTCGTACTCGCCCTTGGCGGTGTTCACGTTCGTGTCGGCCGCGGTATAGGCGTCGCGTGTGTCTTTCTGATTATTGAGAGCAGCGAGATATGCCGCATCGGCCGCGCCCAGCGTCTTCTGCGCCTCGGCGAGCTTGCTCTGAAGCTCCTTGAGCTGCGCCTTCTGCGCCTGCGTACCGCCAGCGTTATAGGCAGAATCGATGTAGTCGTTCACGAGCTTCTTGAACTCGGAGACCGTGAAGTCGGCCTGGTCATCGTCAGAAGTGTAATCGAATGCGGTTACCTCGGAATCGGTGTTCTTGCCGCTACCGACCGCAATACCGATTGCCGTCATACCGGAATCGATAATGTTGAGATAGTGCCCGCAGCCGTCTCCTCTTTCATTACCGTTCTCATCTTTTGTGCCGAAATACACATCTTGATAGCGGTGGGAGATATAGTACGAATCATAGCGATAAGCTATGAGGTCTTTGCCCTTTTCACTATCCGCGCCGACCTTTTTAATCCAATTCTCGTAACTATTTTTCTCCTGCGTATAGAGGCCGGTATATGGCCACCCAAGTGTGTCGACAGTCTCGCCGCCGGTATAGGCACCAAGGCCGTCGGCAATGTTCTCGGCGTTATCGAAGTAGTGGTTGGAATGCTGCAAGCTGTCGTTGTGCTTCAGAATTTGGGAGGAATACGACGCATTGAGGGCTGCTGCGGCCGTCATGCGAAGGCTGACGCCCAGCTCGGACTGCCCGTTCGCCTTACGGATGTTGTTATGGGTATCGAGATAGGTCAAAGCATTGCGCAGCTGCTCAAGAGAGAGCGGATTGGTGTTGCGGGACATGTCCTGATCGACGTAACTGTCATACCAGCCAGCCTTGTCATACCGCTCATTATCGTTATTCGCACCTGCGAGCAGAGACGATGCGGCGCTAGCATTTGCTTTCTGCTGGGCAGTGAAATCGCTGCTGTTGCTGATGTAAGCCATAAAGCCGAGCATGCCCTTATTGATGACTTCCTGGTCAACGGTCATGTTGGACCTTAGGTCTGCAATCTGCTGCTCAAGAGCCTCAACCTGGGCATTAGCAGCGTCATAAGCCTTTTCCGCGGCGTTCGAAGCGGCGCAGGCTGCCTCCCACTCGCTGCGCTTCTGCTTGCGAACTTCGACAAGCTTATCGTACGCGGTCTTCTTGTCTGCTTCGGTCTGCTGCGCCTTCTCGTATGCGGCCTTGGCAGTGTCACGCTTACTGGCCGCGTCCTTGTACTCCTTGTTTGCCGCATCGTATGCAGACTGGGCAGATGCCACGGCAGCGTTGGCGGCGTTGGCCTTCTCCTGCGCGGCGGTGGCAGCAGTTTGCGCAGCCTGCAGGTTCGCCTGTGCGGTGGCGTCTGCAGTCGTCGCGGCTTCGAACGCGGTCTGCGCGGTCGCGAGCTCGCTGGCGGCAGTGACCTTGGCAGCCTCGAGCGCGTTCAGATCGACACCCGTGCCCGAAGTCG
This sequence comes from Collinsella sp., assembly GCA_048245415.1. Classification (GTDB taxonomy): domain Bacteria; phylum Actinomycetota; class Coriobacteriia; order Coriobacteriales; family Coriobacteriaceae; genus Collinsella. The sequence goes on along the minus strand of DBFBAP010000030.1, from coordinate 29,393 downwards.
CGACATTGAGCGCGGCCTGTGCGTCGTTCAGTTTAGCCTGAGCATTATCGCGTGCAGCGGTCGCAGCGGCAAGGGCAGCGGTAGTCTCCTGCTTCTTGGCCTGGGCAGTCGTCAGAGCGGCCTCAGCATTCTGCTTTTCCTGCTGAGCACTGGCCTCGGCGGCCTTGGCCTGGTCCAGATCAGCCTGCGCGGCAGCGACGACCTTGTTGGCAGCGTCGAGCTTGGCCTGCGCGTCCTCGACGACCTTCTTGGCGGCCTCGTACTCGTCCATACCCATGGCATCGAGCTTGGCTTGGGCATCATCGAGGGCCTTCTTGGCCTCGTCTTGCTTTGCCTTGGCATCCTTGAGCGCCTGGGTCTTATCCTCGACGCTCTTGTTGGCCTGATCGAGCTGATCGTTCAGGTCGCCCAGCTTCTTCTGCTGCTGCTCGGCCTTGTCGACGGCGGCCTTGAGCTCGTCGATCTTCTCCTGAAGCGCGGCTGCCTCGGCCTCGTTCTGCTCGGCGGCGTTATCGGTCACGGTCTGCGAGGCCTGATTCTTTTGCTGCTGCGCCTGCTTTTGAGACTGACCTGCCGCGTCGGCCTTCTTTTGGGCGGCATCGTAGGCGGCCTGAGCGTCCTTGAGCTGCTTTGCCGACTCCTCGGCCAACTGGGCGGCTGTCTTTGCGGTTGCCTGGCTACCGGCGACGACAGCGTTCTCGATAGCGCTGCGCCCTTCGCGGCAGCACCGTTGTCGGCTGCCGGCGCGGCGATTGCCGCCAGCGGCGACATGAGCGGCTGAGCGATGAGGCTCGCCGTCAAAACAGTTGCGACGGCACGGTTGGCAACGCCTTTGACGTTGACGGCCTTTGCCCGAGGCTCAAAGTGCTGTGGGCTATAGTTTGCCATGGCTTTCTCCCTTTGACACGGATGTATCCATACGCTTCAAAATGTAGGAGCTGATTTTTGAATTCTGTTGCGCAACATTGGTCACCAGCGGATTTTTTTGAAATTCGCGCTCTCGTGCTTCACAATTTCGTCACATATGTAGGAGCTGGTGCATCATATTCTTGCGGGATCGAATTGAGTCTGTGATTTGCATTTGCTCCCGCGTCATCCGCCCTATCGGATCCCGCATCCAACAGACGCCCTGCCCGCCACGGTGTAGAGTTAGGACAACGAGCGCGTTGCGCGGACCGCGCTGGAACGAGGTGGACATGGAACTCGACAAACAACAGATCAAGCGACTACGCGAACGCCATCACCGGCGCCACGGCATCCGCCCCGCCCATAGCGAGGCCATGGAGAACGCCACCCGCTTCCTAAAGCGCGCATTCAACATTCGCGAGGGTCGCGCGCCCTACCACGTGATTCGCAAGCGCTTTGTAAACGGGGCACGCCTGACCGGCTCTCACCTGTGCATCCTCATCATCGCCATGCTCATCGCAAGCATCGGCCTCGATATCGACTCGGACATCGCCATCGTGGGCGCCATGCTCATCTGCCCGCTCATGGGCTCGGTTCTTGCCATGGCATACGGCATTGCCACGCTCGACCGCGAGATCACCGTCGAGGCCGTCGCTGGTCTTGCGCTGCAAATGGCCTTTTGCCTGGTCACATCCACGTTGTACTTTAGGCTCTCGCCCCTTGGCACCACCACGGCCGCCATCATCGACAACTCGACACCCACCGTCTGGGACCTTACCGTCGCACTCGCAGGCGGCTTTGCAGGCGGGCTGGGCAACTCGCGCGACCAGGAACCCGCCACGCTCATCGCCGGCGTGGCCGTGGCGACCGCGCTCATGCCGCCCCTGTGCGCGGCGGGCTACGGCATCGCCATCGCAAGCGGGTCGCTGTTTCTCTCGGCCCTCTACGAGTTTGGCATCAACGTGGTCTTTATCGCACTCGCGGCCGAAGCCGTATTGCTTCTATTGCGCGTGCCGCTCAAGCGCGACCTCAACGGCGACGGCATTGTGACTGCCGAGGAAAATGCCGAGGTCGACGAGCTGTCACGCAAGGTTCGCCGCCGCATCATTGTGGGCACGGTAGTCTTTGCCATCCCCTGCATCGTTATGACCGCGGGTTCCATTGGCTCGGCGCAGGCCGGCGTGCAGGACGGCTACGGCGTCACCGAAACCACGCGCGAGCTTGCGGCGGTGCTGCCAGGCTTTAAGGATTACACCGTCGCCGTCGAGACCTCGGCCACCGAAGGCGACGAGGAAGGCATCGTCGAGCGCGAGATTGTCGCCCATGTAACGACGAGCGAGGCGCTTGGGGCACACGACCGTCACGTTGCTCGCAAGCTCATCGACCTCAACGTGCCCGAACTTGATCGCGTGGAGTTTGATGTGAAGTGATGCGGAGCGCGGCCCTACAGCTCGTACTTGTACACGCGGTAGATATACTTTTCGGCTTCCATCTCGTAGGTGGTGATGGGCAGACCGTAGCGGTCGTACTCGGTAAAGGTCTTGGCCTGGCCCGAAGCCACGAGCATACTATCTGAATCGCCGACGTGCTGCGCACTGCTGACGTAGCCCGAGAACGGCACGGCGATCTGGTCTTCGAGCTCGCAGGTGCGCGCCACCTCGTCCACCGTAAAGATGCGCCCAAACGAATGCGTGCCCTTGTTGTAATCGGTCACCACCGCGGCGCCCAGCTGGCCCCAGTCGAACTTGGGATAGCTCTCGGCCGCACCAAAGTTGTTGTCGTACAGCAGCACCTGGTAGCGAGCGGTTGCCGCCGTATCGGAGCTCGGCAGATAGGTCACACTGTGCTGGCCTGCGTTGAGCGAAAAATCGCCTTGGGCCTGCAGCAACTTGTCCTCAAAGCCCGAACCGGCCCAAAAATCGGACAAGCCCACGGAAGGCTGTAGCAAGGTCATTTCCGCAACATATGTCCAGCAAAACGGGTGGTAGCCGATACGGCCACCACCCGTTTGTCTCATATCTAGCCCATAGCAGGCCAGCTACTTCTTAATGCCGTGTCCCAGACGCTTGGCGACCGATGCAACGGCCTCCTCGCTGGCCGGTCCGCAGCTCACGCAGCCATCATGGGCACGCATCTGGCCAGTGACCTCGTCCATCGCGAGCGGCGCCACCTTCTCGAGCTTAAAGCCCTTGCCGGCGCGCATGTTTTCCTTGGCCACGCTGATCATGAGCTTAATGCGGTTGAGCTGGTTGACCTCGGACGCACCGGGATCGTAGTCCACCGCGACAATGTTACTCTCGGGGTGCTGACGGCGCAGCTCCTTGATCACGGCCTTGCCCACCACGTGGTTGGGCAGGCACGCAAAGGGCTGCGTGCAGATGATGTTGGGTGCGCCATGATCGATCAGGTCGAGCATCTCGGCCGTGAGCAGCCAGCCTTCGCCCATGTTGTTGCACACCGAAAGCACCGTACGGGCCTTGTCGGCCATGGTGCCGATGCGCTCGGGCGCCTCAAAGCGGCGGGACTTTTCGAGCATCTCCTCCACCGGCGTGCGCATCCAGTCCACGAGCTTGATGAGCGCCTGCATGCCCGCGCGCGTGGTAGCGGAGCTTCCCAGCTCGTCCTTCTGCAGCTCGGCATTACTCATGGAGTACAGGAAGAAGTCGAGCAGACCCGGCACCACGGCCTCGCAGCCCTCGCGCTCGATGACATCGACCACGTGGTTGTTGGCCGTCGGATGGAACTTGACCAAGATCTCGCCGACCACGCCCACGCGCGGTTTGGTGCCCTCGCCCACGAGCGGCATGGTGTCGAACGCGCGGATGGCCTCGCGGCACAGCTTGGTGTAGTTGTGGCGGTTGAACTTAGGCGCCAGCTTGCGGGCACGCGCCATGTACTCCTCGTAGAGCGCATTGGCGGCACCGGGCGTGGCCTCGTACGGGCGGCAGCGGTAGAGCATCTGCATCATCACGTCGCCAAAGAGCACCGCGTAGACTGCCTGCTTAAGCAGCGCCGGCGTAACCTTAAAGCCGGGGTTGTCCTCGCCGAGCGCCACGGCCGAAAGCGAGATCACCGGAATCTCGGGGTGGCCGCTCTCGCGCAGTGCCTTGCGGATGAGCGCGATGTAGTTGGTGGCACGGCAGCCGCCGCCGGTCTGACTGATAACCACGGCCGTCTTGGACAGGTCGTACCGACCGCTCTCGATGGCCTCCATAATCTGGCCCGTCACCAGGATCGACGGGTAGCAAATGTCATTGTTCACGTAGCGCAGGCCAGCCTCGACGGCATCGTGATCGGTCGAGGGCAGCAGCTCCAAGTTGTAGCCAGCACCACGGAACACCTCTTTGACCAGGTCAAAGTGGATCGGCGCCATCTGCGGGCACAGGATGGTGTAGCCCTCCTCGCGCATCTGCTCGGTAAAGGGCACCTTGGGCCACGCGGTCGAAGCACTCTCACGCTGCGCCTCGAACGTGTACTTGCGGCTCGCGAACGCGGGGGCATCCGTGGAGGGCGACACCGGCGCGGCATCGCCTTGCTCGTAGGCCTCGCCCGCGGCCGTGGCCTCGGCCAAGCGCTCGGCCTCCTGGTCCTTAAGCGCGGCCATGAGCGAGCGGATGCGGATGCGCGCGGCACCCAGATTGGATACCTCGTCGATCTTGAGCACGGTGTAGATCTTGCCGCTGGCCTCCAGGATCTCCTGCACCTGGTCGGTGGTCAGAGCGTCCAGGCCGCAGCCGAAAGAGTTGAGCTGGATCAGGTCCAGATCGTTGCGCATCGTCACAAAACGGGCGACGGCGTACAGGCGGCTGTGGTACATCCACTGGTCGACAACGCGAATCGGACGCTCGGGCTTTACCAAATGCGCAAGCGAATCCTCGGTAAAGACCGCAAAGCCAAAGCTCGAGATAAGCTCAGGCAGGGCATGGTTGATCTCGGGGTCGTTATGGTAGGGACGACCGGCGAGCACGATGCCGTGGCCGCCGTGGTCCTCGACCCACTTAAGAGCCTCCTCGCCCATGGTCTGGATGTCCTCGTGGAAACGAGCGTCGGCCTCAAAAGCAGCGTTGACGGCGGCATCGACCTCGGAGCGCGTGATTTTAGGACCGCGCACGCGACCGCGACCGGCCTCAGCATCGGCCACACGGTCGACGGCGAGCACCTGGTATAGACGGCGCTTGAGCTCGGTCTTGTCGTGATACGGCACAAACGGATACAGGAACTCGATGTTCTGCTCGCGGATCTCGTCAATATTGAGCGCCAGCGCCGTGGGGTAGCTCATGACGATGGGGCAGTTGTAGCAGTTACCGGCGGTCGGATCCTCCTTGCGCTCCCAGCGCACGCACGGCATCCAAATGAAGTCGACATCGCGGTCGATGAGGTTCATCACGTGGCCGTGGCTCATCTTGGCCGGATAGCACACGCTCTCGGACGGCATGGACTCGATGCCCGCCTGGTAGGTCTTCTTGCTCGACTGGTCGGACAGCTGCACGCTAAAGCCCAGGCGCGTAAAGAACGCGTGCCAGAAGGGGTAGTTCTCGTACATGTTGAGTGCGCGCGGGATGCCGACGGTGCCGCGCGGGGCCTCGTCGGGGCTCAGCACCTCACGGTTAAAGAGCAGCTCGTTTTTCTTTTTGAAGAGGTTGGGGGCCTCGGTTTTCTGCTTTTTGTGGCCGGCACCCTTCTCGCAGCGGTTACCGGTAATGAAGCGCCTACCGCCGCCAAAATCGTTGACGGTGAGCTGGCAGTTGTTGGAGCAACGGCCGCAGCGAACGTGTTTTTGCGTCACGGTGAGGTGCGCGATGTCCTCAGCCGAAAGGATGGTCGAGGTGCCGTCGGCGCCGGCGCGATCGCGGGCGAGCAGGGCCGCACCATAGGCGCCCATGCAGCCGGCGATGTCGGGACGCACGGCGTGAACGCCGGTGAGCTGCTCAAACGCGCGCAGCGTGGCATCGGACATAAAGGTGCCGCCCTGAACGATCACCTGGCTGCCGATCTCCTTGGGGTCGCGCAGCTTAATGACCTTGAACAGGGCATTCTTAATGACGGAATAGGACAGACCGGCCGCGATGTCGCCCACCGTAGCGCCTTCCTTTTGCGCCTGCTTGACGCGCGAGTTCATAAAGACCGTGCAGCGGCTGCCCAAGTCGACGGGGGCCTTGGCATGGATGGCGGCATCGGCGAACGCGCGCACGTCCATGTTCATGGACACGGCGAAACTCTCGATAAAGCTGCCGCAGCCCGACGAGCAAGCCTCGTTGAGCATGATGTGCTCGATGACGCCGTCCTTGACGCGCAGGCACTTCATGTCCTGGCCGCCAATGTCCAGAATGAACTCGACGCCGGGCAGGAACGCCTTGGCGCCGCGCAGGTGCGCGACGGTCTCGATCTCGCCGGAGTCGGCCTTGAGGGCCTCAATGAGAAGCGCCTCACCGTAGCCCGTGGTGGTCACGTGGCCGATGGTGCAGCCCGCGGGGATGTGGTTGTAGAAATCGGCCATGATGACCTTGGCCGTGCCTAGGATGTCGCCGTTGTTGTTGCCGTACCAGGTGTGCAGCAGCTGACCGTCCTCGCCCACGAGCGCGGCTTTCATGGTGGTGGAGCCGGCGTCGATACCGATGAACACGCGGCCGGTGTAGCCTTCGAGCTTGCCCTTGGGGACGACCTCGGTGTCGTGGCGGGTTTTGAACTCGGCAAAGTCCTCGTCGGTGGCAAAGAGCGGATCCAGGCGCTCGACCTCGGCACCCTGCGTGTCACCCAGGGCATCGATGGCCTCGATGAGCTGCGGAAACGTGCTGAGCTTGTTGGACTCATGCGCCATGGCGGCGCCGCTCGCCACAAACAGATGGGCATTTTGGGGCACGATGCGGTGCTCCTCGTCCAGGTTGAGCGTGAGGTAGAAGCGGTGACGCAGCTCGGAGAGGTACTGCAGCGGGCCGCCCAGGAAGGCGACGTTGCCGCGGATGGGACGGCCACACGCCAGGCCCGAGATGGTCTGTGTCACGACAGCCTGGAAGATGGAGGCGGCCACGTCCTCGGGGCGGGCACCCTCGTTGAGCAGCGGCTGCACGTCGGTCTTGGCAAAAACGCCGCAGCGGCTGGCGATGGGATAGATGGTGGTGGCGTTGGCCGCGAGCTCGTTGAGGCCGCTGGCGTCGGTGTGCAGCAGGGTTGCCATCTGATCGATGAACGCGCCCGTGCCGCCGGCGCAGGTGCCGTTCATACGCTGCTCGATGCCGTTGTCGAAGTAGATGATCTTGGCGTCCTCGCCGCCCAGCTCGATGGCGACATCGGTGGCCGGGATGAGGGTCTCGACGGCACGCTTGCTGGCGATGACCTCCTGGACAAACTCCAGGTCGAGCCACTGGGACAGCAGCAGGCCGCCCGAGCCGGTAATGGCGCAGGTCATCTGGGCCGTCGGCAGCACGGTCGCAGCGCCCTCGAACAGGTCGCGGGCGCAGGCGCGGACGTCGGTGTGGTGGCGCTGGTACTTGGCGTAGACGATCTGGTTGTCGTCGTTGAGCACGGCGAGCTTGACGGTGGTGGAGCCCACGTCGATGCCCAGGTGCAGGTTGCCGCGGGCGTTCTCGGGGTTGAAGATCGCGCCTTCGGGGGCGTGGGCGGCGGCTACGGGCTCAGCGGCGGTGGCGGGCTCGCTAGCGACGGACGTCTCCCCTGCTGCGTTCTTGGCATCGGCAACTGCCTCGGCAACTTTCTCGGCAGCCGCGGTCGCGGCCTTCTGCGCGGCGTCCACCACGGCAGGCGCGGCCTCGCGCGCGGCAGCAACCATACGGTCCTTAATGCCCTCGACGAGTTTGCTCATTTTCTCTCCTCTTAGTTGTTGGACTCGACGGCTGCGGCGGTGTCGGCCGCGTCCTCGAGCTGCAAATTCAATAACTTCATGCCGTATTCCGGCACGTTGATATCGATGGGTTGGCCATACAGATCACCAGGGCGCACAAAAGCGAGCACCGTCATAATGCGCGCCATGGCCTCGGGCGATTCGGTGAGCCCACGCTCAAACCAGCGCTGAATCATGCCGACCTCGGCACTCACGACATAGGTGACGTAGTAGTCAAAGAAGGTGCCCAGCGCCAAGCCCAAAATGCCCGTCTGTGCACGCGGCACCACGGCCTCGCGTGCGGTATCGATGATCTTTTTAATAAAGGCGGGGTCGCCGCTCGGGCCCAGTAGGGCCCCGATAAGGTCGCGATTAGCCGCAAGATAGCGAAGCAGCTCAACCGAACCGGGTGCTGGCTCGAGCTCATCGATGTTGTGATAGAGGTCAGGCAACTGAGCTGCAGTGATGAGCTCAATGCGCTCACGGATCTCGGCCAGCAAGCCATCCTCGATTTGATTGATAAAGTCGGGAATATCGCGGTAGTGCGAATAGAACGTGCGGCGCGTAAGGCCGGCACGCTCGGTGAGCGACGCGACATTAATGCGCGAAAGGTCGCCGCTTTCGGCAAGCTCGCTGGCAAGTGCCTGGCGAAGGGCACGCTGCGAGCGAAGAGACCGGCGATCGCATTTCTCGAGCTGGGACAAGCGTCCTCCTTGTTACTCAGCCTGTGCGCTATTGCACAGTGCGAGTATTATTGCACACCGTGTGCATCAACACGTAAAGGCAATATTTGGAATGTGACGAAGGGACAGCCTCTTTGTCACATCCAGCGACCGCCTAGGTTGTGCCGGTTGTGCCAGGCTTTTAGAGCGGCATTACCGATTGTCCAAAATGTCATTCGTGGGTAGAATAGTGTCGACGGCAGCCCAAGTTCTGGAAAGCTGGGCAGCGCCGTTGCTTGGATTAAGGGGTCAACGCCTTAGCGGCGGCGACCCCTTTTACGTTGCTTCGAACGTTGCTTGAGTGCCTCGGAAAGCCCGACAAGCGCCGTGAAGAGCGAGACCAAAGCGGTCAGAAGTCTCACGAAATCAATCAAATCGGTCATGGGCATCACCTCCCATCGGATGGAGGGCGCTGCCCGGCACATGGAACTGCCGTCAACGATACCGATTCTACCAGAGCCTAGTTATATATACGAATATATGTTCGTATTCCAAGCACACAGACCCCTGTGACAAAGGGGCTGTCCCTTTGTCACATTATTCGATGATGGTGCGGGAGTTTTGCTTGCGCATGGTGGCGAGCATGTGTTTGGGGACGGCATGAACCATGCAACTGCCGATAGTTGTACTCGCGGCGGCCTTGGCGGCATCGCTGCCGTTTTTGGTCGCGTAGCTGTGACGGAAGCGCTTGAGCATGGCGATGTCGTTGCCGCCGTCGCCGTAAACCGCGACCTCGTCCTCGGCAATACCGTAGTAGCCCGCCAGCCAGGCCACGCTCTCGCCCTTGTTGCACGCCACGTCCGTGATCTCGAACATCACCGGATCGAACGGCGCGTTGACCACACGGTCCGAACGCTCGGCCAAATACGCCTTAAGGTCGCGCTCCAGCTCGGGCGAGGTCACACGGCAGTTGATCTTGCACACGTCATGACGCAGGATGTCGCCGATCGACTGGTCGAAGTACTGTTCCTCGTGGTACCCGCCACGCGCACGCATGCCGCGCATCACGATGCGCTTGATAGGGCTGTCCTTTTTAAAGCCCGCCTGGTGCATCTCGAACGATCCGCTCGAAAACATGCCGTCGGGCGTGGAGCAGTCAAAACAGATATCCGGAAACTCCTTGAGCAGCTCCTCGGTGATCTGTGGGTCGATGGTCCAGGTCTTGAGCACCTCGCCATGGCTGTCGCGCACGATGGATCCGTTGGAGCAGCAGGCGTCAAGCGCCAGGCCCGTAAAGCCATGCTCGCCAATCGGCAGCGTCGAGCGTCCGGTCGCGGGAACCACATGCAGGCCAGCCTTGGTCAGCTCGCGGATGGCACGGCGGATGGTCCCATCCGCCTCGTGCAGGGCGTTCAACAGCGTTCCGTCTAAGTCACTCGCAAACATCTTGATCATGGGCGTGCCTCTCCTTCGTCTGCACGATATTGTAGACGAGAACGGGCGCGCCCCAAGAGAGGCACGCCCGTCAGGCGAAAGATTGTCCTACACCGCGGCGGGGCCGTGTTCGCCGGTACGGATGCGGATGACTTCCTCGATCGGCTCGACCCAAATCTTGCCGTCTCCGACGGCACCGGTGCGGGCGGCGTTACAGATGATGTCGACAATGCCGTCGACATGCTCGTCGGCGCAAATGAGCGTGAACTGCACCTTAGGGATCGTGTTGACAAGCAGCTCGTTGCCGCGTACGTATTCCTTCCAGCCATGCTGTGCGCCGCAGCCCTGCACCTGGTTGATAGTCATACCGCGAACATCGGCAGCAAACAGCGCATCTTTAAGAACCTCAAGCTTTTCCTGGCGCACGATAGCCGTGATCTTTTTCATAATGAATTCCTCTCAATAATCAACGTATCCCTTTACATGAGACGCGGGTTTCCCAGGTGCCGCAGATTGGGTTGAAAGAGGAGCGCCGCGTACTTTTGTACGCAAGCGACGGTTTGAAACCCAAGGTGCGGTGCCTGGGGAAGCCGCTAGTCAAGTCCCGAGAAGGAGGGATATGCGCTCTCGCCGTGTTGACTCGCATCCAGGCCCAGCGCCTCATCGGCCTCGTCCACACGCAGGCTGCCGTGGAACAGTGCCTTGACCACCGCGGCGATCACCAAATCGAGTACCAGTACAATGACGACCGTCACCACAATGCCCAAAATCTGCGAGATGAGCAGTGAAACGTCGCCCGTGTAGAACAGGCCGCCCTTACCGGTCCATGAAAGCTCCGGCACACAGAACAGGCCCGTGAGTACGCCGCCCAGGATGCCGCCAATGCCGTGACAACCGAACGCGTCGAGCGCATCGTCGTAGCCAAGCTTGGTCTTAAGATGGCTGATGGCCAGGTAGCAGACGGGCGAGACGATCAGGCCCATGACCAGCGCTGCCCACGGCTCGACAAAGCCCGCGCCGGGCGTGACCACCACGAGGCCCGCAACCAGACCGGTGCTGGCACCCACCAGCGTGGGGCGACCGGTGTGCACGCGCTCGACGGCAAGCCACGAGACCATGCCCGCCGCGCTGGCCGTCACGGTGTTGAGGACGGCGAGTGCCGCCACGGCGTCGGCCTTAAACTCGCTGCCGCCGTTAAAGCCAAACCAGCCAAACCAAAGCAGCCCGGCGCCCAGCGCCACAAACGGCACGTTATGCGGACGGTAGCTCACCATGCCAAAGCCACGACGACGGCCGAGCATCAGGCAGAGAATCAGACCCGTCAGACCGGACGAAATGTGCACCACGTCGCCGCCGGCAAAGTCGAGCGCGCCGATGATGTCGCCGACAAAGGAACCCTCGCCGCCCCAGACCATGTGGGCGAGCGGCGCATAGACCACGAGCAGCCAAATGCCCAGGAAGGCCGTCATGGCACCAAACTTAACACGACCGGCCAGGCTGCCCGTGACGATAGCGGCAGTAATCATGGCAAACGCCATCTGGAAGGCGATGTTGATGATTTGAGGGTAGACGACACCGTCCGCAGCATTCCCCTCGGCCGCCTGCAGCACCTGGTTGAGCACCGGCAGGCACAGCAGCTGGTCAAGGCCTCCAATAAACGGGCTGGAACCGTCGCTGCCGTAGGCCAGCGACCAGCCGGCAACAATCCACAGCACACCAACCAGGCCAATGGCGCCAAAGCACATGAGCATGGTGTTGATGACATTTTTGCGCCTGGACAGGCCGCCATAGAAAAACGCCAGACCCGGTGTCATTAAAAACACAAGCATGGTGCAGATGAGCATAAACGTTGTCGATCCCGTATCGTACATTCGCTCCCCCTTGATCGCATGAACGTTGTCGGCGCCCATAATGCGGCCGAGGGGCAACTGGTGTAGACCAGATACGGCGTTGTTAAACGCTGCGTTGTCGAATGGAAACGGTGCCGCAATCTTAGAAACGGCGCGGCAACGGACGCGAAACCAATGGGAAACGCAAGGACGGCAGGCGCCGGCCCCACCCCGTCCCGGCTAGCGCCGAAACAGCTCGCGGGCGCGGTCGCGGAGATTAGTTGCTCGGATGACGCCCTCGTAGCGATTGATGCGCAAACGCGGGAAGGCATTGAAGAAGCGCAGGTCGCGACGACTGAGCGACACGCTCGGCACCGGACGGCTCATGCGCTTGCCGGCAAGGCGACGACCGAGCGACGGACGCGGCATGCTCGGCGCGGCATCGGCCACGCGGCGGGCGGCAAGCGCCAGGCCGCGAGCACCATCCGCGATAAACGTCGGCATCGAAGCCTTCTCGCGCAGGGCATCGAGCGCGGCGTCACCCAGCTCGGCCAGCCACGCGTTAACGGCACGGCTACGGATGTGCGTCTGTGCCACCGAGTCAATCGTAGAATCGGGAATGCGTTCGAGCATTGAGTCCGAGGCATCGGCAAGCGACTCATTGATGCGGTCGGCAAGGTCGGCCCGGACGCGCTCCAGCTGATCAGACAGACGCCGCCAGCTCGCCAACGAGCACACCGCGTCGACCATCATCGCGACCGCGACGATAAAGGCGGACAGCCGCACAATCAGCACCGGCAGATGGCCAAGCAGCCCCAGCAATGTCGGCTCCACTAAACGGCAAATGCACAACGCACCCAGGCCAAACGCGCATGCCCAGTACAGGCAGATGCGTCCGTGCAAGTTAAACGGCAGGTGCGAGTAATCCCAAAAGCGAGCGCCCGTTGTTTTTTCCAACAGCACGCCTACGCTGTACTCAATCACGCTGCATACGAGCGCTGCAGCGACAAACTGGCTCGAGGCATCCGGAATCCCACGCAACAGCAGCCAGCAGGCAATGCCGCCCGCGCCATAGATAGGGCAGCACGGCCCCAGCAAAAAGCCACTGTTGGCAAATCGTCCGTGGTTGAGCATGGCGCAGACTGTCGATTCCCATGCCCAACCGCAAAAACCGTAGAAGGCAAACGAGAGCACCAGCGCCGAGAGCGGACAGGCGGCAAGCGTCGCGCCGTCAAATGCCATGTCGATCGCGGTCCCCACCGTCTACCCTCTCCTCTTTTCACTCGATGCTTTACTCACGCTATCGTCCGCCTCGTCCTTGCGCGGCAGACGGCCGGCGACCGTCTCGCGCAGCGCGCACCATTTATCTGCCAGGCACACAATCCAAGCCTCACGACACGTCGGCGGCACTGGCACCAGCGGAAACATATGCCGCACGATGATATTCCGCTCGCGCGGCGTCAGCTCAAAATCCTCTTCGGCACGTGCCAGGGCAAAAAACGGATGCCGAAATCCGTGCAGGCGATGGCTCGGATCGGGATCGTGCCAGTCATAGAGAAAGTAGTCGTGCAGCAAGGCTCCGCGCAGCAGCGAGGCGCGGTCGACAGAGACACCGACGCGGCCCAGGCGCTCGGCAAAGGACAGGCTCGCCCGCGCTACCGAGGTCACATGTGTATAGACCGTTACGTCACCATGCTGGATAAACTCGCGCGTCAGGTCCAGACGGCCCGCTTGGGCGAGCTGGCGGGCGGCATCGTCGACCTCGTGCGCGATTTTCTCGGCACGAACGGCATCGGACATGCTGCCTCCTTCCAGCGGCTCACGGCGGCAAGCCACGGCCTGCACGTATTGAAAAAATCATCATCGAATCTATCAGTATGGCATCGGACAAAACGTTTTGCCCCACCAGTTGTCGAATTACCGCGCCGCCGTCACATATCAAACGCCAAAATGTGCGAGACTGTCTTGTGCAATTGTGTCGGCCGAGGGAGCGCCGGCGCTCGATTCGCATGGAGTAACCCACAACGATGCTGCTTACGCAAACGACAACGCCCGAGGACGTCAAGGCTCTCGACCGCGCCGAGCTTCCGCTGCTCTGCGGCGAGATTCGCCACGCCATCCTCGAAAGCTCCGCCGCTGTCGGCGGACACGTTGCCCCCAACCTGGGCGTCGTTGAGCTTACGGTTGCGCTTCATCGCGTGTTTAACTCCCCTATCGACAAGATTGTCTTTGACGTTTCGCACCAGACCTACGCCCACAAGGCGCTGACCGGGCGCGCGTATACCTATATCGATCCGGAACGTTTTGGCGAGGCTTCTGGCTTTGCCAATCCCGACGAGTCCGAGCACGACCTGTTCGCCATGGGCCACACCTCCACATCGGTGAGCCTGGGCTGCGGCTTGGCACACGCCCGCGATCTGGCGGGCGACAGCTACAACGTCATCACCATCATTGGCGACGGCTCGCTTTCGGGCGGCCTGGCGTTTGAGGGCTTTAACAATGCCGCCGAACTCGATAGCAACCTGATCATCATCGTCAACGATAACGACCAGTCCATCGCCGAGAACCATGGCGGCCTGTATCGCAATCTGGCCGAGCTGCGCGCCAGCAACGGCACCTGTGAGCGCAACGTTTTTCGCGCGATGGGGCTCGACTACCGCTATCTGGACGCCGGTAACGATGTGTTGGCCCTCGTCGACGCGTTGCAGGAACTGCGCAATATCGATCACCCCATCGTGCTGCACGTCTCCACCGCCAAGGGCAAGGGCTTTGAGCCAGCCCAGAGCGACCCGGAACGCTGGCACCACGTGGGTCCGTTTGACATGGCGACTGGGCGCAAGCTCTGCCCGGGCCATCCGAGCGAGCCTGCACCGCGCACCTATGCCGACATTACGGGCGAGGCGCTCAGCGCCGCCATCGAGCGCGATCCGCAGGTCGTGGGCATCACGGCCGCCACGCCCTACATTATGGGCTTTACACCCGAGCTTCGCGCTGCCGCCGGCAAACAGTTCGTCGATGTGGGCATTGCCGAGGAGCACGCTGTGACCTTTGCCACCGCGCTTGCACGCTCGGGCGCCAAGCCAGTCTTTGGTGTGTACGGCACGTTTTTGCAGCGCGCCTACGACGAGCTGTGGCACGACCTGTGCCTCAACGACGCCCCCGCAACCATCCTGGTGTTTGGTGCGTCAATCTTTGGCACCACGTCCGAGACGCACCTCTCGTTCTTTGATATTTCCATGTTGGGCGGTCTTCCCAACATGCACTACTTGGCGCCGGCCTGCATGGAGGAATATCTGTCCATGCAGAGCTGGTCGCTCGACCACCGCGAGCATCCCGTGGCAATCCGCGTACCGGGCATCGGCCTGGTAAGCCGCCCCGACCTTGCGCCCGCCGAAGACACCGACTACAGCGCCGTTCGCTACAACGTGGTGCGTCAGGGCCGCGACGTTGCCGTGCTCGCGCTTGGCGATTTCTTTGAGCTGGGTGAGCGCGTGGCAAACCGTCTGACTGCCGAGTACGGCATCGAGGCCACGCTCGTCAACCCGCGCTTTGCAACCGAGCTCGACCGCGAGTTCCTCGACAGTCTTGCCGCCGAGCATCGCGTCGTCGTCACCCTCGAGGACGGCATCTTGGACGGCGGCTGGGGCGAGCGCGTGGCATGCTATCTGGCATGCACGCCGTTGCGCACGCGCACCTTTGGCATCGCCAAGGGCTTTCCCGACCGCTACGATCCCAACGAACTGCTCGCGCAGAACGGCATGACGGTCGAGAACATGGCCGCCGAAGCCGTAAGACTACTCAACGAGTAAGAAAACCTCCGCAAGGGAAGCGCCCCCTGCGGAGGTTTTTATTTTCGCGGCGCGAATATCTCGATCCGTAACATCTATGGCCCGAATTCCCGTCTAACTGTTACAGATCTAGATAAGACGTCTTAGTCCCTGACCTTTGTCTCAATCTGTAACAGATAGAGACCTTTTGTCCGTCCAGATGTTACAGATTGAGACATTCGAATTCCCCTGAAGAGAAAATCTCGATCTGTAACAGGTAGAACCCATTTCCTCGTCTAACTGTTACAGATTGAGACAAAGCAGCAAGACATGCCGCCGCACCGACCATGCCGTCTGCAAAGCGCTATCTCAGCTGTAATAAGCGACGTTTGCCCAGATAAAACCTGCCAAAATAAACCTGTCCCTTTTTGGTAGGTAGAATTACCCATAAGGTAAGTATGTTTCTGAGTTATTTCGTGTTGACCCATTTGAGCGCGATAGGGTATAACTCTACTCAACCGCTAGGGATTTTATTGAGAAAGGTGTTCTACCATGAGCAAGAACCTCTCCCAGCAGGTCGTTCTCGACCGCCGCGGCTTCGTTGCCGCCACCTTCGCAACCGTCGCCGGCCTTGGTCTTGCCGGCTGCTCCGACACCAGCGCCGAGGCCGACAAGGGTTCCGCCGCCGGCTCCTCCAAGAGCTCCGAGGATACCGAAGCTTCCACCACGCTCGATGCCAAGGCATTCGACAAGCTCGTCAACGACGGCCCTAAGGCCGATAACGACGCCATCGCCGCCAGCACCTGGGCGACCGCCGTCAAGGACGCCGGCGTCTTTAAGATCGGTGGCGTTCAGACCTCCACGCTCTTCTCCCTCCTCAACGAGAAGGACGGTCAGACCCGCGGCTTCGACGCCGGCATCGCACAGCTCCTGTCCAACTACATTCTGGGCGAGAACAAGGTCGAGATCACCCAGGTGACCTCGGACACGCGCGAGTCCGTCCTGCAGAACAGCCAGGTCGACGCCGTCTTTGCCACCTACACCATCACTGACGAGCGCAAGAAGCTCGTCTCCTTTGCCGGCCCCTACTACTACACCCAGCAGGCTATCCTGGTGCTCGCCGATAACGACGACATCAAGAGCGTCGACGACCTGGCCGACAAGAACGTCGCCGTCCAGTCCGGCTCCAACGGCCCCGCCATCCTGGAGGAGTTCGCTCCCAAGGCCAGCCAACAGGAGTTCAAGACCGACGAGGAGGCCCGCCAGGCACTCCAGCAGGGCCGCGTTGATGCCTACGTCATCGATAACAACATGCAGCAGAGCGCCCTGGTCCGCGAGCCCGGTAAGTACAAGATCGCCGGCAAGCCCTTCGGCAGCAAGGAGCCCTATGGTATCGGCCTGCCGCTCGATTCCGACGGCGTCGCCTTTGTCAACGACTTCCTTAAGAAGATCGAGGACGACGGCACCTGGACCGAGCTGTGGCAGATCTGCATCGGCGACCGTACGGGCGACACCAATGTTCCCGAGTTGCCCGAGATCGGCGCCTAGGCAGCGATCCTGGTAACAGCCGCAACGAAACCATACGGAAACGCATGATGCGCTTTATTGCGGTAAACTGTTTCCTCACTGAGTTGTCGGGGCTTCCGTACACACGGGAGCCCCTTTCCTTATCGGCGGGAGGTCCGCATGAGTCTCTCCGAGCTCTGGTCGCTCTATGGCCAGAACTATATCGACGCCCTGCTAGCAACCTGGGGCATGACGCTTGAGTCGTTTGCCATCGCCATGGTGCTGGCCGTTGCTGTCACTGTGATGCGCGTGTCGCCGCTCAAGCCGCTGCGCGTCTTTGGCGACCTGTATGTCCAGGTCTTCCGTAACATCCCCGGCATTGCGCTGCTCATCATCGTCGTCTATGCGCTGCCGCCGCTCAAGGTCGTCCTGCCCTACCGCACCTGCGTTATCGTCGCCACGGTCCTTTTGGGCTCGGCCTTTGGCTCCGAGAACTTTATGAGCGGCATCAACACCGTCGGCGTCGGCCAGGTGGAAGCCGCCCGCTCGCTGGGCATGAGCTTCAGCCGTATCCTCGCCAAGATCGTGATTCCGCAGGCGCTGCGCTCGAGCGTATTGCCCATGACCAACCTCTTTATCGCCGTCATGCTCACCACCGCGCTCGGCAGTCAGGTGCCGCTTAAACCGCAGGAGCTCACCGGCGTGGTGAGCTACATCAACACGCGCTCGCTCGGCGGCGTCGCCGCGTTCTTTATCTCGGCGCTCGGCTACCTGGGCACGGCCTTTGTGGTGAGCCACATTGGCAACTACATCGATAAGAAGGTGAGGATCCTCCGATGAGCAAGCACTCCACCTCCGCGCTCACCATGCGCGATGCGCTCTACGAGGCTCCCGGCCCCAAGATGCGCGCCAAGATTCGCATCGGCACTGCTATCTCGCTTGTTGCCGTCGCCGCGCTCGTCGTCCTCGTGTTGCAGCGCTTTTATGTGACCGGTCAGCTTTCGGTCCACTATTGGTATTTCTTTACGCACCTCACCACCTGGAAGTTCCTACTTGCCGGCTTTGAGGGCACCGTTAAAGTCGCACTCACCGCTGGCGCCATCGCGCTGGTACTGGGCCTCGCCCTCATGCTCGGCCGCACGAGCGACATCAAGCCGCTGCAGCTGGTCTGCCGTGTGCTTACCGACTTCTTCCGTGGCGTGCCGAGCCTGCTGTTTATCTACTTCTTCTTTTTGGTGCTGCCCCAGTACAAGATCGCGCTGCCGTCGTTTTGGATGCTCACGCTTCCCGTCGCGCTCGCCGCAGCCGGCGTACTGGCCGAGATTTTCCGCGCCGGCGTCAATGCCGTGCCGCGCGGTCAGGTCGAGGCAGCCCAGGCGCTCGGTCTCTCCAAGGCCAAAATCACCTTTAAAATCGTGCTGCCACAGGCGATTCGCTTTATTATTCCGTCGTTGATTTCTCAGCTCGTAGTCGTGGTCAAGGACACCACCGTCGCCTACGTGGTGAGCTACCCCGACCTCATGCAAAACGCCCGCGTGCTCATTACCAACTACGACGCCCTCGTGTCGGTCTACCTGGTTATCGCGGTCATTTACATCCTCATCAACGTCGCGATCAACAAGGCCGCCATCTACGTTTCGCACAAGACCGGCGCGACCATCATCCGCTAACGCTTTACCATTTCGAGTCATAAGGAGCCGAGCACCATGGCACAGAGCACTTCTTCCACCGGCAATCAGCCGCTGATCGAGCTCAGACACGTCGATAAGCACTATGGCGACCTGCACGTTCTCAACGACATCAATCTCTCGGTCGACCGCGGCGAGGTCGTCGTTGTGATCGGGCCCTCGGGCTCGGGCAAGTCGACCATGTGCCGCACTATCAACCGCCTGGAAACTATCGACTCGGGCGAGATCCTCATCGAGGGCGAGCCCCTGCCGCAGGAAGGCAAGGACCTTGCCCGCATGCGTGCCGAGCTGGGCATGGTGTTTCAGCAGTTCAACCTGTTCGCACATATGACCGTGCTGCAGAACGTCATGCTGGGGCCGGTCGATGTGCTGGGCGTGTCCAAGGAGGAAGCTCGTGAGCGCGCCATGGACCTGCTGAGCCGCGTGGGCGTGGCCGAGCAGGCCGACAAGGTGCCCGCACAGCTTTCGGGCGGCCAGCAGCAGCGCGTGGCCATCGCCCGTTCACTCGCCATGCAGCCCAAGGCCATGCTTTTTGACGAGCCCACGAGTGCCCTTGACCCCGAGATGATCAACGAGGTGCTCGAGGTCATGGTCCGTCTGGCCCAGCAAGGCATGACGATGATCGTCATCACGCACGAGATGAACTTTGCCCGCCGCGTGGCCGACCGCGTCGTGTTTATGGCCGACGGCCAGATCGTGGAAACCGGCACGCCCGACGAGTTCTTCGACCATCCCCAGACCAAGCGTGCCCAGGACTTCCTCAACTCCATCAAGGGCCACTAACCCAATTGCCACGCGGGCAAATTCATCAGTAACGTTTGCCCCGCGCCACCCCTGTGCCATGTCCACCCGGATTCGAAAGCCGCAACCATGATCGGAACCCGCACCTCATCGTCCTACACCCCGCACGTCGACGTCGCCCCCGCCGACCGCCCACTTATCCTCGTCGCGCCGCGCTGGGAAGAGGCAAAGCCGTTTTTAAGCGAGACTCTCTCCCCCAACGAGGAGATCGCCAGCGTCTTTGTCGATGCCATCCTTGCCGCCGGCGGCCTGCCGCTGCAGATGTCCATCACCGAGGACATTGAGGTTATCCGTCATTACGTCGATATCGCCGACGGCATCGCCATTCCCGGCGGCCCGGATGTCAACCCCAAGCGCTGGGGCGACGATCGACCCTACGACCCCACCCTCTGCTGCGAGATCCGCGATAGCTTTGAGTTCAAGCTGGTCGACGAGGTGCTCCGCGCCAAAAAGCCGCTCTTTACCACCTGCCGTGGCACGCAGCTGCTCAACGTCGCCACCGGCGGCACCCTATGTATGGACGTGCCGAGCCTGGGCGCGCGCGAGGGCCGTACGCAGTGGCGCCACACCCACGTGCTCAACGACCCCGTGCACCCTGTGGAGGTCATGCCGGGCTCGCTGCTGGAGCGCGCGGTTGGCGGGCACAGGCTGATCCAGACCAACTCGGCACATCACTGCTGCGTCGACCGTCTGGGTAAAAGCACGCGCTTGGTCGCCAAGGCAACCGATGGCGTTCCCGAGTGCATCGAAGTCGAAGGCCAGCCTTTCTGCCTGGGCGTGCAATGGCATCCCGAGTACACGTGGAAGACGCTCGAGACCGACTTTAACCTGTGGAAGTCGTTTGTCGAGGCAGCGGCAAAGGTTAAGCGGGCTCGCTAGCTCGCGAATCACACAGGCTTAAACCTTCCATGCCAGCGGGGGGCGGACACCAGTCACGGTGCCCGCCCCCGCTGTATTTGGTATGCTCGGTATGATTATCCCTCACAAGCAATCAAAGAAATCTCGACCGCAATCGGTCGACGGTAAAGCAAATGGCAAAAACGCTTGCTACGTTTATTAGGCAGTCAATTAGAATCGAAATGCATTGACTATTCCCCAACGGGGTCACGCCACAAATCCACATGAGCATCGAGGCTGGAAGCGGAAGCATGGAATTGGCCCCGATCTGTATGTAGATCGCTACAACGTTGACAAGCAACAGCATGCCAATCGGACCGAAGCCGGACCCAAAATAGGAAACAGCGATCACGCAAGAGACCACGTATGCAAGGCAGGCAGCGGCAGCAAGAACAAGTCGATAGCAAAAAATATTCAGGTTGAAATACTGCCGAGCATCCAAAACGATTACGCAGTTAAGACAGTACAAAACGACACTCGACAGGATAAACGCGCCCAAAAGGGCAAAAGAAGACAGCACCACTCGCGCAACGATAGCGCACACACGCTTCCCACCCCGAGCCTCCGACAACCCCCACGGTTCCTCAATAAAGCCCGAACTGACAAAGCGCGGCACAATACAAGCCGCGATGAACGGAAAGAACAATGCATGAGCCAACGGGGCTACGTTGAACAGCAGACCGCGAAAAACCCCTGCATTACCAAATAGAAGGACATCCTCTGCCGATAGCCGAAGCGTCGGGTCTGGGAAAAAGCCCAAGAAACTGTTCTCACGGAGGCTACAGAACCACATCGGGAAAGAATTAAGCTGCAATACCACCATGCACGCATAAATTACCAGGATTAAGGCGTACGCCCATTTGCTCACATGCTTCAATTCTGACTGGAGAAGTCTTTTAATCTGACGAGCCATTGAGCACACCCCCAGCGCGAAAGCTCACGAGAGCGTAAATCAATACCGATAGACAGCTGGCTGCCGCGCCATATCCCAGAAGCGTCAGCTGCCCCATATCGCTATACCCAAGGGCACATCCGACTCCAAGGTACGGCCCCGGAAGAAAGAAAATCCATCGCAAGGATGGTATGGGCGCCTGAAGGAAGGTTCCGTAGAGCGTCAAGCTCATGACAAATCCAATTATTATCGCAGCCCTGCTCAATACAGCGCTGCCTGTAATCCGATAGATGGTCACCGTCTCCAGCGCAACCGATATCACCAATACGGCGTTGACTATCATTGCGGGCAAAAATGCAGTTAGCATGTCGTGCGAGTAGTTATGCCCTCCACGTATTATGGCTATTGCAAAAAGAAGAAGGCAAAGCGCACTATATGCTGCGCCGATTATTAAAGAAGACGAAAGTACATGTGCCAGAGCCCCGTTAAAGCGGGCAAGACCTCTTGCTGAAGAAATTCGGCATCCCTCTTCATAGCCGCGCTCCTGTAAAATCGCCAGGCAAACGATGAGCGGAACGAACAGGGAGGTGCCGGCAAAAGCACTGCGCACAAGGGACTCATCGGGTGCAGAAGGATCGATTACATTCCAGCAGAAACCAATATCCTCCCCAAAAACGCTATTGCCAAAGGCGAGCAACGTTGTTCCGTTTTTTAGAAAGACACAGAAGAGAAGGCCGAACGCCAGCATAAGCGTAAGACCAAACTTCGCCGGAAACATCCTGTGCAAACGCATCATATCTGCCTTTATGGGATGGATCGCCCGCTTCATAGCGAGACCGCCTTCATCAAGCGCCTGTAATACTCTTTTAGGGACGACGCCTCATCCCTTATGACGTCCATCGATTCCTTTTTCAGCAGTTCGCCGTCATGAATAAACACGCAACTTGTTGCAACTGATGCCAACTCATCCAAATCATGGCTAGAGATGAGCATGGTCTTACCCTGTTCTCGATTCAATCGACCGATAAGGGCCCATATACTCTCGATGCCCAGCGGGTCCAACCCGTTCGCTGGCTCATCAAAAATAAGCAGATCAGTGTCACCCAACAAAGCCGTAGCTATATCCAGCCGCCGTTTCATTCCCAGAGAAAAACTGCTCACGCTCTTTTTCTCATCGACATCCAGCCCGACTAGGCCCAAGACGCGAGGAACCTCACGTTTCTCATCGAGCCCCCATTCCGCACATCGGATTTGAAGATTCTCAGCCGCGCTGAGGGATTGGTATGCTCCGCTGGAATCTGGCACATAGCCGACACGCGTCCGCATCAGGCCAAGCTCTCTTTTTGATTTGCCTCCAAAGAGCTCCACGCTCCCCGACGATGGCTCGCAGAGGCCCAAGACGATTTTAATAAGCGTGCTTTTGCCCGCCCCGTTTGCACCAACAAGGGCACAGAGCTCAGACTGATGCACCTCGAAGGAAACGTCATGCAAAACGTGCCGTTTCCCGTAGCGTTTTGAAACTTTTGATAGCTTTATCGCTGATGCGTTCATTGGAGCCCCGTTCTGCTTGATAGAAAAACCGCTCATATCGTTCCTTCTTTCCTTTATCATTATCCAGTGTTGTTATTGTTTTTCGATAACTCGTATTTGTCAAGATAATCTAAAAGAAGGGACCCGTGTTAGACACGGGTCCCTTCACGCTGATACTTCGTTTTAGTTGTTCGCCTTAAGCTACTCGTCACTCAAATCGACAGCAAAGACTGATGTCGGAAGCGACGCCTCGTTGCCTCCGCCATCCCGCATCTGTCTCACGACATTTTTTGCACGCTCAACAATAAGCTCCTCAAGCTCTTTCTCACTCACCCGCCGAATAATATCTCCCGGTTGACAGTCAAGTTCATCGCAAATATCGAGAAGCGTCTTAAGGCGAATAGCTTTAATTTTTCCGTTTCTTAGCTTAGAAATATTAGCCGGAGTATGCCCCGTGGCACGAATCAGATCAGCACTGGTCTTTCCGGTCTTAAGTAGCTGCGTCTCAAGCTCGATGATGAGATAGCTCATGCTTCCTCCTACACAAGCTCGTCAGACTGCTCTTGGAGCAGCGAGGCATAACTCCAGATCACCGAGATACACAGACAGACAGCCGCGCCGATAAGCGACCCCGCATCAAAGGCAACGCCTTGGCAAATCTCAATAACGAAGGAATGAGGCACGACGTAAAGCTCCAGCCCACCAATGGTAAGATTGACCGATCCGTAGGCACCAATAAGCGAAACCGCGGCGTTAACAGCAAAGGCAAGCGCAAGAACACGGATAAGCCGCACATGCGTCTTGGTAAAGGGCGAGACGCCTCGCGAGATGTTACGGCTGATCCCACACAAAACGACAAGCGAAATACCCACGACGAGTGCCAGGCACAGTCCGCTTGGGATAACGATGCACCCGCCATCGAGAAGCGTCACGACGCCGAAAGAATCGACAGAGGCAACGTTTGCAACCGCATACCAGATCACGTAAACAACCAACGCGGCAAAAGCGACGAGCATCCCTGCAAAAACGGCTGCCATGCAAAAGCCAAGCTTCCTGATATTTTCGCCCGCTTTGGTCATACGCTGAACGCTGTTAGACATACACTCACCCTCATCGACTCTATCGTTATTCGAACAGTTTATCGAACAACGATATTGATTGCATGCGGAAAGCCCCGCCAGTGCGCATAGGCCATTTACTAACCCGGAGGGGTGAGCGTGGATTTTTGGACACATATCGAACGAGAGTGGATAATCTCCCACTTTGAGGCCACCACCGGGCCTAAAACGGGAGATTATCCACTCTCATAGTCATCAAGGCTCGCAAGCTCTTATTCAGCCGCCTCGCGCAGGGCCGACATCGTAGCCGCATATTGCTGCTGCAGTGCATGCATCCCCTCGCGAGCGCCGTCAACGGCATCGGCGCCGCGCAGTGCTTCGGTCACCACAACCGCCGGCTCGTACAGATTATCGAATCCCAGGTTCTGGCTCACGCCCTTGAGCGTGTGCGCTGCCATAAACGCACCTTCGGCGTCTCCTGCCGCCATGGCGGCCTCCAGCTTGTCCATGCTCTCGTCATCCAAAAACTTGAGGGCAAAGCGGGCAAGCATTTCCCCGCCCATCAGCCGAGCGCACGCGTCATCATAATTAGCGCCGATCTTCTCATACGCCTCACGCATGGAAATCATGGATTGAAACTCCTTTGGTCAAACTAAATCGTGGGAAACGCGACGACGTCAGCGGGGCGTGCCAACGTCTCGGCAATTTGGTCTTGCACCTCGAGTAGGCAATCGAGCAGCAGCGGGTTAAAGGTGCCGCACTTACCGTCCAGGATCATCTGGATCGCCTCCTTGTGCGGGATAGCGTCCTTGTACACGCGCACGCTCGTCAGCGCATCATACACGTCGGCCACCGAGACCACCTGCGCGGCAATGGGAATCTCGTCGCCCTTAAGGCCATCGGGATAGCCCTTGCCGTCCCAGCGCTCGTGATGCCAACGCGCAATCTGGTACGCATATTCCATAAGCGCATTGCCGACGTGATGGCGGCCCAGCTCAAGCAACATGTCGGCGCCGATCGTGGTATGCGTCTTCATAATCTCGAACTCCTCGGGCGTAAGGCGCCCGGGTTTGTTGAGAATTGCATCGTCAATCGACATCTTGCCGATATCGTGCAGCGCCGAAGCCAGGGCAATCGTGGAGCGTTCCTCGTTGTCGAGGGAAATGGTGTCGCTACGCTGGACTAGACAGCCAAGCAGCAGCTCAGTCAGCTTTTCGATATTCGTAACGTGCCTGCCGCTCTCGCCATTGCGAAGTTCCATGACACCGGCCATGATGTCGATGAGCATGCGACTGTTCTTGACGCGCTCGTTGTACTGCTGGGACAGCAGGCTCGTCAGGCGGCGCTGCTTGGCGTATAGGCGGATGGTGTTGCTTACACGGCGGCGCACGACACGGGAGTCAAACGGGCGGTTGATATAGTCCGAAGCGCCCAGCTCGTACGCGCGCAGAACCATATCATCGGAATCTTCGCTCGAAATCATGATGAAAGGCAGATTGTCGATACCCGATCGGCGCGACAGATCGGCCAGCACCTCAAAGCCGCTCATGCCCGGCATGACAATATCCAGCAGCACGAGCGACAACTCATCGCCATAGCGGTCGACCATGTCGAGCGCCGTACGACCGTTGTCGGCCTCGAGGATGCAATACTCGTCCTTGAGCATCTCGTTGAGAATGGCTCGGTTCATCTCGGAGTCATCGACAATAAGCACCAAAGGCTTTTCGCTTTGGAAGGCTTCGATGGAATCGGCATCGGTCACGACCGTACCGGCTTTTGCCTTAGCGCGGCTCAATAACTGGACAGCGCGGCCAACGCCCTCATCGACCGTCTCGCCATGAATGCGAACGCCACCAACACATGCCGTCAAGCTCACGTACTCATGGCCCGGAACAATCGTGGCATGAACGGCATCGGACACCTGGTGCAGGCGACGGGTGAAGTCATCGGAGGGAATATTGGGCATGACGACCACAAACTTGTCGCAGCCATAGCGTACGAGCTCGTCAGTCGAACGAATTCCGCTGCGTATGGCTGTCGCCACAGCACCGAGCGCAAGGTCGCCGGCATGACGGCCACACGTATCGTTGAAGACCCTAAAATCATCAAGGTCGATCACCGCAACGCCGGCATTCATGCGGGCGCTACGGAGCTTTTCCTCGTAATATCGGCGATTGCGCACACCCGTCAGCACGTCGGTGTAGACGAGGTCCTCTTCTGCAGCCTCTTGCTCATCGATCGGACGCACCATCAGCAGGACGTGAGGCTCGCCCTCGACCTTCAGAGGGCGCAGGCGAGCGCGGTACTCGGTACCATCATTGAGCAGCTGCTCCGATACATCATCGGAACCTGTCAAGGCCTCAAGACTCGACTGACGCAGACAAGGGCAGCGATCGCCGGCGAGCAAGCAGTTAGGCTCGCTCTTAATCTGATCGGCCGACAGCAAACGCACCACGGGGTAGGTCTTCGCGACGCGGGCGACCTCGGCGGCAGCCTCCTCGTCGGTTAGATTGACCTCGTGATTATTGAGCATATGGGGCCCTTTCTATCGTTACACACGGCAACGGTGCATATCAATTGGTACAAGGGTAACATCTAACAGCTGAAGGCAAACGCGCGATTATCGTTGCATTTTTATGACCTGGCAAACGGCGGTAATGGAGCCGCAGGCGCGCGGTTATGGGCGCATTCGTTAACAATGACGAAACGCTAACAGCCCTTCTCCCCGCAGGTCATCGAGCGTGCTAACGCTCCAAGACATCGCGAACGGCGTTTGCCGCCGTAACGGGGCGATCGCGCAAACCGTTATGCGCGCCCGGGATCGTCACAAGGGGGCAATCGAGATATTCGGCAGCCGCTCGCGTACCAGCCTCGCGGGGCGTATCGACCGAAAGCTCGCCCAAAAACACGGCCGACACCGCCTTTGACGCGCGGGCGCGCTCCCAGTCGGGAGCATATGTCATATTTGTTCCATATTCGTTCGCCATAAAGCAACGACCATTGCGCAGGGCATGTTTGACTTCCGCTTCGGTCGTCCCAGGAGCCTCGGGGTCCAAGTCGCCGAGGGCTCCCAAGAAAAGCCGGAGCGCCCTTGAAACCTTTCCAGCCGCAATCATATCGAGCAAAACCGGAGCTGCGCCCATACCGACGCCTTCGGCCGACACAGCCGGCTCATGCAGAATCGCACGGGCGACGAGATGGGGTTCGGTGCGAAGAAGCTCCAGCGCCACCAACGTACCGGCGCTATGCGCAAGCACATTTGCCGGAGCGCCAACGTGTTCGATCACGGCTTGCAGATCGGCGGCCTGAGCGGCAAGATCATAGCTGCCGTCTGCCGCATCGCTGCTGCCACCGCAGCCGCGGCGGTCGTAGGCAATCACGCGGTAGTTGCGGCTGAGCTCACAAGCGATACCGTCGAAAAATGTGCCGTCGACACAAGCGCCGTGCACGCACACCAAGGCAGGAGCATCAGGCGACACATCTGGGCCGGCATATTCGCGACAGGCAATCGTGGTGCCCGCATTCTCGACCGTAAAATTCATGTTGTGCCCCCATCATCAATGCTCATCCAGTTGCACGTCAGCGCGGTTGGATGGACCCACATTGCCTTACACCTTGTTAACAGATTAACTTTACCCGACCCGAGGCTTTTCATGGCGCGGCATAATGGGCGACGTGAAAAAACGAAACTTGTAAAGCAAGAGCCCGCACCTTGCTTTGGAGCCGATGCTATGCTTAGGCACAATTGTCTTGAGGAGCATATGCCTATGTCTACGTTTTTGAATGCCAGCCCCATCTTTGGGCCCGTTCGCAGCCGTCGCCTTGGTCTCTCGCTCGGCGTCAACATGATGCCGGCCAGCGGCAAAATCTGCACGTTCGACTGCATTTACTGCGAAAACGGCCTCAACGCCGAGCGCCCCTGCCATGAGCCGCACAACACAGCTGCCGTGGTACTCGACGCGCTCGAGGCAAAGCTGCGCGAGATGGCAGCCGAGGGCGAGCTCCCCGATGTGATCACCTTCGCAGGCAACGGCGAGCCCACCGTCGCACCGGAGTTTCCTCAGGCCATCGCCGGCGCCGTCGCGCTGCGCGACGAGCTTGCCCCAAACTCCAAGATCGCCGTGCTCTCCAACGGTACGCGCGCCGACCGCCCCGAGGTGCACAACGCGCTCATGATGGTCGACGACAACATTCTTAAGCTCGATACCGCCGACTCGGCGTTTATCCAGCTGCTCGACCAGCCCGTTGGCCCCTACGACGTCGAGCACCAGATTGAGACGTTCGCAAGCTTTGACGGTCACGTTATTATCCAGACGATCTTTTTGACCGGTGAGTATCTGGGCAAGCCCATCGACAACACCGGCGAGGAGTACGTTGCCCCCTGGCTCGCGGCGCTTGAGCGCATTCGCCCACAAGAAGCAACCATCTACACGGTGGCGCGCGAGACACCGGTCGCCGGCCTTGCCAAGGCAGCACCCGAGGTGCTCGACGCCATTGCCGCGCGCGTGCGCGCCCTCGGCATCCCCTGCCAGGTGAGCTACTAGCGCGCAGCTGCCCTGTGAGTGGGCTATACTAGCTGCGAATGAAAGGAAGTTAGCCATGTTTGACAATGGACCCGTGCCCGGCCGCAACGACGCCTGCTGGTGCGGCAGCGGCAAAAAATATAAGAAATGCCATAGCGCCTTTGATGAGCGCCTCGAGCGCTTGTGGGAAGAGGGCTGGGAGGTTCTGCCCCGCACGCTCTACAAGACGCCCGCCGATATCGAGGGCATCAAGCGCTCGGCCGCCATCAACGTGGGTGTGCTCGATTACATAGGCGAACACATCGCCGCGGGCATGACCACCAACCAGATCGACCAGATGATCTACGACTACACCGTCGAGCACGGTGGCACGCCGGCCGACCTCAACTATGAGGGCTACCCCAAGAGCGTTTGCACCTCGATCAACGACGTGGTCTGTCACGGTATCCCCTGCGATACGGACGTGCTGCACGAGGGCGACATCATCAACGTTGACTGCTCCACGATCCTGGACGGTTACTTTAGTGATTCGAGCCGTATGTTCTGCATCGGCGAGGTCTCGGCCGAGCGCCAGCGCCTGGTCGACGTCACCCGCGCCAGCGTGGAGGCGGGTCTGGCGGCCGTCAAGCCATGGCTGCCGCTGTCCGTGATGGCCGAGGCCGTGCAAAAGACCGTCGAGGACGCCGGCTTTAGCGTGGTGCGCGAGTACGGCGGACACGGTATCGGTAAGGAGTTCCACGAGGACCCGTTTGTGGGCTTTACCACCGAGGCGCCCGATGTGGACACCATCATGGCTCCGGGCATGGTCTTTACCATCGAGCCCATGGTCAACGCCGGAGCGCCCGACATCAAGATCAGCAAGGGTGACGGCTGGTGCGTGCGCACCAAGGACGGCAGCGATTCGGCCCAGTGCGAGGTACAGCTCGTGGTGACCGAGGATGGTTACGAGCTGCTGAGCTGGTAGCTGTGGATGCGCCGGGCTACGCGATGGATATGTTAACCATCGCGTAGCCCGGCGTTTTTATAACGTTTTACCTGATACAACCTGCCAAAATAAACCTG
>DBFBAP010000029.1:0-165346 GCA_048245415.1 Collinsella sp. | reverse complement strand
ACGGAAGAGAGGTCACCATTCCTGCGGCGAAATCCCCCTACTACGACATGTTCCTGAACCTCAAGACTCTTCGCGATAGCTGCTATAGGTGCCCCTATGCAGGGAGATTTCGCGCCGGCGATCTTACCATCGGTGATTTTTGGGGCGTCGACGTTAATAGGCCCGACGTTTTGAAAAATGCTGAGAAGTTTAATCAGATGAAAGGTGTCTCCTGCTTGCTGGTGAATAACGACCGCGGCAGGGAGTTTATTGAATCCAGCAACGCTCTGGACTTGTACCCTGTCGAATTTGACGATATCGCTAAAGGCAACGATCAGCTCCGCCGCCCGAGCACCCTTCCAAAAGACAGACAGCTCTATATTGACGCATTTGTCGAAGGTGGTTGGCATGCCGTTGAGTGTATGTATAAAAGGCGTGAGCGGGGAATATTTTTTTATACTAAGAAAATAACACGAAGGCTTCTCCCCGAATCATTTCGGGAGATTGTCAAAAAGTATTTGAAAGATCTTGCAGACTAGGTAAGGACCCACGCCTGGGCGGGCCCCCCGTTGGGCTCGTAGAGCCATACCGTGTTGCCCTCCGAGGTCCGCTGCCCCCGGTCGTCCAGCGCCAGCCCGGAGGCGGACGTGAATGAGTAGCGGCCTCCGCCCAGGGCCGAGACGCGCCACAGCTGCGAGGCGGAGCCGTCCGCCTCGGCCAGCACCGCCCGGTTGCCCGACTCGGTCAGCATCAGGCCGCCCGAGGAGACCCTGTAGAGGCCCGTCGCCCCGTCGCGCTCGAGGGAGAGGGCGCCCGCGCCCGAGGACAGCGAGCAGCCCGATGCGGAGGCCGACACGGCCATCCGGGCGTCGAGGGCGGCCGCGAGGCGGTAGGAGCCGTCGTCTATAACTTTCTCTAATGTTGCGATTCGGTATTTTGCTGCCAGGTCGTACCTAGCGCTCCATTTGCTGTTCGATTCCTTGGTGACGTTTGATGCCGCAGTAAGCTCAACCTTGGCGCCTTGAACTTTCCATTCCCTCTGGTTCATCGCGTACGCAACAGTCCCGTTCTGAATCCCCGAGATGCTCGGCGGGAAGGACTGGTTGTCGGCATCGATGGAAAAGCTCTCTTCCTTGGCATCCAAGTGCTGCTGAATGCGGTCGGCGTACTTCTCGGCCCATTCATTGGCCTTGCCGTTTCGCACAAAGTAATTGTTGGACAGGTCGGTCGAGCGGTATGCATAACCGTCCTCCTGGTAGTTAGCCGTGTGGTCGGAGTGGGCGATTGCCATGAGTTCGTCGGTCAGGCCAAAGTACAGATGGCGTTGGTCCAGGTCTCCGTACCAGTTGTCGCTGGTGTCGTCCCAGGTTAGGTCCATCTGGCACCATTTGCCGACGATCTTTACGGCGTTCCAGGTGTGGCCGTTGCCGGTGATGCGGCTGTTGGCGATGCCCGCTGCGTCAAGGAGCTTGGAGTAGATGCGCTGGTAGCTCTCGCAGGTGCCCTGGTGACGCGTGAGGCCGCTTTCGGCCGAGCACCAGTTGAGACTGTGGTCGTACTCCAGCTGGTCGAGCGTCCAGTCGTGGAGCCACAGCGCCATGTTGTATTCCGAGCCGTCTGTCTGTTGCCTGCACTGGGCCACGGCGTCGTTGACGATCTGCGTGACGCTTGGGCGGGCGGCGTCGTTAACGGTCACCTCCGCCGTGGTGCGCAGGTAGTAGATTCCCTTGTCGTTTTGGGGGTCGTTTCTGTCGTTGTCCATAAAGTAGAAGTAGATGCGGTACGTGCCCGATGCCGTGAATTCAAAGGTAAAGTCGTGGCCCGAGGTGCCCAGGCTGTAGTAGTTGGACCATGCCTGGCGCGACGGGTCGCAGACGCTTTCATGGCTGCCGCCGTCCCAGTAGGTGGGCACGTCCATGCGCGCCTTGGCCTGGGACGAGCCGTTGGTTTGGGTTACGTGGAAGGTCGTCGCGGTGCCCGCGGGGGCGTCGTTCCACGAGACCGTGAAGGTGACGCCGTTTTGGCTTGCCGTGGCGGAGTGGGCGTAGCCGGATTGTGACGTGGTGGAGATTGCGGCGAGCGTGGGGTTGGTTTGGGCTCGGAGGGATGGGGCGGTGGTGCCGGTTGCGGCGGTGGTGCCGGGGGTGGCGGCGGTGCCGTCAACGCTTTCCGTTTTGGCTGCGCTGGCGCCGGTGGATGTTGCGGCGCTGTCTTCTACGGTATCTGCTGTCGCATTTGTGTCGGTGCCGTCTTCGGCCTTGCCTGTGTCGCTGTTCGTGGCGTCGGCTTGCGCCTGCTGCTCGGCTGTTGCCTGAGGCTGGATAACTTCCGCAATGGCTGACACGGGTATCGTCGCGCTGACCATGGACGCGCACTCGATCGCGCAGAGCAGGTAGTAAAGGGGTCGTTTCATAGCGGAGCCTCTCGGTGAGCAGCCAATAGGGTCCGAAGGCAGCTCCAGGCCAGCACTCCGCACATATTTTGTTGCGGTTAATTTTACGGGAACACCAGTCAACATCAGCGAACTTTCTGGGGAATGTTGGGAGGGGAGGGTTCTCGGCGGTGCCGTGCGTAGATGTCTTCGTCCTCGGCGATGTGTCCGTCGTTGAGGAGTGAGAAGCCGCCATGCTGAACAATGCCATTCCGCCCGTCTACGCATTTAAACTCCTGGATTATGCGCATCGAGATTTTCACGGTGTTGTCGGCGATATTGTTTTCGCGGACCGTGTGCATGCAGTAGATGAGCAGGCGCTTGTATCCGTAGAAGCGCACCAGCATTTTCGATGCGATCGCCGTAAAGACAATTGGGCGTGTATCAAGGCGCTGTTAACTGCATGAGCCGATTTCTTATAACCTGTTTAAGCAAAGCAAGATTGGGGAATAAGGATTCCTGCCCATCGCGAATTGGCGATGGGGTACGCTACTGCTGTCAATATAGCAAACGACGAAATCGCAATTCCGACGTTCGCAACATTGACACCAGCGTTGCCTGCGGCTAGCTGGATAAGGGCTTCGATGGTCATAAGTACCAATTCCTCGCTTTCGTCTAGTATGGCATAGGCAATCATTGTTTTGGGTGGCCGCGAAAGCGTTGGACGCACTTGCTGCGCCTTTAATTAGCCTGTTCGGGGAGGGTTAGCCGCCGCTTGTTGATCCGGACAGGTTGATTTATTTGGGGGTATTTTGGCCGAGTTCGATATCACTCGTATTCCTCGATATAGTTCCAAAAGCTCATATGCCCACTTTGATCATAGGGTCTCTTTTGCCGAAGCTCAGACCAAGATCTTAGATTCAGAGTACGTTTCCCATCACGCGTTCTACCCTCTAATTTCCAACGAAATCATTGCTGTTCGGTATCGTGGAGGTAAGCGAAGTTGCAAGGTTCGCAATATCGCTTATGCCTCGCATTTCGATCACCGCGTCTTCCAGTACTACTCTTATCTATGGTCGGACTTATATAACAAGAAGGCTATTGCCGAAGAGTTTAATGGGGTTGCCGTAGCGTACCGCTCTTCGCTTTCATCAGACGGCGTCGTAACTGCTGCCAGCAATATTTCCTCAGCTAAAAAGGCCTTCGACTATATGCGTGAGCAAGATTCGGCTTTTGTGCTTACGGGTGATTTCGAGAGCTTCTTCGACAACCTAAATCATGCCCATCTAATAGCGTCGTTGCGTTCGTTGTTTCCCAGTGGACGCTTGCCGGACGATCACTATCAAGTTATTAAAAATATCCTTCGCTATTCGTGCTGGCCTATTGCTGATTTGGCTGCTCGACATGAATTGCCATGGCCAATAATCGATCATACTCGGGAGAAAATGATCAACGAAGCGGCTATCGAACTTCGGTTCAAGTCTATTCGTGAACTTAATAAGCTAGATGTTATCTTGCCAAAGTCTGAATTTCTTGCAAACAAGAGCAATATTATTACCAGACCTTGGGTACGGGATGGCTCTGCGCTGGGCATTCCTCAGGGTCTTGCCGCAAGCGGAGTGCTCGCTAACATTTATATGGCCGATATCGATACGAAAGTCAGACTTGCCGTTGAACGGGTTGGTGGCTTGTATCTTCGTTATTGCGATGACTTTATTATTGCTGTTCCAAAGTCTGGCTTTGATGCACTTGTAGAGGCCATCAATCTAATGGCCGATGTTGATTCCGTTAAACTTCAGCCCGAGAAAACCAAGGTATTTCGGGTTGATAGCAGCGGGGTTGCTCAGCTTGATTTTGAAAGCGTTCGTACGGGTAATGTCCTTTCGTACTCCGGTGCACATCTCGCACAGAAAGTCAGCTTCTTGGGGTTTGACTTTGACGGGCGCGTTGTAAGACTTCGACAGTCTACGGTTGGAAGGTACCACAAACGCCTCCGTGAGGCGGCCACTGCGATTGCGCGTTCTAATCAGGGGGAGGGAAGGCACGCATCAAAAAAGCGAGTCTCCGCTCTGTATCAACATTATTCACCGCTCGGTATTAAGGGAAGAAGATTATGCCCCTCGGGTGATGCTGACCCTTCTGCATTTTCTCGCTATGGGAACTTTCTTTCCTACGTGGCGAGAGCCCAAAAGGCGTTTCCAAATGATCCGATTGCCCCTGATGAGGCTAAGATTTACAGGAAGATAAAGCGCCTGAGTACTCCTTAGACGATAGTTATAACGCCAGATCATTCATAGTCAGAAATACTTAGTCGATATCGGCCAATTCCAATCATCAGGTAATAACGATGTGTCTTCTTCCCGTCGCGACACGATGTCTCTGGAGCTCGTGCCCATAACATCAGATTGATATGACAAGAGACGCTTCGTGTATCCAGTCACCAATGCTGACGCCGCCATTTTTTATACGAGCATTAGTTATCATCTAGAGAGATTTTTTGGCATGCTTGTTGTATTTCCTCATCGCCTTTTTGTAAGCCTTTGGATGATTGAGATAATAAGTTGCTTTAGCTTTTATTTTCTCTTGATCGGGCTCGTAAGGTAATACTGCTCCGCATCGAGAGCAAAACCAGTTCGGCGTTCCGAACGGCGTGTAAAAGAGCGAATTAACTTGAAAGCTATTATCGCGACGAGGTATTAAATTCATATGTGGGCAGTAGCTCTGTGCCAACTTTCGGTGTCGTTTTTTGCGGCTTTCAAAAAATTCGTTGATATCGAATTTAACGCCAAAATGTAAGATTGCGATTATTGCAAGAGCGAGTATTACAACGAGAAAGAATGCCACTCCGCATTTCTCTATCAGTAATTTTGAAACAGAGTCGCTCATTTCTTACTCCTTTTGTTACGCAGATTGCGTCGAAAATGTTGGTGCTAGGGTGGCACCCTAGCACAGTTTAACGAAAGAAGGGTCTTCGTCCTGGAATCTGAAATCACCACAGCAACAGGTTCAAGGAAAGGATGAAGACCGCTACGGAAACCTTACCAAGCCTGACGCCGGACATGCTCGCCACGCCCCGGTTCGAAGACAGCGCCATCGATATGCAGGAGTTGCTGCGCAGGTTCGCCGATTAGGTCGTGAACGCCGTGTTGGACGCCGAGACCGACCGAGTGTGCGGCGTCGGAGCGAACAATCGCGACGGCTACTGCGAGCGCAGCCTCGCCACCTGCGTCAGCACGCTGACGCCGCGCATCCCGAAGCTGCGTTCCGACAGCTTCTTCCCGGAGGACGTGATCGAGCGATGCCAGTTCGTCGGCTGTGCCCTCGTGCCCGCCGTGGTCGAGATGTATGCCGCGGGCACGAGCACCCGCAAGGCGCAGAGGGTGGCCGAGAAGATGGGCGTATCGAGGCTCTCCATGGACCAGGTGTGCGCAATCGCCTCCTGCCTGAACGCCGATATTGAGGAACGATCCGACGATATGGCTACACTTCTTTTGAGTAACTACTCTATGCGCTGTTTAAAGAGGGCTTTGCAAGATAATTTGGCCCTTGTCGTCCGCGGCACTTCGCTTGTGCCTGGCTTTTAAAATGGAATATCGTCTTCGATGTCCTCTAGATGGGAAATCAGATTCGCCATGATGGCCTCTCTTTTTCTAGGACTCGCATTATCGAGTAGGTTTACAAAGTCAGAGATGGCGTTGATTGATATAGACCCTGGTTTTGTTTCGACTGCTCCATTGATTAGAATGTCAGTTAGATATTTGACATTTGCAAGTGAACTGTCTAATAAATGTGATTCAAGCAAATTATGCAGACGCGTGCGAATTGTGTCTGCATCCAGCTCAAAAGTTGATAAATGACTTTTGTAGACAGTATGTTGGCTTATTTCATTAATAAAATTGCGAAAGGCCTGCTTTTCCTTTGTTGTGAAAAACGGTGATTCGCGTTCATCTTCGCGCTCATCTGGGAGATCAAAAGCGTCAAGATACCTTGTGTATTCGCTATCAATAAGATCGTCTTTATGTCTTAGAAAAATCGGCTTTATGTAGTCACTGATGTCGTCATCCTTTATTATCCATTCGACTTGCTGGTTTTCTAAGGCGACTGAAAGGATACGGAGCTCTTGTTGATCTGTGGTCACGTGGGGGCTGGAACTTAGTTTTGAAATAATCGAATGCGTCTCAGCGAAGGAAAGCGAATTTGCCAGCGCTTCTATTAGATCGTTAACGTCAGCGTTAGCGGCGTTCTTCGTATCGACATCGCTGGTGTCCGGTGTGATCTCGAATTTCTCTTCATCTTTAGGGCGATTATTAAGTTTGATTACATTTTTCAAGTCGCCTTCGACTGTGATGTTGTTCCGATCCTTGAAATACTCGGTCATTCTTTTGTCGTCGGTGCAAATTATCACACGTGTTTCATTTGAACACTGCTCGAGAAAATGGTCGATTGATGCGACAATGCAGGCATCTTTAAAACCCTTATCGCTCTTTTCTTCGAATGGCGGCTCGTGATTAATTGCCCACTTGTATATACGCGAGAATGCGTATTCGACCGGCGCTTGGGGCAAGACTTTAAACTGGATCGATCTATCGCTGCGGATTTCCTCTTCGACTTGTTCGAAAGTCAGGCTTTCGGCCTCTTTCATTGAAAAGCTCGTCAGCTTGAGTATCCCGCTTCTATTAATTTGCGCCTGTTCCCTCAGAAAAGACAGACGTTTCTGTGCCACTATTTCATCGATAACGACTTCGGGAATATATAGTTCGTTACTTGCGGCAATTGCCTGCAATTGCTTCCGGTTGCCTAGGAGCTCGGAATATGAGTTTTCGTTCCTAGCTAGATTTGTGTCGACGATTACTATCACGATTGCCTCTCCTTTGTTGGCTACTTTCTTAAACAATACTATCCATTGTCACGCATCAAAGATTGTCTTTAATTGTTGCAACGCTGACGGTGCCACACGCTTGCAGTCCCTGATTTGTTATCACCTTGAGTGCTATGGTAATTCGTTCAAAGCGGTCGGGGTTGTAGCGATTTGTTATACGGCTTTGCATGGATTCTACTGTGTAGGCATTGGGGTTTGTTCTTGCTGTCAGTCAGCGTTGACGAGTTTTCTCTGGTTGATTGTTGCCGCGTCGTCGACCAAATATTTACGCGAGGCAATGGTCTAACCCATGATGAAAAGAAGGTTAATGACAACTTCCTCCACTTCATGAGGAACGGTTAGGACAAGGGGCTGAGACGTGTGATGTTTTCCCTAGATAGGATCTTCAGGGATAGGTTCACGCTAAACGGTCTTTTGCCATGTTCTGTGTCGATTCCCTACATTAAAGGTGACCTTGCCAACGGCGCGGTCCGACTTCCATAATTTGTTGGCGCCATGCAGCAAGACGAAGCGATTGCCATCGTTTCGAAGGTCGCCGTGCTCGCTCAATGCGGTGGCGGAAAGATTGCGATTCTTGTTCGTAAGCTTGGTGCCTTGGCCGATCTCATCACTGACGAGCCTGCTAAAGAGGATATCTCATACTTCAACGGACTTTTCTCGGATACAGTGCCAGAGTTCTTTGAATTCAATGCGTTTGCTTTATCCAGGATTACCGATGCAGCGTCTGGAGAAAAAGGCGCCAGCCGGTTTGCTGCGGACAAAATAATCGACTCCATCTCTGATGAACTGCTGACTTGCTCCAGGAGATTCGAGTGTGGGCGGTCCTATGCCATGCTTCTTAGAGCGCTTCGGAAACACCTTACAAATGAATGCGTCGCGATGGGTCCGTCTGATCGCTTCGACTATATCGTGAGCATCTTTTCCGAGGGCTCCCTGCGGCGTTTCTCTGATTACCTTGATACAGATATCTCTATGATGACCGTTCACTCCGCTAAGGGGCTCGCGTGGGACACCGTTTTCATTCCGGGCGTTACGCGTTTCGCCTGGCCTGGAGGGATTTGCTCTCGGTGCGAAAGAGCTGGTATATGCTCGCGTTCTGCGTATGGATGCCGGATCGTTGATGCGATGAATATGCCAGATGGGCTTATTGAGGAAATGGGCCTGCTGTACGTCGGCGTCACTCGCGTCCGCAAAGCGGTATATGTCTCCGCTTCTATGCAGCGCGGGACAAATAACGGGAACTATCAGGTTGCCTGCCCCTCTTGCCTAGCGTTTCTTCCGGGCATTGAGCCTGTGAGTTGGACGGTCATGGACGGAGAGGGGTGATTGCCGGCGGGATGGGGCGTGTCTGCTACTGACGCGAGGTCCGGTTGCGGCTCTTGCTGTGGTCTCATGGAGTGTGCCCAAGCTGTTCTTTGGCTAGAACGTCTTGGGCACTAGCGTCTTGGTGGGATGCGGTGTTTGCTTAATTAGCCACTGTTGAATATTGTGAAGCAGCACCGTGGCATTGCGCCTAGGCACCGGGGCCGAAATGAGCCCCGGCGCCTTCTTCTTGCTAACGTCCGGTTTCGCCCCGCTGCCGCATGTTGACTTTGCTCATTGTTGGTACGGGTCGTATTATGCACGTCTTTGTCCGTGACGGCTGTTTCTTCTAGGATGAAGTGGTCGAACGATCGTCTCTTAAGCTAATGAGCTGGGGCTATTTAATAAAATCCTTCCTCCTGATCCGACCAAGGTGGCGGTCCAGTTCGTATATAGCGTCAATGTAAAGCTCGGCAGAATCGCGTATGTCTCGCATGTCGAGGCAGCATCTTTCAAAGTGCAGCTTGCCTTTTTGTTCTTTGGCGCTGCGGATATTGCGACATGTCATCAATGCGATGTCATTATCGCCTACGCAGTTGATTCTTGAAAATCCTTTTGGTGTGATGCGATAAATAACTGCCTTAGGAAAGGAATCAAGTAGGCTTTTCCCTCTTATATCAATGCAGATTCTTCCTTCTGATCCAAAACCATAATCTTGATGTCTAGTTGAATTGAGGGGGTGGGCAATAACTACCGAGCGAACAACTTGGAGATATTTGCTCGCGTCGACGAGTTCACTTTGTTTAGAGAACTCAAAATCGTTTTTGATCTCTTTTCGAAGACAGTTCCCTTTAATTTGCCAGAACGCATCTTTTATCCAAGTAGCAAGTGCCACAAGATAAACGGTGTCCTTTGGGTTGGGTAAGAAGCCCCCGCCGATAG
Source organism: Collinsella sp. (assembly GCA_048245415.1). Lineage (GTDB taxonomy): Bacteria > Actinomycetota > Coriobacteriia > Coriobacteriales > Coriobacteriaceae > Collinsella. Next base: position 155,873 of record DBFBAP010000029.1, on the reverse strand, counting down.
TGGAATTGAAATCTTGAATGCTGTATTTAGCCTTAAGGATGAGATCGGACATTAATTCATAATGATCTGAGTCCTTCCAGGGCCATTTCTTCCATATGCCGCCTCCGTGTTCACCTAAATCATCGGTGGTCTTTAGTTTTTTGATCGCTTGCATGTCACTCCTGTCTATTCGATTTGTTGCAGCGCTTCTTTTGTTGTCTTGATGTCAACATGGTGCCCATTAATGGCTATAATCTGCCAGCTATCCAAAGAATGAGTCCAAAGGTTGATTTGGAGGATTGGCGGCATAGGATTGACGGACCCTGAGTTCTCCCTTAAAGTAAGTCTTGTGATGAGGTCTTGCGACGGTACGTCCGGCTTGGTCCGTGGGAACCGCCGAAAGGCGGTTTTCGCGTTTAAGGGGCTGTTTACCGAGGGCATTTGTCCGTATCCGCTTCTGGGCAGTGGGCTTTTATCGCGAATTTCGGAAGTGCGGGGAAAATCGAAACTTGCCGCGCACACTCCGATTTTTGCCAACAAAATCGCAGGCCGCAAGAATCCAAACCCGGGGCCTAGTCGACAGGTCCCATTTTTTTACCGCACTTCCGAGTTCACCTGTCGATAATGTGCGGCGGCCTCTGGAACCTCCGAGAGCGTCGGCCTTTTAGCATAAAGCGCATCGTCCCCCCGGGGGTGCTTCTGGGGCGCGGCTCTTCTGGTTAAACTACTCAATTCTCGATGCTCACCGTGCTCAATTCTCGATGACCATTCGGACTATTTTTAAGTGGGCATCAACAGGTTGAGTCGGGGAGGGGAGAGCTGAGGTGGATGAGGCGTATTTGTCCTGGCGTTATGTTCCACGCTTATTTGACCATGCGCGATACGGTAGCTTCAGCTTGCGGCTGTCTTGTGCTTCTTCGAGATTCCACACCGTACCTTCCAGGTCCGATTTATGTCCGCGCCGGTATTTATGCTTTAAGCAAAGCGGCACGAGTGAACTTGCTACAAGCCTCATGCTGTGAGCGCGTTAACCAATCGGTCGTGAAGGCGAGGTGAGTATGAAAGGTAGAAACCAGCACGTTACGAAGCGGGCGGATGGCAATTGGCAGGTTAAGGGCGAGGGGGCGCGTCGCGCTTCCTTTGTTACGACGACCCAGGGCGAAGCTATAAAGCGCGGTCGTCAAATTAGTTCTAATCAGCACTCTGAGCTAATCACCCATCGTCCCGACGGTAGAATCCGCGCAAAGGATTCCCATGGGCACGATCCCTTCCCGCCGAGAGGATAGGGGCTTGACGCCATTGCGGCTGCGGGCATGGATTAGCGTGTCCGCAGCCGCATACTTCCGAGTTTTGGCCTTGTACCCTTTGCCCCAGATGCTGCAAACACTTGATTGATGCTATTTAAGGTCTATAATCAAATAAAAACTCTGAAATATCTTTTCAAAACAATGAAAGGAATTTTGAGGACGATGCTTTGCCAGTTTACCTTCAGGAACTATAGATCCTATCGCGACGAAACTGTGCTTTCCATGCAGGCAACATCGATGAGGGAGTTCGAGCGCTCCCTCATAGACTGTCCTGACGGGCAGAGTTTCCTTCCGGTGGCTGCGGTTTACGGGCCTAACGCTGGCGGCAAGTCTAACCTGCTCGAGGCTCTTGACTATATTCGTTCGGCGGTAGCAAGGCCGATCAGGTTGTTGTCTGCCAGCACTGATGCGCCAGAAGGTAACCGATCTTCGATACCTCGTTGCTCTGCGTTCGAGTTCGATGACGTGTCGGCTGCTAAGCCCACCGAGTTCGAGCTCTACTATCGCGCGGGTGAGCATGAGTACCGCTATGCCCTGTCCGTGCATGCGGACGAGATCGTGTCCGAAGGACTGTGGCGGCGCAAATTGGGGGCGTCACGCACGGCGATGCTTTTCGAGCGCGAGGGCACGGGGGTTGAGCTTGGTCCCACGCTGCGTAAGCTCATGACGGCCGCGAGATTCAACCCGAGCCTGCCATACCTGTCGTTTCTCTGCATCAACTTTGACGCGCCGGTGATCAAGGAGGCTGCCAGTTGGTTTCTTGATGGGGTGTTCCTGAACTACAACAGCTCCTATTTGGAGCAGATGCTCGAACAGTTGCTCGATGAGGATGACTCACCCGAGATCACGCGTTTTCTGCGTGCCGTTGACGTGCGTATCGATGGCTTTAGGGTTGAGAAAGCTCCGGAATGGCGGGGCCAGCGCGTCTTCGTAAAGCATGAGGTGGGCAGCAAGGCGTACGAGCTGCGTTTATCCGAGGAATCTGCCGGAACCCAGAAGCTCATGGGGTTGGCTGCGTATCTGATGACAGCGCTTGAGCGTGGTGGCACCGTTGTGGTAGACGAACTCGACGCCAAGCTGCACCCGAAGCTTCTTCGCTATGTGATTCTGCTGTTTAAGGATCCTGAGGTCAACAAGAGTGGCGCGCAGCTAATCTTCTCGTCCCAGGATGTGTCAACCATGCGAAACGATGTGTTCCGCCGTGACGAGATATGGTTCGCTGCGCGCGGCGAGGGGGAGGCGAGCCAACTGTGGTCTCTCGCCGACATCCACGAGGCAAACGGTAATTTGGTAAGCAAGAACGCGGCTTTCGACAAGCAATACCTGTCCGGTCGCTACGGCGCCGATCCGTATCTCACCCGCATCGAGGAGTGGGATTAGCATGGTGGCGAAGAAGTCGAAGGGCTGGCGTAGCGGTAAGCGAGAGGGCCGCTCGCGCATGGTTCAGATGACGCGTCATCTTGTAGTGAGCGAGGGCAAGGAGACCGAGCCTCGCTACTTTGAGGGCGTGCGTGCGGCGTTGGGCGCGGCGAATGAGCGTAAGGTTGCCATTGTCGTTAAGGGGACCGGCAAACACACGCTTGACCTGCTTGACTTCGCCGTCGAACACTGCCGCTATGCGCCCGAGACGTTCGATCACGTGTGGCTCGTGTATGACAAGGATGACTTCCCTGCGTCCGACTTTGACGCGATGGAGTGCAAGTGCAACGAGCTCTCCGATGGTTCGAGGACCTTCCATGCGTTGTGGTCGAACCCCTGCTTCGAGCTGTGGCCGCTTCTGCACTTTCGCTACACGACCGCGCATATGTCCGCGTTCGACTGCCAGCATGTCCTCGCGCAGGAGATGTCGAGGAGCTTGGGCATCGAGTACCGCAAGAACCTGGACGGGATGTTTGGGGCAGTGGATGATAGGCGAGGCGAAGCTTTGCAGCGTGCTGGGCGCCTCGTCGCGTACCATAGGGAACTGGGTAACATTAAGCCATCTGCGCAAAACCCTTCAACTAAGGTTGGCGAGATATTCGATGTGATTGGGCCGTATCTGGTTGGATAGACAAGATTGATCAGCCTTGCTGGGGCGTGTGGTTCATGAAAGATGTTGTTTTGGGCTGCCTGCAGTCTTTAACTGGATTGACCTTTGGGACCCGATAGGATACTAGGCCGAATCTAGCGGTATTGACGCAGTCAACCTACGGGCCCGCGTCCTGCGGAGAGGCGGCTGTTCTTCTGGATGGCTGTCTCTCTTCATTACGCCTATGACGAGAGGCTTTATTGAAGAGTATTCGGCGTAACAATCATATCTTAGTGATTCGCCTAGTTAAACGCGCTAACAGAGTATCTCGAGCCAATCGTCGCGAACGGAGACCTGATGGCCGCCGCTAATACAAAGCCGTGGCTTACGGCGTCCGAGCAGATTGACCGTCTCAAATCGAGAGGTGTCCATTTCTCGCTGATGAGCGAAGACGATGCCAGAGCTTACCTGGAAAAGAACAGCAACTATTTTCGTCTGTGTGCTTATCGACTTGGGTTTCCTAAAGTTGAGGAGGGAAATCGCAAGGGAGAGTATGCAAATCTAGACTTTTACGCGGAAACGGAAACGAGCGATACCCGTGCCTATGAGCAAGCACTAGATATTGAGTTTATTGTTCATCGCGATATGCAGCGCTCGGGCTTGAGTAAAAGCGAGCTGGCAAAACGTATGGGCGTGAGTCTTCAGTCGCTTTCGAAATTGTTGAATTCTCAGCCCAACATGACGCTGAAAACGGTCACAAAGTTTGAGCTTGCGTTGGGTATCAAAATCATTCCTCAGGTCATTTCCGGTTATTCGAATGAGGCACCGTTTTTTTCTCTCTCCAATGCGATTTCCATGGCGTATGGTCACGCTAAGAGCTATCTGATGGTCGTTACTGGACTTTCGCCCATGGGGGCTTTGACGCTGCCGGCAATTCTTCCTTCGGAATTGGCAGCGGACAGCGATGCGTCTTTCCAAAGTGAGTAAGTTGTTCCCGAGTTTGATTTTACATGCCGCTGTGTGCAAATGTAACGGGGTGCCGAATCGGTAGTTTGACTGATTCGACACTTTTATTTCGAAGTTTCTAGTTGAAGCCCTGCGATGCCCGTGCTATGACAGCCAAATTAACCGTGACGTCCTGTCTTGCGACACGCATGTCGCTCCGCACGGGTATCATGGTGAAAGCGATTTCAACGACAGGGGTGCTCGTGGTAAAGATGAAAGATGTGGCCGAGCTGGCGGGCGTTTCGAGCGCCGCCGTCTCGCGCTACCTCAACGGTGGATATATCTCGGCGGACAAGGCCGAGCGCATTAAGCAGGCAATCGAGTTGACCGGATACGTGCGGTCCAGCCAGGCTCGCGCGCTGCGAACCGGTTCCACCAAGCTCATCGGCGTCATCGTGCCTAAGATCAACTCGGAATCCGTGAGCCGCATTACGGCGGGCATCGGGCAGGTGCTTGGCCGCCGCGGGTACCAGATGTTGCTTGCCAATACCGATAACGTCCCCGATCGCGAGCTCGAATACCTTGATTTATTCCAAAACCATCCGGTTGACGGCATTGTGCTGGTGGCAACCATGATCACCGACGAGCACCGTCGGGCGATTGAGTCGTGCCGTGTGCCCATTGTGTTGATCGGCCAGAATGTTGAGGGCGCGGCGTGTGTCTATCACGACGATTACGAGGCTGCCTTTGAGCTGGGCCGTGCGCTTGCGGGTCGCGTGGACGGCAAGATCGCCTACATCGGAGTTACCGAAGAGGACCGCGCGGCCGGTTATGACCGCCGTCGCGGTTTTGAGGCCGGCTTGCGCGCCGCGGACAACCCGCTCGATGCCGCTTTGATTCGCCTGGGCTCGTTTACGCTCGACTCGGGCTATCGCGCTGCGCGTGAACTGCTCTCCGTCACTCCCGATATTTCGTTTATCGCGTGCGCGACCGACACTATGGCGGCCGGCGCCCTGCGCGCTTTTGACGAGGCGCGCGGCATGGGCGAGGGCGTGCGTCGCGTGAGCGGTTTCGGCGACAACGCATTTTTGCGCGCGCTGACGGGCGGTATTCCCACCGTGCATTATGGCTACCTGACCAGTGGCGTCGAGGCGACCAATATGTTGCTCAACACGCTCGATGGCGTGGAGGGGGAGAGCGGTCTCAAGACGCTCAAACTCGGCCATCAACTTATGAATGTCTAGGCTTTGGGCATGTCTGCCTGCCTTTGAGGCCCCTGTTTTTGCGGTAAAACTACCATTCGCCGGCTTTTTCCTACCGTTCACCCTACTATGAAAACGATTACAGACATATGAAACTGAAAACGATTACAGTGTAAGTGTCAAAGGTAGTCGGGTGCGCATGCACCCGTTGGAGGAAAGGGAAGTCATGGACTACCGCAAATCAGCCCAAGAGGTGCTCGACAACATCGGTGGCGCCGGCAACGTTGTTTCGGCCGCACACTGCGCCACGCGTCTGCGCCTGGTGATTGCCGATAACGCGAAGGTTGACAAGGAGGCCCTCGAGAATATCGACGGCGCTAAGGGCGTCTTTGAAGCCCAGGGCCAGCTCCAGATTATTTTTGGCACCGGCACCGTCAATAAGGTCTACGAGGAGTTCATCGCGCTCAGTGGCGTCGAGGCTGCCACCAAGGCCGAGGTCAAGGAGGCCGCGGCGCAGCAGCAGAACATCTTTATGCGCGCCATTAAGGTGCTCGGCGACGTCTTTGTCCCCATCATCCCCGCCATCGTGGCTTCGGGCCTGCTGCTGGGCATTATGAGTGCCCTCAACTTTATGGCCTCCAACGGCTTTATCGCGCTCGACACCAATAACTTTATCTACAAGATTGCCGACCTGGTCTCGGGAACGTCCTTTGGCATCCTGCAGATCCTGATCGGTTACTCCGCCGCTAAGGCCTTTGGCGCCAACCCGTATCTGGGTGCTGTCGTCGGCGGTGCGTTTATCAACTCCTCGCTGCAGAGCGCCTATACGGTTGCTTCCGAGGGCGTTCAGACCATGGTTACCGTCATCCCCGGTGTGTATAGCTTTGAGTGGGTCGGCTATCAGGGCCATGTGATCCCCATCGTTATCGCCTGCGCCATTCTGGCCTTCCTCGAGAAGCGCCTGCACAAGATCGTTCCCGAGATGTTCGACCTCTTTGTGACTCCGCTCGTCTCGGTGTTCGTGACCGTGCTCGTGACGCTCGTTGCCGTCGGCCCCATCTTTGTCTGGGCCGAGAACGCCATCCTCGGTCTGATCCAGACCCTGCTGACCCTGCCCTTCGGCATCGGTTCCTTTATCGTCGGCCTGTTCTATGCCCCCACGGTCGTTACCGGTATCCACCAGATGTACACCGCCATCGACCTGGGCCAGCTCGCCCAGTACGGCGTGACTTACTGGCTGCCCATCGCTAGCGCTGCCAATATCGCCCAGGGTGGCGCCGCGCTCGCCGTTGCCTTTAAGACCCGCGATGCCAAGATCAAGGGCCTGGCGCTTCCTTCGGCTCTGTCCGCCTTCATGGGCATTACCGAGCCTGCCATCTTCGGTGTGAACCTGCGCTTCTTTAAGCCCTTCATCGCCGGTTGCATCGGCGGCGGTTGCGGTGCCTTGGTCTGCGCGCTCACCTCGTTGGCTGCCTCCGACACGGGTGTTACCGGTATTTTCGGTATCCTGCTGTGCCTGGCCCAGCCCGTGCAGTACGCGATCATGTTTGCGGTCGCCGCGCTGGTTTCCTTTGCCGTCTCGTTTCTCCTGTACAAGGACGAGCCCAAGGCTTCCGAGCAGGCCTAAGAGCTTTTGATTGAGGGGATGCCCGCGGGCTGTATGCTCGCGGGCGCTTCCCGTACCTGGTGCCGATCTCTGGCGCCTTGTAACTTTCGATCCGTTAGGACTTTGATATGTCTAATGCCCTTGGTCGCGACCTTGCAAAGCTGGTTGCCGCTGTTGACGCCGCCTCCTCTGAGTGCGGTCATGGCGCGTATGGCCAGCGCTTCCATATTATGCCGCCGGCGGGCTGGCTCAACGACCCCAACGGTCTTTGCCAGGCGGGCGGGGTGTTCCATGCCTATTTTCAATATGCGCCCTTTGATGTCGAGGGCGGCGTTAAGGTCTGGGGTCATGCGACGAGTCGCGATCTTATGTCGTGGGACTACGTTGGCGCCCCGCTGCTGCCCGACGAGCCGTTCGATTGCCACGGTGTGTATTCGGGCTCCGCGCTTGCCGAGGACGGCCACATTCGCGTACTTTACACGGGTAACGTTAAGCTTTCCGATGCAGACGGCACGTACGACTACGTCAATACCGGCCGCCGCGCCGATACTGTTTATGTCGAGAGCGTTGATGGCCTTGCCGGTCGGGAGTTCAGCCAAAAGCGCGTGGTGCTGACGTCCGAGGATTATCCCGAGGATTTGACCTGCCACGTGCGCGACCCCAAGGTGTGGCGTGACGCGGACGGGCGTTATCACATGGTGCTGGGCGCGCGTCGTCGCGTGGATGGGCCGCATGTCGATAGTCGATTTTGCGCCATGCACGGCGAGGGCGCCGGTCGCGATGTGGGCGAGATCTTGGTGTATGGCTCGGCCGATATGCTGAGCTGGGAGCTCGAGAGCCGTGTGTCTACGCCCGAGCGTTTTGGCTTTATGTGGGAGTGCCCGGGGTATCTGGAGCTTGAGGCGGATGGCGGCGTGCCGGCAAGGTTTCTGTCTTTCTCTCCCCAGGGGCTCGAGGGCGGTCGTTGGGACCGCGGCAATGTGTATGCAGCGGGCTACATGCCCGTTACGGGTAACATTACGGGTGGCAAGGACGCTTATGAGCTGGGCGAGTTCCGCCTGTGGGACGCCGGCTTTGACTTCTATGCTCCGCAGGAGTTCACGGCCGAGGATGGTCGCCACATTCTGATTGGCTGGATGGGCATGCCCGATGAGCCGACCTATGACAATGCGCCCACCGTGGCGTGCGGCTGGCAGCACTGCATGACAGCGCCGCGTGAGCTTACAGCCGGTGCCGGCGGCGTGGTGCTGCAGCAGCCGGTGCGCGAGATCGAGCACCATTATGCCTCGGTGCGTATGGGGGAGGGTTCGTTGGAGGTTGCCGGCGACACCTGCTTTGACGTTGTTGTCGGCGGTGTCGACGGCGCATTTACCGCAATCGTTGATGGCGAGCTGAAGCTGGCGTTTGTGCCCGCTGGGGGCGAGCTGCCCGCGCGCTTTGAGATGCGATTTACCGATGAGGGTCGCGCTTCTGCCGGCTGCGGTCGCACCGTGCGTTGGGAGCCCGTCGACGAGGTTCGTAACGTGCGCATTGTCGGCGATGTCTCGTCGGTCGAGGTGTTTGTGAACGATGGCGCACTCGTGTTCTCGACGCGCATCTATCCCGAGGCCTATGGCGTGACCGTTGACGCCCCGGGTGCGAGCGTGACCTATCATACGCTCATCATCTAGGCGATTCGTCGCATATCGGCGCTATACTGCAGCCGTTACCCACGATGCGGGAAACATCCGCATCGTGGGTTTTTGTTAATGAAGGGAGGTTGCCGTATGGGCGTACAGCAGCTAGAAGAGGCCTGGGCTGCAAGGACTGGCGCGCGTGAGGCGCGTCTTGTTGCGGCCCTGCATGTGCCGGCGGCGCTGTCTCTGTTGGGGGTTGTACGTCCCGGCGATCGTCTGGTTGCGTTTGCCGATGACTTTGCCGATGCGTTTGCGCACGGCTTTGATGGTTGCGATGTCGCGCTGGTGGGCTCGCCGTCCGCCGAGGCGTTTGCCGCTGCGTCCGAGGGCTTTGATGCTTCGTTTGATGTCGAGGGTCCGCACTTGTGGTGGTTCGTCAACTCCATCGGCGGGTTTGGTCTGCGTGTGCCCGATCTGCGCGCTCTGGGCCGCGCTGCTCGTGAGGCCCATGCGCTGCTGGTTGTGGACAACACCGTGGCGTCGGCTTTTGGCTGCGATCCGCTGCGGCTGGGTTCTGCGCTGTCGCTCGAGGCGCTCGATCGCGTGTGCGCCGGTATGGCTCCGCGCAATCTCGTTGCCGCTTCGGTCGCGCGCTCGCAGCTCAAGCGCCATCGTGTGGATGCCGCTGCCGAGTGCGCGTATGCGTTGTTTGCTGGTTGCGGTGCGTTGGCGCTCGACATGTCTGTCGATGAGGCCGACGTGCTGGAATGCGGGCTGTCCTCGCTCGACGCCCGCATGCAGGCACATTTCGACCGTGCCCGTGCGTTGGCCGAGTATCTGGCCGCCAACGAGATGGTGCGCAACGTGCGCTATCCCGGGCTGGGCTCGCATCCCGACCATGCGATTGCAACGGGAATCCTCGAGCACGGCTTTGGCCCGGCAGTTGAGTTTGACCTTATCGAGCGTAGCTCGGGAGAGCTGTTTGTTGCTTTGCCGGGGGAGTTTCGCACATCGCCCGCCGGTGGCGCTACGACGCGCCTTTCCGCTCCACGTGGTAAGCAGGGGAGCACCATCCGCCTCTTCGCCGGCACCGATGACCCCTTGATCGTGGCCGCCACCCTAGACAACGCCCTCCGTAAATTAGCTACTCTTTGATGCTGGCGATGAGGTCGTTTGCTTTGGTGGCAATGACGTTGTTGATGTCGGTCTGCAGCTCCTCGTAGGCCGCTATGGCTCGCTCGCCGGCGGGGGTGAGGGTGGATCCGCGGGCTCCGTCGCGCTCGATGAGCTTGCAGCCCAGCTGTCCTTCGGCCTCGTTCACAATGCGCCAGGCCTTGGAGTACGCCATGCCCATGCTCTTGGCGGCGCGGTTGAGCGAGTGCTCGCGGGCGATGCCCTGCAGCAGTAAGACGCAGCCGTGGCCGAACACGCCCGGCAGATCTTTGTCGCACGCTTGAATGACCAACTTTGCCGTCGTCTTGTACTCCATGTGCTCCACGTCTTCCCGCTAAAGTGTTTGCTGGGCAAACGCAAAGCCTGCGTCAAACCCTCGTGTGCTCTTCTTAAATCATGCATTGTAGCAGTCAAAGTGCGTTAAGATACTTCCCCAGTATTGGGCGCCCAAGGTTGGGCTGGGTCCTACGAGGCCTGCAGCCGACCGGTCGCATGGAAAAAGGAGAAACATGGCTACGTTCTTTCCCGGTGAGTCCCACACGTTTTCGGAGTATCTGCTGGTCCCTGGTTACTCGTCCTCGCAGTGCATCCCCAACAACGTCTCTCTTAAGACGCCGCTAACCCGCTTTAAGCGCGGTGAGAAGCCGGCAATCACCCTGAACATCCCCATGGTTTCCGCCATCATGCAGTCCGTCTCGGGCGTCGACATGGGTGTCGCGCTCGCTACCGAGGGCGGCCTGTCCTTCATTTACGGTTCCCAGAGCGCCGAGTCCGAGGCCGCTATGGTCAAGGCCGTCAAGGATCACAAGGCCGGCTTCGTTCAGTCCGATTCCACCCTGACCCCCGACATGACCATGGAGCAGGTCATCGAGCTCAAGGAGAAGACCGGTCACTCCACTATGCCGGTCACCGACGACGGCACTCCCAAGGGTAAGCTCCTGGGCATCGTCACCAGCCGTGACTATCGCCCCAGCCGCGATGACCACCAGACAAAGGTCTCCGAGTTTATGACCCCGCGTGAGCAGCTCATCGTGGGCGACAAGAACATCAGCCTCAAGGTCGCTAACGACGTCATCTGGGACAACAAGCTCAACGCCCTGCCCATCGTCGACGACAATGATCACCTAATGGGAATTGTCTTCCGCAAGGACTATGACAGCCACAAGACCAACCCCAACGAGCTGCTCGATAACGACAAGCGCTACATGGTCGGCGCAGGTATCAACACCCGCGACTATGCCGAGCGCGTGCCGCTGCTCATCGAGGCCGGTGCCGATGTCCTGTGCATCGACTCCTCCGAGGGCTTCAGCGAGTGGCAGAAGCGCACCATCGAGTGGATTCGCGCCAACTACGGCGAGGACGTCAAGGTCGGTGCCGGTAACGTCGTCGACGCCGAGGGCTTCCGCTTCCTGGCAGACTGCGGTGCCGACTTCATCAAGGTCGGTATCGGCGGCGGTTCCATCTGCATTACCCGCGAGACCAAGGGCATCGGCCGTGGCCAGGCCACCGCGCTGATCGACGTCTGCCGTGCTCGCGACGAGTACTACGAGGAGACTGGCGTCTACGTGCCCGTGTGCTCCGATGGCGGTATCGTCTACGACTACCACATGACGCTCGCCCTTGCCATGGGTGCCGACTTTATGATGCTGGGCCGCTATTTCGCCCGCTTTGACGAGAGCCCGACCGAGCGCGTCAACGTCAACGGCCAGTACATGAAGGAGTACTGGGGCGAGGGTTCTGCGCGTGCCCGCAACTGGCAGCGTTACGACCTGGGCGGCGCCGCAAAGCTCAGCTTCGTCGAGGGCGTCGACTCCTACGTTCCTTACGCCGGCTCCCTCAAGGATGGTGTGGGCGGCACGCTCTACAAGGTCAAGTCCACGATGTGCAACTGCGGTGCCCTCTCGATCCCCGAGCTCCAGGAAAAGGCACGCCTGACCCTGGTAAGCTCGACCTCGATCGTCGAAGGCGGCGCCCACGACGTAGTCGTCAAGGATTCTCAGCAGAGCGTTTCCTATCGATAAGGTAAGAGCTGCATATCAAAGGTTGATTCCCAACCACGTTATTTAGATAAAGCGAGATGCCTGCAAGTCGCAGGCATCTCGCTTGTTGTATTTGCTATCATCAGTCAAGTTAACCTTAGGGTCGGTCGGCTTGGCTTTGTTCGCTACAAGTTCCGCACGCAAAGAAGAGCACTTAATGTGCTCTTCGTCTTGCGCAGGACTGTCCGCAGTAGCGAATAAAGCCAAGCCGACCGACCCCAGCTAAGATTAAAGGAGCTGATATGTGCGATTGCACAGATCATAAGGACGAGATCCCTGCATACGACGCGCAGGCCATTGAGTCTAGGTGGATGAAGGCCTGGGAGGACTCCAACCTCTTTGCCGTCGACACCGACGACAGTAAGCCCAAGAAGTACGTGCTCGAGATGTTCCCGTATCCGTCGGGCGACCTGCACATGGGCCACGCGCGAAACTATACCATCGGCGATGCCATGGCCCGTCAGGCCCGCATGCGCGGCTACGATGTGCTGCATCCCATCGGCTTCGATGCCTTTGGCCTGCCCGCCGAGAACGCCGCCATCAAGCACAACACGCAGGCTGCCGCCTGGACGTATAAGAACATGGATCAGGCGCTTTCCACGATGAAGCGCATGGGCTTCTCCTACGATCTGGATCGCATGGTCAAGACCTGCAGCCCCGACTATTACCGCTGGGGCCAGTGGATCTTTGAGAAGATGTGGGAAAAGGGCCTGGTCTACCGCAAGAAGAATCCGGTCAATTGGTGCCCCACCTGTAAGACCGTTCTGGCTAACGAGCAGGTGACCGAGGGCAAGTGCTGGCGTTGCGGCACCGAGCCCGAGAAGCGTGACCTGGAGCAGTGGTACTTCAAGATTACCGAGTACTCCCAGGAGCTGCTCGACGATCTGGAGAAGCTCCCCGGCTGGCCCGAGCGCGTCAAGCAGATGCAGGCCAACTGGATCGGCCGCTCCGAGGGCGCCGAGGTCGACTTTACCCTGTGCGACCAGGATGGCGAGCCCATCGAGGGCGACGAGGGTAAGATCACCGTCTTCACCACGCGTGCCGACACCCTGTTTGGCGTGTCCTTCTTTGTCCTGGCCCCCGAGTACGCTCGTCTGCATGAGCTCGTCGAGGGCACAGAGTACGAGGAGGCCGTCACCAAGATCGTCGAGGACTCCAAGCACATCTCTGCCGTCGAGCGTGCCCAGGGCACCCTCGAGAAGCACGGTGCCTTTACCGGCCGCTACGTGGTAAATCCCGTCAACGGCGAGAAGGTCCCCGTGTGGGTTGCCGACTACGTCGTGGCTGACTACGGCACCGGCGCCGTCATGGCCGTTCCCTGTGGCGACCAGCGCGACTTTGAGTTTGCCCGCAAGTATGACCTGCCTATTGTGCCGATCATCCTGGACGATGACGACCGCGCTGCCGTCGAGGCCAGCGGCGAGACCATCGATACCTTCCATGCCGAGACCGTCGATTGGGATTGCGCCCACGCTGCCGAGGGCACGCTTGTCCAGTCCGGCAAGTACACCGGCATGCGCGGCGGCAAGCACTCCGAGGGCGAGGCTGCGATCGTGGCCGACCTCGAGGCCATGGGCTGCGGCCGTCGCAAGGTCGAGTTCCGTCTGCGCGACTGGCTCATCAGCCGCCAGCGTTACTGGGGCAACCCCATCCCGGCCATCCACTGCGAGCACTGCGGCATCGTGCCCGTGCCCGAGGACCAGCTGCCGGTGACGCTGCCCGAGAACCTGGACCTGGGTGCCGGCGAGACCCTCGCCGAGTGCAAGGAGTTCTACGAGACCACCTGCCCGGTTTGCGGTCGCCCGGCCAAGCGTGAGACCGATACCATGGACACCTTCACCTGCTCCAGCTGGTATTACCTGCGCTATACCGACCCGCACAACACCGAGCTGCCCTTCTCCCGCGAGGCTGCCGACCGTTGGATGCCCGTCGATAACTACATCGGCGGCATCGAGCACGCCATTTTGCACCTGCTTTACAGCCGCTTCTTTACCAAGGCCCTGCGCGACCTGGGCCTGCTGAGCGTTGACGAGCCCTTCACCAACCTGCTGTGCCAGGGCATGGTCAAGGACGAGAACGGCGACACCATGTCCAAGTCCAAGGGCAACGTCGTGCCCCCGAGCTCGGTCATCGAGCCCTACGGCGCCGACACCATGCGTCTGGCGATCCTGTTTATCGCCCCGCCCGAGAAGGACTTCGACTGGGATCCCAAGGCCGTTGAGGGCGCCAACCGCTTTATTAAGCGCGCCTGGCGTATCGTGTGGCAGCTCGTCCAGTCCGGCGACGCCAACGTGGCTTTTGACAAGTCCGCGCTCGACGAGGTCGCGATGAAGCTTTATCGCGAGCGTCATCGCACCATCGCCAAGTGCACCGAGGACTTCGACCGTGGCCAGTTCAACACCGCGATCTCGGCCGTCATGGAGCTCGTCAACGCGGCGAGTGCCTACCTCAACGCTACTGAGGGCGCTTCCCGTGACAAGGCGCTGTGCTACGGCGTGGCCAAGGACATCGTGAGCGTCCTTGCCCCCATTTGCCCGTTCTGGGCCGACGAGCTGTGGCATGAGGCACTCGGTTGCGAGGGCAATGCCTACACCGCCGCCTGGCCCGAGTTCGACCTGGCCGAGTCCATCGAGGACACGGTGCAGATCGTCGTACAGGTACTCGGCAAGGTTCGTGGCCGCATCGACGTCGCCCGCGACGCCTCCAACGAGGAGATGCAGGCTGCCGCCGAGGAAGCCGTTGCCAAGTGGCTTGAGGGTAAGACGGTCGTCAAGGCCATCTGCGTGCCTGGCAAGCTGGTTAACCTGGTGGTCAAGTAAGCGCTGCGCGCATAGCTGACATCAAAAAGCGAGGGGCGATTCCGCAGGGAGTCACCCCTCTTTTTGGTTATGGATGCTTGCGACAACACCCAATTATCCATTTCTTGTGGAGAACCTGTGCTCACGCTGACCTGCGGGTTTGTGTTGTGGTTGCACGTTTGTGCAGGTATTGGTATAGTTTGCTTGCAAATGAAGTTGTAATTGAAAGAAGTGGGGTTTCGGCCCCGCTTCTTTTTTGTATGGATGGAGGTGCCGCAATGGTCAAGACCAAGACCGAGCAGGCGATCATCGACGCGCTCGAGGCCGTTGCTCCCCAGCACGATGTCGACATCGTCGATGTCGAGCTCGTGGGTGCCACCAAGGCCCCCTGCGTGCGTGTGCGTATCGAGGGTGCCGAGGGTCAGAGCCTGTCGCTCAATGACGTCACGGCCAACACCAAATGGGTCGGCGATGTGATTGAGGAGCTCGACCCCATCGCTTCGAGCTATACGCTCGAGGTGTCGAGCCCGGGCATGGCGCGCCCGCTGCGCCGCCCGCGTGACTTTGCCCGCTTTGTGGGCGAGAACTGCGAGCTCACCTCCACCGCCACCGAGGGACGTCGCAAGTACGCCGGTAAGATTGCCGCCGCCACCGAGACAAACGTGACCCTCGAGCTCGAGGATGGCGAGTCCGTCACCCTCGATTTCTCTGATGTTAAAAAGTGCAAGTTGAAGCCCACCTATGACTTCAAGCCCGCGAAGGAAGGAAAGTAAGATGGCAGCATCCGACATGATGTCCGCCCTGATGGAGCTTTGCCAGGAGAAGCACATCGACCAGCTCTACCTGATCGACCGCCTGGAGCAGTCGCTCGCCAAGAGCTATGCCGAGATCCTGCATCTTGAGTGGGGCGCCAAGGTGACCATCGACCGCACCACCGGCAAGATCTACGTCTACCGTCTGGAGCCGATCGACGATTCCATGGACGAGGAGGGCAACTTCACCGAGTTCGAGGAGATCGACGTCACCCCCAAGAACACGAGCCGCATCGCTGCCCAGCACGCCAAGGCCGAGATCAACGCCATCGTGCGTAACTCCGCCCGAGAGCAGATCTACGAGGAGTTCTCCGGCCGCATCGGTGACCTCATCAGCGGTACCGTGCTCCAGTCCACGCCCGACTTCACGATCGTCAAGATCCGCGAGGGCGTCGAGGCCGAGCTGCCGCACTTCGATCAGCGTCGTTACGAGAACGAGCGCAACGAGCGCCCGATGGGCGAGCGCTACCTGCACAACCAGCACATCAAGGCCGTGATCATCGACGTTCGCGACCCCAACTCCAACCTGCAGCCGGTTCGTGGCGAGCACAGCCGTCCGCCGATTGTCATCTCCCGTACCCACCCCGAGCTCATGCGTCGTCTGTTTGAGCAGGAGGTGCCCGAGATCTATGAGGGCACCGTCCAGATCAAGTCGATCGCCCGCGAGCCCGGCCAGCGCTCCAAGGTCGCCGTCCACTCGCTCGATGACCGTCTGGATCCCGTGGGCGCCTGCGTCGGCCCCAAGGGCAGCCGTGTTCGCGCTGTCGTGGGCGAGCTCCGTGGCGAGCGCGTCGACGTCATCCTTTGGGATGCCGATCCTGCCGTCTACGTCGCCAACGCCCTGTCGCCCGCCAAGGTCACCCGCGTCCTCATCGATGAGGAGAAGGCCTACGCCGGCGTCATCGTGCCCGACGACCAGCTGTCCCTCGCCATCGGCAAGGAGGGCCAGAACGCCCGCCTCGCCGCGCGCCTGACCGGCTGGCACATCGACATCAAGTCCGAGACGCTTGCCGCCGACATCCTCAAGAACGTTCCCGTTCACGAGGAGCCCGCCGCCGACCTGATCGGTGACGAGGAGGACGAGGACGTCCGCCGCTGCGAGTACGTGTCCGAGGACGGCATCCAGTGCCGCAACCAGGCTCGTCCCGGCTCCCGTTTCTGCGGTGTCCATGACACCGACGCCTTCGATGATGCGGAGGACCTGATCTAGCGCGCGGTCGCGCCGGGCGGGTCCCGGCGCGTCTCCCACGCTCGTTCAGTCTCTAGGCACCCAAGGTGCCAGAAAGGGTAGGTGAAGTCATATGGCAAAAGTCCGTGTGTCCACCCTGGCCAAAGAGTTCGGCATGACCTCCAAGGAACTGATGGGTCATCTCGCCGATATGAAGATTCCCGCTAAGTCCGCTTCCTCCACCCTGGAGGACGCCTACGTTGCCATGGTCCGCAAGCAGCTCGCCTCGGTGATCGAGGCCCGCGCCCAGGAAGTCGAGGCCGCCAAGCAGGCCGAGGAGCAGGCAGCTGCCGCCGAGGAGGCCGCACGCGCCGCCGAGGCCGAGCGCGAGCGCATCGCCGCCGAGAAGGCCCGCGAGGAGGAGCGTCGCCAGTTTGCCGCAGCCCAGGCTGCCGAGGAGGCTGCCCGCGCCGAGGCCGAGGCCAAGAAGAAGGCCGAGCAGGAGCGCCTTGCCCGCGAGAAGGAGGAGGCTGCCCGCGAGGCCCAGAGCCGCGCCGTTCCCGCTTCCGACTCCGGTTCGCGTTTCCGTTCGCTGCTCGACCAGATCGCCGCACAGGAGACCGTGCTCAAGGAGAAGAAGGACGCCGAGGACAAGGCCAAGGCCGAGCGCGCCGCCGAGCGCGGTAACCGTCGTGGCGGCAACAACGACCGCCGCGGTGGCCGTCGTAACGATCGCAACGCTTCCGACAACAACTCCGAGCGCAACGCCTCCGAGAGCCGTCCGCACAGCCATCGCACCAACGCCAGCAACAACGTCGCTGCCGGCATGGACTTCCCCAACCCCGACAAGCAGGGCAAGGGCAAGAAGCGCAAGGGCGGTCACAACAACGAAGAGGACCACTACAGCCGCATGGCTCGCGAGGCCGAGGAGTACAGCCGCGAGAAGGTGCTCGAGGAGGCTCGTGCCGCCGTCGAGGAGGCCTCTCGCGAGTCCACCGGTCGCCGCAAGAAGCGCAAGGAGAAGCGCGAGCGCGAGGCTGCCAAGGCTCAGGAGGAGCGCAAGATAGAGGAGGCGCTGGCCCAGGGCGTGAACCCCGAGGACCTCGACGCCATCAAGGTCTCCCAGGGCGTTACCGTTCAGGAGCTTGCCGAGGCGCTCGACGTTCCGGCCAACGACATCATCAAGCGCCTGTTCCTGCTGGGTACTCCGCTCACGATGACGCAGTCCATGTCCGACGACCTTGTCGAGCTCGTTGCCGACGACCTGGGCCGTCAGATCAAGATCATCACCCCCGAGGAGGAGAACACCTTCTCGTTCTACGACGATCCCGCCGACCTTAAGCCGCGCGCCCCGGTCGTCACCGTCATGGGCCACGTCGACCACGGTAAGACGAGCCTCCTCGACGCTATCCGTCACACCGGCGTTGCTGCCGGCGAGGCGGGCGGCATTACGCAGGCCATCGGCGCTTCGCAGGTCATGATCAACGACCGCAAGATCACCTTCATCGATACTCCGGGTCACGCTACCTTTACGGCCATGCGTGCCCGTGGCGCCAAGGTGACCGACATCGTCATCCTGATTGTCGCCGCCGACGACGGCGTCATGCCCCAGACCGTCGAGTCGATCAACCACGCCAAGGCCGCCGGCGTACCCATCGTCGTTGCCGTCAACAAGATCGATAAGCCGGGCGCCAACCCCGATCGCGTGCGTCAGGAGCTCACCGAGTACGGCGTCATCCCCGAGGAGTGGGGCGGACAGAACATGTTCGTCAACATCTCGGCCAAGCAGAAGATCGGCATTGATGACCTTCTGGAGACCGTGCTGCTCCAGGCAGACGTGCTCGAGCTCAAGGCTAACCCGGACACCTTTGCCTCCGGCAACGTCCTCGAGGCCAAGCTCGACAAGGGCCGCGGCTCGGTCGCTACCGTGCTCGTGACCCGCGGTACCCTGCACGTGGGCGATACACTGGTCGCTGGCCTCACCTACGGCCGCGTCCGCGCCATGCTCGACCCCAAGGGTCGCGCCGTCACCGAGGCCGGTCCCTCCGACGCTGTCGAGATCCTGGGCCTGCAGTCCGTGCCCAACGCCGGCGACGAGTTCCGCGTGTTCGAGGACGAGCGCGAGGCTCGTGCCCTGGCCGACGAGCGTTCGCTCAAGGCCCGTATCGAGGAGCAGAGCCGCGTCAAGCACGTCACGCTCGAGAACCTCTTCGAGACTATTGCCGACGCCGAGGTCAAGGAGCTCAACCTGATCATCAAGGCAGACGTCCAGGGTTCCATCGAGGCCCTTCAGGACTCGCTCGACAAGATGGATCAGTCCGAGGTTCGCATCAACACGATCCACTCCGCTGTCGGCGCCATCAACGAGACCGACGTCGTCCTGGCCGACGCCTCCAACGCCATCATCATCGGCTTTGGCGTCCGTCCCGACGGTAAGGCCCGCTCCGCTGCCGAGCGCGAGGGCGTCGAGATCCGTTGCTACGACGTTATCTACAAGTGCCTCGAGGAGCTCGACGCCGCCCGTATCGGCATGCTCAAGCCCACCGAGGTCGAGGTCGCCACGGGTACCGCGACCGTCCTGGACACCTTCAAGGTGCCCAAAGTCGGTATCGCCGCCGGTGTCCGCGTCGAGGAGGGCGAGATCGCCGCGACCGATTCCGTGCGTCTGGTGCGCGACGGTATCGTGGTCTTCAACGGCAAGATCGCCTCGATGCGCCACTACAAGGACGAGGCCAAGAGCCTCAAGAGCGGTTCCGAGGGCGGCATTGGCCTGGAGAACTTCCAGGACATCAAGCCCGGCGACCAGATCGAGGGTTACCGCATCGACCAGGTTGCCCGTACCGAGTAGGGGGTAGCGCTATGAAGCAAACGCAGGCAACCCGCCGTCTGGGCGAGCAGCTTCGCGAGAAGCTCGGTTATATCCTGCTCTTTGAGGTTTCCGATCCGCGTCTCGACCTGGTTACTTTGACCGCGGTCGAGGTCGCGGTGGACCGTTCGTTCGCGCGTGTGTACGTGTCGTGCGATGCGAGCCGCTACGACGAGGTCATGGAGGCGCTCGCAAGCGCCAAGGGCCGCATTCGTAGCCTGTTGGCTCGCTCGCTCGATTGGCGTGTCACGCCCGAGCTCGATTTTCGCATCGATCGCTCGACCGATGAGGCCGAGCGCATCACGCGTGCGCTGGAAAACGTTCCCGCCACGCTTGCGATCGAAAAGGACGAGGACGGCTATCCGATAGCGGATGCCGCCCAGGAGGCAGCTTTAGATGACTAATTCCGCCGACCTCGCCTCGTGCGAGTCTGCAGATATTCAGCGACGCATCCTCGAGCTCATCGAGGGTGCGTCCTCCATTGCGATTTCGGGACATACTTCTCCCGATGGCGACGCCTTGGGCTCCGTATTGGGTCTGGGCCTTTCGCTCATGAAGTTTTTCCCCAACAAGGACATTGCGCTGCTGCTGGCAGACGATGACCCGGTTCCGCGTATCTACCGCTTTATGGAAGGCTCCGATCGCCTGGTGCCGGCATCTGCGTACGCCGGCAATCCTGACCTGTTCATCTCGGTGGACGTACCGGTCGTCGAGCGCCTCAATAATTCTGCCGAGGTGCTTCGTCGCTCCAAGCATGTGGTGTGCTTCGATCATCATCCGGCGCGCGAGGAGTTTGCCGAGCTCAGTCTGAGGCGCGTCGATGCCGCGGCCTGCGCCATGATCATCGACCGTTTCTTGGACAATTGCGGCATTGTCGCACGTGACGGCGTCGCGACCTGCTTGCTGTGCGGCTTGGTGACCGACACCGGTCGTTTCCAGTACCAAAACGCCGATGCTGCCGCGTTCCATGCTGCTTCGCGCCTGGTGGCGCATGGCGCCAATCCAGCTCGTGTCGCACTCGAGGTCTATCAGAGCATGCGCGTCGAGTTTTTGCACCTCAAGTCCATTGTCATGGGCCGTATCAAGACGGTCGCGCACGGGCGCGTGGCGTATAGCTATGCCTTCCAGAGCGACCTTGAGGCCTGCGGCGTCACCTCGGATGAATGTGACGGTCTGGTCGATGTGGTGCGTTCGGTGATGGGCGTCGAGGTCTGCCTGTTCTTAAAGGGCATCGACGGCGATACCAAGGTGCGCGGCAACCTGCGCTCCAAGGGTGACCTCGATGTGTCCGAGATCGCTGCCAACTTTGGCGGTGGCGGGCATCATGCCGCCGCCGGCTTTTCCAACAACGGAACAATTCGCGAGACGCTCGCCGTGGCACTTCCCATGCTGGCCGAGCTGGTGGGGGAGGATCCCGCTTCGGTGACCGTCGAGCTTTAACTTTTTGGATGGTACATGGCTCGTCGTACGCCTTCTCAACTGAATATGCTGCTCGCCGTCGATAAGCCGGTGGGCTGCACGTCCCACGATGTGGTCTCGCAATGCCGACGCGCCCTCCATGAGCGGCGCGTCGGCCATGCCGGCACGCTCGACCCCATGGCATCCGGCGTCATGGTGGTGGGCGTGGGCCAGGCTACTCGTCTGCTGGGCATGCTAACCCTCGATACCAAAAGCTATGTCGCCGACATCTCGTTTGGCGCCGAGACCAATACCGATGATGCGGAGGGCGAGGCGGTCCGCACGGTGGCTGTTGCCGACGAGCTCCGCGATCCTGCCTATGCTCGTGAGCGCTTGGCCGCCATGCTGGGCCCGCAGATGCAGGTGCCGCCGGCGTTTTCTGCTATCTCGGTCAATGGCGTTCGCGCCTACAAGTCTGCTCGCGAGGGCAATGCGGTGGACCTACCTCCGCGCCCCGTCGAGGTCTATGCCGCCGACCTGATCGCCGTGGGCGGCGAGGGTGATACGTGTGTGTGGACCGTGGCGTTTTCGGTAAGCAAGGGCACCTATATCCGTGCGCTCGCTCGCGACTTGGGCCGCGCCTGCGAGAGCGCCGCGCACATTTCCGCGCTGCGCCGCACGGCCTCCGGTGTTGTTTCCATTGGCGCTTGTCATGCGGTCGAGGAGCTTTCTCCCGAGTCCGCGGCTGGCTTTGCCCTGGATCCCATTGCGGCCCTGGGCGCCACACGTGTTGACTTACCGGGCAATCTTGCCGACGACCTTCTCTGCGGCCGACGCATTCCCGTTGAGCGTGCGCTTGCCGATTTCGATGCCTCGAAGGCGCCGTTTGCGTTGGTGCTCGATGGGGGACTCAAGGCGCTCGCCCGCATTGAGGGTGGCCGCTTTGTCATGGAGCACGTGTTTCCGCAGGCAATCGGCGGTGTTCGATGATGTTGTCCGTTCGCGAGCTCGCGCGTATCTTTTTCGCGGGCGAGTCGGACGAGGCTCGCATCGTTACTGCCGATGTGTTTGATAAGTGTGAGCACCTGGGTGCCGCATCGATTGCCATCGGCGTGTTCGACGGCGTTCACCGTGGACACCAGGAGCTCATTGCGGCGCTTGTCCGTGATGCCCGTGCCCATGGCTGCAAGGCGGTCGTAGTTACCTTCGATCCCGACCCGGACGTCGTGGTGAGCCCTTCGCCCGCTCAAAAATTGATGACGACGGCCGACCGTCTGCATGCCCTGGCTCAAACTGGGGTCGATGCGGTGGTGGCCGTTCCCTTTACGCCTGAGGTTGCGGCGCTTGACCATGTTGCTTTTCTCTCGCTGGTGTCGCGTCTGGTCGACATTCGATCGATTCGCGTTGGCAGCGACTTTAGGCTGGGTCGTGGCGGTGCTTCTGGTGTTGACGAGATGCGCGCCTGGGGTGCCGAGCGCGGCGTTGACGTATACGGGCACGACTTGCTTTGCGAGGGCGGTGAGGCCATTTGCGCCACCCGCATTCGTCATGAGCTGGGACAGGGCCATGTGGAGCTTGCTGCTGAGTTGCTCGGCCGCCCGTATATGGTGCGCGGCGGTGTTGTTCGCGGCCGTCACGAGGGTTCTGGCATGGGCTTTCCCACGGCAAACCTACAAGTTCCCGATGGTATTCAGGTGCCTGCGGACGGCGTGTATGAGGGCATGGCGCTCGTCGATGACACCGTGTGGCCCGCTGCCGTGAACGTCGGCCTGCCGCCAACGTATGCTGACGATGCGGCATCTGCGCATCTCGAGGCTAATTTAATTGGTTATACGGGCGACCTGTACGGCGCTTCCGTTTCGCTGGCGTTTACGCGCTGGCTGCGCCCGTCGCGCGTGTTCGATTCGCTGGATGAGTTGATCGCGACCGTCGAGGGTAATATCGAAGATATTCGTCACAACTTGGGTGAGCAGGGGGTGAGCATCCGTGATTAGCGATGAAGAAAAAGACCAGGTACGCGCTGCGTCCGATTTAGTCGCCATCGTGCAGGAAACGGTTGAGCTCAAGCCCCGCGGCCATGAGTTTTGGGGCTGCTGCCCCTTTCATGGCGAAAAGACTCCGTCCTTCCACATTATTCCCGCCACGCAGGTGTGGCATTGCTTTGGCTGTGGCGAGGGTGGCGACGTCTTCACCTATATCATGAAGCGCGAGAACCTGAGCTTTCCCGAGTCAATCCGTTACTTGGCCGATCGCGCGGGTATTGAGCTGCATGACACCGGAGATCGCCGCGAGCGCGGCACCAAGCGTGCCCGCATCTACGATCTGTGCGCCGAGACCGCTCAGTTCTATCACACTATGCTTATGCGCGGTAAGGACGGCCGTCCGCGCGAGTACTTTGCCAGCCGCGGCATGGGCGGCGATGTCTGCCGCCGCTACTGTCTGGGCTTTGCACCGGGCCGCAACGCGCTGGTGTTGCACCTGTCCCAGGCGGGTTTTACCCCGCAGGAGATGATCGACGCCAACGTGGCCGTGAGCCGCGGGCGCGGGCAGCTCGCCGACCGCTTCTACGACCGCGTGATGTTCCCCATCTTTGACGAGCAGGGTCACAACATTGCCTTTGGCGGTCGCATCATGGGTGACGGCCAGCCTAAGTACCTCAATACCGCCGAGACGAGCGTATTTCATAAAAAGCGAAACCTCTACGGCTTTAATTGGGCCAAGGAGTTTATCGTCGCGCAGGATACCGCCATCGTGGTGGAGGGCTATACCGACTGCATCGCCTGTTGGGAGGTGGGGATTAAAAACGTTGTCGCCACGCTGGGCACTGCGCTCACGGAGCATCACGTCAAGACGCTCACTCGCTTTGCCAAGCGCATTGTGTATATGTTCGATGGCGACGCTGCCGGTCAAAAGGCCGCGCGCCGCGCGATTCAGTTTATCGAGCAGGATTCGATGGACCTGCGCTGCGTGGTGCTGCCCGACGGCAACGATCCCATGGAGTTCATCACGGCGCACGGCGGCCAGGAGCTGCAGGAGCGCATCGACGCGGCCGAGCCGCTTATGGATTTTGTTTACCGTTCGCTGCAGGAGTCGAGCGACATCACCACGCCGGGCGGTCGTGCCAAGGCGCTGGAGGATGCGCTGACGCTTATCTATCCGCTGCACGACAGCTATATGATCGATACGTACTTTATCCAGATTGCCGATCTGCTGGGTTTGGATCTGGAGACCGTGCGTGCGAGCTCGGGTCGTGTGTTTCGCGATGTCGCCAAGCGCGAAGATGCGGAACGACGTCGTGAGCAGAACTATGAGCGCCAGCGGGCACAGGCTGAGCGGTCCGGTAGCGCGGGCGGTCGGGCGTCGGGCTCTCGCGATGCCGGTCGCGGTGCTTGGGCGTCGGGCGCGACGCCGCCGGTGTCCGCGCCGGTCGAAGAAGAGCCGTACGACTATGTCCCGCTCGATGCCTACGGTGCCGCGCCCGTAGAGGTCGTCGATGATCTGCCGCCGATCGATGTGCCTGATGGTATGGGCGCTGTGCCTGTGCCTGATGGTTCGAACGCACCGGCTGCGGCGGCGCCGATGGTTTTGACCGATCTAGAGCGCAAGTCCTTGGCAGGGGAGCGCGAGCTGTTGACGATGCTCACGAGCTACCCCGACCTGTTCCGCACGTATGCCGACCGCATCTGCTCCATCGAGTGGGTTGACCCACGTCACGAGTCCATCGCATGGGCCGTTCTGGCAACGCCGCCGGGAACCGATCCTGCAGCCTGCATGGATGCGGCACGCTCGGTGTGTCCCGAGGCGGCAACGCTTGTGAGTGCCGGGCGCATCTCGGCGACGAGCAAGCACCCCACCGAGACGAACATCGTGTTTATGCTCGATACGCTCGAGCTCTACACCATCAAACGCCGCATGCGTGCCGCACAGGCCAAGCTGCGCCAGGACCGTTCGCTCGATGATGAGGCCCGTCGCGCGCTGACCGTTCAGGCCGCGCAGGATTCGCAGCGTCAACGCGAACTGCAAAAGTCGATCGGCGGCGTGGCGGACCCCTTCCGTTTGATCGGCCTGGAGGCCGCAGGCACCGAACAAGCCTAGATGTTGTGGTCAACCAGCGTATTCTCGCCTATATCCAGTTCTCTTTTTGGGTATAGACGTCAATGTGTGTGCTAAAGTATTGAGTCCTGTGGACTATGAAGGGAGAATCTGTGCCAAAAAAGACTGAGAGCACGGGTACTGGGCTGGAATCCTACGTTGCAAAGCTCATGGGCAACGGCTCAAACAGGACTCCGGTAACCGAGGACGAGATTCAGGTCGCCCTGAAGGATATCGATGTTTCTGACGAGCAGCTCACCGCGGTGTATTCCGCGCTGCGCAACAGCGGCATCCAGATTATCTCCGCGAGCGGTAACGACGACGCCCCCATGGACGTCGACGATGACGATAACGATACCGATACCGACGATTTCGATGACGACGACGAGCACGATTCCGGCTTGCTCGACGATCACGAGCTCAAGATGGCCCGTCAGGCCGACGCCGAGATGGGTTCTTCCAAGAGCAAGAAGAAGCGCACCGTGCGCACGTCTCGTTCACGCTCGCGCGTGCGTGGCATCGATGCCTCCACGGTGATGCTGACCGGCGACCCGGTCCGTATGTACCTCAAGGAGATCGGCAAGGTCGACCTGTTGACCGCCTCCGAAGAGGTCGATCTGGCCATGAAGATCGAGGCCGGTCTTGAGGCCACCGAGAAGCTCGAGGCTGCCGATGCTGGTGAGCTCGAACTCACGCGTGCCGAGATGCGTCGTCTTACGCGCATTGAGAACGTGGGCCTCGAAGCCAAGCAGGCGCTCATCAGCGCAAACCTGCGTCTGGTCGTCTCCATCGCCAAGCGCTATGTCGGTCGCGGCATGCTGTTCCTGGACCTGATCCAGGAGGGCAACCTCGGTCTGATCCGCGCCGTCGAGAAGTTCGACTACCAGAAGGGCTTTAAGTTCTCCACGTACGCCACGTGGTGGATCCGTCAGGCCATCACGCGCGCTATCGCCGACCAGGCCCGTACCATCCGTATTCCCGTGCACATGGTCGAGACCATCAACAAACTCGTCCGCGTGCAGCGCCAGCTCCTTCAGGACCTGGGTCGCGACCCGACCCCCGAGGAGATCGGTGCCGAGATGGATATGAGTGCCGACCGCGTCCGCGAGATCCAGAAGATCTCGCAGGAGCCCGTGTCGCTCGAGACCCCCATCGGCGAGGAAGAGGATTCTCAGCTGGGCGACTTCATCGAGGACTCCCAGGCCATCGTTCCGCCCGATGCCGCCAGCTTCTCCATGCTGCAGGAGCAGCTCACCCAGGTGCTCGATTCGCTTGCCGATCGTGAGCGCAAGGTTATTGAGCTGCGCTTTGGCCTTGTCGACGGACATCCCCGTACGCTCGAGGAAGTCGGCCGCGAGTTTGGCGTCACGCGCGAGCGCATCCGCCAGATCGAGTCCAAGACTCTGGCCAAGCTTCGCCACCCCAGTCGCTCCAGCAAGCTGAAGGACTATATCGAGAGCTAGTCAAGCAAGAAGCGCCCTCAAGCACATCCGCTTGTGGGCGCTTCCTGTAGTCGTTGGGGACGTTCTTGAATGACTGGTCGTTTAAGAACGTCCCCAATGATTAGGTCGGAAAATTTCTTAAAAAAGTTCTTGCCCTGAGCTGATTCGTCCGTATAATAAACTTCGTTGCTTGAGAGCACGCACCTATTCCTCGGTAGCTCAATGGTAGAGCACGCGGCTGTTAACCGCGCTGTTGTAGGTTCGAGTCCTACCCGGGGAGCCAGGATGTAAAACCCGTCGCTTATGCGGCGGGTTTTTTCATGACGCGAACGCCTGGCGCGAACGTTACCGTATCAACATTTCGTGTCGAGGATGTAATCCCGAGGCCCGCCACCTCAACATGGCGCGGTCGTTGTAGAATATTGTAATGATTGCTCCCACGACATGGTGCCGCGAGCACCAAGAAAAGGAGATTCTTGTGTCTGAGACCATTAACGGCAGCCTGAGCGTCTCGAACGACGTTATTGCCGATATTGCCGGTTATGCCGCGATGACGTGCTATGGCGTTGTCGGTATGGCTGAGCAGCTCCAGGGCGCCGAGAGCGTGCGCCTGCTTGCCGGTCAGCGCCTCCGCAAGGGCGTGCTTGTCTCCGCCGAC
Source organism: Collinsella sp. (assembly GCA_048245415.1). Classification (GTDB taxonomy): domain Bacteria; phylum Actinomycetota; class Coriobacteriia; order Coriobacteriales; family Coriobacteriaceae; genus Collinsella. The sequence continues at coordinate 128,764 of DBFBAP010000029.1, read as the reverse complement.
GAGAACGGCCTTACGGTCGATCTTCACGTTGTGCTCGAGAACGGCGTCAACATGAAGTCCGTCTGCCACAATCTTTCGAGCTCCGTTGCCTTCACTCTGCAGGAGATCGCCCAGATCGATCCCGCCAGCCTTAAGATCGGCATCCATATCGACGCGCTCAAGAGCCGTCTGAACTAGCATCCGAAAACGGAGATTCAAATACCCATGATTGCAAAGACCATTCGCACCTGTTTTCCGATCGCTGCGGCTGCCGTTTCCGACAAGGCCGAGGAGATCAACAAGCTCAACGTCTTCCCCGTACCCGACGGCGACACCGGCACCAACATGTCGCTCACGCTCGCCTCGGTGACCAAGGAGCTTTCCGCCCTTCCCGCCGATGCCGATATGGAGGCCATCGCCGGCGCCATCACCCACGGCTCCCTGATGGGTGCCCGCGGTAACTCCGGAGTCATCACGTCGCAGATTCTGCGCGGCGTGGCCGAGGGTCTTGTCTCTGCCGACGAGCCTATTACGTCCGCCAACATTGCCTTCGCCTTCCGTCGTGCCGTCAAGGTTGCCTTCCAGGCTGTCCGCAAGCCCATCGAGGGCACGATCCTCACGGTCCTGCGCGATGTCTCGACCAAGGCCGATGAGTGCGAGAAGAAGAAGTTCTCGGCCGAGGATGCGCTCGATGCCATCGTCGTCGAGGCGTACCAGTCCGTCGCCCGCACGCCCGACCTGCTGCCCGTTCTGAAGGAGAACGGCGTGGTCGACTCCGGCGCCTTTGGCTTTGCCATCTTCCTGGAGAACTTTGTGGCTGCAGCACTTGGCCGCAGCACCGTTGTCGAGGATTTCTCCGCCACGTTTGATTCCGCTGGCTCTGCCCGCGACGCGGCCCTTGGTCGCGTTGAGATCGAGGCCAACGACGATTGGGAGGGCTCGGAGTTCCGCTACTGCAACGAGTTCCTGTTTAAGGCCGACGCCCCGTTTGACGAGGACGAGTGCCTTAAGTTCCTAGGCTCCATGGGCGACTGTGAGCTGCTCGTGGGCGCCTATCCCGACTACAAGATCCATGTGCACTCCAATACCCCCAACCTGGTGCTCGAGCACATGCTGCAGCTCGGTCAGATCTATGAGGTCTTTATCCACAACATGGAGATGGAGGCCCACGACCGTACCGCTAAGATCCACGAGGATCAGGAAAAGGCCGCCGAGCCCGCCAAGGCGCTGGGCTTTGTCGCCGTTGCCGCCGGTTCCGGCGAGGCCGACATCCTCAAGTCCCTTGGCGTCGACGTGGTCGTCTCCGGTGGCCAGACTATGAATCCCTCGACCGCCGACCTGCTGGGCGCGGTGGACCAGGTCAACGCGACCTCGGTCATCATCTTGCCCAACAACGGCAACATCCGCATGGCCGCTGAGGCTGCTGCCTCAGCCTGCACCGACAAGAAGGTCGCCGTCGTTCCCACCAAGACCGTCCCGCAGGCCTTCTCCGCGCTGTTCGCAGTCCTGCCCGATTCCGAGCTCGAGGATGCCGTCGCCGCCATGGTCGACGCCATCAGCGAGGTCCGCGATGGCGAGGTCACCCGCGCCGTGCGCGACTCCAGTGCCTCTGACGGTTCTCCGATTCACTCCGGTGACGTCATGGGTATCATCGCCGGCTCCATCGACGTGGTCGGCTCCGACGTGAAGCAGGTCACGCTCGACTGCATCAACCGCATGCAGGAGGAAGAGGAGGGCGACGCGCTGACGATTCTGGCCGGCGAGGAGCTGTCCGATGAGGCCTTCCAGGAGATCGTCGACGCCATCGAGGAAGCTCAGCCCGACTTGGAGATTGACGCCCATCGTGGCGAGCAGCCGCTCTATCCCGTGATCTTCTCGATCGAGTAGGCATCTGCCCATGTCCGAGCTCTGCTCCGTGCCGCGCGTCTCGGAGCGCTTTGCCCAGAGCAATGCGCTCGACGAGGATATCGCGCGACTCAAATATGTTTCGGGTAAACGTGAGGAGGCCCTTCGCCGTCTGGGAATTAGGACGGTGGGGGACCTCCTTCTCCATATCCCTCATCGATACCTCGACTTTACCCGTTCGTGGTCCATCGAGATGGCGCCCATCGGTACCGTGTGCACCATCATCGCCACGGTCGACCGCATCGTCCAAAAGCAGCCGCGTCCGCGCATGCAGGTGACCGAGGTATCGCTTGTGGACGAGACGGGCGTGTTGCAGGTCGCCTTTTTCCGCCAGCCCTGGATTGCCCAGCAGCTTAAACAGGGCGACCGCCTGGCCGTGATGGGCAAGGTCGAGTTTGCCTACGGTTTTAAGCAGATGGCCTCGCCGCACTTTGAAAAGCTCGATGACGGGCGTGCTGCGGGCACCATCCTGCCGGTCCATTACGTGAGCGATGGCGTGAGCCAGGCGTGGATGCGCCGCATCGTACGCGGCGCGCTCGAGGTCGTCGGCAATCCGTTCGATCCGATTCCCGCGCCGCTGCGCGCAAAGCGGAAGCTCATGAGCAATGCCCGCGCGTTGCGTTCGATCCACTTTCCCTCGAGCATGGCTGAGCGCGACATCGCACGCCGGCGTCTTGCCTACGAGGAGTGCCTCTACCTGCAGCTGGCGCTGCGTCTGCGCAACGACGGCGGCCTGGTCGATGTGGTGCCCTATGCCCACACTGCGGGCGAGCATCTGGGCGCGCTTAAACAGGCCCTTCCGTTTTCGCTGAGCGACGAGCAGGAGGCCGCATTCCAAGACATCCTGCATGACATGTGCGATGGCGGGCGCGTGATGAACCGTCTGCTGCTGGGCGATGTCGGTACCGGTAAGACTGCCGTTGCCGCCTGCGCGCTGGCTGTGGCTGCCGATAGCGGCACACAGGCCTGCGTTATGGCGCCCACGGGCGTGCTGGCGCGCCAATATGCCGATAAGACCGGCCCTCTGCTCTCGCAGGCCGGCATGTCCTGGGCGCTTCTGACGGGCGCCACGCCGGCCGCAGAGCGCGAGCGCATCCATGCCCAGCTGGAATCGGGCGAGCTTGACGTGCTCTTTGGCACCCATGCGGTGCTTTCGGATAACGTTGCGTTCAAGCATCTGTCGCTTGTTGTCATCGACGAGCAGCACCGCTTTGGCGTTGGCCAGCGCAACGCCCTACGCGCGAAGGGCCCCGGTGCCGATCTGCTCGTTATGACGGCAACGCCCATCCCGCGTACGCTGGCGCTTTCGGTCTACGGCGATCTGGATACGAGCATCATCCGCCATCGGCCCGTCCCTGGCGCTGGCGTGTCGACACGCGTGCTCACCGAGTCGAGTCGCGACCTCGCCTATGGCGCCATCCGCGAGGCGCATGAAAAGGGTCAGCAGGCCTACGTGATTTGTCCGCTCGTGGAGCCGAGTGACTCGGCCGATGAGCTGGAAGACGTGCCCGGTATCGCCCGCGACGACGAGGGCCGCGTGACGGTCCCCGTGCCACTGCACGATACGGCAACCGAGCTCGACCGCCTGCGTCTGGCGTTGCCGGGTCTTGCCATCGAGCGCCTTCACGGCCGTATGCCAGCGGGGGAGAAGGATCGGGTCATCGATGCCTTCAAGCGTGGCGAGATCGACGTGCTCGTCTCGACTACGGTGGTCGAGGTGGGCGTCGACGTGCCTAACGCCACCGTTATGGTCATCGAGAACGGTGAGCGCTTTGGCTTGGCGGCCTTGCACCAGCTGCGCGGTCGCGTGGGCCGCGGCAGCGTGTCGGGCACCTGCCTGGTTATGACGCACTCCAAGGGCAACGGCGGCGCATCGGCGGCGCAAGACCGTCTCCAGTCGCTCGAAAAGACCTCGGACGGCTTTACGCTCGCCCAAATGGACCTGCGTTTGCGCCACGAGGGCGAAATCCTGGGGTACCGCCAGCATGGTGGTGTGACCCTGCGCTTTGTCGACCTGGATGCCGACGAGGAGCTGATCGAGTGGGCCCATTTGGACGCGGTCGAGCTCTTGCGGTATGCTTGCACCCTTGACTCCGTGGCGACGCGCCCTCTGCGCGATGCGGTCGCCATGCGATATCGACACATTTTTAAGGAGGTCAGCGGAGGATGAGAATCATCGGCGGCGAATGGCGCGGTCGTAAGATCGAGGAGCCCCGTGGTCGCGATGTCACCCGCCCCACGACCGATCGCGTGCGCGAGGCGTGCGCATCTATGGTCATGTCGGCATTCGACTTCGATCTGGACGAGGTCCGCGTGCTGGACGCCTTTGGCGGCTCCGGCGCCTTAGGGTTAGAGATGCTCTCTCGTGGGGCCCGCTCGCTCACGACGTTTGAGATCGATCGCAACGCCGCGCGGCTCATTACCAAGAATATCGAGTCGCTCTGCCGTGACCGTGCGCGTTGGCGCGTGGTCACGGGCGACATGCTGGTGAGTGCCTCGCGCGGTCGTGTACCAGGCGGCCCCTTTGATCTGGTCCTGCTCGACCCGCCCTATGCTTTTGGTGCCGAGCCGGTCGAGGAGCTGCTGCAGGACCTGGCTCAGCAGGGTATGCTTGCGTCTGGCGCTTACGCCCTGTTTGAGCATGCCGCCGCCGATGCGGGCGCGCATCCGGCAGGCTTTGAGACTGTACGTGAGAAGCGCTACGGCATTACCTCGGTCGACCTGCTCCGTTGGGTCGGCGATAGCAAGGACGGCGGCACTGATGCTAACGAAAATGACGAGGCAGTATCCCCGGAGGACGCCCATGAATGACACCATCAACCGCGTGATCGTCCCGGGCACCTTCGATCCCATCACGTTTGGCCATATCGATGTGATCCGCCGCGCCCGACGCATCTTTCCCAGCGTGATTGTCGCCGTGGCCGAATCGCAGGGTAAAAACGGTGTGGGCACCACGTTTATGCTCGATGAGCGCGTGGCGCTGGCCCGCGAGGCGCTCGGTGATATCGACGGCGTCGAGGTCCTGCCCTTTACCGGCCTCTTGGTCGACTTCGCTCGCGAGCAGGGGGCGGGGGCCGTGGTCAAGGGCCTGCGCGCTATGACCGACTTTGAGTACGAGCTGCAGCAGGCCGACCTCAATTATCGCTTGGATAGCGAGCTGGAGTCCATCTTTGTCATGAGTGCTCCGCAGTACGGTTACATCTCGAGCTCGGTGGTACGCCAGATCGCCTCGCTCGGCAGCGATGTATCGACGTTTGTCCCGCCTAACGTGGTCGAAGCGCTCAAATATCGCTTTTCGTGACGTTTCTTATTGCCTGGTGGCATGTGGTAAACTAGCACGATGATATGTTACCTATGAAAGGAGACCGGATGCCGGGCGAGAATTTTCCTGGCGATAGGATCGTCAGCTTGGTCGATGAGCTCGAAGGGCTGATCGAGGAAGCCAAGCCGCCTTTCGGCAAGAACGCTCAGTTCAAGGTCATCGACGCCGACGTGTTCTTCAACATCCTCGACGAGATCCGCATGAGCTATCCCGAGGAGTGGCAGAAGTCCCGCCGTATCCTTAAGGAGCGCGAGGAGCTTATGGCTTCCGCCGCCGCTCAGGCCGATTCCATCATCGCCGACGCTCAGCAGCAGGCCCTCACCATTGCCGGTGAGCAGGAGATCGTCCGCCTTGCGCAGCAGCAGGCCGACGACATCCGCGATCGTGCCCAGCAGTACGAGCGCGAGACGCGTTATGCTGCCGAGGACTACGCAGAGCAGGTCTTTACGCACCTGGAGGAGAACCTCAAGAGCCTGACCGGCACCGTTACCCGTTGCCGTCAACAGCTCAACGAGGGTGCCGCCCAACAGAATGGTCAGTGGTAATGGCTGAGTTCCCGAGCGTTACCGTCGATCTTTCCGAGCAGCTCGAGTTTCCTGGAGATTCGTATCCGCTGACCGGTAAGGTCGATGTCGCCACCTACACGGTGGGCGAGAAGGAGTACCAGCTTCAGGACGGCATCGACTACGACGTTGTCTTTACCAATGCCGGTACCGGTGTCTTGCTCACGGGCATGGTCCGCGCGCACGCCACCGGCGAGTGCGACCGTTGCCTGGAGCCCGCCTCGTTTGATATCGCCGGCGAGATCGAGGAGTTCTACCTCTTTGAGGAGCCCGAGGATCCCGAGGCCTACGAGGACGGCTACGAGCTCCTGGGTGAGGACCGCATCGTCGATTTGGGTGAGCCCATCAATGACGCGGTCGTTATGGACACGCCGTTCGTCGTTCTGTGCAAGCCCGATTGCCGCGGTCTGTGCCCCACTTGCGGTTGTAATCTCAACGTCGAGCAATGCGATTGCGCCGCCCAGGCAGAGGCGGAATGGGCCGCTGCCACGGAAAATCCATTTGCAGCATTGAAGAATCTCAAGCTCGATGAGTAAAACTGTGGTAGTATCGCTACTTGCGCGTAATCGCCACACTGGATAGTTCATAAGGAAGGTCACTATGCCCGTACCTAAACAAAAGCAGGGTCGTATCCGCACTCACACCCGTCGTTCCGCCAACATGAAGATCTCGGCTGCGGCTCAGTCCACGTGCCCCCGTTGCGGCGCTGTCAAGCTTCCGCACCACGTGTGCCCCAGCTGCGGTTTCTACAAGGACCGCGAGGTTATCGTTACCGAGTAACGGTATACTCTGGATGCGATGCCGTTCCAAATGGAACCACAATGGCCGGCTCAATGAGTCGGCCATTTTTGTATAAGGAGCATGTATATGAGTAACGTTCGCGTTTGTGTAGACGTTGTGGGCGGAGACGAGAAACCTCAGGTTGTTCTCGATGGTATCGAGGCTGCGCTTGCCGCCGATCCCGATATCGAGGTCTTGGCGGCTGGCCCGGCCGAAATCGTCAATCCCTTTGCAGCTTCCCACGCACGTGTTGAGGCCCTTGAGGCACCCGACGTTATCGCCATGGATGACGATCCCATTCGCGCCGTGATGACCAAGCGCAAGTCGTCGATCGTGCTTTCTTGCCGCGCCATTAAGAAGGGCAACGCGGATGCGTTCTTCTCCGCCGGCTCCACCGGTGCCATGACCGCCGCTGCCACCGCCTACGTGACGCCGTTTAGGTATCAGGCCGAAGGCAAGAAGCAGCCGGTGCGCCCCTGTCTGACCAATGCGCTGCCCAATCGCGCCGGCGGTCTGACGGTGCTGTGCGACATGGGTGCCAACCCCGATGTGGAGGTCGATGACATGGTGCGTTTTGCCCAGATGGGTAGCGCCTATGCCCGCGTCGTCCTGGGCATCGAGCATCCCCGCGTGGGCCTGCTTGCCAACGGCACCGAGGACGAGAAGGGCTCCAACTTTACCAAGGCCTGCTTCCCGGCCATGAAAGCCGCCGTTCCCGGCTTTGTTGGTAACTGCGAGGGAACGGACATCACCTCAGGTAACTTCGATGTCGTCGTTGCCGATGGCATGTCGGGCAATATTGCGCTCAAGGCCACCGAGGGCGCTGCCAAGTTTTTGCTGCAGGAGCTCAAGGGTGTCTTTATGTCTTCGCTTGGCACCAAGATTGCCGCGCTTCTCATCAAAAAGCAGATGCGCGAGATTAAGGCCAAGCTCTCTGGCGACGCCAAGGGCGGCGCGATTCTTTTGGGCCTGCGCGGCGTGGTCCTGATCGGCCATGGCGCCACCTCGGTCGAGGCTGTTAAAAACGGTACGCTCGCGGCGGCCGAAGCCGTGCGCGCCGGGCTGGTCGAGAATGTCGCCAACTCCATGGACGGTATCGTTTTATAAGAGCGAGTTAGGGCGCTGTTATGTGCTTCGCGGCGCACGTCGTGGGGTAGAATCAGAACCGTGTCTTGGTACCGCCCGGGCGGTACCATTCTTTTGGTATTCATGCACTATGAGAGGAAGCGCTATGGACCGCTCCGAAATCTTCGACAAGATCGCCGAGGTCGCTGCTGACGTTCTGGGCGTCGATGTTGCCGAAATTAGCGAGGAGACCACCTTTGACGACCTCGATGCCAACTCGCTCGAGCGCCTGCAGCTGGTTACGGCTATCGAGGACGAGTTCAACCTCGAGATCGATGACGAGACCCTGCTCTCGCTCAACTCTGTCGCCGACGCCGTCGACGCTATCGAAGCTGCCAAGGAGGCCTAAGTCTTGGCTTTATCCGAACGACTTACGCGCGCCCAGGAAATCTTGGGCCACGAGTTCAACAATAAGGTGCTGCTGCGCGCGGCGCTTACGCATCCCTCGGCAGTCGAGGGCCAGCCGGTTTCTGCCAGCTATGAGCGCCTTGAGTTCTTGGGCGATTCCATTTTGGGCGCTGTGGTCGCACGCTCCCTGTTTGAGTCCTATCCGGAGTTTGACGAGGGCAAGCTCACGCGCCTGAAGGTGTCGCTTGTCTCGGGCGCTACGCTGTCCGAGGTTTCTCACGAGCTGGGCATTGACGACATCATCATCTTTGGTGCCTCCGAGACCGGTACCGGTGCGCGCGGCCTGCATTCGGCGCTCGAGAACGTCTATGAGTCGCTCGTGGGCGCGCTGTACCTGGATGCCGGCTGGGATGCGGCGGCGGAGTTCATTCACCGTACGCTTAAGCCGCATTTGGCTTCCGAGCGTGCCGAGCATCCTGCGAACCCCAAGTCGTTTTTGCAGGAGTGCGTGCAAGCCGACGGTCACGAGCCCCCGGCGTATAAGCTCGTTGGCTCCGAGGGCCCGGCGCATGCGCCCACCTTTACCGCCGTGGTGTTGATCGATGGTATTCGTCAGGGTCGCGGCTCCGGCTCCTCAAAGAAGGAAGCCGAGGGAGCCGCCGCGCTCGAAGCGCTCGACCGCATGGGTTACACCACCAACGGCGTGATTCTGAATAAGAAGCACGTGTAAGCGAGGAACCGTGTATCTCAAGTCCCTCACGCTCAAAGGGTTCAAGTCGTTTGCCGACCGCGCCCATATGACGTTTGAGCCGGGCCTGACCGTCATCGTCGGTCCCAACGGCTCGGGAAAATCGAACATCTCCGACTCCATCCTGTGGGTCCTGGGCGAGCAGAGCGCCAAGCAGTTGCGCGGCCAGGCCATGGAGGATGTCATCTTCTCGGGCTCGTCAGCGCGCAAGCCGGTGGGTGTCGCTGAGGTCACACTGGTGCTCGATAACTCGGACCATATGTTGCCCGTCGATTTTGACGAGGTCGCTATCACTCGTCGCATGTATCGCTCGGGCGAAAGCGAGTACCTCATCAACTCGAGTCCGTGCCGCCTGATGGACATTCAGGATATCCTGCACGATTCGGGCCTGGGCAAGGATACGCATTCCATCATCAGCCAGGGCAAGCTCGACGCCATTTTGCAGAGCCGCCCCGAGGAGCGCCGCGCCCTCATCGAGGAGGCCGCCGGCATATCCAAGCACAAGCGCCGCAAGGAGCGTGCGCTCAAAAAGATCAAGTCGATGGACGAGCACCTGACGCGTGCCCGCGACATCAATAAGGAAATCGCCCGTCAGCTGCGACCGTTGGAGCGTCAGGTCGATCGCGCGCGCAAGTACAAAGAGCTGTCCTCGCGCGCGAACGAGCTTACGCAGATGCTAGCCGTCGACGAGCTGCGTTCGCTGCAGTCGCAGTGGAACGACCTGGAGAGCCGTTCCAAGGAAGGTGCCGCCGAGCTGGAGCTTGCGCAGTACCGCATGGGCGAAAAGGAGCGCGAGCTCGAGAAGCTTCAGGTCATGCTCGAGGAAAAGGGCCTGTTTGTGGGCGACCTAGGCGAGCAGCGCCGCCATATGCAAGACGTGGTCGGCCGCATCAACTCCGACATGCGCCTACTCGAGGAAAAGGGTCACAACATGGTGTCGCGCCTGTCCGACATGCGCGGCCAGATCTCGAGCTCCGAGCATCAGCGTCGTCGCGTGGTCGAGGAGCTCGAGGATGCGCGTGCCCAGCTTGAGGAAGTGACCGGTGCGCAGATGCAGGCCCAGGACGACGTTGACGCCGCCGGTCCTGCCGCCGCCCAGCTCCACGAGCGTCGTGTGGCGCTCGACAATCAGATTTCGCAGCTCACGCGCGAGCAGCGCGATGTGCAGCGTGTGGCCGATAACGCCGCTCTCGAGCTCGCCAAGGTGAAGGACTCGCTGAGCAACGCCGAGGTCGAGGACAACATGTATGTCTCGCGCCTGGAGCAGATTGACGAGCAGCTCGAGGAGGTCACGGCCTCGCTCGAGAGCCGTCGCAACCGCGCAGGGGAGCTTGAGGGTGCTCTTGAGGAAGCGCGCCAGGCCCAGGTCGATGCGCGTGAGGCTACCGAGGTCGCCCGTGCGGCGCTGAAGGACTTGCGTGCCCGCGAGAGCGATGCGCGCAACAAGTTATCCGAGGTGCGCTCGGAGCTTTCCAGCCAAAAGAAACTCGATGCCCGCATGGCCGACAGCTCGCCGCTCGTGAGCCGTCTGGTGGGTGCATTGGGCGACGATGTCTCGGGTCGTCTGGGCGACGTGCTCGAGGCCCCGCGCGAGCTTGAGGGCCTGGTGGAGCAGCTACTTGCCGGCGATATCGATGCCCTGTTGTTTGATGACGCCGCCGCGCTTGAGCGTGCCGGTCGTGCGGCTCTGGACCAAAAGAAGGCCTCGGGCGAGGCACTGCTGATGGCGCGCGGCGTGAGCGGCTCTGCTGCCGCTAAGGGTGCTGCCGGTTCGCGTCTGGTCGATCACCTGTCCGTGCGCTCCGGTTATGGCCCGGTTGTCGAGGCCCTGCTCGGCGGCTATTACGTGGTCGATGATTTGGCTGCCGCTCTGGCGGCACCTGTCGTTGACGGTGTGACCTATGTGACTCCCGATGGCGCACGCGTTGCCTGCGGCGGCCTGGTTCGCGTGGGGCTTGATGCCGGCGAGGCTTCGGGCGTCCTGGAACGCAAGCGTCGTATCCGCGAGCTGGAGGGCCTGGAGCCCGATCTTGCTGCCGCGTTTGAGCATGTTTCTGATCAGGTCGTCGAGGCCAATGCGGCCGTCGAGGAGGCGCGCGCCGCCGAGGGCGATTCCGCCGGCGAGATTGCCCGTCTTGAGGGCGAGCGCCGCTCGCTGCTCTCTGAGATCGGCCGCCTGGAGCAGAGTGCCAACAATGCCGAGGTCGAGCGCGTGCGCATTTCCAAGCGCCGCGAGCAGGCCGCAGAGGCCGTTCGTGCCGCACGTCCGCGCGTGGACGAGCTCACTCGTTCGCGTGACGAGTCCCGTGCGCAGGCAAGCGACCTGGGTCTTCAGATTGCCGAAGCCAACGACGAGCTCGATCGCGTGCGCCGTGACGACTCCGAGGCAGCCGGTAAGCTCGCCGATGCCAAGGTCCGCCTGGCTCAGACGAGCGAGCGTCTGCGTACGCTGAAGGGCCGCGTGCCCGACCTGGAGCATCGTCTTGAGGGCATCGACCGTCGTATCCGCGGAACACGCCAGGCCTCGCGCTCGCTCGAGCTGCTGCGCCTGCGCGTCGATCCCATGCACGAACGCTATTCTGCCCTGTTGGAACGCGCGTCGGATTGGGCCTCGCGTCTGCGTGACCAGGCTTCGCTCGAGGAGGCTGACTCGGCCTCGCTTAAGAAGACCATTGAGGACGCCAAGGCCGAGGTCTCCCGCGCCAAGGAGCGGGTCGATGCCGCCACCGCGACGCAAAACGAGTTCAAGGTCGCTCGCGGCAAGCTTGAGGTGCAGGTCGAGGCTGCCATCAAGGCCATTACCGCCGATGGCACGACGGTGCTCGAGGAAGCGCTCATGCTTCCGGCGCCCACGGACCGCGATGCCGCCGAGCGCGAACTCAACCAGCTTGTGCGCCAGATCAACAACCTGGGCCCTGTGAACCAGGTTGCCATGGAGGAGTACGAGCAGCTCAAGCGCCGCGCCGATTACATCGAGGAGCAGCTGGCCGATCTGGAGAGCGCGCGTAAGGCGCTCACCAAGATTACCGTGGCCATCGACCGTAAGATGCGTAAAGCCTTCCTGGTGACCTTTGAAAAGGTCGACGCGAACTTCCGCGAGATCTTCGCTATGCTCTTCCCGGGCGGCCAGGCTCATCTGGAGATGACCGATCCCGAGCATCCTGCCGAGACGGGTATCGAGGTCGTGGCGCAGCCGCGCGGCAAGCGCATCACCAAGATGATGCTCATGTCGGGCGGCGAGAAGAGTCTGACGGCGCTCGCCCTGCTCTTTGCCGTGTATCGCACGCGCACGGTGCCGTTCTATGTGTTGGACGAGGTCGAGGCGGCGCTCGATGACGCCAACCTGTCCAAGCTCATCGGCGCGCTCGATGTGTTGCGTTCCGATACGCAGCTCTTGGTTATCTCGCATCAGCGCCGTACTATGGAGGACGCTGACGTCCTCTATGGCGTCTCGATGCAAGCCGACGGCGTCAGTCGCGTCGTCTCGCAAAAACTCGATCGCGAAACCGGAAAGGTCGTGAATGCATAATGGGATTCTTTGACGCTCTCTCGCGCGGACTTGAGCGCAGCCGCGAGGCCCTTAACGAGGTCTTCTACTTTGGCGGCGAGGTCGACGAGGACTTTTGGGAGGACCTTGAGGGCACACTCGTCATGGGTGACATGGGTGCCGAGGTCGCCATTCAGGTGTCCGATGACCTACGCGATGCCGCGGCCAAGAAGAACCTCAAGACCGCCCCGCAACTCCGTCGCGCCCTGGCCGAGCAGCTTGAGCAGCACTTTGTGCCCATCGAGCGCGATCCGTTCTCCGATACGCCGAGCTGCGTGCTGTTTGTGGGCATCAACGGTGCCGGCAAGACCACGACGGTCGGTAAGATCGCGAGCGCCATGGCTGCCCGCGGCAAGAACGTGGTGATCGGTTCGGCCGACACCTTCCGCGCCGCCGCCATCGAGCAGCTTGATGTGTGGGGCCAGCGCGCCGGCGTTTCCGTCATCAAGCGCGATCGCGGCTCCGACCCGGCAAGCGTTTGCTACGACGTGCTCGACGAGGCCGATAAGCGTGGCAGCGACCTGGTGCTTATCGATACCGCCGGCCGCCTGCACACGAGCCCCGAGCTCATGCGCGAGCTTGCCAAGGTGGTCAACGTGACGCGCAAGCGCGCCGCCAATATGGCCGCCGGTCCCATGCCGGTCTCGGTCGTGCTTGTGATCGATGCCGCGACGGGCCAAAACGGTCTGAACCAGGCGCTCGAGTTTAACGAGGCGCTTGGCCTGGACGGTATTATCATGACAAAGCTCGACGGCACGGCAAAGGGCGGTATCGCCATGGCCGTGGCCGAGAAGCTCAAGCTCCCGATCCTGCGCATCGGCGTGGGCGAGCAGGTCGATGACCTGCAGGAGTTCAATGCCAAAGATTTCTGCCGCGCCCTGGTGGGCGAGTCCAACTAAGGAGTGACTAGTGTTTGATTCTCTGAGCGATCGCCTCAACGACACATTTGACCGCCTGCGCGGCAAGGGTAAACTGACCGAGGCCGATATCACCTCTGCCATGCGCGACATTCGCATGGCGTTGCTCGAGGCCGACGTCAACTTTAAGGTCGTCAAGGAGTTTGTCGCCAAGACCAAGGAGCGCTGCATGACCGCCGAGGTCATGGAGTCGCTGTCGCCGGCGCAAAACGTCGTCAAGATCGTGCTCGACGAGCTTACCGAGATGCTCGGCTCCACCGAGAGCAAGCTCGTCTTTAGCAACCGCATTCCCAACGTCATCATGCTCGTGGGCCTTCAGGGCTCCGGTAAGACCACGGCGGCCGTAAAGCTGGCCTACCTGCTCAAGAAGCAGGGCCGCTCGCCGCTGCTCGCCGCGTGCGACGTCTATCGTCCCGCCGCTGCCGACCAGCTTGCCACGCTCGGTGGCGAGATCGGCGTGCCGGTCTTCCGCGGAGACGGTGCGCACCCGGTCGACATCGCCAAGGGCGCCATTCAGGAGGCCGTCGACCACCTGCGTGACGTGGTCATCGTCGATACCGCCGGTCGTTTGCAGATCGACGAGCAGATGATGCAGGAGGCCGTGGACATCAAGAAGGCCGTCAAGCCCGATCAGGTGCTGATGGTCGTCGATGCCATGACCGGCCAGGATATCGTCAACGTCGTCTCGACCTTCGCCGAGCGCACCGACTTTGACGGCGTGATCATCTCCAAGCTCGACGGCGATGCCCGTGGCGGCGGCGCGCTTTCCGTGCGCCAGGTGACCGGCAAGCCCATCAAGTTCGTGAGCATGGGCGAGAAACCCGATTCGCTGGAGCCGTTCTATCCCGATCGTATGGCCAAGCGCATTCTGGGCATGGGTGATGTTGTCGGCATCATCGAGAAGGCCCAGGAGGCGGCCGACGCCGAGCAGCTCGAGGCTGCCGAGCGAATGCTGCGCGAGGGCTTCACCATGAACGACATGCTCGACCAGATGAAGGCCGTCAAGAAGATGGGCGGCATGAAGGGCATCCTGGGCATGCTCCCCGGCGGCCAGCGTGCGCTCAACCAGATGGGTGGCAACCTGGACGAGGGCATCTTCGATAAGAACGAGGCCATTATCATGTCGATGACCAAGGAGGAGCGTCTGCGTCCCTCCATCATTAATGGCCAGCGCCGTGCCCGCATTGCCAAGGGCGCCGGCGTGACCCCCACCGAGGTCAATAGCCTTATGAAGCAGTGGGGCGAGATGAACAAGATGATGGGCCGCATGCGCACGATGGCCAATCAGGCACAGGCCGGCGGCAAGAAGGGCAAAAAGGGTAAGAAGGGCAAAAAGATGCGCATGCCCAATATTCCCGGCCTAGATGCCATGGGTCTGGGCGGTATGGGTGGCCTGGGAACGGGCGGCCCCAAGTCCGATATGGACCTGCTGCGCCAGATGGAAGCGCAGATGCGCAACAAGAAGTAACGACTAGTTGAGTCGTGTATGGCGAAGGCCGCCTGGATGGTACTCCAGGCGGCCTACGCCGTTTGTTCGCAGGTTGTCGCACGCGCGGAAGCGTGTTGACGTCGAGGTGCTTGCCGCTAGTGGCAGCTGCAGCCCTCATGTCCGTCGTGCTCGTGATGGCCGTGGCAGCCGCAGGACTCGCCATGCTCATGGGTGTGCTCGTGGTCATTGCCGTGGCAGCCGCACGTGGCCTCGCCGGTCTGTGCGAGCGTGCCGGCAATGAGTGCCTCGACGCAGGCGTCGCAGCTGCCCTGGGCGCCTGCATAGACCGTGATGCCGGCCTGGGTAAGCGCGTTGATGGCGCCGCCGCCGATACCGCCGCAGATGAGCGTGTCAACGCCACCGTTGGCAAGCAGACCCGCCAATGCACCGTGACCAGTGCCGCCGGTGCCCACGACCTGCTCGTTGAGGACCTTGTCGTCCTGGATGTCGTAGATCTTGAACTGTTCGCTGCGGCCAAAGTGCATAAAGATGTTGCCGTTGTCGTACGTCGTTGCCACCCTCATGGTGCCGACCTCCTTTGCTGGCCATGCGGCCGTTGTCGTGGTGATGGGGGAGTACGCGATGTTGCCGCCTTCGATGACGATCGCCCGTCCATTGACCAGCGCGTTTGCCACCTTGCGATGCGAGCGGCTGCAGATTGCCGCCACCGTGGCCCGGGCAATACCCATGCACTGGGCGACTTCCTCCTGATTGAGTCCTTCCAGGTCACATAGGCGTAGGACCTCGAGCTCGTCGACCGTCATGTCGATGGCGTCGCCGCTCGCCAGGCCATCGGGGGTAAAACCGCGATATTCTGGGATGATCCCGACGCGGCGCAATTTTTCGCGTCTTCCTGCCATGCGCACTCCTTATCTGACATATGTCAACAATAGAATAGCGAACCTGCGGATTTGTGAAAGGAATTTCTGGCATATGTCAGAAAATGAGGGCTTATGTTTGGGCTGTGGGGCCGCGTGCGCCTGGGCTACAATGAATCTCGCTTGTAGGCGACTGACAGGAGGGTCAATGAGCAAAGCTGATCAACAGTTTGTAACCATGTGCCGCGATATCTTGGACCATGGCACCACCACCGAGGGCCAAAAGGTCCGTCCGGTGTGGGAGGACGGCACCCCTGCCTATACCATTAAAAACTTTGGCGTCACGGCGCGCTACGATCTGCGCGAGGAGTTCCCCGCGCTTACGCTGCGTCGTACGGCGCTCAAGTCCGCCATGGACGAGATCCTGTGGATCTATCAAAAGAAGTCTAATAACGTCCATGACCTCAACAGCCATATTTGGGACGAGTGGGCCGACGAGACCGGCTCCATCGGCAAGGCCTACGGGTACCAAATTGGCCAGAAGAGCCATTATGCCGAGGGCGACTTTGACCAGATGGACCGCGTGCTGTACGACCTCAAGAACACGCCGTATAGCCGTCGCATTATGACGAACACCTATGTGTTCAGCGACTTGTCCGAGATGCACCTGTATCCGTGCGCCTACAGCGTGACCTATAACGTCACGCAGCGCCCGCAGGATGACAAGCCGACGCTCAACATGATTCTCAATCAGCGCAGCCAGGACATTTTGGCCGCGAACAACTGGAATGTGTGCCAGTACGCCATTCTGCTCATGATGGTTGCGCAGTCGGTCGATATGATTCCCGGCGAGCTGCTGCACGTGATCGCCGATGCTCACATTTACGACCGTCACGTCGATATCGTCCGCGAGCTTATTGAACGTCCGCAGTTTGCGGCGCCTAAGGTAACGCTGAATCCCGACGTGCATGACTTCTATGCGTTTACGACCGACGACCTCATCGTCGAGGGCTATGAGCACGGTCCGCAGGTCAAGAACATTCCCATCGCGGTGTAGGTGGCAGGCATGACGTGTAAGCTTTCTGCCATCGTTGCCGTGTGTGAAGACTGGGGCATTGGCTGCGAGGGCGATATGGTCGTGTCCAACCGTGCCGACATGCGCCATTTTGTGGCGTGCACCAAAGGCTGTCCGGTCATTCTGGGACGCAAGACGCTGCTGAGTTTCCCCGGCGGGCGTCCTCTCAAGAACCGCCGCAATATTGTGCTTACGCGCGATATGGGCTTTATGCGCGAGGGCGTCGACGTGGTGCATAGCGTTGACGAAGCGCTCGCTGCGGTTGCCGATGAGCCCGTTGCCTGGGTGATCGGCGGCGGCGATGTCTATCGGCAGTTTTTGCCGTACTGCGTGGAGGCCGAGGTCACTCATAACCGCTGCGTCCATCCCGTGGACACGTACTTTCCCGACTTGGACGCCGATCCTGCGTGGGAGATTGTGCAGCGTAGCGGGGTCGCGACGATTGTCGCCGGTGAGGGTGACGAGGGCGTCGATTATGAGTTCGTGACGTATCGTCGCATTGAGGCGTAAATCGTCTGGCGTGAACGGTATCATCGGGTTATTTGAATGCATGGGGCGGCGCTTAGCGTCGCCTCGTTTGGTATAGATCTGCTGTAAAGAAAGGTGCGGGCAGGCTGCTATGACTGATGCCGTTGAGGTGCTGCGAATCGATTCGCTCGAGGACGAGCGGCTCGATGCCTACGTGCGACTGACCGAGCGCGAGCTGCGCTGCGTGCTGGAGCCGCAAAAGGGCATCTTTATTGCGGAGAGCGCCAAGGTCATCGAGCGTGCCGTGCGTGCCGGATATCAGCCGGTGAGCTTTCTTTTGGGTGAACGCTGGCTCGACCAGATGATGCCGTTGTTCGAGCGCCTGGTTGTGCGCGAGGGCGCGGGTCCGGTTCCTGTGTTCGTTGCCTCCATGGAGCTCATGGAGCAGCTGACGGGCTTTAACGTGACGCGCGGTGCGCTCGCGGCATTCCGTCGTCCACGTCAGATTCCAGTTGATGAGTTCTTGGGCGGTGTCGTCGAGGCGGCGGGGGAGCGCCCGGTGCGCGTATGCGTCCTCGAGGGCATTGTCGACCACACCAACGTCGGCGCGATTTTCCGCTCGGCGGCTGCGCTGAACGTCGATGGCATTTTGGTGAGCCCTACTTGCTGTGACCCGCTGTATCGTCGCTCGGCCCGCGTGAGCATGGGCACGGTTTTCCAGGTGCCCTGGACGCGTATTGGCAGTGAGGCGCGCGTATGGCCGCATGATGGGCTGGCGGCGCTGCACGATGCCGGCTTTTCGTGTGCCGCCATGGCGTTGACGGATGATTCGGTGTCGTTGGACGATCCCGTGCTGCAGGAGATTGATCGCCTGGCGATCTTTATGGGTACCGAGGGTGCCGGCCTGGGAGCCAAGACTATTGAGGGCTGCGACCGAGCCGTGCGCATTCCGATGGCGCACGGGGTCGATTCGCTCAACGTGGCCGCGGCGAGCGCCGTCGCCTTTTGGCAGCTGTGCCCGCACGTGAGCAATGAGTATCACTACCAGCCGGGTTTGTATCACTAGACAGATATTTCGCTCCGGGCTCTGGTTCGGGGCGTTTCGGCCGACGCTGGTCGGTGCTAAGCTGGTATTGGCTTTGGTCTTAAATTGCCGTTTTGCTGTTTGACGTATGCGTGTGGGGAGGGCGTGTGGCTAAGAAATCTACGGCGATCGATGTAACGCAGGGTGTCATTTGGCAGCAATTGCTGTCGCTGTGCGTTCCCATCTTTTTTAGTTCGTTTTTTCAGCAGGCCTACACGCTTATCGGTACGTATATCGTCGGCCAGTTTGGCGGCAAGCTCGCGCTGGGTGGCATTCAAGCCACGATGGTGCTCACCGAGCTCTGCATTGGCTTTTGCGTTGGCGTCGGCGCCGGCTGCGCGGTCATTACCGGTCAGTATTTTGGCCAGCACGATGATGAACGACTGAATCGTTCGGTTCACACGGCCATGACGCTCGCGCTGGTGGGCGGTATCGTCTTCTCCATTCTCGGCATAGTGTTCGTTGAGCCCATGCTGGTGCTTATGAACACGCCGCATGAACTATTGGCCGAGGGCGTGGCCTATGCTCGCTGTTATTTTGCCGCGATGGTTGCGGCACTGCTGCTCAATATGGGAACGGCATTGCTGCGCGCCGTGGG
This sequence comes from Collinsella sp., assembly GCA_048245415.1. Lineage (GTDB taxonomy): Bacteria > Actinomycetota > Coriobacteriia > Coriobacteriales > Coriobacteriaceae > Collinsella. Next base: position 109,998 of record DBFBAP010000029.1, on the reverse strand, counting down.
CGACACGCGCGGGCCTGCTGTGATCATCGCTTCCGGCTGCCTTGTTAATGCGGTTTTGGATATCATCTTCGTTGCCGTGCTTCATATGGAGGCTCTGGGCTGTGGCATCGCGGTGGCGCTGACCATTTGCTCCAACGCCACGATGATCGTGATTCGTATGATGCACGCTCCGGGTGCGTGGCGGCTTTCACTGTCCAAACTCGGCATTGATCCTGGCATTTGTAAGAGCATGATCTCGTGTGGTCTGCCGCTTGGCTTTCAGTCTGCTGCGTATTCGATTTCCAACGTTTTGATTCAGGTGTCGGTCAACTCGTTTGGTGCCGATGTCACCACGGCTTGGGGTCTTTCGGGCCGCCTGGATGGCATTGTCTGGATGGTTACCGAGGCGCTTGGCGTGTCGATCACCACGTTCTCGGCACAGAACTTTGGCGCGCGCAACTACGAGCGCATGCGCAAGGGCTACCATACGTCGCTCGTGCTGTCGTTTATGCTCATTGGTGGCCTGTCTGCCGTGCTGCTGGTATTCTCGGGTCCGCTGTCTCGTCTGTTTGTCGACGATGCTTCGATTTCGGCGTACACCACGACGATTCTTCATTTTATCGCGCCGTTCTACGCGATTTTCTCGATTATCGAGAACGCGTCGGGTTCCATCCGCGGCGCCGGCGTGAGCTTGCAGCCCATGCTGCTCACGATTTTTGGCACCGTCGTGCTCAGGGTGATCTGGGTGTTTGCGATTATGCCGTTCGATCCGTCGCTTGAGCACCTGCTGCTGGTCTACCCCGTAACCTGGGTAATCACCGCCATGATGTTCACCGTCTACCATCACAGCGGCAACTGGCTCGGCCGCGCCACTGCCTAGCTATTGGGGACGTCCGCAATGGCTAGTATTCGATGCCTTGGCGGGCTAGGAGGCCTTCGTCGAAGTAGTGTTTGACGGGGCGCATTTCGGTTACTAGGTCGGCAAGGTCGGCGAGGGGTAGCAAGCAGCGGCCGGTGAGCACGAGTTCCGTGGTGGCGGGCTTTATCGCGATCAGCGCTTCGACATCCTCGCGCGTCACGAAGCCGCGGCGCATGGTCTCGCCGAGTTCATCCAAAATCAGAACGTCGACCTGTGATATCTGCTCGCGTGCGAGCTCCATGATCTGTGCGGCGCAAGCCTCGGGCGTGTCACGGTTGGCCTGTACAATGCGCAGTCCCAGGCGCGGCGCGGCATCGTGTTCGGCGCAGTGCAGCTTCTTGGCAAATTGCAGCATAAGCACGTTGAGTCCATAGCCCGTGGCGCGCAGCGCGAGCCCCAGCGCAGCCGTCGTCTTGCCCTTGCCGTCGCCCGTATAGATCTGAACCTTGCCGACTTCCAGTGATGCCATATCTGTCCTTTCGTGCCCGGCGTCGGTTTATCGTCGCTTGGGTTGGGTATTCTAGAAACCATTATCAACCCCAGTAGATGGAGTTCAAGCAGATGGAGATGGATGACAACAAGCGTAGACGGAATATGATCCTCTACGTGCTCATCGCCTTCGTCGTCTACCTCGTGCTCTCGACCGTTCTGTTCCCCAACATCGGTCACACGCAGCAGATTACGAAGACCGACTACTCGACGTTTGTCAAAGCGCTCGATAAGAAGAGCGTCGACAAGGTCGAGTACAACACGGACGATTACACCATTTATTACACCAAGAAGGGCGAGGACAAGAACATCGCCTATAAGACGACCGGTGTGCCGAATGATGCGGGCTTTACCGATCGCGTGCTTGAGTCTGGCGCTTCGCTGGAGTCGGTCGTTCCCGATAAAAACTCGGGTTTGATGACCTACTACCTGCTCACTCTCATTCTTCCCATGGCGATTTTCTTCCTCATCGGTTGGTGGCTTAACCGCCGCATGAAGAAGGCTATGGGCGATGACGGCCCGTCGATGAACTTTGGTGGCGGCGGTTTTGGCGGCGGCGGACTGGGTAAGTCCGGCGCGCGCGTGATCGCCTCTAAGGACGTGGGCGTGACCTTTAAGGACGTCGCCGGCCAGGAAGAGGCCAAGGAGTCTCTCAAGGAGGTCGTCGACTTTCTGGAGAAGCCGCAGCGCTACGAGGAGATCGGCGCCAAGCTGCCGCGCGGTGCTCTCCTTGTTGGCCCTCCGGGTACCGGTAAGACCCTGCTTGCCAAGGCTGTTGCTGGCGAGGCCGGTGTTCCGTTCTTTAGCATTTCGGGCTCTGAGTTCGTTGAGATGTTTGTTGGTCGCGGCGCTGCAAAGGTTCGTGACCTGTTTAAGCAGGCCAAGGAAAAGGCCCCGTGTATCGTCTTTATCGATGAGATCGATACCATCGGTAAGAAGCGCGATGGCGGCGGCTTTAGCGGCAACGACGAGCGCGAGCAGACGCTCAATCAGTTGCTGACCGAGATGGATGGCTTCGATAACCACAAGGGTATCGTTGTCCTTGCCGCAACCAACCGCCCCGACAGTCTCGATCCCGCTCTACTGCGCCCCGGTCGTTTTGACCGCCGCATCCCCGTCGAGTTGCCCGATCTGACCGGCCGTAAGAACATCCTCGAGCTCCACGCCAAGAGTGTGAAGACCGAGCCGCCGATCGATCTGACCGCGATTGCCCGTGCCACGCCCGGTGCCTCGGGCGCCGACCTGGCCAATATCATCAACGAGGGCGCCCTGCGCGCCGTTCGCGAAGGTCGCAAGCGTGCAACCCAGGACGACTTCGAGGAGTCGGTGGAGGTCGTCATTGCCGGCCAACAGCGTAAGTCCACGGTGCTTTCCGACCACGAGAAGCAGGTCGTTTCCTACCATGAGATCGGCCATGCCATTGTTGCCGCTCGCCAGAAGGGCTCTGCGCCGGTCACGAAGATCACCATCGTGCCACGCACGAGCGGTGCTCTGGGCTACACCATGCAGGTCGAGGAGGATGAGCGCTTCCTGACCACACGCCAGGAGGTCCTGGACAAGCTCGCCGTCTACTGCGGTGGCCGTGCGGCCGAGGAACTCATCTTTGGTGAGATGACGACTGGCGCCGCCAACGATATCGAGCAGGCCACCAAGCTCGCCCGCAACATGGTGACGCGCTTTGGTATGTCCGACGAGTTTGGCATGATGGCGCTCGGTACCGTCCAGAATGCGTACCTCAACCAGGATACGTCGCTCACCTGCGCCCCCGGTACGGCCGAGCGTGTGGACGCAATTGTCGCCAAGTTGATTGAGGATGCGCACGACCGCGCCCTGCAGATCCTCAAGGAAAACAAGTTCAAGCTCCACGAGCTGGCTCGTTATCTGTACAAGAAGGAGACGATCACGGGCGAGGAGTTCATGAATCTCCTCACGCGCGAGAACCCGCTGATGCCCAAGCAGCAGTAACGCCGCGGCCGAGCCAGTAAACGCCGACGCCCCATTTGAGCAGCTTTCTCAAATGGGGCGTTTTGCTTGAGAGGGATGGAAATGAAGATCGTGGTGAGCGCCTGCTTGATGGGCGAGAGCTGCAAGTATAACGGGCTCGATAACTACCACCGCGCGTTGGCCGAGGCTTGCGAGCGCACGGGGACCGAGGTCCTCCTCGTGTGCCCCGAGGTCTTTGGCGGCCTGCCCACGCCGCGTAAGCCGTCCGAGATTGTGAACGGCGAGGTTCGTACCTGCGAGGGCATCTCGGTTGATCGCGAATTTCGCCTGGGTGCCCAACGTGCGCTCGATATGTGCGAGCAGGCAGGCGGACCGGAAGAGATAGTCGCGTGCATCCTTCAGGACCGCAGCCCCTCGTGCGGTGCGGGTCACATCTACGACGGCACCTTTAGCGGTACGCTCACCGCGGGCAACGGTGTTTTCGTCGACCTGCTCCTGCGCCACGGCTACCGTGTGATCCCGGCAAGCGAGTTCGACCCCAGCATGCTGGAGCAATAAAAAACCACCACAAAGGTACTGCTCCCTTGTGGTGGTTTTGGGTTAGAACTAGAGGGTGTGGCCGTAGGCGTTTGCGGCCTTGATGGCGGCGGCGAACTTTTCGTCGGTGAAGGGCTCGGGGTTGCCCTGCTTCCACTCGTTGGTGGCGTGCGCGTACTCGCACAGGGCCGGGATATCGGACTCGGAAAGCCCGACCTGCTCAAGCGTCACGGGCAGGCCCATCTGCTTGTTAAAGGCCGCGTAGCGCTCAAGGTTCTCGGTATCGCCCGTATAGGCGAACAGCACGAGCACGCCCAGGCTCACGACTTCGCCGTGCAGGTAGGTGCCCTCGCGCGGAATGCTGCATGTGGCGTTGTAGAATGCGTGCGCCACGCTCGAGTTGTAGTAGTAATCGTTCTGGTTCGTCAGGTTCGAGACATAGCCCGTATTGACCACGATATCGAGTGCGATTTGCTTGACGGCCTCGCTCGACAGGTCCTGGCGCACGTCCTCAAGACCCTGGACGCCATAGGTAAACAGCGGCTCGGAGCAGGTGTGGGCAAGCGCCAGGCCAAGACCGGCGGTGTGCTCCAAATTACCGGCGCTCGTTGCGTACTCGACCTCGGGCTGCTTGGACAGGGCATCGCCCACGCCGGCCCAGAAGTACTCTGCTGGCGCCTCGGCGATGATCTTGGGATTGATGAAGATGTGCGCCGGTCGGTTGGGGTACGAATAGCCCTCGAGTGATCCATCGTCGTTGTAGACAACGGCAATGGCGGTCGCGGCGGAGCAGTTAGAACAGATCGTCGGGACGGTGAAGACGATCTTCTTGAGCTCGATGGCTGCGGTCTTCACGGTGTCGAGCGCCTTGCCGCCGCCGCATGCGATGAGCACGTCGGCTTCCTGGCAGGCAGGGGAGTTCACGACCTTGGCGATATTGGTACGCGTACTGTTGGTGCCATACACGCGCGTCTCCAGGACCTCGACATCGGTACCTTCAAGTGCCGCCTCGATTCCCGGCAGCGCCGCAGCCAGGGCTCGCTTGCCGCCAATGATGGCGACTTTCTTCGCGCCGTACTCCGCCAGTGCAGTTGGCAGCTCGGTAAAGCAATCCTCGCCAACGGTGTAGTCGCTCATTCCAATTGTGCGCATAGCAGCCTTCTTTCGTTCGATAAAGTGCTTTCAGGTATTTTGCTCCTAGTGAAGGCTTGTAATAGCGAGAAATTTCGAACGTATAAAACCAGTGTTGAGGGTTTTTTGCCGACGCGGAACGTGCTAGCATACACCGTATAAGCGTTGATGGGGACGAGTAGTCGGCCGTCCGCATGCTACAGAGAGCGGGAAGCGCTGAGAACCCGTGCATGCGACCGATGAAAATCACCCCGGAGCTGCGGTCCCAACGGACGTGCCGCGCAGACACGTCTTAGTAGATATCGCCGAGATGGTCGTCGATACAGGCCAGCCGAGTAACGGATGCGAGCGCGCGAATACGCGGGCGAGGGCATCTAAGCTGGGTGGTTAAACGAAGAGTTTTTGCGGGCGTACAGCTCGTTTTGTGGCGCTTCGTCCCAGCTTGTAGGGACGGGCGCTTTTTTGGTGCCCAACGGGCGTGTGCGCCCATGACATGAAAGGGGTACCGTGGCCAACGAGTACAAGCAGACGATGAATCTGCCCAAGACCGGTTTTCCCATGCGTGCCGGTCTTTCCAAGTCCGAGCCCAAGCGACTCAAGGACTGGCAGGACAACAAGGTCTACGAGCAGGTTCTGAAGAAGAACGAGGGTCACAAGAAGTTCGTGCTGCACGACGGTCCTCCGTACGCCAACGGCCCGATTCACATCGGCCATGCCATGAACAAGATCTCCAAGGACATGATCAACCGTTACTGGATGATGCAGGGCTATGAGGTTCCCTATGTTCCCGGTTGGGACTGCCATGGCCAGCCGATCGAGCATAAGGTCGAGGAGAAGCTCGGCACCGAGAAGTTCAACCAGACCTCCACGGCTAAGATCCGTGAGCTTTGCAATAAGTTCGCTGTCGAGAACATCGAGCTGCAGAAGGCCGGCTTCCGTCGCCTGGGCGTGCTCGGCGATTGGGACAACCCCTATCTGACGCTCTATCACCAGCATGACGCCGCCGACATCGAGGTTTTCAAGGCCATGTTCGACAAGGGCATGATCTATCGCGGTCACAAGCCCGTTCACTGGTGCAAGCACTGCCATACCGCACTTGCTGAGGCCGAGATTGAGTACTCCGACGAGACGAGCCCGTCCATCTTCGTGCGCTTTGAGATGACCTCCAAGCCCGCCGGCCTCGAGAACTTCGACGGCCCGGTTGACTTTATCATCTGGACGACCACGCCGTGGACCATCCCCTCCGACCAGGCAGTTTCTCTCAAGCCCGGTGCCGCCTACGTCGCCGTTGAGCACGACGGCCGCGCCGAGGTCATGCTCGAGGACCTAGCTCCCAAGTGCTGCGAGGAGTTTGGCTGGGAGTACACCCCGGTTGTGGTCGACGGCAAGCCCTATGTGGTTCCCGCCGAGACCTTCCATCACATTCACTATAAGCAGCCGATCTTTGACGGTGTCGAGGGCGTTGCGCTGTTGGCCGATTACGTCGGTGTCGATGACGGTACCGGTATCGTCCACAACTCGCCCGGTCACGGCGTCGACGACTACTTCGCCTGCCTCAAGGAGGGCATCACCGACATTTGCATGCCGGTCGATGACGACGGCAAGTTCTACACCGGCGAGGAGTTTGGCACCGGCGGCCCCTTCAGCGGCATGGATACCGACGAGGCCAACCCGCACATCATCGAGTTCCTGCGCGAGCGCGGCACCCTGGTCCTCGAGAAGAAGATCACGCACAGCTATCCGCACTGCTGGCGCTGCAAGCACCCGGTGCTCTTCCGTGCTACCGACCAGTGGTTCGTCTCGATGGACAAGACCGGTCTGCGCGAGCAGGCTGGCAAAGAGGTCCGCGAGAACGTCAAGTGGTATCCGGCTCACGCCGCCAACCGCATCGGCGCCATGGTCGAGCAGCGTCCCGACTGGTGCATCAGCCGTCAGCGCAACTGGGGCGTGCCTATCCCCAGCTACACTTGCGCCGACTGCGGCGAGAAGGTCATGAACGACGCCACGCTCGACGCCGTCATCAAGCTCTTCCACGAGAAGGGCTCCGACGCCTGGTTCACCGACGCTCCCGAGAGCTACCTGGGCGAGGCTTGCGTTTGCCCCAAGTGTGGCGGCCATCACCTCAAGGCTGATAAGGACATTCTCGACGTGTGGTGGGACTCCGGCGTGTCTTGGAAGGCCGTCTGCGAGTACCGCCCCGAGCTGGAGTACCCGGCGGATGTGTACCTCGAGGGCTCCGACCAGCACCGCGGTTGGTTTCAGAGCTCGCTGCTCACCTCGGTGGGCGCCAACGGCCACGCTCCGTACAAGGCGGTCGTCTCGCAGGGCTTCACCCTCGACGGCCAGGGCCGTAAGATGTCCAAGTCGCTCGGCAACGTCATCGACCCCAATAAGGTCTGCGACGAGATGGGCGCCGACATCATCCGTCTGTGGGTTGCCTCTGTCGACACCAGCTCCGACGTCTCCATCGACCACGAGATCCTTGCTCGTACGTCCGATGCCTACCGTCGCTTCCGCAACACGCTGCGCTTCCTGCTTTCCGAGCTCGAGGGCCAGTTTGAGCCCGAGACCGACGGCGTCGCCTTTGTCGACCTGCTGCCGCTCGACAAGCTCATGGTTGCCCGCCTGACCCAGGTCCAGGCCGAGGTCGACGATGCCTACGCCAGCTACGAGTTCCCGCGCGCCTACCGTGCGCTCTACGACTTCGTGGTTACCGAGCTTTCCAACGTGTACCTCGACGCCCTGAAGGATCGTCTGTACTGCGATGAGCCCGGTTCGCTTGAGCGCCGCAGTGCCCAGACCGTGCTGGCCGAGCTCTTCTCGATGCTCATGCGCGATCTGCAGCCGATCCTGTCCTACACCGTCGACGAGGCCATGGCCTATGCGCCCGCCGGCTGCGTCGACCACCAGAAGTACGCCGCGCTGCTCGATTGGTACAAGTCGCCCATCACGGTCGATGAGGCCAACGAGTTTGAGGGCGTGCTCGAGGCTTCACTCGAGCTCCGTAGCGCCGTGACCAAGGCCCTTGAGGATGCCCGTTCCGCCGGCACCTTCACTAAGAGCCAGCAGGTCCGCGTCAAGGCGGTCGTTCCCGCCGAGATGTACGCGCTGCTGACCGGTGATAAGGCCGTCGACCTGGCCGAGTTCTACATCGTCTCCGATGTAGAACTGACCCAGGGCGAGGAGCTCTCCGTTGCCATCGAGGCAGCCGAGGGCGAGTGCTGCGACCGTTGCTGGAACTACCGCACCACCGTCGGCGAGTACAACGGCCACGCGCATATTTGCAAGCGCTGCGCCGACGCTTTGTAGGTTACGGCGTTCGTAGAACACCGTAACCTACCGACGCTGCAAACGCCCCTAAGCGGCAATCTGACGTTCAATCGTCGGTCGCGTACCAAAGTACGCTTCCCTCCTCTTTCACGTCACCTTGCTCGCTTGGGGACGTTTTCGCTGTTGGTGACGATAACGCGGCTTTTCCATTGCTGGAGCTAGAGGCTTTCTTTCGACTTGCGCTTTTAGTCGAAAGCTATTAAGCGACATTCCGTTATTCGGAATGTCGCTTTCGTTTTATGCTGATTATTTCGCTAGCGTTGGTGGATATGTCGTGCGCCCTGCGTGTGACAATATAAGATGGTTAATTGCGTTAAACGGAATTCGATTGTTCTGATGGTAGGGGATTTCTTTGGGTCGTACTGGGGATATGACGCCGCCTTTGCGTTGGCGGTTGGGTGTTGCTGGTGGGGTGGCGCTGGTTGTGCTGCTTGTTGACCAGTTGACCAAGCTTGCGGTTCGTGCCGTGGGCGATGCACTGCATGTGACCGTCATCCCCGGCGTGATCGACTTCCTGTTTGTCCGCAATATCGGCGCTGCCTTTAGCATGGGCGAGGGGCATGGCATCGCGTTTGCCGTGCTGGCGCTGGCGGTCATTGTCGCTATTGCCGTGTACCTCGTTCGTGCACCCCAGCTCGCCCATCTTGAGGTTGTGGGCATGGCGATGGTTGCGGGCGGTGCTATCGGCAACGCTATCGATCGTTTGGCCTTTGGCTTCGTGACCGATTTTATTGCCACCACCTTCATCGACTTTCCCGTCTTCAATGTGGCCGATGTCGGCATTACGGTCGGTGTTGTGCTGGCGCTTATCGGTTACATGTTCTTGAGTCCCGCCGCTCGCGAGGTCGATGCGACTGCTGAGCTCAATGCCCGTGATGAGGCCCGCGCTAAGCGCAAAGCCAAGCAGCGTGGGGAGCGTGCCCGCAAGATTCGCGAAAGGAATGAGCGTTAATGGCCGACATCCATATTCTTGTTGCCGACGATTGCTCTGGCCAGCGTCTCGACGCTTTTCTGGGTGCCAACGACGGCTGCCCCACGCGCTCTGCCTGCGCGCATCTGATCGAGGGCGGCGCCGTAATCGTGAACGGTGAGACCTGTCTGTCAAAAAAGTATGCCGTACGCGCCGGTGACCGCATCTCGGTCGACCTGCCCGAGCCGCACGATCCCACCGATGTGATTCCCGAGGCCATCCCGCTCGACATTCGCTATGAGGACGACTATCTCATTGTGCTCTCCAAGCAGCGCGGGCTGGTGTGCCATCCCGGCCACGGCCACGAGAGCGGCACGCTTGCGAACGCCTTGGTCTACCACTGCGGTATCGATCATCTTGGTACCGTGCAGGGTGAGGACCGCCCCGGCATCGTGCATCGCCTGGATCGCGATACCTCGGGCCTTATGCTCGCGGCAAAAGACGACGACACCCAGCGCGCGCTTCAAAATCTCATTCGCACGCGTACGCTCGACCGCCGCTATATCACGCTTGTCCACGGGCACATCGCCATGGACGAGGGCACCATCAATACCGGTATCGCCCGTTCTACGCGCGACCGCGTCAAGATGGCGGTTTCGGACGACCCCTTTGCCCGTCAGGCCATTACGACCTTTAAAGTCCTCGAGCGCTTTGATTCCACGCGCTTTGACGATGGTTATACGCTCGTTGAGTGCCATCTGTTTACCGGTCGCACGCACCAGATTCGCGTGCATATGCGTCATATCAACCACGCCTGCGTGGGCGATCCACTCTACGGCAAGTGCGATGCGCGCGCCGACCAGGGCCTGACCAGGCAGTTCCTTCATTCCTGGCGCGTGGCGTTCGACCATCCCGTGACGGGGGAGCGCATTGAGTGCCGCGACGAGTTGCCGTGGGATCTCGCTGCGGTTCTCGACGATCTGGCTCCGCGCTCGCTCGGTCGCACGGCCGTTGGAGATGAAATCGTTCCGCAGCTCGGTCTTCTCGAAGCCTAGCCAGTATTAGGTGGTTTCTTGAACTCGGTAAGCCTGCGGTAAGATATACGATTGTTTACGTTACGCGTTGCTGGGAGCCTGCATGCTCGCCTTTTTACAAACCAACACACCCATCGTGATCTTCAACCAGATTGTCGTCACGCTGCTCACGGTCTGCTTTCTGTACCAGGTGGTCTTCTTTGTCATTGGCGCTCTTCGTGGCGAGGTCGCGCCTCCCAAGGCCAAAAAACTCCATCGCTATGCCTTTTTTATCGCGGCGCATAATGAGGAGGCCGTGATCGCCAACCTCGTTCGCTCCATCAAGGACCAGGATTATCCGTCCGAGCTCATCGAGGTTTTCGTGGTCGCCGATGCCTGCACCGACAACACGGCGCAGCTCGCGCGCGAGGCCGGTGCCATTGTTTACGAGCGCAATGACCTGGCCCGCAAGGGCAAGAGCTGGGTCATGGACTTTGGCTTCGACCGCATTCTCAACGAGTATCCCGACACGTTTGAGGGCTACTTTATCTTCGATGCCGATAACGTTATCTCCCGCGATTACGTTTCCAAGATGAATGATGCCTTTGACCAGGGCTTCCATGTGGTCACGAGCTATCGCAATTCCAAGAACTTCGGCAGCTCGTGGATCTCGGCTGCTAATGCCACGTGGTATCTACGCGAGGCGCGCTTCCTCAACAACGCGCGTAATATCTGCAAGACGTCCTGCGCTGTTTCGGGTTCGGGTTACCTTATCTCGTCAAGCGTTATCGAGGGCATGCACGGTTGGCAGTTCCACACGCTGACCGAGGACATTCAGTTCTCTACGTTCTGCGCTATTCACGGTATTCGCATTGGCTATGCGCCGGCGGAGTTCTTTGACGAGCAGCCCGTGACGTTTAAGGCGTCCTGGAAACAGCGCATGCGCTGGACCAAGGGCTTCTACCAGGTGTTTTTTACCTACGGTAAGCACCTGGTCAAATCGACCTTCCGCTATCATCGCTTTGCCGCCTACGACATGTTTATGACCATCGCCCCGGGTATGCTGCTGTCCTTGATCTCGATGCTCGATAATGCGACGTTCTTGATTGTGGGTGGCCTTTCGCATGGTTTCTTGGCAACCGAAGTCGAGATGCAGGCGTGCGCCGCTTCGCTCATTATGACCTTCGCCATGATGTATCAGACGTTCTTTATCCTGGCGCTGCTCACGACTATCTTTGAGTACAAGCATATTCACTGCGCGCAAAAGTGGCGCCTGGTGACTAACCTGTTTACCTTCCCGATCTTTATGTTCAGCTATATCCCCATCACGGTGGCCGCGCTGTTCCTGAAGGTCGACTGGGTCCCGACGCAGCACGCCGTCAGCGTTACCCTTGACGAGGTCATGCAAGGCGCCAAATAACCACCACCAAAACCACCGCAAAGGGGACAGGCACCTTTGTGGTGGTTTTTGCTTTTGAGCAGCTGCTCAAGGAGGTTTTCGATGATCTATATCCCGTTTTGGATTTGCATCTTTGCCGGCGCGTGGATTGATGCCCGTGAGCGGCGGTTTCCCAATGAGCTTGCCGGCGCATGTGCCGTGGCGGCGTTAGCAGGCGTTTGGCTCGACAGGGGCGTTAACACTGCACTTGATCATGCCGGTCTTGCGGTCATCGTCTACCTTGCCCTTGTGCTTACCGAGTCGCTCTGGCGTAGAGTTCGCCACGCTCCTGGCATTGGCATGGGGGACGTCAAGGCACTCTTTGCCCTTTGTACCTTCGATCCCCTGGGCGGCGTTGTCGCATTTGCCGTTGCACTCCTGGCCCTGGCCCTCTCCTGCCTCTTCACAAAATCGCGCTCCCTGCCATTGCTCCCGTTTTTGGTGCCGATTTTTGCCATAATCGAGGTCGTGGGCTGCACTTTGTAACCGATTGCGCATCCTTCTTAAGGAGCATGCCATGGCAACTAATCAAGAAACGGCCGTCATTAAGGCGCGCATGGACCGTATTTCCTCGGCGTTGTCGCCCGAACTTGTCGAGCGCATTGCCGCCGATCGTGCTTCGGGCTATGTCAACCCGTATCGTTGCAACGACGATCAGGTCATTCGTCGTATTGATCGCGCCGCCGACAAAGGCACGCTTATGCGTCCGGCGTTTATGCGCGATACCGAAAAGATACTTCATCTTCCGGCGTACACCCGTTATGCAGGCAAAACGCAGGTCTTTAGCTTCCGTAGCAATGACGATCTGTCACGCCGCGGTTTGCACGTGCAGCTCGTCTCCCGCATTGCGCGCGATATCGGTCGCGCCCTGGGGCTCAATTGCGATCTGATCGAGGCGATTGGCCTGGGTCACGACTTGGGACACACGCCTTTCGGCCATGCCGGCGAGCGCTTCCTCAACGATATCTATCATGAGCGTACGGGGCGTTATTTTTTCCATAACGTGCAGTCGGTCCGCGTGCTCGACACACTGTACGGCCGCAACGTGTCGCTTCAGACGCTCGACGGCGTGCTATGCCATAACGGCGAGTACGAGCAGCGTGTGTTTGAGCTCTCGGACATGAGCTCCTTTGACCAGTTTGACCAGACGGTTGAGGATTGCATTGCCACGGGCTATAGCGCAATTGGGCATCTGCGTCCCATGACGCTCGAGGGCTGCGTCGTTCGCATCTCGGATATTCTTGCCTACGTCGGTCGTGACCGTCAGGATGCGATCGCGGCGGGCCTGCTGTCACCCGACGCTTTTGATGATGGCCGGGGCGGTGCCTACAACAGTTGGATCCTCACGCATGCCTCCATCGATATCGTTGAGCACAGCTATGGTAAGCCGCGCATCGAGATGAGCGAGGACCTGTTTGAGGAAATTCGCCGTGCCAAGCGGGAGAACTACGAGAGGATCTATAGCAAGGGCGGTATCGAGGGCGATTCCGAGGCGGAGCTGCGCGAGGCGTTCGTAAAGCTCTACGACCGTTGTCTGCGGGATCTAAACAGTGGCGACGAGTCCTCTTACATCTTTAAGCACCATATTTCGCGCATTGAGCAGCAGCTTTCCTACTACGATCGCACCTATGACTGGCAGGACGACAAGGATCAAGCCGTGGTGGATTACATCGCGAGCATGACGGACGGTTATTTCTGTGAGCTGACGAGCAAGCTGTTCCCGGGTCTAAAGTTTCCGCATCGTACCTATATTAACGAACGGTAGTTCGTATCCTTTCGGTATACTGTTGGTCAACAACGATTTTGATTGATGCACGGGATGGCTATGGACGACCTTTTTTCTGCTTCGACGCGCGAGCGTTCCTTTCAGAATGCGCCGCTTGCGGTGCGCATGCGCCCCAATTCGCTTGACGAGTATGTGGGCCAGCAAAAGGCCGTCGGTAAGGGTTCATGGTTGCGTGCCGCGATCGAGCACGATGTGCTTTCGAGCGTGATTCTGTACGGGCCGGCCGGTACGGGTAAGACGACGCTGGCCCATATTATCGCCAACCATACCAAGAGCGAGTTTGTCGAGGTCAGCGCCGTGACGGGCACCGTAAAGGACTTGCGCCGCGTGATTGACGAGGCCAAGACGCGCCTGAATACCTACGACCGCCGCACTATCCTGTTTATCGACGAGATTCACCGCTTCTCCAAGTCGCAGCAGGATGCCTTGCTGCATGCGGTTGAGAACCGTACCGTCATTATGATTGGCGCCACGACGGAGAATCCGTACTTTGAGGTCAACTCGGCATTGCTCTCGCGCGGTCGCGTGGTGGAGCTTGAGCATCTTAAAGACGAGGATATCGCCACGCTTATCGAGCGTGCGCTCGAGGCGCCGCAGGGTTTGAACGGCAAGTTCTCGGCCGATGAGGATACGGTTAAGACCATCTGCACGCTTGCAGCGGGTGACGCTCGCTCGGCGCTCACGACGCTCGAACTTGCGAGCGAGATTGCCGTCACGCGTCCCGATACCGAGGGAACGCCAGCGCCCGCGGCGGGGGAGCGCTATCCCATCACCGTGGATGACGTGAAGATCGCCAACCCGCGTCGTGGATTTTCGTATGACAAAAACGGCGACATGCACTACGACATCATCAGTGCGTTTATTAAGTCCATGCGCGGTAGCGACCCCGATGCCACGATCTATTGGCTCGCGCGCATGATTGATGCGGGGGAGGACCCCAAGTTTATCGCTCGCCGTATTATGATTCATGCTTCTGAGGACGTTGGCAACGCCGACCCGCAGGCGCTTTTGGTGGCACATGCCGCCTTTAAGTCTGCCGAGGTCATTGGCTATCCCGAGTGCCGCATTAACCTGGCTCAGGCTGCACTCTATGTGTGTTTGGCCCCTAAATCCAACGCGTGTGAGGCTTCGATCGATGCGGCGCTGGCCGATATCCATTCTAGTGGGCTTCGCGAGGTACCGAGTTATCTGCGCGATCGCCATCGCCCAGGCAGCGACGACTACGGTGTGTATAAATACCCGCACGATTATCCCGAAGGCTGGGTCGATCAGCGCTATTTGCCCGAGGGGCTGGAGCGCGGTGCGTTCTGGCAGCCTGCCGGGCGCGGCTGGGAAGAGTGGCGCGTAGAGCAAAGCGAGCGCGACCGCAGCGGGAATGCACCGAAGTAGCTGCTGATAATTTTGTCCCACGTTGCTGCTCTTGGCATGTTCGGTCCCCTTTGGGGTACCATGAAAAGCGTCTGTATTTCGATTCTTCCGGGAGGCTTGTATGAGTCCCATTCAAATCGCCCTGCTGCTGCTCGCCGTTGCCGGCGTGTGGGCCATCGCTGAGCTCGCGCTTACCCTGCGCAAGACCCGCAACGTTGTCGACTCGCTCGATAAGACCGTGAACGACCTCAACAACACCATCGCCGAGGCGCAGCCGGTGGTGGCAAAACTCGACGGCGCTGTCGACGAGCTTACGCCGGCACTTGCCCAGATGGAGCCGCTGCTTAAGTCGAGCAAGACGGCAGTTGATGCCCTTACCTCCAACCTCGTAGAAGTCGAGGCGGTCGTCCGCGATATTTCCGAGGTCACCGGTAGCATGGCCGAGGCCAGCAATGCTGTGTCGAGCGTGACTGATTCTGCGGCAGGTGCCGTGCAGAAACTCTTTAACAAGGTGAAGGCTCCCGCGGCCGACGCTGAGCGCAAGCTTTCCGCTGCCGAAGAAGCCGAGCAGCCGACCGAGCGTGTCCTGATTGGCGAAGCCGGGGACGATGTCGCTGCTGGTGACAATGATGCACAGAAGCCTGCTGCTAAAGCAGCCCAGTATTACACCTATACGCCCGCCGAGACCACCGAGGAGTCCTGCGATGAGTAGCGAAGCAACTTGCCCCATTACGCTGACCGTTGCCGGCGACCCGCGTCTGGCGCGCCTTGTGCGCATGACGGCGGCAAATGTCGGTGCCCTGTGCTCTATGTCTGTCGATCGTATCGAGGACATCCGCATGGCTGCCGAGGAGGCTTTCATTTTTGGTTGCACCGCGGTCGACTGCGATGACATCACCATCAAATTCGATGTCGATGAGACCCACGTTGGCATGACTATTACCTTTGGCGATCAGGCTACGGTCGATGAAGACGACCAGGCTGCGGTGTATGCCGAGCTCATCCTCGCGAGCGTGTGCGATTCCTACGAAAAGACTGCGGCGCCCCTGACGCTTTCCCTCGACCTCAAGGCGGATATCTAATATGACCGAACGTTCCCGGAGCGGTAAGACCGCTTGGGACAAGGAGAAAACCCGCGAGCTGTTTCGTCGCTATAAAGAGACCGGTGACCCGGACGCTCGCGAGCAGCTCGTCATGTCCCACATGAACCTGGTAAGGTTTCTTGCCAACAAATTTAAGAACCGTGGCGAGCCGCTCGACGACCTCATGCAGGTCGGCTATTTGGGCCTGCTCAAGGCTATCGACCGCTTTGATCCCGAGCGCGGACTCGAGTTCACGACGTTTGCGACACCCACTATCCTGGGCGAGATCAAACGCCATTTCCGCGACAAGGGCTGGAGCGTGCGCGTACCGCGTCGTCTGCAGGAGCTCTCGGCCAAGGTCAACCAGGCTACTGACAAACTTACCAACGAGCTGCAGCGTTCGCCCAAGGTTGAGGAGATCGCTGAGTATCTAGATGTGACTGTCGATGAGGTCCTCGAGGCTATGGAATCGTCTTCGGCCTATACCTCGGTGCCCATCGAGGCTCCTGGTGCGTCCGATTCCGACGATGCCCCCTCGATTCTCGACCGTTACGCCGACGACGACAATGAGCTCGACTTTACCGATGACCGTCTGGTCATTGAAGAAGCTATTCGCGATTTCTCGCCGCGCGAGCGCGAGGTGATCGAGCTGCGCTTTGTGAAGGGCATGACCCAGATTGAGATTGCCAAGAAGCTGGGTATTTCTCAGGTGCAGGTTTCGCGTCTGCTGCGCCGCACGCTTAAGAAGATTCAGGACAAGATCGACCCCGACGGAGTGATGATTCGTTCATGAGTGAGCACCCCCAACAAACCGATCGCGTGCTGCGCGACACCCGCATTCTGACGCTGCGCATTTGGGCCGTTGTCGGCTGCATTGTTATTGCTGCTGTCATCTTTAACCTTATGGGCATCCTGGCACCGGTTATTGAGTTTCTTGCCGTCGGCTCCATCGTTGCTTTTGTGATGTCCCCGATCACCAATTGGCTCGAGCACCATGGCGTGAATCGCGGCATCGGTTCGCTTATCGCGCTTATTGTTGTTGTTGCCGTGCTCGTCGGTGTCGTTTGCATCTTGTCGCCGATTCTCTTTGGTCAGATCATGGAAGTCCTGAGCCGCCTGCCCGAGCAGCTTCGTGTTGCAGGTGGCGATCTCAACGAGATGATCTCGCATGCCAAGACGCTCAACAACACGCCGCTCAAGGAGTATTTGGACGATAATCTTTCGTCGCTGGTTGCCGTGGCATCGAAGTATGTGTCTCAGATTGCTGCCGAGCTTGGCCGCGGTGTGTTCCCGCTCATCACCAATACGGCCTCGCAGTTGTTCGTGATCTTCCTTGGTCTGGTGCTTGCCTACTGGATGGCCTGCGACTACCCTCGCATGCATCACGAGATTTGCACCATCATCGGTCAGGAGAAGGAGACCTCGTACCGCTTTATGGTCGCCATCCTTTCTCGCTCTGTCGGCGGCTACATGCGCGGTATGGTCGTGACGTCCATCTGTGGTGGTTTCCTCGCCTTTATCGGTTTTATGATCATCGGCCATCCGTATGCGGCGCTCATGGCTATCTTTACCGGCATCATGCATTTGGTTCCGGTCGTCGGTCCTTGGGTGAGCGCAGCAATCGCCACAGTGCTTGGTTTCATGTTCAGCCCCATGTTGGCGTTATGGACGCTTATTGTGACGATGGTCGCGCAAAACGTCACCGATAACGTGATTTCGCCTAAGGTTATGCAGAGCTCGGTGCAGGTGCATCCCATCATGAGCCTCACGGCGCTCGTTATTGGCTCGGCACTCATGGGCCCCATCGGCATGATTATTGCCATCCCGCTTTGTGCGGCCCTCAAAGGTATCTTCGTGTACTACTTCGAGAATGAGACCGGCCGCCAGCTTGTGGCCTATGACGGCGCCGTGTTTAAGGGCACACCGTACCGCGATGCCGATGGCAACCCGGTCGCCGCCTACGACGCGCTCGGCGACGACACCTTCATTTACGAGTCCGAGCTCATCGGCAACGAGACTGCGCCCGAGGCCCAAGCGATGCCTAAGCCCGAGTTCGATAATCCCTGGATCAAGCTCTCGGGTTTGCAACCCGATGCCACGGGCTTCTTCAAGAATCCCTTCGCCAAGGACGATGACTCCAACTCGGACGACGATACCAAAACCGGCATCGACGGCTCCATGGACGATTCGGATTCTAAATAGGCCCTATTAACGTTTCTTGAAGTTGTAAATGACAATAAACGCGAGCAAAGCGATTGATAAGATGCCGGCTACATAGAAAAAGAGAACGTCAATTGCGCGTAGAGTGTAATAAGCCTTATCGCCGGACATTACTGCATACAATACGTAGCCAAATGCTGGTTGGTTTGCGTACCAGCAGGAGAAGGCCAAGAGCGCTAAAAGTGCTAGTACCAGAAGTGCATTCAGGACAAATCGTTTACTTTTCATCGATCGCTCCTTCCGGGTGACTCTTATATGTAATTCTACAGCAGTCCTTTTTCAAAGGATCGCACAGTACTGAATAACGTGCACTTTCGCTGGAGGGTCGCTGTTTGGCGGCCCTCTTTTTTGCACTTGCGCGGTGGGATGGTAATATCGTTACGTTTGAACTGTTTCGATGTGAAACCGAGGAGATTCCCTCTATGAGTGCTGACTACCCGTCAATGACTACGGCCGAGATCCGCTCCAAGTTCCTCAACTTCTTTGAGGAGCGCGGTCTTAAGCTCTATCCTTCTTCGTCCCTCGTCCCCGACGATCCTTCGCTGCTGCTTGCCAACGCTGGCATGAACCAGTTTAAGGAGTACTACCAGGGCAAGAAGACCATGAAGGAGATCGGCGCTATCTCCTGCCAGAAGTGCGTCCGCACCAACGACATCGATTGCATCGGCGAGGATGGCCGTCACCTGTCCTTCTTCGAGATGCTCGGCGACTTCTCCTTTGGCGGCGTCTCCAAGCAGCAGGCCTGCGCCTGGGCCTTTGAGCTCATCACCAAGGAGTTCAAGCTGCCGCTCGACCGCCTGTACTTTACCGTCTTTACCGAGGACGACGAGACCCACGACGTGTGGCGTTCTTTGGGCGTTGCTGAGGACCACATCTCCCGCCTGGGCGAGGACGACAACTTCTGGGCTGCTGGCCCCACCGGTCCCTGCGGTCCGTGCTCAGAGATTTACTTTGACATGGGCGAGGAGGTCGGCTGCGGCAGCCCCGACTGCAAGCCCGGCTGCGACTGCGACCGCTTCCTGGAGTTCTGGAACCTCGTCTTTACCCAGTATGACCGCCAGGAGGACGGCTCCATGCCGGAGCTGCCGCACCGCAACCTCGATACGGGCATGGGCCTTGAGCGCATGGCCGCCATCATGCAGCACAAGACCGCCAATTACGACGGCGACTTGATGCAGCATCTCATCAAGCTGGGCGAGGAGATCAGCGGCAAGACCTATGACGCCGACGATTACTCCGGTGCCAGCCGCTCGCTGCGCATCATCGCCGACCACTCCCGTGCCGTCGACTTTATGATTTCGGATGGCATCCTCCCCGGTAACGAGGGTCGCGAGTACGTCCTTCGCCGCCTGCTCCGTCGTGCCGTGTTCCACGGTCGCCTGCTGGGCATCGAGGGCGCTTTCCTGACCAAGTTCATCGACGAGGTTAACGCTCAGATGGGCGAGGCCTATCCCGAGCTGCTCAAGAACGTCGCGCTCGTCAAGGGTATCGTTGCCTCCGAGGAGGAGCGCTTCTCCACGACGCTCGACAACGGTCGCGTCTACCTGGATGAGGCACTCGCAGCGCTTGCCGAGGGCGCTGTGCTTCCGGGCGATGTTGCCTTTAAGCTGCACGACACCTTTGGTTTCCCCATCGACCTAACCGTCGAGATCGCCGGCACCGCTGGCCACGGCGTCGACATGGACGGCTTCACTGCCTGCATGGAGGACCAGAAGGCCCGCGCCCGCGCCAATGCCAAGGGCGACGCCTGGGGCAGCTTCAACGACGTGTGGGTTGAGCTTTCGGATAAGGTCGCTGCGACCGAGTTCGACGGCTATGACAACGATGTGATCGAGGGCGCCAAGGTTATCGCCATCGTGCGCAACGGCGAGTCCGTCGAGTCCGCTGCCGCCGGCGAGGACGTCGAGGTTGTGCTCGATCGCACCCCGTTCTATGCCGAGATGGGTGGTCAGCAGGGCGATGCCGGCAAGCTTTCCGCCGAGGGCGTTGTTCTGACCGTTGCCGACACCAAGAACCACAACGGCCTGTATGCCCACGTCGCGCACGTTGCCGATGGCACGCTGACTGTCGGTGCCGCTGTTACCGCCGCGCTCGACGCCGAGCGCCGTGGCTTCCTGCGCCGCAACCACACCGCCACGCACCTGCTCGACGCCGCCCTTAAGCAGGTCCTGGGCGAGCACGTCTCCCAGGCCGGCTCGCTGGTGACGCCCGAGCACCTGCGCTTTGACTTTACGCACTTCGAGGCCCTGTCCTCCGAGCAGCTCAAGGCTGTCGAGGACCTGGTCAACCAGCAGATCTTCGCTTCCAAGCCGGTCGTGACCCGTGTCATGGGCATCGACGAGGCTAAGGCTGCCGGCGCTGTCGCCCTGTTTGGCGAGAAGTATGGCGACGTCGTCCGCGTTGTCTCCGTGGGCGCTGAGGACCAGCCGTTCTCCCGCGAGCTCTGCGGTGGCACACACGCTGCCAACACCGCCGAGATCGGCCTGTTCAAGATCATTTCCGAGTCCTCCACGGGCTCCAATGTCCGCCGTATCGAGGCCGTGACCTCTAAGGGTGCCCTCGACTATATGGCCGACCGCCTGGCACTCGTTGACGCCGCTGCTACTGCGCTCAAGTGTCGCGTGGATGAGGTTCCCGCTCGCGTGGAGAACCTGCAGGCCGAGCTGCGCGAGACGTCCAATAAGCTCAAGAAGGCTCTGACCGGTGGCTCCTCCGACGCCATCTCCAGCGCCATCGAGGGCGCCGTCGAGCTCGACGGCTATAAGCTCGTTGTCGCTGAGCTCCAGGGCCTTGAGGCTGCCGACCTGCGCAACGTATGGGATACCGTGCATCAGAAGGTCGCCGGCCCTGTCGCTTGTGTCGTCGCCAGCGTGACTGAGAAGGGCACTCCGGCCCTGCTCGCTGCCGGCTCCGATGACGCCGTCAAGGCCGGTTTCCACGCCGGTAACGTGATCAAGCAGATCGCGGGTCTGGTCGACGGTCGCGGTGGCGGTCGTCCCAACATGGCCCAGGCCGGTGGCAAGAATGCTGCCGGCATCGCCGATGCCCTCGCGGCCGCTAAGACCGCGCTCGGCGCCTAAGAATCTAAGAAGTCGCTGTGGTTGCGCTCGCGCTGGACATAGGGGAGACCAGGATTGGCATCGCCGTCTCGAGCCGTGATGGCAAGATGGCGATGCCTGTCAAGGTGCTTCCGGCTGCCGAGGTCACCGGTATGGCCAAGACGTTCCGCTACCTGGTTGAGGACTATGAGCCCGACATCCTGGTAAGCGGACGTCCCCTGACCATGGCCGGTGAGCCTGGTCCCCAGGCCGAGCGCGTTGCCGCTGTGGCGCAAAAGATTGCCGACGAGCTCGATCTTCCGTTGGAGTTTGAGGACGAGCGTCTGTCCTCGCAAGAGGCCAAGCGTATCCTGCGCGAGCAGGGACTCAACGAAAAGCAGATGAGGGGCAAGATCGACATGATTGCCGCCAGCCTGTTTTTGCAGACGTGGCTCGATCGTAAAAACGAGGAGGTTTCGCATGCCTAGTGCTTCCGATCCGCGCCAGCCGAATCGTACACGGCAGCCGGCGTCGCGCCCTGCCCAGCCTGGCCAGCGTCCGGCACAGCCGACGCAGCGTGCAGCTCAGCCTGCCGCGCGCCCGGCGCAGTCCTTCTCTCATTCGGCCCAACCTGTTCAACGGACGGGTCAGCAGCCTTCTGCTCGTTCGGCCCAGCCTGCAGGCGGTACCCGCTTTAAGCAGCAGGCATCTACCCAGCGAGTGCAGGCCCCCCAGTCGCATTCGCATCACGCTCTCGGTTCCCACGGCGTTGCTCCGGCTACGCGCTCGAGCTATAACACGCACGTCCGCCGTGGTACACAAAAGAAAAGCTCCCCGGTGCCTATGATTATCGGTGGCGTCGTCGCCGTGCTTGCGCTTGTCGCGATCGTTTTCTTTGTCGTGCCAGCCGTCAAGGGCTTCTTTGGCGGTGAGGATGCGAAAGTCGCTGCTGGCCAGCAAGTTACTATCACGATTCCCGACGGTGCCTCGGGCGATACTATCGCCTCGATTCTCTCTGAGAACCATATCGTCGAAAATCCCAAGGATTACTATGCGGCGGTGAAAAAGCTCAACGCCGACATGTCGCTCAAGCCTGGTGATTATTCGTTCACCACACTCATGGATGCGACCAAGGTTGTTCAGCAGCTCATGGAAGGCCCCAACGCGGGCTCCAATGCGCTGACTATCCCTGAGGGCCTAACGGTCGATCAAGTCGCCGACCGTGTGGCCCAGGCCTACGACAGCATCTCTAAGGAAGACTTCCTCAACCAGGCCAAGGCCTCCAACTACGTTGACGACTATAGCTTCCTTAAGGGCGCCGCCAACGATTCGCTCGAGGGTTTCTTGTTCCCCAAGACCTATTCGCTGGGCGATTCGCCGACGGCCGATGACGTGATTCGCGCCATGCTCGATCAGTTTAAGACCGAGTACAAGTCGCTTGACTTTGCGAGCTGCGAAGCCAAGATCAAGGAACGCTACGGCGTGGAGATGTCCGACTACGACATCGTCAACTTGGCCTCTATCGTTGAGCGCGAGGGCCTCAACGCCGACCAGCGCGCGCACGTGGCCTCGGTCTTCTACAACCGCCTTGCCGGCAAGCTCGACGGTCTGCGCTATCTCAACAGCGATGCGACCATGATGTATGTCACCGGTGGCGAGGTTACCGCCGACGACCTGCAGAGCGATAGTCCGTATAACACCTATAAGCACGAGGGCCTGCCGCCCACGCCCATCTGCTCTCCGTCGCTCGAGGCACTCAAGGCCACGCTTGAGCCGACCGACTCCGATGACCTGTATTTCTACATTACGCAGGACGAGGAGTACTTCTCGCAAACCTACGAAGAGCATCAACAGTCTTGGAATTGATCATGAGGATTTTTAGCCCCAAACGTTATGTTGCCTCAGTCGACCGCATCGACCTCGATACCCTGTGGGCCGACGGCAAGCGCGCCATTCTACTCGACCGCGACAACACCTTGGTGCCGCGTGATACCGAGCAGGTACCCGCTGCGGTTTCCGCTTGGCTCGACGCCGCCCGCGCCAAAGGCTTTAAGCTGTGCATGGTGTCCAATAACTGGCATCGCGACCAGGTCATGGCATCGGCACGCGAGCTGGGACTCGAGGCCATCAGCCACGCCATGAAGCCGGCGCCGTTTGCCCTCAAGGCGGGTCTTAAGCGCCTCGGCGCCACGGCCGACGAGGCGGTGCTGATCGGTGATCAGCTCTACACGGACGTGTGGAGCGGCAACTTCGCCGGCGTCGATACCATCCTGGTAAAGCCGCAGGCCACGCAGGACCTGTGGTATACGCAGATCTTCCGTATCTTTGAGCGCCGGGCCCTGCGCGACCTTCCCTGCGAGGAATAGGTCTCGTCATGTCCCAGCACACCAAACACGGCTGCGACCATATCTTCTTTATCGGCTTTTTGGGCGCGGGCAAATCGACGCTCGCGCGCAACGTCGGCACTATGTTCAAGCGGCGTTTTATCGATACCGACCGACTGGTCGTGCGCCGTTGCGGTAAGTCGGTAACCGAGATTTTTGAGACCGAGGGCGAGGATCGTTTTCGTGAGCTCGAGACCTCGGCGCTCCGTTCGCTCCAAAGTGAGCGCAGCCTGTTGGTTTCGTGCGGGGGCGGCATTGTCGAGACGCCGGTGAATATTGAGCTGATGCACGAAATGGGTACGTGCGTGTACCTCGAGGGCGACTTTGAGGATTCGATTCGCCAGATTCGTCGGTCCGACACGCGCCCCGATTTCCGCTCGCCCGAGCATGCCGCGCGCTTGTTTGAGCATCGCCGTCCGCTGTATCGCCAGGCCGCCGACCTTACCCTTGATATTCGCAACAAGTCCTTCGAGGACGTTTCCTACCTTTGTGCCGAGATACTTTTGGAGCGTGGGCTGCTATGATTCGCCGTCAACTGATCAATTTCCAAAACCGCAGCGTCGATGTCCGTGTCGGATTGGGTGCGTTCGATGAACTGTCGCGTATGTTTGCCTCGGCCGTGGGCAAGCCTAAGCGCGCGATGGTCGTTTGGAACACCGCCACATCCGAGCGTTTTGGTGAAGTCGTCGAGCATGCGCTGGTCGACGCCGGTTTTGCCGTGTCGCCGCTAGTCCTCGAGGTTTCGCCTGCTGGTGCCACGCTGGCCGATGCTGATGCTATCTTTGGCGCCCTGTCTGCCAACGCCGTTACCTGCGACGATCTGGTTGTCGCCGTTGGCGATGCCGCAACCTGCTCGGTTGTTAGCTGGTGCGCCAACCAGTGGTGCGGCCGAACCGAGTGCGCGCTGTTGCCGACGACCTTCGACGCCATGCTCACGGTCGCGACGACCATGAAGCCGCTCGTCGCCTCGTCTGCCAATGCGCTTCCCGCTATCGCGTTCCGTCCCGAACCGGGCTTGGTCGTGTGTGACCTCGACCTTGTTCGTGAGGCGGACCCCGAGGACCTCAAGCTCGGCTTTGTGGTGCTTGTTGGCACCATGCTTTCGAGCAGCAAGTCCCGCTGGAATCAGTTTACTGAGACCGTCCCCGAGATTCTCGCGGGCGAGGAGGTCGCGCTCGTCAATGCCGTTCAATGGTCTCAGACTGCCCGTAAGGACGTACTGATGGCCACGAACCCGAGCGCTCGCCATGCGCTCGATTTTGGCAAGACGGGGGAGCGTACCCTGCGCGCCTGCTTGGGCGATGCCGCTTCGCAGGTCCCTGCCTATCAGCTGTTATCCGAGGGCATGCGCTTTGAGGCGCGCCTAGCACATGATGCCTGCGACTTTGATATCGATTACGTCTTTGAGGTCGATGACTGCCTGGAGGACTTTGGCATCGAGGAACTTGCCTTCGACCTGGAGCCCACCGCGTTTATCGAGGAGTTCCGCAGGCAGCAGTTCGCCCGCTCGAACCGCAGTATGTTGCCGCTGCCCGCGGCATTCGGCGCCATTCGCCTAACGAGCGTCGAGGACGAGGTTCTTGAGCGCCATGCTCATGCCTACTTGGCTTCTCGCAAAGAACTTCTCTAAGATTTATTGACTTCCATCGTCTTTCGTATCATGTTGAGGGGCGGGTTTTCAATCGGTTGCGGATCGTATGCGATTCCGTCGTTCGGTTGAGACCCGTTCCGTCTATATAGAGACAACAAGAAAGGAATCTGCATGTCTGAGTTTGCTGCCGGTCCTGCCGGTCGTATCGAGCGTGTCCGTGCCTTGATGGCCGAGCGTGGCTACGACGCCATCGTGGTGCGCGACGAGGCCAACCTTCGTTGGCTTACGGGCGTGAAGGGCGTTTTCGATTACACCTTTGAATTCCCGCACGCGGCGTTTATTACGGCCGACCAGTGCCTGTTCCACACCGACTCGCGCTACCTCAACAGCTTTGAGGAGAACACGCCCGCCGGCAGCCCCTGGGTCTACGACATGGATGAGGGCACCATCCCCGGTTGGGTCGCCGGCAAGATCGCGGCCAACAAGTGCCGCGTCTGCGCTGTCGAGGACGATATGCAGATTAACTTCTACCAGGGTATTCAGCGCGGCCTGGAGGACCGCTCCGTTGCCTGCATGCTGCCGCTGATGCACGACGACATCCGCAAGATGCGCGCCATCAAGGATGCCGAGGAGATCGAGCTCATGCGGCATGCACAGTCGATCACCGATGCCGCCTTCCAGCACATGCTCGGCTTTATTAAGCCTGGTATGACCGAGAAGCAGGTTCGCAACGAGCTCGAGAACTTTATGTTCGCCAACGGCGCTGACAGCCTTGCTTTCGGCTCCATCGTGGCGAGCGGTCCCAACACCGCCAACCCGCATGCCGTGCCGAGCGACCGCGTGATCGAGAAGGGCGATTTCGTTCTTATGGATTACGGCGCGGGCTACTGTGATTACCGCTCTGACATGACACGCACCGTCGTGATGGGCGAGCCCACGCAGGAGCAGGTCGACCTGTACGCACTCGTGCGCCGCACGCACGAGGAATGCGTCGCCGCTATCCATCCGGGCGTCGAGGGTAACGATATCTTCAAGCTCTCCAAGAAGATCATCGGCGATGCCGGCTATGGCGATTGCTATAACCATGGCTTGGGCCACGGCGTTGGTATCGACATCCACGAGCTGCCCAACTTCAACCGCAGCAAGAACACCATCGAGATCGGCTCGGTTGTCACCATGGAGCCCGGCGTGTACCTGCCCGGTGTGGGTGGCGTGCGCCTGGAGGACTACGGCGTGGTCACCGAGAACGGCTACGAGCCCTTCACCAAGACGCCACATGACCTGCACATCATCGATTGCTAGCCCATTTCGATAGATTTTTTGGGGCGGGGCGTCCGGATCGATTCGGACGCCCCGCGTTCTCTTTTTATGCGCTCGCCGCAGGCGCCGTCTGCAAGTGTATAATTTCTGTCGTATGTAATTTGGACGCTTGTGCGTTCTGCCCATAACAAGAAAGGTCGCTATGCCTACCATTTCTACCGCCGACTTCAAGAACGGCCTCGGTCTCCGCATCAAGGACAAGGTCTACACCATCGTCGAGTTCCAGCATGTCAAGCCGGGCAAGGGCGGCGCGTTTGTGCGCTACAAGACCCGCGACATCAAGAGCGGCCGCGTCGTCGAGAACACTTGCAACGCCGGCACCAAGTTCGAGAGCGTCATGCTCACCACCCGTGAGTTCCAGTACCTCTACAACGATGGCACCGACTACATCTTCATGGACAACGAGTCCTATGAGCAGGTTCCCGTTCCCGAGGACATGGTGGGCGAGAACTCCAAGTGGCTGCGCGAGAATGACATCTGCCAGCTGCTCTTCGCCGACGATGAGCTCATGGGCGTGACCCCGCCGATGTTCATCGAGACCACCATTGTCCAGACCGACCCGGGCTTTAAGGGCGACACCGTCCAGGGTTCCACCAAGCCGGCCACGATCGACACCGGTGCTGTCATCCAGGTCCCCATGTACCTCAACGAGGGTGAGGTCATCAAGGTTGACACCCGCGACGGCAAGTTCGTCTCCCGCGTCTAGCAACCAAATCTTCTAGGAGGACTCATGCCCCAGGAAATCAAGATTGACGGCATCGGCATTTCGCCCGATGTTCTGACCGCCATCGTCTCGCGCGCCGTGTCCGATGTCGAGGGCATCGCCTCCGTTGGCGTCAAGGACCTTGCCACCAACCTTGTCTCCATGATGCTCTCGTCCAAGGCCCCGGCTTCCGAGCCGCCGGTCGAGGCCGAGGTCGTCGGCGACAAGCTCGCACTCACCGTGCGTGTCGTGGCGTTCTTTGGCTATCCGTTCAAGAAACTCGCCGAGGCCGTTCGCGCTGCCGTGGTCGCTGCCATCGATGCCCAGGTTGGCGTTGAGGTCGAGCGCGTTGACGTTTGCATCGACGGCCTCGTTTTCCCCAAGGAGTAACCTTTGAGCCTTAAGGTTTATCGCGGGCGTACGCTTGCCCGCAGTCAGGCGCTGCAGCTGCTGTTCCAGGCCGAGGCCACGGACAGCCCGCTTGAGCGCGTCCTCGAGGGTGATTTCCTGATCTCGAAGGGTCCCCTCGACCCCTATGCGCTGGAGCTGTGTCGCGGTGCCTACGAGCATATCGACCGCATCGACTGCGCTCTGCGCTCCGTCGCCAAGAACTGGGATCTTATGCGCATGCCCGGCGCCGACCGTAATCTGCTGCGTATCGCCGTTTACGAGATGCGTTTCCTCACCGACGAGGAGGTCTCGGACGCCATCGTGATCAACGAGGCTGTCGAGCTTGCCAAGGCCTATGGCACCGACCAGTCCGCGTCGTTTGTCAACGGCGTGCTGGGCAAGATCGCTCGCAGCGAGGAGCTGCCGGGCGAGGACCTGTACCAGGAGCTGATGGTCGAGGATCGCGCTCGCGAGGAGGCGCAGGCTGCCGAGGCGGCCGCCAAGGTCGCTGCCGCTCAGGCTGCCGCCGGTGTACTTGCCGAGGATGCGGACGCTGCTGAGGCCGTCGAGGCCGACTCCGTCGAGGAGTAGTCATGCCAGAGGGTTCCGTCCGCAACTTCGACGAGATCTCGGACCGCTTGGACCAGATCATCGCTACCGTTCGCTCAAAGGATACGTCCTTGGAGCGTTCGCTCGATCTGTTTGACGAGGCGATTGAGCTGGGCTCCCGTGCGGTCGACATGGTCGATAAGTTTGAGCTGACGCCGCGTGAGGCCGACAAGCTCGAGCAGGAATACGATGAGGATGCGGCAAACGAATCCCAGGATAGCTAGGCCGCATCTCCGGATACGAATGGTTGATGGCATTCATGAAACGTGTGCGTCTTGATGACGAACTGATTTCACAGGGCATCTGCGCTGATCGCGCGGATGCCCTTCGCACTCTTATGGCCGGCTTGGTCTCGAGTGGCGGCGAGCGCTTGACTTCGCCGGGCCTTAAGGTGACCCCGGGCCTGCCGCTGCACGTGAAGGGGCGCATTCCCTATGTTGGCCGCGGCGGTCTTAAGCTCGAAGGCGCACTTGATGCGTTTGGCATCAATCCGACGGGCCTTGCCTGTCTGGATGTGGGCTGCTCTACCGGCGGCTTTACCGATTGCCTGCTCAAGCGCGGAGCTGCGACCGTTGTCTCGGTGGACGTGGGTCGCGCCCAGTTCGATTGGTCGCTGCGCCAAGACGATCGTGTGACGCTCCACGAGCGCACGAATGTGACGCAGTTGCCCGAGCTCGGCTACGGCGGTGCTATCGATCTGGCCGTGTGCGATGTATCGTTTACGAGTATCGCGAATATCATCGACGCCGTGCTGGCGTGCCTGAAGCCTTCGGGTTCGTTTTGCACGCTCGTAAAGCCGCAGTTTGAGGCTCCGGCGGCGCTGGTGGGTGAGGGCGGCATTGTGACCGATCCCGCCGTGCGCCGCGATACACTCGTGGCGGCGGTTGAACTTTTTGCTGCCAAGGGCCTGTTCCCGGTCGATGTGTGCGTGTCACCCATTCATGGTGCCAAGGGCAACGTTGAGTTTTTCCTGTACGGCAAGAGGTTAGTCCCCGGCGACCGTTCGAAAGACGAGCTGCAATCCCAGGTATCGGTTATGAGCGAGAAAGCTGCAACGCTATGAAGGTCTTTCTGGTTCCCAATTACTACAAGCAAGAGGCCGTCGAGAGCGGTCTGATGCTCGAGCTTTGGCTGACGCGCCAGGGCTATGAGGTCGCATGGGCTGCCGACCAGCGATCGAAGATTCAGAGCACGCCTGATATTGACGGGTCCGATCTTGTCATTACGCTCGGCGGCGACGGTACGTTGCTGCGCGCTGCCCGCATCCTCAACCATCGCGAGATTCCTATCCTCGGTCTTTCCTATGGTCACCTGGGCTTTTTGACGGCCGCTAGCCCCGAGGAGCGCGACATTTTGCAGGTTGTGAGTGATGCCCTGTCCGGTGAGCTGCACGTGAGCCGTCGCGCCACCATCTCCGCGGATATCGTGTCCGTGCGCGAAGACGGTACGAAGGATGTCGTTCGCACCTTCGCCCTCAACGACATGGCGCTTACCCGCGGTCCGCTGTCCGATATGGTCGAGTTTGACATCACGGTGTCGGGCCACCATATCGACCGCCTGCGTGGCGACGGCGTGGTCGTGTCCACGGCGACTGGTTCTACGGGTTACGCGCTCAGCGCCGGTGGCCCCATCGTGAGCCCTGACTATACGGGCATGGTCTGCGTACCCATTGCTCCGCACACCATTCAAGCTCGCGCTTTCTTGACTTCGCCGAGTGATGTCGTCGAAATCTTTATGTCCGATGATCGCCCGAGCGTTCCGGCGATCGCTATCGATGGACAGTTTATTACCTGCGATGGCACCGTTGAGAGCGTGGCGGTGCGCCGCGGGCCCGGAGATGTGTTGCTGCTGGATTACGGCCCCGAGAGTTTCTATAACTCGGTGAGCCGCGTGTTCTACGGAGTGCGCCATGATCGATGAGCTGCAGGTTTCCAACATTGCGCTCATTCGTGAGGCGACGTTGGTTCCGAGCGCGGGTCTAACGGTTCTGACCGGAGAAACCGGCGCCGGTAAGACCGCGCTGCTCTCGGCGCTCAAGCTCATTTTGGGCGAGCGCGCGGATTCGTCGACGGTGCGCGAGGGCGAGGCGCTCGCGAGCGTCGAGGCACGGCTGTTTGACGGCCCGCACGACACGGAAGGCTTCACGGTCCAGCGCAGCCTTTCTGCCGAGGGCCGCAGCCGCGTGAAGATTGACGGCCGCATCGCCAGCGTGCGTGAGCTTTCGGAGCGCGTCGGTGTGATGATGGATCTGTGCGGCCAGCACGAGCACCAGCGCTTGCTCGATCCGGCGCATCACGTTGCGATGGTCGATGCATGGGCAGGGCGCCCGGCACTCGAGGCGCTGGATGCGTACCGCGCCTGCTTTAAAGCCTCGCGCGCTGCCGCCAAGGAGGTTCGACGTGTCGAAGAGGCCTCGCGTGCGCAGGGGAGCCGCGTCGAGGAGGCGCGCTTTGCCCTCGAGCGCATCGGCGAGGTCGATCCCAAGCCGGGTGAGTATGAGGAACTCGAGAAGCTGCTGCCGCGCTCCGAACATGCCGAGGTACTGGTTGCCACGGCTAACGATGCCCATGCATCGCTTGCCGCCGAAGGGGGAGCGCTCGATGCCGTGAACAGCGCCGTGGCAGAGCTTTCCCGAATGGCTACCGTCGATCGCAAACTCGGCGACATTGCCGATGCACTATCGGATGCCTGTATCTCCCTTGAGGATTGCGCGAACGAGCTTCGTGCCTATCGCGATGGCATCGCCTTCGACCCGCGCGAGCTCGCTCGCATGCGTGAGCGGTATTCCGACCTCAAGGGTCTGTTGCGTCAGTGGGGTCCCACTATGGACGATGTTTTTGCCATGCGCGATCGCTCGCAAGAGCTGTTGTCGCTGGTAGACGATGGTGATGAGCAGATCAAGAAGGCGCGTGAAGCGCTTGGCGCAGCAGAGCATGAACTGTTCGCCGCCGCCAAGGCGCTTAAGCGTGCACGCAATACGGCGGCTCCGCGCTTCTGCCACGAGGTGGGCCGCCAGATGGCTCGCCTGGAGATGGGCAGCGCCGAGCTCGTCTGGGAGTCGCGTGATCTTCCCCGTGCTGAGTGGACGCCCGTTGGTCCTTCGAGCTACGAGCTGCTATACCGCAGCGGTGCCGGTTTGACGCCGCGCCCCCTGCGTCGAATTGCGTCGGGCGGCGAGCTCAGCCGCGTCATGCTGGCAAGTAAGGTTGTCCTCGGTAACGCGGACGGTGTCGATACGCTGGTGTTTGACGAGGTCGATGCTGGTGTCGGTGGCTCCACGGCGCGTGCGCTCGCGGGCGTGCTGGCAGATCTCGCCGCTACGCATCAGATGATTGTCGTAACCCACTTGGCGCAGGTCGCCGTCATGGCTGACAAGCATTATGTCGTCAGCAAGGAACCGGGCGATGTTCCCCAGACGCATTTGGACGAGGTAACCGGCGAAGCGCGTACTGCCGAGATCGCCCGCATGTTGAGCGGCGATCAGTCCGAGGCAAGCTTGGCCCACGCAAAGCAGATGCTCGAAGAAGCTCGAGGTTAGGTCGTATCAGCGGTGTTGGTGGGACAAAATAGACTGAAATTTTTGTCCCACTACGCGTTTTACTCCACAACCTTATCCGGCTGGATGAGCTCCTCGTAGTAGCTGATATGCTCACGCGCGTCTTTAATCTCGGGCAGCAGGAAGTTGTAGATGACTTCGATGATCATCGTGGCGCTGATCTTGGAGAACGCGAAGTCACCCGTTGTCAGCAACGCTTCGTGATTGACGGTATTAAAGGTGTAGTCGGCGAGGCGCGCAAGTGGGGATTTGCTGTCACTGCTGATGACGACTACGGTTGCGCCGCAGTTGCGAGCCGCTTTTGCCATGCGATTCAGTCGGCGCGATTTGCCAGAGTTTGAGATTAGCACGATGACGTCACCCGGGCGTAACGTGAGCGCAAAGCCGATTGATGTCTCGCTAATGGTGCTCGCCATGCAGCGCAGGCCCAGCTGCGAAAACTTAAATGTCGCGTCGAGCGCGACCGCGTTCGTATTGCCCACAGCTGCAAACTCAATAACCCCTGCATGCTTAAGGGCATGCACAACAGCCGCCAGCGTATCGTGGTCGATCCCGTCGATGGTCGCATTAAGCTCGCTCACCTTGGCAGCCAGGATATTCTTGAGACTCTGCTCCATATTGTCGAGCGAGACCTCGTCAGTCAGGCCCTCGTTGCGCTGGCTTTCCAAATCCCTCGCCAACGAAAACTGAAAGCTGCGGAAGCTGCCAAACCCAAGCTTGCGGCAGAAGCGCGAAACGGTCGCCTCGGACGTGGCAGCGGCGCGCGAGAGCTGAGCGGCCGTGAGGCGTGGCGCCTCGGACTGGTGCTCCAATATATAGTCGACAATGCGCTGCTCGGACTCGCTGTATCCCTGATGGGTGCTAATGAGGGAAAGTGCGCTCTTGCTACTATCGGTCATGGATGGCTCCTGGTTGGCATGAAAATCTAGCTTGATTTGCAATGCCATAGTATACGGGCATTTTCAATTACAAGATACACCTTGCCGTTTCAAGTGTTGATGGTAAACTTTCACTTACCGTTTACGGTTATGAAAGAACCTTTCACCGGAGATTTGCACCTTAGCTCTTCTCACGCGGACGGTAGGTTGGTATCTTTCAGTTGTGGAAAAACGCGCATCGAAGCGCGTGTAGGGGAGCGCCCGCGGGCGCTGTACTCAAGAAGGAGGGACACATGGCTAAGTTTGACATCATCGCCGCGACCGGTTGCCCGACCGGCATTGCGCACACCTTCATGGCGAAGGAGGCGCTGGAGAAGGCAGCTGCCGAGCGCGGTCTGACCATTAAGGTCGAGACTCATGGCCAGGTCGGTGTCGAGAACGAGCTCACCAAGAGTGAGATCGCTGGTGCCAAGGCCGTCGTCGTCGCAGCCGACAAGGATGTCCAGGCTGAGCGTTTCGCCGGCAAGCCCATGGTTTCCGTTGGTGTTTCCAAGGCCCTGTCCGTTGAGGCCGCCGGTAAGCTGATTGACCGCGCGCTCGCCGCCAAGGGCGACAGCACGGTTGCAGCCGCTGCCGATATCGAGGATGAGGTCGAGGAGAAGGAGTCCATCGGCCACATCATCTACAAGCACCTCATGAACGGCGTCAGCCACATGCTGGTCTTCGTCGTTGCCGGTGGTGTTCTGACCGCCGTTTCGTTCCTGTGGGGCATTACGTCCTTCGATTCGACGGCGTCTGACTACAACAGCTTTGCTGCGATGCTCAAGATCATCGGCGGCATCGCCATGAACCTCATGGTTCCGGTGCTTTCCGCCTACATCGCCGAGTCCATCGGCAAGCGCCCGGCGCTCGTCCCCGGCTTTGTTGCCGGTATGATCGCCATCCAGGGCCTGCCTGTTAACGCCGAGACCGGCATGATCGACGCCGGTGGCGCCGGCGTGGGCTTCGGCTTCCTGGGCGGCATCGTCGGCGGCTTCCTCGCTGGTTATGTCATCCTGCTGCTCGAGAAGGTCTTTGCCGGTCTGCCCAAGAACCTGGACGGCCTCAAAGCTATCTTCCTGTACCCGCTGTTCTCGACCGCCATCGTCGGTCTGGTCATGCTCGGCATCTCCGGCCCCATGGCTGCCATCAACACCGCCATGATGGACTTCCTCAAGGGCCTGTCCGCCTCTGGCGCCGTTGTCCTGGGTCTTGCCATCGGCTGCATGTGCGCCTTTGACATGGGTGGCCCGGTCAACAAGGCTGCTTACGTCACCGGTACCGCTATGCTCACCGAGGCTCTGGCCGCCGGTGTCGGTACCGACACCTACAACTTCGGCACCAACTTCATGGCTGCCGTCTCCGCCGCCTGCATCGTTCCGCCGCTGATCACCACTTTCGCCGTCGTTGTCGGCAAGAAGTACTTCAGCCAGGAGGATCACGACGCCGGTGTCGTCAACCTCATCCTTGGTTGCACCCACATCACCGAGGGCGCCATTCCGTTCATGACCAAGAACATCTGGCCCGTCATGCCCATCATGATGCTCGGTTCCTCCATCGCTTCGATCCTGACCATCATGTTCAACGTTCATGATCCGGCGCCCCACGGTGGCTTCCTGGTCCTGCCCGTTGTCGAGAACGGTCCGCTGTGGGTCCTCGCTATCCTCATCGGCGCCGTGATCGGTGGCATCCTGTTCGTGGCCTTCAAGAAGTACGACTTCGAGAAGAACCATAAGGCCGCTCCTGCAGCCAAGCCGGTTGAGGCCCCCAAGGCCGCTGCCGTCGAGGCCCCCAAGGCCGAGGCTTCCGACTTCGTGAAGGTCGAGAACGTCTTTGTCGCCGAGGACTTCGCTTCTCGTGACGAGGCCTTGAGCTTTGTTTCCAACCAGGCCGTCAAGGCCGGTATCGCCGGCGACGCCGACGCCGTTATGAACGCCTTCCTGGCCCGCGAGGCCGAGGGCACCACGGGCATGATGGAGGGCTTCGCTATTCCGCATGCCAAGTCCGACGCCATCACCGAGGCTGCCGTCATCGTCGTCAAGGACGACTCTGGCGTGACCGGTTGGGACACCATGGACGGCGCTCCCGTCAACGTTGCCATTGCCCTGCTCATCCCGGGCGCTCAGGCTGGCACCACGCACCTCAAGATCCTGTCCAAGGTCGCCGAGGCGCTCATGGACGAGGACTTCCGTGCCACCGTCAAGGGTTCCACCGACGCCGCCGAGATCGCCAAGACGATCAACGCCCGCCTGGTCTAATTCCACGGTACGCGAATAACATCGCCCCTTGTAACAAAGGCGGAGACCCTCTCCAGGGCCTCCGCCTTTTTCATCCCCAAATAAGTTGCGGTGAAATAGGGACTGTGTAAACGATTCAACCCCAAATTCAGTCCCTATTTCACCGCAACTTACAAAAGGGTACAGATAGGCCCCTTCAACTAGTTCAACCAGGCGAACAAAAATCAGCCAGAATTCCGTTCGCACGATATTGCTCTGGACCGACTGAGTTTCCGCAGCTTGCTCGCCCACAGGGGGCCGGGCGCGGCCTGCGAGATTTATCGCGAGTTCCGCACGAGCCGAAGAGCACTTAATGTGCTCTTCGTGCGAGCAGGACTGTAGAGCAGGAAATCTCACTGGCCACGCCCGGCCCCCTGTGGGCGAGCAAGCGGACGACAAACACATCTGTCCAACAATTCGTGCGAAACATAATGAAAAACAGTTTGATGTGAGTTAATATAAACAACGTCGTGAATCTGACTCCTGCCGCATGCATGACAGGGGTTAAACACAAAAAAGGAGTCAATTATGGTTTCTGAGAAGGCTACCCTCGTCAATCCGCAGGGTCTTCACATGCGTCCGGCCGGCCTCTTCGCCTCCACCATGGGCAAGTACGCCTGCGACGTGACTGTCGTCACCCCCGAGAAGGAGGTCAACGGTAAGTCCCCGATGGCCCTCATGGCTGCTGGTATCCCCTGCGGTACCGAGGTCGAGGTCAAGTGCGACGGCGCTGACGAGGCCGAGGCTCTGGCTGCTGCCATCGAGCTCATCAAGAGCGGTCTTGGCGAGTAGAACTCAAACGGGTCGCATGTTGAACAACTAAGTTCATATTTGGGGGCGCAGTGACCTGTTGCAAGGTAGCTGCGCTCTTTTGTCATGGATATGGCAAAACGCTTTATCACATGACACGGAGAGAGGAATGGGAATGTATCAGGGAGTCAACGCTTCCGAGGGCATCGGTATCGGCACCGTCATGGTCGCCGTCGATCCCGACTTGACGTTTGAGCCGCACGAGGTTGCTGATTCGGCAGCAGAGAAGGAGCGCTATCAGTCCGCTCTTTCGGTCTTTTGCGAGAAGACCCAGGCTCAGGCCGACCACATGAAGGAGACGGTGGGCGAGGCCGAGGCCGAGATCATGAGCGGACATATTGTCCTGGCTCAGGATCCGGGTATGACCGACGCCATCAACGCCGCCATTGACGGCGGTACCTGCGCCGAGCAGGCGCTCATGGACACCTCGACCATGTTCGAGAACATGTTCCTGTCCATGGACGACGAGATGTTCCGTCTGCGCGCGGCCGACATCGCCGACATCCGCACCGGTATTCTGGCCGAGCTGCTGGGCAAGGAGGTCGTCGACCTCTCCGTCCTGCCCGAGAACACCGTGGTTGTCGTGCATGACCTCACGCCGTCCATGACCGCCACGATCGATAAGGCCCACGTTGCCGGTATCGTCACCGAGACCGGTGGCCGCACGTCGCACTCCGCGATCATCGCGCGTGCCCTCGAGATCCCGGCTGTCCTTTCGGTTTCCAACAGCTGCACCGCGCTGCGCAACGGTATGACCGTTGTCGTCGACGGTGGCAAGGGTATCGTTGAGGCCGATCCCGACGAGGAGACGCTCGCTGCCTACACCGCCAAGGCCGAGGCCTTCGCTGCCGAGAAGGCAGCCCTCGAGGCCTTCCGTGGCAAGCCGTCCGTGACTGCCGATGGCATCAAGAAGATCATCGCCTGCAACATCGGTAACCCCGATGACGTGCCCAACGCGCTCGATCACGACGCCGAGGCCATCGGTCTGTTCCGCTCCGAGTTCCTGTTCATGGACTCTGCTGAGCTTCCTTCCGAGGAGGAGCAGTTCAACGCCTACCGTAAGGTCGCCAGCGCGCTCAAGGGTGCTCCGGTCATCATCCGCACGCTCGATGTGGGTGGCGACAAGGAGATTCCGTATCTGCATATGGTCAAGGAAGACAACCCCTTCATGGGCTTCCGCGCCGTGCGTTACTGCTTGGCCAATCCCGACCAGTACAAGGTCCAGCTCCGTGCTCTGCTGCGCGCTAGCGCCTTCGGTGACGTCAAGATCATGATCCCGCTCGTCACCTGCGTCGAGGAGGTCTTGGCTGTCAAGGAGCTCGTCGAGCAGTGCAAGGCCGAGCTGACCGAAGAGGGTCGCAAGTTCAACGAGAACATCGAGGTCGGCATCATGGTCGAGACGCCCGCCGCTTCGCTGCTCGCAGACCGTCTGGCCGAGGTCGCCGACTTCTTCTCCATCGGCACCAACGACCTGATCGGCTACACCATGTGCGCCGACCGTGGCAACGACACCATCTCCAACCTGTACCAGGTGTACTATCCCGCCGTGCTCCGCTCGCTCAAGAACATCATCGAGAGCGGCGTGAAGGCCGGCATCATGGTCGGTATGTGCGGCGAGGCCGCTGCCGATCCGCTGCTCGAGCCGCTGCTGATCAGCTGGGGCCTGGAGGAGTTCTCGATGAGCGCTCCGTCGATCCTGCGCGCCCGCAAGACCATCAGCCAGTGGACCAAGGCCGAGTGCGACGAGCTCGCCGAGAAGGCGCTCGCCTGCAACACCGCCGCCGAGGTCAAGGCACTGCTCGAGTCCGCAGCTCGCTAATTTGGTATCAGAGGTAACCGCGTGGTTGGAATGGGCCGGCCACGCGGCCCTCACATATACAGGGGGTACTGTAAATGTTCTACACGCTAACCGCTAACCCGGCTGTCGACATGACGGTTTCGAGCTCTCCGCTCGAGCCCGACGAGAACGTCCGCACCGGCTCGGCCAGCTACACGGCTAACGGCAAGGGCCTCGACGTGTCCTTCGCCTTTAAGAAGATGGGCGTCGACACCGTCGCGCTCGGCTTCTTCGCCGGCTTCACGGGCAAGTTCATCGTCGAGGAGGTCATGAACCTGGGTTGCCTCTGCCGCCCGGTCTGGACCGACGGTATCACGCGCATTAACACCTACGTCAACGATGGCCAGCACGAGTACGGCATTCTGAACCCGGGTGCTCCGATCACGCCGCAGCACCAGGAGGAGCTCTACAACATCCTGGACACCGCGGGCGATCTCGAGTGCCTGATCGTCTCCGGCTCCGTGCCTCCCAAAGCTACGCCCGACTTCCTGGCTCAGGTCATGGAGCACGCTCAGGCCCGTGGCGCCGACGTCGTCCTGGACCTGTCCTCCGACAAGCTCAAGGAGCTCGCTCACAAGAAGCCGCTGCTCATCAAGCCGAACCATCACGAGATGAAGGCCATCTTCGGCGTGCCGGTCGACACCGACGACGAGGTTCGCGTTGCCATGAAGATGGCTCACGACGCTGGCGTTCAGAACGTGCTGCTCACCCGTGGTAGCCGCGGCGACGCTTACTTCTCCAACGGCGAGGACATCTGGTACGCCAAGCGTGAGTTCAACATCAAGCTGGTTTCTTCCGTCTGCGCCGGCGACTGCACCCTCGCTGCGTTCCTGCACAAGTGGTACAGGGATCGCGACAACGTCGAGGAGGCCATGAAGCTCGCTATGGCCACCGGCGCCAACGTTGCCGAGTCCGTCGGCATCGGTGACTTCGGTCACGTCGACGAGTACAGCAAGCGCGTTGCCGTCCGCAAGCTCGATCGTCAGTAATCGAACCGCGACATATTCGTGCGCATGTGGCGCCCCGGTTTGGCTGGGGCGCCTTTTTGTTCCGCCACGGGGGAGAGGTGTCCCGCCGTACTTCATCGCTTCCACACCGTTCACCGAGTTGTCCTAGCCTTTTACCGATGCGTGGAATATACTTTCATTAACACGTTGCTTCGTGAAAGGAACATTCATGATTTACACGCTCACTGCAAATCCCGCTATTGACTACAACATCGCCTGCGACGGTCTTGCTGCCAACACCGTCACGCGTACCCGCAACGCCGTCTACACGCCCAACGGCAAGGGCCTAAACGTCTCGTTTACGCTCGATCACTACGGCGTCGACACCACGATCCTGGGCTTTTTCGCCGGTTTCTCGGGCGAGTTTATCGTTAAGGGCGCCGAGGCCCTGGGCGTGCCCGTCAAACCCGTGTGGACCGACGGCATTACGCGCGTCAATGTGTTCCTCAACGCCGGCCCCGACACCGAGTACAACATGGTCAACGCCGGTGCCGCTATCAACGAGGCCAACGAGCAGGAGATGTTTGAGCTCATCGATTCGCTCGATGACATGACCTGCCTGGTCATCAGCGGCTCGCTGCCTCCCAACACTTCCGAGGGCTTCTTGGCCGAGGTCCTGCGCCGCGTCAAGGCCAAGGGGGCCGAGTTCGTCCTCGACATCTCGAGCCATCAGCTGGCAGACCTCATTGCCATGGAGCCGCTGCTGATCAAGCCCAATGACGACGAGCTGCTCGACATCTTTGGCATTAAGGTGAGCGGTGGCGACGATGAGTCCGTCAAGGGCGCTATGGCCGAGCTGCACGCTAAGGGCGCCAAGAACGTGCTGCTGACCCTCGGTGGCGCCGGTGCGTACTTCTCCAACGGCGAGCACATCTGGTTTGCCAATCGCACCTTCGACGTCAAGCTGCTGTCGACGGTGTGCGCCGGCGATTCCTCGCTCGCTGCCTTCCTGTCCGTATGGCACGACGCTCCCAAGCGCGTCGAGGATGCCCTCCGTCTGTCGATGGCCACCGGCGCCAACGTGGTCGAGTGCCCGGGCCTGGGCGACTTTGCCAAGGTGGACGAATACAAGAAGAACATCGAAGTTCGTCAGGTCTGCTAGCCGCATCGAAAAATCGCTGCCGAACACCCGCTTTGGATCTCCGAGGCGGGTGTTTTTTGTGCACTGAACGCATATGGCGTCTGCTGTCTCGTTTTATGGAATGACGACGCGATTGCGTGTGCGCGCTTTCTTGTTTCTTGCTAGACTTCTTGAGAACCATCGATTTACGCTCACAAGTGCAGGAGGCCATAGGCATGTGCAATGTTTCGCTCAACGGTACTCAACCGTCCGATGCGTCCCTGCGCGTCCTGCGCGCGCTTGAGGCGGCTGGTCTTGAGGCTTGGTACGTGGGTGGTTGGGTGCGCGACGCCCTGATGGGGTGCCCCAGCCACGATGTTGATATGTGCTGTAGCGGCCTGTGGCAGGAGTCCAAAGCGGCGCTCGAGGCCGCCGGCATCGCGGTTGTGGAGTCGGGCATTAAATTTGGCGGAATCACGGCTATTTCCGATGGCGAGCGTATCGAGGTCACCACGTACCGTCTGGATGGCTTTTACACCGATGGTCGCCATCCCCAGAGTGTGGAACGTGCCGCCTCGCTCGAGGACGATCTGGCGCGCCGCGACTTTACCGTCAACGCCATGGCCTGGCATCCCGAGCGCGGGCTTGTCGACCGCTACGACGGCCAGGGTGACTTGGAGCGCAAGCTGATTCGCGCTGTCGGCGATCCCAAGCGTCGCTTTAACGAGGACGCCCTTCGCATGCTGCGTGCGGTACGCTTTGCCTGCCGCCTGGACTTTATGATTGAGCCCGAGACAAAGC
Organism: Collinsella sp.; assembly: GCA_048245415.1. Taxonomy (GTDB): domain Bacteria; phylum Actinomycetota; class Coriobacteriia; order Coriobacteriales; family Coriobacteriaceae; genus Collinsella. Next base: position 69,553 of record DBFBAP010000029.1, on the reverse strand, counting down.
GCGCGCTTGCTGAGTGTGCGCCGTTGCTCGATGCTGTGGCGCGCGAGCGTGTGGGTATTGAGCTCGAGGGCATTCTTTCGACCGGTCATGGGGGAGACGCGATGCTTCGCTATCCCGAGCTCATCTGTGCCTCTGTGCCCGAGTTGGCAGCGGGTCGCGGCTTTGATCAGCGAAGTGTCTATCATGCGTTTAACGTCTACGAGCATATCGCCCGTGTGCTGACGGTGGCGGGGGAGCTGGCGCTGTGTGACGGCGTCGCGCCCTCGTCGAGCCTGATGTGGGCGGCGTTTTTGCACGATGTGTCCAAGCCCGAGTGTTTCACGGTCGATCACGCCGGCAGCGGACACTTCTACGGTCATCCCGAGCTCGGCGCCAAGAAAGCGCGCGTCATTATGGATCGCCTGGCGCTCTCGCACGACCTGGTGCGCGATGTGTGCCTGCTCATCAAATTTCACGACAAGCCGCTGCGCCCCGAGCGCTCCTGCCTGCTCAATATGATGCGCGCGCTTTCGGGCGAGGGCGTCGACACGCCGCGTTTGATGGACGAACTCATGGATCTTAAGCGTGCCGACACGCTCGGCAAGGCTCCGTCGTGCTTCTATTACGTCGAGACGATTGAGGAGATGCGCGCGATGGCGCACGAGCTACTGGAGGCGGGGGAGCCCTATACGCTCAAGATGCTCGCCATCAACGGCGGCGACCTGATCCGTGCCGGAGTCAAGCCCGGGCCGGAACTGGGGCAGCTACTCAACTCCGCCCTCGACGCCGTGATCGAAGACAAAATCCCCAACGAGCGCGAAGCTCTTTTGGTCCATCTCAACTTGAATTAGCTACCCAGTTTACCTGTGTGTTCCATAACCTGCCGACAATTTTTCGGCAATTTGGAATTTCTTCTTGCGCTGATGTTTTTTGTCCCGTAATATATTTCTTCGCAGCACGGCAGTGCAGATGTCATGTGGCCCGTTCGTCTAGCGGTTTAGGACGCCGCCCTCTCAAGGCGGAGATCACCAGTTCGAATCTGGTACGGGCTACCACTTCTTTTCTGCTGAGGTTTATGGCCCGTTCGTCTAGCGGTTTAGGACGCCGCCCTCTCAAGGCGGAGATCACCAGTTCGAATCTGGTACGGGCTACCACGCATCTGATACCCGGTCTTCCCATGGAAGGTCGGGTTTTTTTATTATCAAACAACCGTCTGCAATTCCCGTTTGAACCAGAGCTTTGCGTTCTGCTTATGGCCCTTGCGGGTACAATATCCAAGATATTTTGACTGTTAGAAGGAGTCTCATGACGGAGTCCTCTCAGCATACGTCTAAGCCCCAGGTCGAGGTTGAGGCCTCGGGCGGCGATGACAATAAGAGTGCACGCCGCGGCGCCATCTTTATCGGCGTCGTGCTGGTTGGTTATATCGTCTATCTGGTGGTAACCGGGCAGATGGGACAGTTTTGGGCCGCTATGTCGAGCGTCCAGGCGTCATGGCTCGTTGTCGCGTGTCTCTGCATGTTCATGTATCTGTTCTTTGGCATTGTGGCCTATGCGATCGCTGTCTGGCTCGACCCCAATTCACCCGTCGGCATTCGCGACCTGATCTCGGTCGAGGCGAGTGGCATCTTCTTTGGCAACCTCACCCCTATGATGATGGGCTCGACTCCTGCTCAGATCTACCGCCTGACCAAAGCGGGCCAAAATGTCGGCGAGGCCGGAGCCACGCAGTTCACGCGCTTTATCGTGTATCAGTTTGGCCTCGTTGCCTGGGGCGCTATCCTACTGCTTGCTCGCATGCCGTTTTTTGCCGAGCGCTATGGCGACATGACGCTGCTGTGCGTCTTTAGCTTTGGTGGACACTGCTGCATCTTGCTTGGCATCTTCGCCGTCGCTCTCATGCCTAAGACCGTCACGCGCGTCGCCCATTGCATCATCAATTGGCTCGAGCGCATTGGTGTCTCGGCCACTAAGATCGAGAGTTGGCGCACGTTTGTCGATGGCGAAATCTACTCCTTCTCCGAGAAGTTCAAGCTTTCGGCCGGACATTTTTCTTCCATGCTGCTCACCGTGTTTATCACCATGCTGCAGCTCGCGTTTTTCTATCTGGTGCCGTATTTCCTGATGCTTGCCTTTGGCCACCACGAGGTCGACTTTTTCTCGGTCATGGCCGCGAGCGCCTTTGTCCAGCTGCTGAGCTCTGCGGTTCCCTTGCCCGGTGGAACTGGTGGCGCTGAGGGCGGCTTTGCATTGTTCTTGGGTCATTTCTTTGGGTCGGCTTCGACCGCCGGCTATCTGCTGTGGCGCCTCATTACGTTTATTGCGCCGACCATTTTGGCTGCGCCCCTGCTGGGCCTTAAGAGCGCCCACAACGAGAGCATCCATGCGCGCTGGGATCGCGTGATGCGCAAGCTCGGCCGCACGCCTCAGATGCCCTCTGTGGCCGCGAAGCCGCACCCCACGAATGCTGTTACCGTTGATCCCAAGAAGCACGCTCAGAAGGCTTCTGGGGCCGCTAAGCCGGCTCATAAAGCCTATGTGCGCCAGACAGGCGATGGTATTCGCGTATCTCCGTCGGCACTCAATAAGAAGAAGCATCCTAAGTCGCAGTAGGGCAGTCGTGCGTTCTTCATGACGCGGGGCATATTTGTGCCGTATGGGGGATAATCCTCTTACGTAGATTATCTCTCATCTGTTGATGAATGCTCGCATATCGAAGGGACACGCCCATGGCAACCAGCAAACCGCGTCTTGACCGCCGCATCGTTCGCAGCCGCAATGCCATCCTTTCTGCTTTCGAGCGCCTGCTCATGGAAAAGCCGTTGGCAGACATTACGGTGAGTGCCATCGCGCGCGAGGCCAATGTCGACCGCAAGACCTTTTACGTTCACTTTGGTACGGTTGACGGCCTGCTCGATGCCATTGCCGTCGATGTTGTGGAGATGATTGTCGACTCGGTCGAGAAAACGCTAGCTTCCATGGACGGCGACACCAACGAGCGCGCTCTTGGCGCGGCGGCGACCTTCTTTAAAACCGTTAACGAGGCACTGTGCAACAACTTGGTGCTCAATCGTCAGCTGATCGAGAACATTCCGCTCGATGATTTTATGGCTCGTCTTCGTGCGCCGCTCGAGCACGAGATTGCCGAGCGCGATCTGCTGCCCCAAGGTCTCAAGGACGAGATGTTCGACTACTATCTGGCGTTTTTGCTGTCGGGTATTATCGGTATCTATCGCACGTGGGCGCTGTCTGACGGCTCGGTTCCTATCGAGCGCGTCTCTGAGGTCGCCAACGACCTGACTCTCAACGGCCTGTCGAGTCTGGAATCTCGCTTGGACTAGGCCTAGTTGGGCTCGTCGGCGTGGAAATTCTTGTTCACGAGGTTCTCCGGCGCCTTGTAGACCTCGCCGGCGTAGGAGCTGTAGCCTGAGGATCCTTAAAATTAAGTCCAGTTTATCCTTCCCACTCTAATTGGGAATCCTCCGATGCGCCTTCGCACGCTCGCACGACCTCGATACCATGCGAGCGTGCGAACGCGACGAGCTCTGCGTTGCGGGCGTTTATGGTGCCGAAGGCGGCGGGGCACACGATAAGGCGCGCGCAGTGGACGAGGAGCTCTTTGGCGCGGGCTATGGTTTTATCCCCGATCGGCTCGAAGGCGCGCTCGGCCACGCATTCCGTCGCCAGGTCGTGCGCGAGCTCGCAGTCGATGTCCCCTTCGTGCAGAACTCCCGCGTAGAACGCCTTGCCCTGCCGAATGAGCTGGCGAAACACAGCCGACCCCGTACCTGCGCCGGCGATGACGAACGTGTGCGCATCACCGTGTGGGCGCCCAATTTCTACGCTGCCGAAGCGCTCGTTGAAGGTGCCATGCTGAAGGCCGTAGAGCTCGCCAATTGTCTCGCACGTGAATATGTCCTCGGGTGCGCCGGCGCGGAAGACCCGGCCGTCCTTCACGCAAATCACCTTGTCGGCGCTTTTCTGCGCGAGCTCGAGTTCGTGGATGGACATGATGACAGCCACATTCCGCGATTTCGCAAGGTGGCGAAGTATTCGCAGCAGGTCGATCTGGTAGCGGATATCGAGATACGACGTGGGCTCGTCGAGCACGAGCACACGCGGATCCTGCGCGATGGCGCGTGCGAGCATGACGCGCTGGCGTTGCCCATCGCTTATCTGCATGAAGTCGCGCTCGGCGAGCTCTTCCACATGTGCGGTTTTCATTGCCTCGTCGACCCGACTATGGTCGTCGGGCGAGAGTGTGCCCATTCGCCCGGTGTAGGGATGTCTTCCCGCCTCTACGATATCGCGGCAGGTGAGGAGCTCGGTCCGGGGGCGATCTGTCAGCATAACGGCAAGGTTCCTTGCGAACTCCGCCGTCTTCCATCGGGAAATCTCCCGTCCGTCGAGCTCGACCGCGCCGGCAAGCGGTGCAAGATGGCGTGTGATGGTTTTCAAGATGGTCGACTTGCCCGAGCCGTTCGGCCCGATGAGCGCCACGACGTCGCCCGCGCGAACCTCCAGATCGACACCTTCGACTACGACCTTCTTGTCGTAGCCCGCCGACAGGTCGCTTATGCGGAAAAGCGGCGCTCCGTCAGCCTGCGTTTCGACCGGGGTTTCGAGGTTCGACTGCGCTCGGAGGAGACGTTCCGCGCGCAGTTCCGCACGAGCCGAAAGTGCCTTCTCGCGCTTTCGTGCGAGCTCAGGACTGTCTAAGTATGGAATGTCCCCTCCGAGCGTTTTGGGCCGCGGCGCGAATTCCCCCATCTACCTCACCCGCTTCTTCAACATGAGCGCGATAACTACCGGCGCGCCGAAGATGGCGGTGACGGCGCTGATGGAAAGCTCGACGGGAGAGAACAACGTGCGCGCGATCAAATCGCAGCCCGCGCAGAAGATGGCGCCCCCCAAGAAGCACGCAGGAATCACGCGGATGGGCTTCGACGACTTCAGCGCCGACTTCACGAGATGCGGAACCGCGATACCTACGAACGACACCGGACCAGCGAACGCGGTCACGCAGGCGGAGAGCATGCTCGCTAGAAGGACGAGCACCACGCGGAAGCGTGCGACGTTCACGCCGACGCTTTTCGCGTAGGCTTCTCCCAGCTGGAAGGCGGAAAGGGGCTTCGATATCGCGAATACGCATGCGCTCACGGTGATCACCACGACCGCGATGACCGCGACGTCATCCCAGCTCGAACCCGAGAAGCTACCCAAAGACCAGTTGTGCAGGTTCACGATGGACTGGTCGTCGGCGAAGGCGATGAGGAAGTTCGTCGCCGCCGAGCAGATGTATCCCACCATGACGCCCGCTACGATGAGCATGGCCATGGAACTTATGCGCCGTGCGATGAGGAGCACGAAGCCGATGGTGATAAGTGCCCCCAGAAACGCTGCGGCCACCATGGCCGGCGAGGACATGGCCTGGTTCGCGCCCAGAAGTACGATCATCGTAAGCGCGACGACGAACTTTGCGCCCGAGGAGACGCCCAAGATGAACGGGTCGGCGATGGGGTTGTTGAAAAACGTCTGCAGCAGGAACCCGGAGAGCGAAAGTGCCCCGCCGAGAAGCACGGCTGAAAGCACGCGCGGCAGACGAATCTCCCAGATGATCTGGATTTCCATGGAATTGGCCGCGCCTCCCGAAAGGATGCCGGGGATGTGGTCTGCGGGCACGAGCACGCTCCCGATGCACAGGTTGGCCCCGACGAGCACGATGAGGGCAACAGCGAGCAGCGCCGTCACGACGCGACACCGCGCGGCGCGCCCCGATTCGTCGTATGTCATGGAAAGCCGGCTTCTCATGGCGCTAGCCGAGCTTCCTCAGATAATGGAAGTTGCTCGCGTCATCGCCGGTGAACGCCCCGTGCAGCTCGTCGATAATGTCGGCGGTGGAAGTCATCTGCTGGTACATGTCGGCGCTTGTGACCCAGACGTTGCCGTTCTTCACGGCTTTGAACTGCGACAATAGCGCGTTTTTGCCTACGAAGTCGTTCAAGGTGGCAACCGATTCGTCGATGGTGCCGTTGTAGACGATAATGTCGGCATCCTTCGCCGTCGCGTAGAAGCGCTCCATTTCGAGCGTTACTGACGAACCTGACGTCGACGCCGTCTGCGCGTCATCGAGCGCGTAGTTGCCGCCTGCAAGCTCGATCATCTGCGCCACGTAGTCGCCCGCCCGCCGCGTGACGGCGGCCCCGTTCGAGTTAATGTAGAAATACGCCACGGTTTTACCTGACGACGCGAGCCTCGACGTTTGCTCGACGCGGGCCTTCTGCTCGTTGAACAGGTGCGCGGCCTCGTCTTCCTTGTCGAACAGGACGCCGAAAAGCTTAATCCACTCGACGCGCCCGAGTGCTTCGGGCTCGCTCGACGACTGTTCGGTGAGCACGACGAGCCCGAGCTTCTGCAGCTTTTCCTTCACATCGGGCGTGTGGTTGATCATGGTGTTCTCGATGGCGAGCGTGCAGCCCGAGGCCGATATTCGCTCGTAGTCGGGCGCGCTGTACTTGCCGCCGTAGGCGATCGCCCCACTTTCGAGTGCGCTTTTGAAGCCCGCGACCGAGCAATCGTCGGCCTTCGTGCCCGACATGAGGATGTTGTCGTTCGCATCGAGCGCGTCGACCAGGCACATCGTCGCCGACGACACGAGGTACACCTTGTTGGCGGGACGCCTTATGACCGCGATGTCGGAGCTCAACCCATCAGGTACCTTCGCATCTTGCGGTACCACGAGGAAGCGCTCCCCGTTCGAAATGCAGATAAGCCGCAGGCCGCCTTCGTACTCGTCGACAGTGAAGTGCTCGGCGTATTCAAGCTGAAGCGCCCCCGTCGGCTCCCAGCCGCAGCCCAAATCTGGGTTGTGGAAGTCGGCCGCGGCGCTTGAAGCCGTTCCCGCGGGGGAGTCGCCGCTTGCATCGTCGCCCGATTTCTCCTTCATGGTGGATGAGTCGAAGTGGAGCGTGTAGTCGATGGTGTGCGGCGTCGACATGGCGACGGTCTCGGCCGACACGGCGATGTCCTCGTCGAGCGTGACGGGTATCTCGAACGTGGAGTTGCCGCCGTCGTTTATGGGCGCGTAGTCCACGCCGTCGACGGTCATCTTGTCGTAGTTCGAACTCGACCAGGTGATGGTCGCGGTGTAGGTGTCGCCATCCTTCACAATTGTGGTGGGTGAGGCGATGCTTGCGCGCCCTGACCCGCCGGAGAGCGAGACGCTCACAGTGTATTCCTGAGAGCCCGCCGTGCCACCGGTCGCGTTCGGGCTCGCACTGCACCCCGCGAAGGGAAGCGCGAGCAGGGCGACGAGAATGCAGGCGATCACGCGCACCGCGATGCTGCGGCGCTTTCTGCTTTCCCCCTTGGGAAGAATCGACCGCATGGTGTTACTTCAGTGCGTCGGCGCGCAGATCGACGCCGGCGGATTCGAACACGAGCGTGCGGTCGTACCACCGCTCTTTTCTAATACTCCACGCGGCACAGGCGGTGTCCTCGTCGAGCGCATCAACGGGCACGTCGTAGGTGTACTTGCCTTCCGCGTTTTCCACATAGGGGACGAAGTCGGCCTCGCTCGCGGCGGCAGCCTCGTCGCCCGTGCCCATGAAGAGCTTGCCGTAGCCCGTGCCGGAAAGTGTCATCACGCAGTGCATGGAGCCGTTTTCCACGATGAGCTGGGCGTCCACAATCCTGAACATGTTCGAGCTGGAATCTACGGTGATCGGATAGGTGCCGTCGGCCACCTTGTCGGCGGTGATGGGGGCAGCGCTTGCGCCCTCGGGCGCATCGGCCGCCTGTTCAGTTTTTTCCTGGGAATCGGCATCGCTTGCCTTTGCGCTGTCGATTGAATTTCCGCCGCAGCCGGCGAGCGAGAACGCGAAAAGCGCCGCCGACAGGGCGAAGGCAAGGGTTTTCTTCAACATGGAGGGGTTCCTTTCAATCGCTTCGACCGCCCGCGCCGTGCGGTGGGCGGGCGGGATGCGAATGCAACGGGCATGCGCCGTCAGTCGGGGAAGGCGCATGCCCGTTGCACGGGGACGCGACCGGCGCCCCCGTGCGCGGCGAGTTTACAGCTTGGCGATGGCGTCGTCCACGTGCGAGACGTAGATGTCGTCGACCGCGACGTTCTGTCCCAGACCCTGGAGCAGGCACGTCACTTCGAAGCCGGCGGCCACGAACTTCGCAGCCCAGCTGTCGGGGTCGGTCTCGTCTGCCATGTCGTTGTTCGCGTGGTCGCCCGCGACCACCATGAACGGCGCGAGCACGGCCTTCTTGTAGCCTGCGGCGCTCGCGGCGGCGATAACATCCTCGCAGGTCGGTTCAGCCTCGACGGTGCCGACGAAGAACTGCGTCAAGCCCTCGTTCTTAAACACTTCCTGCATCTTGGCATAGTCGGCGTTGGAATCGGCTTCGGTGCCGTGGCCCATGAGGCACAGCGCCGTCTTGCCGTCGTCGAAGGACGCCATGTTCTCCTTAATGGCTGCGGCCACCTTCTTGTAGTCGTCGTCGGAGGTGAGCAGCGGGTCGCCGAGCGAGATTTTGTCGAACTTGTCGGCGTACTTGTCGAGCTCGTCTTTCACGTCGGTGTATTCCAGGCCACCCATGAGATGCGTCGGCTGCACGACGATTTCCTTCACGCCGTCTTCCACGCAGCGGTCGAGCGCCTCGGTCATGTTGTCGATCGTGATGCCGTCGCGCTTCTTCAGCTTGTCGATGATGATCTGCGCGGTGAAGGCGCGGCGGATGTCGTAGTCCTGCCAGTACTTCTCGCGGATAGCGTCTTCGATGGCGCCGATGGTGATGTGGCGCGAGTCGTTGTAGCTCGTGCCGAAGCTCGTGACGAGGATGACCGGCTTCACGGCCTTCTCCTTTTCACTCGATTTCTCGGAACTCGCGGAGGTGTTGGAGCAGCCCGCGAGCGCGACTCCGGCGAGCGCGACGGCTCCGGTTGCTGCGGCGCCCATGAAGCCGCGGCGTGACATCTGGTCGGACATGGTTTTTCCTTTCCTCGGTTTGCCGGTCCCCCGGCGACAGTTGCTTGTCGGCACAAGCGAAAGAAAAGCGCACCCCTCGGGGTTCACAAGGAGCTAACGCCACGGCGATGCCGTGAGGAAAAGGCGAAGCAGTCTGGCTTGGGGCGCGAGGCGGTTCGCCCGCGCGTCCTATACAGTAATGTCCCTTGCCCAGGATTCCCACCTGGTTCCCTCCGCAAGCCAGCGCGGGCTGTGCGGGCGCCGCGCCGGTCATTTCCTTTTATCCGATTGTCATATGCTCGTTGCCGAATCTTTTACTATGATAGTGGGCACTTGTGAACGTGTCAAAGCCAGGGCGGGCGGCATTGCGCCTCCTGCCTGCGTATTTGCGCCGATTGCCGCCGCAGGCGCCGTGTTTTGCCCGCTGCGCGAATGGCGGCGTAAACGGTTGCGATGAGAAACGGGAAGGGAAGGCTCGGATGATTCATATCGTTGGCGCAGGCTCGGGCGCCGCCGACCTTATCACGCTGCGCGGGGCGCGCCTTCTGCGCGCAGCCGACGTGGTCGTTTGGGCGGGAAGCCTTGTGAACCCCGAGCTGCTCGCTGAGTGCAAGGAATCCTGCATCGTCTACGACAGCGCGCACATGACCTTGGAGGAAGTGCTCGACGTGATGTGCGCGGCAGATGCGCGGGGCGAGGACGTGGTGCGCCTGCACACGGGCGACCCGTGCCTGTACGGCGCCATCCAGGAGCAGATGGACGCGCTCGACGCGCGCGGCGTGGACTACGAGGTGGTGCCCGGCGTGTCGAGCTTTTGCGGTGCCGCGGCGGCGCTTCGCCAGGAATACACGCTGCCGGGAATCAGCCAGTCGGTCGTGATCACGCGGCTTTCCGGACGTACCCCCATGCCCGCGGGCGAGGGCATGCGCACCATGGCGGAAAGTGGCTCGACTATGGTCATCTTCCTGAGCTCGGGTATGCTCGCCGAGCTTTCCGCCGAGCTTTTGGCCGCGGGCCGCAGCTCCGACGAGCCGGCCGCGCTCGTGTACAAGGCGACCTGGCCTGAGGAGCGCGTGGTGCGATGCACAGTGGGCACGCTCGCCGATGCGGGCGCGCGAGAGGGCATCGACCGCACGGCGCTCGTGGTGGTGGGCCGCGTGCTCGGAGCTCGCGGCGGGTTTTCGCACAACGGCGCGCAAGCAGAGTCGTACGAGCGCAGCAAGCTTTACGACCCTTCGTTTGCCACGGGGTATCGGAAGGCGAGCAGCTAGCGTGGCCTTCGAGCACTACATATATACCGGGACGACCCGCCTGCGCTGCGGCTACACCACGGGGAGCTGCGCCGCGCTCGCGGCGAAGGCGGCCTGCGAGATGCTTTTGTCACGAAAGCCCGTCGGCCGCGTGTCGATCGTCACCCCCGGCGGGCTGCCCGTCGAGGCGAACGTGGTCGACGCATGCATCGGCGAGGGGTGCGCCCAGTGCGCCGTGCGAAAGGACGCAGGCGACGATGCCGATGTGACTGACGGCGTACTCGTGTACGCGCACGTGGAACATGCGGGGTCGGGCACGGGTGCTGCGGGCAGCAAGGACGTGCCCGCGCGCGAATCGGAAGTTTCCGTCGATGGCGGCGTGGGCGTGGGGCGCGTGACATTGCCCGGGCTCGAGCAGCCGGTGGGGGCGGCCGCCATCAACGCGACGCCGCGCGCGATGATCACTTCGGCGGTGCGCGAGGTGTGCGCCGCGCACGGCTTTTCTGGAAATATTGCTGTGACGATTTCGGTACCCGAGGGTGTTGCCCTTGCCAAAAAGACCTTCAACCCGCATCTGGGGATAGAGGGCGGCATCTCCATCCTGGGCACGACGGGCATCGTCGAGCCGCGCAGCCTCGCTGCCTTGCGCGACAGCATCGAGCTCGAGATCCGGCAGCATGCGGCTATGGGGCGGCGCGGAGTCGTGCTCACGCCCGGCAACTACGGCGGGCAGTTCATCTCGGGGCATTTCCACCTAAACGGTGCGCCGGTGGTCTTCATCTCCAACTTTGTGGGCGATGCGATTGACTGCTGCGTTCGCGAGGGATTTACCAATGTCCTTCTTGTGGGACACATCGGCAAGTTGGTGAAGGTCGCGGGCGGCATCATGGACACCCATTCGCGTACCGCCGACTGCCGCGCGGAGATTCTGGCCGCCCACGCGGCCATGGCCGGCGCGAGCGCGAAGACCGTGCGCGAGATCATGTCGTCCGTCACGACCACGGCGGCGCTCGAGGTAATCGAGGCCGCCGGCGTTGGGGACGCTGCGCGCGCCTCGCTCGCTGCGGCAATTGAGGACAGGTTGCGCCGCCGCGCGGCGGGCGCATGCGACATCGCCGCGGTCGTGTTCGACGCCGAGCGCCGCGAGCTTTTCCGCACGTCGGGCGCCGATGCAGTTATCGGGAAATTGGGGGCGACGTATGAGTAAAGGCGTTCTGTACGGGGTGCACCGCGCAATCGGCTGGCCGGGGACGAAGGTGGTCATGAAGGCGCGCCGCTCGCTTGCGGACACGAAGCGCTTCCTTTGCGAGGAGGGTGCCTTCGACGGTGCCGAGCTTGTAGAGGACTGTGGGCTTCCGGGCGAGCGCGTGTACCGCTCGCTCGACGATGTGCCCGATCGGGGCAGCTACTTCTCGACGATGGTGGTGCGCTAGATGAGGGTTTCCTGCATAGCGTTCACTGAGAGGGGGTATGCGTTGGCGGTGCGCACCGCACACGCGCTTTCCGATTGCGCGCAGACAGGTGAAGACGACCCTGGCTGGGACGTTTCCGTTTCGCGCGGGTTCGGCGAGGGGAAGGCCGACCTGCGCGCATGGACGGCGCTCGCGTGGGAAGCGTCGGACGCGCTTCTGTTCGTGGGCGCGGCGGGCATCGCCGTGCGGGCGATCGCGCCGCATGTCGCCTCGAAGGCAAACGATCCCGCGGTTGTGGCGATCGACGAGGCGGGGCGCTTTGCCGTCCCGCTTTTGTCGGGGCATTTGGGCGGTGCGAACGAGCTTGCGCAAACTGTGGCACGCGCGGCAGGGGCCATCCCCGTCATCACCACGGCGACCGACGTCCGCGGCGTGTGGGCGGTGGATACGTGGGCGCGCTGTGCGGGGCTCGCCGTTTCGAATCCCGAGGCCATCAAGCGAGTGTCGGCGCGGCTGCTTTCGGGCGGGCGCGTGGCGCTCTATTCCGACATGCCGATTTCGGGACAGCCGCCTGAGGGGGTTGACATTGCGTCCGACCGCGCTCGGGCCGATATCGTCGTGTCGCCGTTCGCTGGCGCGAATGCAGGTGCGTCCGTTCGTGCGGCGGAGACAACGGGCGAGGTCGTGCCCGCCGGTGAGACGGGGAAGCCGGCGGGCGTGCGGGCGCAGGCGCCTGCGCCCGAGCCGCTTCGCCTTGTCGTGCCCTGCATCGTTGCGGGCATAGGATGCCGTCGCGGTGCGTGCGCCGAAGCGATCGAGGAGGCGTTTCTTCTCGCGTGCGGGCAGGTGGGTATCTCGCCTTCGGCCGTGCGCGAGGCGGCGACGATCGACGTGAAGGCGCACGAGGAGGGTCTGCTCGCCTTCTGCTGCGCGCGCAATATCCCGCTTGCGACGTATTCCGCAGAGGAGTTGTCGCAGGTCGAAGGCAGCGTTTCGCCATCTGATTTCGTGCGCGCGACGGTGGGGGTCGACAACGTGTGCGAGCGGGCAGCGCTCGCGGAGGGGGGCAAACTTATCTTCCCGAAGCTCGCTCACGGCGGCGTGACCGTCGCGTTTTCCAAGGTAACTATTAAACTTTCGTTTAAGGAGCGGTGATGGGAAAGCTCTTCGTGGTGGGAATCGGCCCGGGCGGCCCCGACGGCATGACGATTGCGGCTCGGCGTGCGCTCGAGGCGTCCGACGTCGTTGTGGGTTACACGAAATACGTGGAGCTCGCGCTCGCCGCCGTGCCCGACGCGGCGCATCTCGCGACGCCGATGATGCACGAGGTCGAACGGTGCCGCCTTGCGCTTTCGCGCGCGCAGAGTGGAGAAGCCGTGGCGCTCGTGTGCAGCGGCGACGCGGGCGTGTACGGCATGGCGAGCCCCGTGCTGGAGCTTGCGGAGGACTACCCCGATGTAGACGTGGAAGTTATCGCCGGGGCCACCGCGGCTCAGAGCGGGTCGGCGGTGCTTGGCGCCCCGCTTGCCCACGACTTCGCGGTCGTGTCGCTCTCCGACCTGCTCACGCCATGGGAGGTCATCGAGCGCAGGCTCGCCGCCGTGGCGAGCGCCGACTTCTGCATCTGTTTGTACAACCCGCGCAGCAGAAAGCGCGCCGACAGGCTCTCACGCGCGGCGAAGATTATGCTCGAATGGAAGGCCCCCGACACGCTCTGCGGCTGGGTGCGCAACATCGGGCGCGAGGGGCAGCAGTCGGGCATGTGCAGGCTCTCCGAGCTGGGGGAGATCGACGCCGACATGTTCACCACCGTGTTCGTCGGCAACGCGGACACGAAGCTCGTAGGCGGCCGTATGGTCACGCCGCGCGGGTATCGGGAGATTCCATGCGAAAGGTAACGATCATCGGGGCGGGGCCCGGAAACCCCGACTTGCTCTCGCGCGCGGCGCTCGACGCGATCGACATCGCCGACGTGGTCATCGGCGCTCATCGCGCGCTTGCCGGCATCGACGTGCCGCCCGACGTGGTGAGATGCGAGCTCGTGAAGACGGCGGACATCGTCGCCGCGCTCACCGATGCGGCGTCGTGGCAGCGCGCCGTGGTCGTGATGACGGGCGATGTGGGGCTGTTCAGCGGCGCGCGCCGCCTGGTGGAGGCGCTCTCCGGCGACGCGCAGGTGGACGTGCGCGTCATTCCCGGCATAAGCTCAGTGTCGTATCTCGCCGCGCGCCTCGCGCGTCCATGGCAGGATTGGCGCTTCGCGAGCGCTCACGGCGTGGCGTGCGACATCGTGGCCGAGGCCGAGCGCGCAGGTGAGCTCTTCCTCGTCACGTCGGGCGGGGAAGATCCCTCGCGGCTTTCGGGCGAGCTTGTGCAGGCGGGCTTCGGGGACGCGTGCGTGACGGTGGCCGAGCGCCTGTCGTACCCCGACGAGCGCATCACCTGCGCGACCGCAAGTGAAATCACAGGTCAGACGTTTGACGACTTGAACGTGATGCTTATCGAGTTCGCAGGCGGCGCCGGGTCGCCTGTGGGCTCTAGCGCATCCCGTGCCGCGAGCTCCCGCTGGCCGTACGCTTCCTCGGGCATTCCCGACGAGCTCTTCATCCGCGGCGACGTTCCCATGACCAAGCAGGAGGTGCGCGCCGTCGCGCTCGCGAAGCTGCGCCTTACCGCGACCGACACCGTGTGGGACGTCGGCGCCGGCACGGGGAGCGTGTCGATCGAGGCGGCGCTCGTCGCGCGAGCGGGGTCGGTATGGGCGGTCGAGCGCAACGCGGCCGGCGTGCGGCTCATCCGAGAGAACGCGGATGCATTCGGGTGCGGCAACGTGCATGCGGTCCCCGGTGTCGCCCCCGAAGCGCTCGCGATACTGCCCGTCCCCGACGCCGTGTTCGTCGGCGGGAGCGCGGGCGAGCTTCCCTCTATCGTGGAGGCGGCGCTCGAGAAGAACTCGCAGGTTCGCCTGTGCGTGCCATGCGTCACCGTTGAGACGCTCACCGAGGCGTGCGCGCTCCTCTCGGGTTCGCGCTTTAAGGGGTTCGAGGCTTGCCAGGTGTCGGCCGCCCGCGCCGAGGCTGTAGGCTCGCACCATCTTATGAAGGCGCAAAACCCCGTGTTCCTCGTCAGCGCGCGTGGTGCAGGTGGGGAAGGCGGCGCCCGGTGAGCACGACCATCCCGCGCTTCATGGTCGCTGCGCCCTCGAGCGGGAGCGGCAAGACGGTCGTTACGTGCGCGCTTCTGCGCGCGCTCGCGCGCCGCGGCCTTGCATGCGCGGCCTTCAAATGCGGCCCCGACTACATTGATCCGCTCTTTCATCGTCGCGTCGTGGGCGCGCGCTCGGGCAACTTAGACGGCTTCTTCACCGACGCCCCGACGCTGCGCGCCCTGCTCGCACGCGGCGCCGCGGGCGCGGATGTCGCGGTGCTCGAGGGGGTCATGGGCTTCTACGACGGCATGGCACCCGGCGTGGCCGACGCGAGCAGCTACCAGGTTGCGCGCGACACGGAAACGCCGGTCATTTTAGTGGTGAACGGGCGCGGGGCGTCTTTATCGCTCGCCGCCGTAATCCGCGGCATCGACGAGTTCCTGCCTTGTGCGAACGTGCGCGGCGTCGTGCTGAACAAGACGAGCGCCGCTGCCTGCGCCTACGCGGCGCCTGCGATCGAGAAGCACACGGGCGTCGCGGTTTTGGGGAATATCCCCGCCGACGAGGCGTTCTCGCTCGAAAGCCGGCATCTGGGGCTTGTGACCGCCGACGAAGTCGAGCAGCTCTCCGCGCGCATCGATAAGATGGCCGAGCTGGTGGAAAAGAGCGTCGACGTCGACCACTTGCTCGAAACAGCGACGACGGCACCCGATATCCGCGAGGAACCTTACCGGTTGGAGCCGATCGCGGGAGCGCGGCCTATCGTCGCCGTCGCGCGTGACGAGGCGTTCTCGTTCTACTACGAGGAGAACCTGCGCGCGCTCGAGGACCTGGGTTGTGAGCTGGCCTTTTTCAGCCCCCTGTGTGATAGCGAGTTGCCCCGGGGGACAAGCGCCCTCTATCTGGGGGGCGGCTACCCGGAGCTCCATGCGCGGCAGCTCTCCGAGAACGCGCCGATGCGCGAGGCGGTGCGGCGCGCGGTGGAATCCGGCATGCCGACGGTCGCCGAATGCGGTGGGTTTCTGTACCTGCAGCGCGAAATCGCCGATAGCGAGGGGCGGCGCTGGCCTGTTGCGGGCGCCCTTGAGGGCGCAAGCGAGAACGGTGGAAGGCTGTCCCATTTCGGGTACGTGGAGCTCACTTCTCAACGCGACGGGCTCTACGGGCCGCGCGGCACACGCATCCGCGCGCACGAGTTCCACTACTGGCAGTCCACCTGCCCGGGCGGCGACTTCTGGGCGCAGAAGCCCCGGCGCGACAAGGGCTGGCCGTGCATGACGACCACCCCGTCCCTGGTTGCGGGCTTCCCGCATGTGTACTATCCTGCGAACCCCGACGTTGCGCGCGCGTTCGCGTCTGCCGCAGCGTCGTTCGCAGAGAGGAGACGGCATGGCTGAAGCAACCGAAACCGCGCTTGTCTGCATCCGCGAGGAAGTCGAGCGCGCGTTCTCGTCGGCGCCGGGCGCCGTGCTCGAAGCCGCGCTCTCCCGGATCGCGCCCGCAGACGAGTGCGCCCGCGCCGCCGCGTACGCCGCGTGGGACTCCATCGCGCACCCCTTGGGGGGAATGGGCGACTTTGAAGACGCCGTCGCGCGTATCGCCGCAGCTCAGGGGAGCGCCGAGGTGGCCGAGTTTCCCCGTGCGCTCGCGGTATTCTTCTCCGACAACGGGGTCGTTGCCGAAGGCGTGTCGCAAAGCGGGCAAGACGTGACGCGAGCCGTCGCGCGCAACATGTGCGAGGGGGCTACGAGCGCCTGCCGCATGGCGGCGTTCGCGGGTGCCGAGGTCGTGCCCGTCGACGTGGGTATGGCCCGGGGCATAGAAGACGCGCGCATGGTGCGCGCGAACGTGCGGCGGGGGAGCGGCAACATCGCGCACGGCTCCGCTATGTCTCGCGATGGGGCCGTGCGCGCGATCGAGGTCGGAATCGCCGTCGCGTGCGGGCTTGCCCGCGCCGGCGTGCGCCTTCTCGCCGCGGGCGAGATGGGCATCGGTAACACGACCACCTCGGCGGCGGTGGCCGCAGTGCTCATCCGGGCGGACGCGCGGAGCCTCGTCGGGCGCGGCGCGGGGCTCTCGGACGCCTCGCTCGCGCGCAAGCGCGACGTGGTCGAGCGCGCTATCGATGCGAACTCGCCCGATCCCGCCGACCCGATCGACGTGCTCTCGAAGGTGGGCGGCTTCGACATCGCGGCGATGTGCGGCTTCTACCTGGGGGCCGCGGCCTCGAAGGCGCCGGCGCTCCTCGACGGGGTCATATCCTGCACGGCGGCCCTGTGCGCGGCGCGCCTGTGCCCCAACGCCTTGGGCTACCTCGTGGGCACCCACGCATCAAGCGAACCCGCAAGCCGGGAGCTCCTTCGCGAGCTCGGCATAAAGGCACCCCTCGACGCAGGCATGCACTTGGGCGAGGGCGCGGGCGCCATGGCGTATCTGCCCCTTCTGGATTCGGCGCTGCGCGTGTACCGGGATGGGAAGACGTTTACGGCGACTGGCATGGCTGCTTACGAGCATTTCGAGGCCGGGAAATGACGGTGACGTTCGTTATCGGCGCCGCCGCGAGCGGCAAGAGCGCCTATGCCGAGTCCCTGTGCCTTGGGCACGACGGCCCCCGCGTGTACCTGGCAACGATGGAGCCCTTCGGGGAAGAGGGCGCCCGCCGCATCGCGCGCCATCGGGCGCTGCGCGAGGGCAAGGGGTTTTCCACTCTCGAGCGCACGCGTGACGTGGGCGCCGCAGTGTCCGGGCTTCCGCGCGGCTGCACGCTTCTTTTGGAGGACGTGGGCAACCTGGTTGCGAACGAGCTTTTCGCGGAAGGCGGCTTGTCCCCACGTGACCCCGACGCTGCGGCGCGCGAGGTGCTCGGAGGCATCGAACGGCTCGCTCAGGCCGCTGCGTATACGGTGGTGGTCACCGTCGACGTGTTCGCCGATGGGATGCGTTACGATGAGGGGACCGAGGCATGGAGGCGCGCGCTCGCGCGCGTGAACGCGGGCGTGGCGGCGCTGGCCGACCGCGCAGTCGAAGTGGTATGCGGGATTCCCGTGTGGATGAAAGGCGAAGGACCTACAAGGTGAAGATAGCAGAGGCAATCGGCGCGGCGTTCGGAATGTTCTCGCGCATCCCTGTCCCGAAATCGGCCTGGACCGATTTCGGATCAACCCATGCGCTTGCCGCGTTTCCCCTGGTGGGCGTTGCGGAAGGCTTCCTCATGACGGCGTGGGGGCACGTGGCGAACCTGCTCGGCGTGCCCGCGACCATCGTCGCGGCCGTGCTCGTGGCGTTGCCTGTGTCGGTGACGGGAGGCATCCACCTAGACGGGCTCTGCGACACCTCCGATGCGCTTGCAAGTTGGGCCCCGCGCGAGCGAAAGCTCGAGATCATGCACGACCCGCGGGCGGGCGCCTTCGGGGTCATCGGTGTTGCTGTGTACCTTATTCTGCAGTTTTCCCTGTTCACCGCGCTGCCGCTTACGGCGGGGGCGTTCCTCGCGCTTCTGTGCTCGCTCGTGTTCTCCCGCGCGCTTTCGGGGCTCGCCGTAGAATGCTGGCCTGCTGCGCGGGCGGACGGCATGGCCGCGGGACTCTCGCCTGCTAAGAAGCGCGCGGCGATCGTCGTGCCGCTTTGCGCTTTCGCTGCGGCTTCGGCTGCAGGGATGGTCGCGTGCGCTCGGGCCGTCGGCGCCCTTATGGCGGTGGCGGGGCTTTTGGCGCTCGCGTGGTACCGCCATGTTGCCCTGTCCCGCTTCGGCGGGGTGACGGGGGATTTGGCCGGATGGTTTCTGCAATGGGCCGAGCTCGCGATGCTTGCCATGCTGGTGGCGGGGGATATGCTCCTATGATGCTCGTGGTAGGTGGTGCGCATTCGGGGAAGAGGACCTTCGTGCGCGAAAAGCTCGGGTTCGCGGCGGACGATTTCGTCGACGCGGCGCAGCTTGCGGAGGGCGGCGTGCCCGCGGTTTTTGCCGGCCGCGTCGCGTACCGTGTTGAGGAACTCGTACGCGCGCTCGACGCTGACCGGGCGCTCGAGCGGCTGATCGGCTTCGACGCAGTGATTCTGTCCTTGGTCGGCTCGGGGGTCGTCCCCATGCGTGCGGAAGACGCCCAATGGCGCGAGCACGCGGGGCGCCTGGGATGCGCGCTCGCTGCGCGCGCCGACGTCGTCGTGCGCATGACGTGCGGGATTCCCCAGGTCATCAAAGGAAACCTTACCGATGCGCCTCGAGGGACGCAGGGCGCGGGCGCGCCTTTGGAAGTCGTCTTCGTGCGCCATGGTGCCACGGCGGGCACGGAAGACCATCGCTACAGCGGGGCGGGCACCGACGAGCCCCTGTCGAGCGCGGGCGAGCGCGCTTTGCGCGACCTCGCGTGCGATCGTGACGTGTTCCGTGTTATCACGAGCGGCATGGCCCGCACCGACCAGACGGCGCGCATCCTCTTCCCGAACGCGGAGCTTATGGCGTGCCCCGGTCTGCGCGAGATGGATTTCGGTGACTTCGAGGGGCGAAGCGCCGCCGAGCTTAAAGAGGATGTGCGCTACCGCGCCTGGGTAGACTCCTGGTGCGAGACGCGCTGCCCGCATGGCGAGGGCAAGAGCGATTTCACCCGCCGCGTCGTCGCGGCGTTCCGGGAGGCGTGCGAATCGGAGCGCGCCCAGGGGAGTGGGCGCGCCGTCTTCGTCGTTCACGCGGGTACCGTGAAAGCGCTGCTCTCCGAGCTAGCTGTCCCGAAAATGGGATATTTCGACGTGCATACCGAGCCGGGCGGCGCATGGGCCGCCACCTGGGATGGGCGCTGCCTTCGCGACGTTCGCCCCGCTTCGGGGGGCGATGCCCGGTGATGACAATTCTTGCCGTCGCCGCCGGGTTCGCGGCCGACCTTGCCTTCGGCGACCCGCGCTGGCTTCCCCATCCCGTCGTCGCCATGGGGCGCGCGATCACGTGGGCCGAAGGCCGCCTGCGGGGCGCGTGCCCGCAAACGTCCGCGGGCACGCGTGCCGCAGGGCTTGTGCTCGCCGTGGCGCTTCCGCTTGCGTGTGGGCTTTTGACCTGGGGTATCCTACATCTTTGTGGCATGGTTCACCCCGGCTTGCGCTTCGTGGCCGAGGCATGGGCGAGCTATCAGATTCTCGCGGCATGCGAGCTGCGCCGCCAGAGCCTGGCCGTGGCCCGCGCGTTCTCGAAGGGCGGCCTTGTCGCGGCGCGCGAGGCCGTCGGGCTCATCGTGGGACGCGACACGTCTGTTCTCGACGAGCACGGCGTCGCGCGCGCCGCCGTGGAAACGGTGGCGGAGAACGCGAGCGACGGCGTCATGGCACCGCTTTTCTACCTTATGATCGGGGGTGCGCCCTTGGGCATGGCGTACAAGGCGGTGAACACGCTCGACAGCATGGTGGGCTACAAAAACGAGCGCTACATCGACTTCGGCTGCGCCTCGGCGCGCCTCGACGATGCGGTGAACTGGATTCCCTCGCGCTTATCGGCTCTGCTCATGATCGCCGTGTGCCCGATTGTTGGGCTCGACGCGCGCGGGGCGGCGCGCATCTGGCGCCGCGACAGGCGTCGCCATGCGAGCCCCAACGCGGCGCAGACCGAGTCAGCGTGCGCGGGCGCGCTCGGGCTGCGCCTGGCGGGACCCGCGGTGTATTTCGGCAAGCTCGTTGAGAAACCGACGATAGGCGACGCGTCCCGCGAAATCGAGTGGGGCGACATCGCCCGGGCGACAAGGCTCATGCTCGCCGCGTCCGTATGCGCGCTCGTCGTCTTCGGCGCCGCGCGCGCGGCGGTCGTGCTTGTCGTGGGGGCGATGGTATGAGGGAAGACCACGCCGCGTCCCGGGCTGCCGGGGGAATCCTGCGCGCCCGTGCGCATGGGGGCAGCCGGCAATCGCTCGGCATCGCTTGCGAAGGGGGCGCCTCCGACCTCATCGACTTCTCGGTGAACGTGAATCCGGCAGGCCCATCGCCGCGCGCCGTCGCCGCAGCTTGCAAGGCGCTTTCTCGAATCGACGCCTACCCCGATAGGGAAAGCCTCTCCCTCGTTCGTGCCCTAGCGCGCACCCAGGGCATTCCCGAAGATACTATCGTCTGCGGCGCGGGCGCGTCCGACATCATCTGGCGGCTCGCCGCGGCGGTGCGCCCGAAACGCATCGTCGTGTGCGCGCCGACGTTCTCTGAATATGCGGAGGCGGCATTGTACTACGGCGCATGCGTGCAGGAGTTCCCGCTCTCCGAAGCGGATGACTTCGACGTGCCCGCCTCCTTCGCCCGCGCGATCGAGGGGCCGGGAGACGTGGCGTACCTCTGCAATCCGAACAACCCGACGGGGCGCCTCGTCGACCCCCGCGTGATCGATGCCGCGGCTTGCCGCTGCGAGCAGGTGGGCGCACTGCTCGTCGTGGACGAGTGCTTCCTCGGATTTGCGCCCGACGCCCGCGAAAGGAGCGTGGCCGCACGCGCCGCGTGTTCGCACCATGTGGCCGTGCTCTCAGCGTTCACCAAGCTCTACGGAATGGCAGGGTTGCGGTTGGGGTATCTGATCAGCGGAAACGCCCAACTCATCGAGGGGATTCGCCGGGCGGGGCAGGCGTGGCCCGTCTCCTCGGTCGCCGAGGCCGCGGGTATCGCCGCCCTGGAAGACGTCGAATACGTCTCGCGCACGCGCGATGTATTGGCGGGCGAGCGAGCGTGGCTTTCCCACGAGCTCTCCTCGCTCGGGCTTTCCGTCGTGCCGTCGGATGCGAACTTCCTTTTAGTCCGCACGCCGGCGAAAGACATCCCCGAACGCCTGTATAAACAGGGGGTTTTGGTCCGCACGTGCGACTCGTTTTCGGTACTGTCCCGTTTCTGGTGCCGCGTCGCGGTGCGCACGCGCAAGGAGAACGCCCGGCTTGCGATGGCTTTTAGCCGCGCGCTTCGGGCGGAAGGCGCATCGGGCGAAGGCGAACCCGACGAACGGGGCGGCGCTTCTTGCAGCAGCGCTATGGCGGGCGCGGATGGCCGAGGCTCGGAGAAGGAGGTCGATACCCTTGGGTAGGGCGAAGCCCATCATGATCCAGGGCACCATGTCGAACGCGGGGAAGAGCCTGCTTGCGGCGGGGCTGTGCCGTGTGCTTTCGCAGGACGGCCTGCGCGTGGCTCCCTTCAAGAGCCAGAACATGGCGCTCAACAGCGGTGTCACGGCCGACGGGCTCGAGATGGGGCGCGCCCAGATCATGCAGGCCGAGGCGTGCGGCATCTCGCCCGACGTGCGCATGAACCCCATTCTGCTCAAGCCCGAAAGCGGCCACCGAAGCCAGCTCATCGTGGCCGGCAAGGAGCAGGGAGCCTTCGCTGCGAGGGACTACTTCGCGCGAAAGAAGGCGCTCATGCCGCAGATTTTGGAGGCGTTCGATTCACTCGCGGAGGAAAACGACGTCATCGTTATCGAGGGCGCCGGCAGCCCCGCCGAAATCAACCTTGCCGAAAACGACATCGTCAACATGGGGCTCGCGCGCGCCGTGTCCTCCCCCGTGCTGCTCGCGGGCGACATCGACCCAGGCGGGGTGTTTGCCCAGCTTTACGGTACGGTCGCGCTCCTTTCGCCCGAGGATCGCGCGCTTTTGCGGGGGCTTGTGGTAAACAAGTTCCGCGGCGATGTGGAAATCCTGCGCCCGGGTTTGGCCCCGCTCGAGAAGATGTGCGGGGTTCCCGTCGTGGGGGTCGTGCCGTATCTTACGCTCGACCTGGACGACGAGGACTCGCTCGCGCCGCGCCTATCTGTCCGCGAGGCGCGCGGCGTCATCGACGTCGCCGTCGTGCGTCTTCCGCATCTGTCGAACTTCACCGACTTCGACCCGCTTTCGCGCGTGCCCGGCGTGGGCGTGCGCTACGTTTCCTCGACGACCGATCTGGGCCGACCCGACCTGGTGGTGCTCCCCGGCTCGAAGACCACGCTCGACGACGCGCGCTGGCTTGCGGCTAGCGGCATCGGAGCCTGTGTACGCGCGCTTTCGGGCGCGGGCACGCCGGTGCTCGGTATATGCGGAGGCTACCAGCTTTTGGGAGACGAGCTTTCCGACCCGCACGGCAGGGAAGGCGCTGGCACCGCGCGCGGGCTCGGGCTTATCCCTGCAAGTACGGTGTTCAAGGAGGAAAAGCGCCTCGCTCGGTCGGAACTGCGCATCACGGGCGCCCAAGGCGCGTTCTCGGTGTGGAACGGCATGACGGCGCGCGGGTACGAGATTCACGACGGCGAAACGATCGTCTCCTGCGCCCCTGCGGGCACGATTGGCGGCAAACCAGAAGGCGCGGCCTGCGGAAACGTGTTTGGAACCTATCTCCACGGCCTGTTCGACGAACCGGGGGTGGCGCTCGCCCTCGCGCGCTCGCTCGCGCGCATGCGTGGCCTGCCCGAGAGCGTCGTGGGTGCTGCGGGCGCGGCGTCCGCGGCCGATCACCGTGCGCGCGAGTTCGACCGCCTGGCCGACTCCGTGCGCGTGGCGCTCGACATGGAGTATGTCTACCGCATTATCGAGGAGGGCGTATGATCCACGTGTATCATGGCGACGGCAAAGGCAAGACCACGGCGGCGATGGGCCTCGCCCTTCGCATGCTCGCCGCAGGCCGCCGCGTCGTCGTCGTGCAGTTCCTGAAAGACGGCGAAAGCGGGGAGGTGCGCCTGCTCGCCGAGCATTTCGGCGTGCCCGTGTTCGCGGGGAAGGCGTCGGACAAGTTTACCTGGTCCATGACGTCGGAAGAACTTGCCGCGACGCGCGAGCTGCACGATGGGAACCTCGCTTCCGCGCTCGCCGAGCTCGAGGGCGCGCAGGAGGGGCTGCTCGTGCTCGACGAGGCGCTCGACGCGCTTTCGAAGGGGCTTGTCGACGAGGCGCTCGTGGACCGCGCGCTCGATATGTCCGCGCGCGGCGTCGAAGTAGCGCTCACCGGGCGCGCGCCTTCCCGCAAGATCGTGGAGAAGGCCGACTACATAACCGAGATGCGGTGCGAGAAACACCCCTACGCTCAGGGGATAGGTGCAAGGGAAGGAGTGGAGTACTAGATGGATTCCAAGGAGATGGCGCCCGGCGACATCGAGCGGCGCAGCTTCGAGATCATCACCGAAGAGCTCGGCGGCCGCACGTTCCCGCCGCTCGAAGAGCCCGTCGTGAAGCGCGTCATCCACACCACTGCCGACTTCTCGTACGCCGATTCCCTCGTATTCACCCATGACGCCGCGCACTGTGCTCTCGACGCACTGCGCGCAGGGGCCACGGTGCTCACCGACACGAACATGGCGCTCGCAGGCATAAGCAAGCCCGCGCTCGCAAAGCTCGGCTGCAAGGCCGTGTGCTACATGGCCGACCCTAATGTCGCCGCGGCTGCGCGCGCCGCGGGCACGACTCGCGCCGTTGCGAGCATGGACAAAGCTTGCGGCATCGAGGGTCCGCTCATCGTGGCCGTCGGTAACGCCCCCACGGCACTTCTGCGCCTCGCCGAGCTCATGGACGCGGGGAAGATCGCGCCCGCGCTCGTCGTTGGGGTGCCGGTCGGGTTTGTGAACGTGGTCGAGGCGAAAGAGGAGCTACTCGCGCGACGCGTGCCGGCCATCGTCGCGAGGGGTCGCAAGGGCGGTTCGACCGTGGCGGCCGCCATTATGAACGCGCTGCTCTACCAGATCACGCGCCCAGGCGGCCCGAAGTGACGGCGCCCGCATCCGCGCCGGCGCTGCGCATCTTCGCCGGCACCACCGAGGGCCGCCTTCTGTGCGAATGGGCGAGCGGGGCGGGCATCCCCGCCCGTGCCTACGCGGCAACCGAGTACGGAGGCGAGCTTTTGGGCGAGCTTCCGGGCATCGAGGTGCATGCGAGCAGGCTCGACGAGGCCGACATGGAGCGCGAGCTTTCCGGCGCGCGCATCGTCGTCGACGCCACGCACCCCTTCGCTACGCTCGCAAGCGGCAACATCCGAGCCGCTTCGCTCGCCGTGGGTGTACGATGCCTGCGCCTTGCGCGCGCGGCCGAGGCGCTGCCCAAAGGCGTCGTGTCGGTCGCGTCGATCGCCTGCGCGGCGCGCTTTCTCTCCGAGAACCCGGGTCGCGCGCTTCTCACGACGGGGAGCAAGGAGCTTGCTCCCTATACGCGCGTCGCCGATTTCTCGGAGCGCTTCTTCGTGCGTGTGCTCCCGCTGCCCGGTGCTATAACGAAGTGCATCGACGCGGGGTTTTCGCCGTCGCACGTCATCGGCATGCAGGGGCCCTTCACCCGCGAGCTCAACGAGGCGATGCTTCGGCAGGTGGGAGCCCAGTGGCTTGTGACCAAGGACTCGGGAACCGTAGGCGGCACGGCCGAGAAGCTTGCCGCCGCGTGCGACGTGGGAGCGCGCTGCATCGTGGTCACCCGTCCCGCCGAGGGAGACGGGGCCCTTTCGCTTCGGGAAGTGGAAGACGCGCTCTTACGGGAGTTCGCGCGCTAGGCGCTCGCCGCGCCTGCGCGTCCTCTCGCCCGCGAGGAGGAGCGCCCCGAGCAAGCTCGAGCCGTACAAGACCGTCATCCGCCAATAGCTCGAGGAGGACGCCCGGAACTGGCGCAAGCAGCCCTTCAATAAGTTGCGGTGAAATAGTGTCTGTTTTGCTACTAGATAGCATATTCAGTCCCTAATTCACCGCAACTTGTTGGTGGTGGCTTACTGGTAGCGTAGGCACTCCACCGGGTCGAGCTTTGCCGCGCGGCGAGCGGGGTAGAAGCCAAAGATTACGCCGATGCCGACGGAGACGGCGAAGGCCAGCAATACCGTGGCGATTGAAAAGCTCGGTGTGATTTGCCCGCTGGCACCTAGCTCGCCAAGAATCCCGGATCCGGAGGCAAACATCGCAAGAGCCCAGGCCAGCAGATAGCCAATCAGGACACCCAACAGTCCGCCGGTGACGCACAGCGCCGAAGACTCGGCCAAAAACTGCGCGGTGATATCGCGACGACTGGCGCCCAGAGCACGGCGGATGCCGATCTCGCGGATGCGCTCCGTTACGTTGGTGAGCATCATATTCATAATGCCGATACCGCCGACAAGCAGCGAGATGCTGGCGACAGAGCCCATGATGAGCGAGAACGCGCCCATAAAGGAGTTGAGTGTATCGATGGCGCTTTTCATGGATGTTGCTGATACACTGTCGTACTCATCCTCCTCCTCGATGCCCTTCATCGCGCGCACCTTGGACTCGATGGTCTTACAAAGCTCATCCATGTCCGTGCCCTCGGCGGCAAGTGCCGTCACGCTGGGGAATGAAGGATTCTCGTCGCTAAACAGCCCAGAGATGGTTTCGCGTGGCATATACAGCGTGAGCGAGCCCATGGAGTCGCTGCCGCCGTCGATAACGCCGACAATCTGTACCTCGCCGTTGGAGACCTCAATAGTCTTGCCTACCGCGTCCTGTTCGTTGCCGTAAAGCTGATCGGCGCCGTTGCGGCTGATGAGCGCCACGCGCGAGCCTGATTGGGACTCGGCCTGGGAATAGGCGTGCCCCGCAACGAGCTTGCTGGCCCCCACGGCGTCGAGCATGTCGCTATCGACACCTTGTGCCATGACGGTATAGCTTTTATCGCCGGTCTTGTACTCGGTGTACGCGCTGTCGACTATTCCGATCTGCTCTATCTGCGGCACTAGTTTTTGAAGCTTCTGAACGTCAGAATCGGTGAGTTCTTGGGACGAATAGATCTGAACCATACGAGCTGCGTTGAGGCCCAGGCTGTTGACCAGGCTGTTTTGGATGCCGCCGATGAGCGAAGTCATGGCGATAACCGAGGCGATGCCGATGACAATGCCCAGGATGGTGAGCAGGCTGCGCCCCTTGTTGGCCTCGAGCGAGTGAAGGGCTTCCTGGATGAGATCGCGGGCGCTCATCCCATCACTCCTTTCGGCGGGTTAGCGGAGGCGGAAATCATGGGCAGGCTATCTACGGCGCTGCGCAGGGTCCGCGGTGCATGTGGAATATACGCGCCGTCGTGAATGCGACCGTCGCGGATGGTCACGGCACGGTCGGCTTCGGCGGCGATGCCGGGGTCGTGTGTGATAAGAACGATGGTTTTGCCGCGCTCCTGAAGTCTATGGAAGGTCTCCATTACAAGCGCTCCGGTGGCGGAGTCAAGGTTTCCCGTCGGCTCGTCGGCCAGAATGATGGGCGGGTCATTGACGAGGGCGCGTGCGATGGCGACACGCTGCATCTGGCCGCCCGAGAGCTCGGATATGCGGTGGTCCCAGTGGTCGACCGGCAGCGTGACGGCCTGCAGCGCGTGCACGGCGCGCATTTCGCGCTGGCTACGGGGCACATTGGTGTAGGCCAGCGGCAGCATGACGTTTTCGATAACCGACAGGCGCGGCAGCAGGTTGAAGCTCTGAAAGACAAAGCCGATGCTCAGGGCGCGGACTTCGGTGAGCTCGTCATCATCGAGCTCGGCCACGTTAAGCCCTTGCAGGTAGTAGTCGCCTGCCGTTGGCTTATCCAGGCAGCCGAGGATGTTCATGAGCGTTGATTTGCCCGAGCCCGATGGGCCAGTGATGGCGACGAATTCGCCGGGATTTACCGCCAGGCTCACGTTGTGCAGGATGTGGGCGCACCCCGCCTCGCTCTCAAAGATGCGGTGCACGTTGCGGATGTCGATAACGGGACGCATTACATGCCCTCGTCGGCAGACATACTGCCCGAATCCGCGCCGTAGCCGCCGTCAGCCGTTGCGTCCGCTCCGGTGTCCATGACGAGGGTGTCGCCATCGCGCAGCTTGGTAACCGGCACGCCAGGGTTGATCTCGTTGCCCTGGTCGTCGTGCTTGACCTGCGTCTTGCCGACTACGGCTTCGTTGTCGTTTTGCGTCACGACGGTCACCTTCACGCGACGGGTTTGCTTGCCCTCGTCATCAGTCGCCACGTTGACGTAATAGTGTTCGCCGTCTTCGGTCATGAGCGCCATCGTCGGCACCATCACCACGTCGTCGAGCTGCTCGGTCACCACCGATACCTCGGCCGTCATGCCCGGCTTCAGGCGCGCGTCGGGCGCCTCGATGAGGATGTCGACGTTAAAGGTTACGCTGCCGCCGCCACTGTTGGCGGCGTCGGAGTTTGCCACCGACGCGATAGCCGTGACGGTGCCCTGGCTCACGATATCGGGAAACGCGGGATACGTGACGTTGGCGCTCTGCCCAACGGCGATCTTGGCGATGTCCTTTTCGCCCACCTGCACGGTCACCTTCATCTTGGACATGTCGGCGATCTGCATGCACTGCTTGCCGCCGCTCGTATCGCTTTCGCCCATGATCATGCCGCCTGTAACCGTGGCGCCCACTTTGGCATTGAGCTCCACGATGCTGCCCGAGCTCGGGGCCGTGACCGTACGGCTGGCGGCCTTGGCGTTCGCCTGATCAAGGTTTGCCTGGGCCGAAGCGAGGCTGCGCTGCGCGGCCGATACGGCGTTCGTGTCCGCTGATGCGTCGGAGACGCCAGCCGCTGCGGAAGCTCCATCGACGTCCGTCGTTGGGGTGGCCTGCGCGGCAGCTGCGGCTTTCTGCGCGTTGGCGAGGTCTTCCTGAGCGGCTGCAACTGCACGTTGCGCCTCGGCAACGTTGCGATCGAGCTCGTCGTTTTTAATGGTCATAAGCACGTCGCCCTCGTTGACGGATTGGCCCGCCTGCACGTTGATCGAATCGACCGTACCGTCGACAGAAGGGGAGACCACTGAGGACGAAATGGGTTTGAGCTGGCCTTTAGCCTCGACCGTTGTGGTAAACGTGCCCTCGGTCACCATGTCGGTCACAGGCCCGCTAGCGCCCTGAGGCTGCGCATTGATAACCAGGGTTGCGACAATGGCAATGAGCGCGATGGCACCTACGACACCGACGGCAATGCCGCGTCGAATCAGCTTTTTGCGTCGACGTTCGGCACGTTTTGCTTTGAGCTTGGCATATGCCTCTTCATCGGAAATCTCGGCCGCATCGTTCGCGCGTCCGCTCTGCTTATCGGCATGTACGTTTGTAACCAGAGGAATCGTTTCGGTGACATCTTCGGGCGTGTGCTCGGTATCATCCGGGCCCGGGGTGGTCGTGGGGACATTCGGCATAGCGTCTCCTTTATAGAAAGTACCTTGATAAGTATATGCGCCCACCGGTTGGGGTGGGCGCATGGGACGGTTTCTTTCGGAACTGTTAGATTGGTCGCAGCAGTTCCACGTTGTAGGAATGCGCGCGTTGCACTACGAGTGGACAACCACGCACAGGCCGACTTTGATGCAGTCGTGAAGTGCCTTGGCGTCGGCCAGTCGCAGGTTGATGCAACCGTGGCTGCCGCACCACTTGTACGACTCGGCGTTATCGAAGCTCTTGTCGTTTTGCCAGGTGGCATCGTGGAAGCCGATCATGTTGCCCTCAAACGGCATCCAGTAGCTCACCGGACTC
Source organism: Collinsella sp. (assembly GCA_048245415.1). Taxonomy (GTDB): domain Bacteria; phylum Actinomycetota; class Coriobacteriia; order Coriobacteriales; family Coriobacteriaceae; genus Collinsella. The sequence goes on along the minus strand of DBFBAP010000029.1, from coordinate 40,375 downwards.
TCGTATTTGGGCTTACCGGTCTCGGGGTCCTTGGCTCCGATCAGGGTGCTGCCGCCGTCGTTGCTGTTGATCTGCCACACGCCCTCGGGGGTGGCGTCTTCGCCCGGTTTGCCGGAAATAAAGTTGGCCTCCCAGACGATATTACCGTTCTCGTCATAGTAGCGCGCGTGCTGCTCGGACAGGTCGACGTCGATGTATGCCTTCCAGTCGGGCTCTCCCTTTGCGGTAAAGGTGTCGGCCTTCTGGGAGTACTTGATCTCGATCTCGCCGGTCTGCTTGTTGTTAATAGCGTCTTCGACCTGCTTGGCGAGCGAGCTGCTGTCGATGGACCAACCAAAGTCACCGCCTTCGACGGCGCACTGCTTGCCATCGGCGCGCGTCCACCAGCGAGTGGAGCCCACGGTATTAAAGCCGTTGGCGAGCTCGACTGCCCAGCTACTGATCTGCGACGTATCGAGCGTGGGGTTGGCCGGATCGGCAAAGCTGATCCACTGCAACACGGAGCTGCCATCAACCTTTCCGGCATCCTCGCCGTTGAGCTTAAGGGTCACGTTGACGCCCAGGAAGTTGTTGGCGGCATCACATGCAGCCTGAATCTGATCATCGGTCAGCGTTCCATTGAGCGGCTCATAGGCATCGTTGCCGAGCTTAGAAAGATCTACGGTCTCGGCCAGCGAGGCAAGCTCGAGCTCGGCATACTTAATGACATGCTCGCGGTTGAGTTTTTCGTTGGAGCGCGCCTTCTCGACGGTAAACTTGCCGGCCTGCTCGTCATAGGAGCTATTGGCCTCGAACGTGCCCGAACGTCCTTCGTTAAACTCGTCGATGGCGGCGCCCAGATCCTTCTCAAACTTCTTTTGGTCAAAGGTATCGGAGAGCATGGACAGGTCGACGTCTTGATCAAGATCGACTTCGTTGGTGGTAGCGGTTGTTTTGGTCTTGCCGCTTAAGGATTCCACAAGGCGGACCGGCCATACAAAGGCTTCGTTGTGGCTGATGATCTCTTTTGCGGCAGCTTCGCCATCGACGATGGGTTCATCGGACTCGGGCTGATAGGTCCAGCTAAAGTCATCTCCTGTCACGGTGAGCTTATAGTGCTTCCATGCCGAGTTGACCTTGGTGGCGGCAGACGAAGCGTTGGAGAACGAGACGTCGACGCCGGCGATGGTGGTGTTGGGGTAGGCTACCTGCGAAAACGCTACGACGCCTACTATATAGACAATGACGATTAGGCCCAGGACGACAAATAACGTCGTCTTTTTGCCCGACTTATTGTTCTCGGCGGACTTGCGCGCGGGGCCGCGATCGCCTCGAGCGTGCGTGGGGGGCTGCTTGGGTGCATTGCCGTTTGCCTGGCGCCGCTGACGTTGTTGACGCTGCTGTCGCTGTTGGTTCGGGTGTTGGGAAGCGTTTGCTGCACTACGCTGCTGACCGTGGCTCGGCGCGATAGGACGCGGCGACTGAACGCCGCCGGTGTGCCTGCTCGGCTGCTGCGGATCGGGAATCAGTTGAATTCGATCGTTTTGCGACATCGTATGCATATCCTTCGATTTTCGCCTTGCGGTTCATCGTGTTTTTACTGGGCTTGCATTATAGCGATTGCCCTACTGTTTGTGGTACGGAAACGGTGGCATTCGAAAGAGCTGGGACAAATGTCCCACTATCGAGTCGTTCAGGGTCACTACCCGCACACACCGCATTTTGCACAGGCCGAAAGTGCGGCCGGAGCCTGCGCGATGCCGCCCTTTGCCGTCTCGCGCAGCGTTGCCGGCAACGCGTGACCCACCGAGAGCATGACATGTGCCATCTGGTCAAACGGCACCAGGCTCTTAATGCCTGCGAGGGCGAGTTGTGCCGAGCTAAAGGCCGCTGCCACGCCGATGGCGTTGCGGTTTTGGCAGGGCACTTCCACGAGGCCACCGACGGGGTCACAAACGAGACCCAGCAGGTTACTTAGCGCGATGGAACTGGCGTCGAGCGCCTGCTCGGGCGTGCCGCCGAGCATCTGCACCAGCGCGGCGGCCGCCATGGCGGCGGCGCTTCCCACCTCGGCCTGGCAGCCGCCCTCGGCGCCGGCGACGCAGGCGCTCGTGGTGAGGTTGAGGCCGATGGCGGCTGCGCAGTAGAGCGCGTCCATGACCTGCTCGTCGTCGAGCTGCAAGCGATCGGCGAGCGCAAGCACGCAGCCGGGCACAACGCCCGCGGAGCCGGCCGTGGGGGCGGCGACGATCACGCCCATGGTAGCGGAGCGCTCGAGCACGGCCATGGCGCGGGCAACGGCGTCGGTCTGGACGGCGCCCATCAGGCTTGCACTCAAATCGTTGCAGCGGGTTGCTTCGACGAGCTTGGCCTCGCCGCCGATAAGCCCGCCGAGCGAGCGCTGCGGATTGGCGATGGGGGCCGTGGTCTCCTCGCGCATGACGTCGAGCACGCGGCGCATAGCAGCGACGGCGTGGGCCTCGCCGGTCAGACGCGCCTCGCGAACGGCCATGACGGCGCCAATGCTGAGCCCCAGTTCCTCGCACGCATCGAGCAGCTGCTCGCCGTCGTCGAAGATTTCCTTGGCCGAGACGCCGGGAGAGAGCGACGAGGCAGAACCGGGGAGCTCGATAAAGGTCGCGTAATCGACATTGTCGAGCTTGCGCAGCATGGGGACGACGGTGTCGTCGGGCGCGCCGTCGGTCTCAAAGACGGAGTAGGCCTGGCCGCCCACTTCGGTGCGGTAGGTGCGACAGAAGGCGATGTTCACGTGTGCGTAGGCGAGCAGGTTGGTGAGCGCGGCGAGCACGCCGGGGACGTCGTAGTGCGCCACGAAGAGTGTGGAGTACATGCCCGAGATGTCGACGCCGACGCCGTTAATGCGGCTGATGCGCATCTTGCCGCCGCCCAGGCTCTCACCGCGGACCTGTGCCGTGGCGCCCGTGTCGTCGACCATGTCGATGTCGACGGTATTGGGGTGGATGGAGGCGTCGTCGCCCTTGATGTCAAAGTGATATTCGAGGCCCTGCTCGCGTGCGAGGTCGAAGGCCTGCTTGATGTTCTCGTCATCGGTGTCGAGGCCCAGGATGCCTGCGACGAGCGCGCGGTCGGTGCCGTGGCCGCGGTAGGTGTGGGCGAAGGAGTTCCACAGGCCAAAGGTGACTTTGGTGACGCGGCCTTCCAGCAGGCTGGCTGCAACTTGGGCGCACCGCAGGGCGCCGGCGGTGTGCGATGAGCTGGGGCCGACCATGACGGGGCCCAAGATCTCGAATGCCGAGGTCGTAGCTAGTGTTTGCGGCTTGCCTGCCATGACTGCTCCTTTTCTATCCCGTCGTTCCGAGGGGCGGGGCATAAGGTCGCCTGCTCGGGCAGTCCTGCTCGCACGGAGAGCACATTAAGTGCTCTCCGGCTCGTGCGGAACTCGCGATCGACCTTATGCCCCGCCCCTCGGGACTAAGGATACATGGTAGAAGGGCGCGTGCTGCAAAATTCATTAGCTGGTGACGCAGCGTGGGCTCATATCGAAATATCTTCACCACCGGATTAATAAAAAAGAAGTACCGCTTGGGGGCAGTACTTCTTTTGGTGCGTTGCTATTTGGCTGCGGCTTTTCTCGTTAGCTTACAGACCGCAGGCTGCTTTGAGTTCTTCGACTCGGTCGGTCTTCTCCCAGGTGAAGTCGGCGTCTTCGCGGCCGAAGTGACCGTAGGCTGCCGTCTTTTCGTAGATGGGGCGGCGCAGGTCTAGGTCGCGGATGATTGCGCCCGGGCGCAGGTCGAAGGTCTTCTCTACGGCTTCAACGATCTTGGCCTCGGCAACATGCGCGGTACCGAAGGTGTCGACCATGATCGAAAGCGGCTTGGACACGCCGATGGCGTAGGCAAGCTCGACCTCGCAGCGGTCGGCCAGACCGGCGGCGACCACGTTCTTGGCGACCCAGCGCGCGGCATACGCGGCGGAGCGGTCAACCTTGGTGCAGTCCTTTCCGCTAAAGGCACCGCCGCCGTGACGGCCGTAGCCGCCGTAGGTGTCGACGATGATCTTGCGGCCGGTGAGGCCCGTGTCGCCCATGGGGCCGCCCACGACAAAGCGACCGGTGGGGTTCACGTAGATGTCCGCGTTGTCCCACGGCATGTTCTCGGCGGCCATGACCGGGGTGATGACGTGCTCGATGAGGTCGGCCTTGATCTTGCCCATGTCCTCGATCTCGGCGGCGTGCTGCGTGGAGATGACGATGGTCGTGACCTCGACGGGCTTGCCGTCCTCGTAGCGCACCGTGACCTGGGTCTTGCCGTCGGGGCGCAGGTAGGGCAAGGTGCCGTCGTGGCGCACGGCGGCCAGGCGCTCGGCCAGGCGGCTGGCAAGGTAGTGCGGCATGGGCATTAAAGTCTTGGTCTCGTTGGAGGCGTAGCCAAACATCATGCCCTGGTCGCCGGCGCCAATCAGGTCGATCGGGTCGGTGGTCGCGCCGGTCTGGGTCTCGAAGGACTCGTCGACGCCCTGGGCGATATCGGGGGACTGCTCGTGGATGAGGCTCATGACGCCGCAGGTGTCGCAGTCAAAACCGAACTTGGCGCGGTTGTAGCCGATGCGGCGGATGACGCCGCGGGCGATTTCCTGCACGTCGACGTAGGCCTGGGTGCGGATCTCGCCGGCAACGATGACGGTGCCGGTGGTCACGAGGGTCTCGCAGGCGCAGCGGACGTTCTCCACGTTGGCGGGCACGCCGTTGGGCGCAATATAGCCCTGCTCCTGGAGCTCTATTTCTTTGGCGAGGATTGCGTCGAGGACGGCATCGCTGATCTGGTCGGCGATCTTGTCGGGATGGCCTTCGGTCACCGACTCCGACGTAAACACAAAGGACCCCTGTTGGGGCGGGATGGAACGAAGTTCTTCTGACATGATTGTCCTTTCAAAAACGTGTCCCGGCGACCGTTACCATTCCGCCGGGCTCTGTATGCAAGGGCACATCATAGCGCGTAAATCCAACATTCACACCCTTTCCGCACCTAGTCATTGGGGACAGGCTTAAATGAGTGGCCTTAAACTAAGAACGTCCCCAAAGACTGGTCATTTATGTCTGTCCCCAATGAGTGATGACTGGTCATTTAAGTCTGTCCCCAATGAGTGGGTCGGTGCCCTTTGTGCGGAGGTCGCATTGTTGCTTTATACTGGTGCAGTTAGACATCCATCCTGCAATCGAGGAGATTTCCATGGCATCAGACGTTCGCGTCCGCTTTGCACCCTCACCGACGGGCAAGCTGCACATTGGCGGCGCCCGCACCGCTATCTATAACTGGGCTTTCGCCCGCTCAAACGGCGGCACGTTCATCCTGCGCATCGACGACACCGACCCCACCCGCTCCACCGACGAGAACACGCAGATCATTCTGCGCGCCATGCGCTGGCTTGGCCTGGACTGGGACGAGGGTCCCGAGGTGGGCGGCGACTATGGCCCCTACGCCCAGACCGAGCGCCTGGACCTGTACAAGCAGGCTGCCCAGAAGCTTTGGGACGAGGGCAAGGCCTATCCCTGCTTCTGCACCAAGGAGCAGCTCGACGCCGACCGTAAGGCCGCGCAGGAGCGCAAGGACCCCTTCCAGGGCTATCAGCGTCGTTGCCGCGATCTTGATCCCGAGGAGGCCCGTCGCCGCATTGAGGCCGGCGAGTCCTACGTCCTGCGCATCAAGGTGCCCGAGGACCGCGGCGACGTCGTCATCCACGACGCCGTCCACGGCGAGGTGACCTTCGATGCCAAGGAGCTCGACGACTTTGTCATCTTCCGTTCCGACGGCACGCCCACGTACAACTTCGCGACCGTCGTCGACGACGCCATGATGAAGATCACCCACGTCATCCGCGGCGACGATCACCTTTCCAATACCCCGCGCCAGGTTATGGTCTACGAGGCCCTCGGCGCGCCCGTGCCCACGTTCGCCCATATCTCTATGATTCTTGGCGCCGATGGCAAGAAGCTCTCCAAGCGCCACGGCGCCACCTCGGTGGAGGAGTACCGCGACGCCGGTTACCTGTCCGACGCCTTCGTCAACTACCTGGCGCTGCTCGGCTGGTCGCTCGACGGTGAGACCACGATCATCCCGCGCGAAGTCCTGGCCAGCAAGTTCTCGCTCGACCGCATCTCCAAGAACCCGGCGACCTTCGACCCCAAGAAGCTCGACTGGGTCAATGCCGAGTACATCAACGGCATGTCCGATGCTCAGTTTGCCGATGAGATCATGGTCCCCGAGCTGCACGAGGCGGGTCTCATCGAGGGTAATGTCGAGTACGGCGAGGATTGGATCGATGCGCTTGCCGCCATTGTCAAGCCGCGCACCAAGATGCCGGCCGACGCCGTGACCGTCGCCGCTCCCATCTTCGCTACGGCCGAGACGCTCGAGTATGACGAGAAGTCCGTCAACAAGGGCCTGGCCAAGGAAGGCATGGGTGCCATTCTGGATGCCGCCAAGGCCGCGCTTGAGGGCGTGGACGAGTGGACCGCAGAGGCCATCGACGCCGCACTTGAGCCGCTGCCCGAGCAGATGGACCTCAAGAAGCGCGTGGTGTTCCAGGCTGTGCGCGTCGCCGTCTGCGGCAACATGGTGAGCCCTCCGCTGGGCGAGACCATGGCGCTCGTCGGTCGTGACGACTGCCTGGCGCGCATTGACCGCGCCCGCACGATGGCGCTGTAATCGCTGCGCAAACGTATGTATCCGAGCCCCGTTCACTCAGAGCGGGGCTCTTGTTTCTGTAGACGTATGGGATAGGAGGTGCTGGGGCCATGGCCGAGCAACTTTCGCTGTTTGGTTCGCCGGAACCGGAGGAGACTCCGAAGTCCGCGGCTCCTGCCGCCGCCCCGACGCAGCTTAAACCTACACCTGAGCCCATCGCCGCCTATGCGAGCGTGGTTCTCGACATCCCGGCGCGTGCGCTGTTCGAGCCGTTTGCCTACGGCATTCCGCAGCCACTCGCCAACGATGTCCAGATCGGCTCCACCGTCCTAGTTCATTTTGGCAACCGTGCGGCCGCGGGCTATGTCGTCGACATTGCTCCTGAGCTGGGCGATCTGCAGGGCAACAACGCCCTCGACCCTGCGCGCATCAAGCCCATCGAGGCCATCCTCAGCAAACCGCTCTTTACCGCCGAAGCCGCCCGTATCGCACACTGGATGAGCCGCGAGTATGTTGCGACGCTTTCCGAGTGCCTGCGCCTGTTCTTGCCTCCGGGCGGAAGCCCGCGCGTGGTCAAGGGCGATGACGGCGTGTGGACGGTTGAACGTCCCGCCGTCAAGCCAATCCAAAACCGCTGGGTCATGCTCACGCCCGAGGGTTTCGACTATACGCCGCCCAAGACTGCAGTTCGCCAGCGTCAGCTCATTGAGGCGCTCCAGTGCGGCCCGGTCACGACGCGCGACCTCAACCTTCTCTATAACAGCATGTCGGCGACCATCAAGGCGCTCGAAAAACGCGGCGTCGTGGTTGTGGAGGAGCGCCGCGCCTGGCGTGGATGCAGCGAGCAGACTACGCTGTCCTCGGCAAGCGGCAAGGCGCCGGTCGCACTTACCAACGGCCAGCAGCAGGCGCTCGCGCAGATTGAGCGCGCCCGTCTTGACGCCCACGGAGACGTGGTCCTTGTCGACGGCGTCACCGGCTCCGGCAAAACCGAGGTGTACCTCTCCGCCATCGAGCGCGTGCTCGCAGCCGGTCGCTCGGCGTGCGTGCTCGTGCCCGAGATCTCGCTGACGGCCCAAACCGTCGGCCGCTTTCGCTCGCGCTTTGGTGAGACGGTCGCCGTGTTCCATTCGCGCCTTTCGGCCGGCGAGCGCCTGGACCAGTGGGATATGGTCGCCAGCGGTGCCGCGCGCGTGGTCGTGGGCGCCCGCTCGGCGCTCTTTTGCCCGCTTGACGACCTGGGCCTCATCATCATCGACGAGGAGCACGAGACCAGCTACAAGCAAGGCTCCAGTCCGCGCTACCACGCGCGCGAGGTGGCGGCCGAGATGGCGAGGCGCTACCGCTGCCCGCTCGTGTTGGGCTCCGCCACGCCTTCTGCTGAGGCCCTCGATCGCTGCCGCCGTGGCACGTATAACGGTGCCACCTGGACGCGCGTCGAGATGCCCGAGCGCCCGGGACACGCAGTCCTGCCGACGGTTCGGATCGCCGACCTGCGCCGTGAGTTCTCGCACGGCAGTCGTTCCATGTTCTCAAAACCGCTGATGGAGGGCCTGGAGCGCGTGGTCGAGCGCCGCGAGAAGGCCGTGCTGCTGCATAACCGCCGTGGCTTTGCGCCGTTTCTGATGTGCCGCGAATGCGGCTGCGTGCCCACCTGCAACCACTGCTCCACCGCGCTTACGTATCACGAGCGCACACACACGCTGCAGTGCCACACCTGCGGTTCTTCTTGGCGCGTGCAGCCGTATCCCGCGCCCACGAGCCGTTGCCCCAAATGTGGCAGTCGCTACCTGGCAAAAATGGGTCTGGGCACTCAACAGATCGAGGACGCGCTGCACCAGATGCTTCCCGAGGACGTCGCCATTATTCGCATGGATGCCGATTCCACGCGCGGCAAGGATGCGCACAAAAAGCTGCTCGAGCAGTTCGATGCCGCCGATTGTGCGGTGCTGCTGGGCACCCAGATGATCGCCAAGGGCCTCGACTTTCCCGAGGTCACGCTCGTGGGCGTGGTCAATGCCGATTTCGCCCTCAAGCTGCCGGACTTCCGCGCAGGAGAGCGCGCCTACGACTTGCTGGAGCAGGTTGCGGGCCGCGCCGGCCGCGGCGATCGGCCCGGCGAGGTGATCATCCAGACCTACCTGCCCGAGGATCCGGTCATTCGCGCCGTCGCCGAGCACGACCGGTCGATCTTTACCGACTACGACCTGGATCAGCGCCGCGACGCGCTGTACCCGCCGTTTGTTCGCCTGGTCAACATCTTGGTGTGGTCGCCGAACCGAGACGACGCGCAGGACTACATCGGGCGCATTGCAAAGCTTCTTAAGCGCCGCTGGCATGCCGCCGCGCCCGACTTTTTGCGGGCGGGCAGCGCGGTGCCGCAGGTGCTGGGCCCGGCTTCGTGTGTAATCGAGAGAGCCAAGGACCGTTACCGCTTCCATCTGCTTGTGAAGTCGCCCGTGGGGTACCATGTCTCTGATGATATTGACGCCTGCCTCAAAGAGGTGGGCTCCGTGCGTGGCGTGAGCGTGAGCGTTGACGTCGACGCCTATGATTTGATGTAACAACCCGAAAGGATGGCCATGGAAGCCAACGGAATCGTACTGTCGCCCGACCCTCGTCTGCGCCAGGAGTGCGCCGTCATCGAGGAGATCACCCCGGCGATCGAGGCGCTTGCCGAGAAGATGAAGAAGATGATGTTCGAGAACGGCGGTTGCGGCCTGGCTGCCCCGCAGATCGGCGAGCTCATTCAGCTCGTCACCATCGACTGCGACTACAGCGACAAGAACGACTATGACCCCTACGTGCTCATTAACCCCGTCATTGTTGAGCAGAGCGACCATCTGGTGCCGTTTAGCGAGGGCTGCCTGTCCATCCCCGGCATTAGCTGCGAGATCGAGCGTCCCGACCATGTCGTGGTCGAGGCGTACGACTTGGACGCCAACCTGATTCGCTATGAGGCCACGGGCGATTTGTTCTGCGTGTGCCTGCAGCACGAGATCGATCATCTGCACGGCAACACCATGTTCGAGCGCCTTAAGCCCATGCAGAGGCTCAAGGCCGTCAAGGAGTACCAGGACGCCCTGGCCCGCGGCGCTCGACCGGGCGAGACGGAGTAGGTCTCACCGTCCCCGGTGCTGAGCGCCCGCATATCATCCCGTGCTCAAACATTCTCGCTTTGCTGCGAAACTGCGCGCGGGACGATATGCGGGCGCTCAGCACCGGGGACTGCGTTGTTCTGGCTCGGTTCGCCCGGGTGCCGTTGGGCCAGGGAGGGGCGTCTTCGCTGATAATTGCTTTGTTGGGAGGGCTGCTTTTATGCGGCTCTTTCTTTGTTTTTGGGTATATTTGTTCTTGTTGAATTGTTATTGCGGATAGGCTGGGTACTTGGCTTTCCGCTGTTATTTGTAGCCGTCTCGGCTCATTGTTGAGAGGAGACTAACAATTATGCGTATTGTGTTTATGGGTACGCCTGATTTTGCTGTGCCTTCGTTGACTTCACTTGTTGAGGCTGGGAACGAGATTGCGCTTGTTATTACTCGTCCTGATGCTGTTCGTGGGCGTGGTAAGAAGCTGGAGCCGTCTCCTGTTAAAGCCAAGGCGCTTGAGCTTGGGTTGCCGGTTATCGAGGCTAATCGTATGACGGCCGAGGTTGTTGAGGCGCTCCAAGCTGCGCAAGCCGATATTTTCTGTGTGGCTGCTTATGGCTGTATTTTGCCGGATGAGGTGCTGCATATGGCGCCGCTTGGTATTGTGAATGTTCATGCGTCCTTGCTGCCTCGTTGGCGTGGGGCTGCTCCTATTCAGCGTGCGATTCTCGCTGGTGATGAGGTTGCTGGCGTTTCTATTATGCGCATTGGGCATGGTGTGGATACTGGTGCTTATTGCGCGCAGGCCTCGACCTCGGTTGCCGGTAAGCATGCCGAGGCGCTCACGATGGAGCTTGGTGAGCTTGGCGGCAAACTGCTGGCTGATACGCTTCCCTCGCTTGCCGGTGGCTCGGCTGTTTGGACTGAGCAGGATGAGTCGCTCGTCACTCATGCTGCCAAGATTTCCAAGCAGGAGATGCGTCTGGATCCGCAGATGGCTGCGCTTGATTGCGTGCGTCATGTGCTGGCCTCGTCCGATACCGCTCCCGCCCGTTGCGTGATTGCCGGCAAGACCGTGCGCGTGCTCGATGCTGCGCCGGCTGATGTGTCGCTTGGCGAGGGTCAGGTTCTCGTTAAGGCCAAGCGTGTTTATCTGGGTCTTTCCGATGGCTCGGTTGCGTTGCTCGAGGTTAAGCCCGATGGCAAGCGTGCTATGTCTGCTTCTGCCTGGGCTGCCGGCCTGCAGGGCGCCGATCTTTCGTGGGGTGTTTTGTCATGAGCAAGCTGTCTCCCGCGCGCAAGCTTGCGCTCGATGTACTGATGGAAGCCGATCGCCGCGGCATGTATGCGCGTGACGTGCTGTCCTCTCGCGCATCGGCCAAGGCTATTGACCAGCGCGATTCCGCTTTTGCCGCTCGCTTGGCGCTGGGTGTCGCCGCCACGCAGGGTATTTTAGACGAGCTGCTCGATCAGTTTCTCGATAAGCCTAAAAAGGTTGCGCCGCGTGTTCGCATGGCGCTTCGTATCTCGGCCTTCGAAATGCTCTATCTGCATACGCCTGGCCGCGTTGCCGTAAGTCAGGGCGTTGAGCTGGTGCGCAGCGGAGCTAAGTCTGCCGCCGGTTTGGCCAATGCCGTGCTGCATAAGGTCGCGGACAACGTTGAGGACTTTGCCACTGCGTCCGATGTAGATGAGTCTGAGCGACGCTTGGTTCGTCTGTCGCGCCTGATGGGACTGCCGCGTTGGCTGTGCGCTCGCATTATGGCATCGTTCGACACGCCTGAGGGTGCGCTTAACTTTGCCGGCAATCTGGCCCCCGCACCGCTGGCCCTGCATGAGAACGCCTTTGCGATTAAGCTCGATCCGTATATCTCGCAGCTCGTCGCACCTGTCTTCCCGGGCTGCCATGCCCCGGTTGATGCTCAGGTTACCGTTGCTTCGGGTGTGTTTGAGCGTGCTGCCGCGGTGGCATCCGATCTCAACGCGCAGCTTATCGCCACGGCTGCCACGCGCCCTGGTAGCTGCCTTGAGATTGGTGCCGGTCGTGGCACTAAAACCTATGTGATGATGTGCCAGGCCAAGCGCGCCGGCTATGAGCGTCAGCATACTGCACTTGATCTTCATGACCGTAAGTGCGATCTGAATCTCGCTCGCCTTCATAAGGCCGGTATTCAGGGCGTTCGTACGGTTTCGGGTGATGCCTGCGAGCTTGATGAGGTACTGACATCGTTTGATGCCATGCTTGGCAAGCCGGTTAAGTTCGACACGGTTTTTATCGATGCGCCGTGCTCGGGCACCGGCACCATGCGCCGTCATCCTGAGATCCCGTGGCGTCTGACCGAAAAGGATGTGACGGTTGAGCTGCCCAAACTGCAGCTGACGATGCTCAAGGAAGCCGCCGCGCGCGTGGCTGCCGGCGGCGAGCTCATCTATGCGACGTGCTCCGTCTTCGACGAGGAGAACACGCAGGTCGTGGACGCGTTCCTTGCTTCTCCCGAGGGTGCCGGCTTTAGCGTGGCACCGCTTTCCGAGGCACAGATTCTGCAACTCCCCGAGTTCGATCAGGCCAAGAAACTCGTATCCGTACGCCAGAACGATCGAGGCCTCTTCCAAAGCGTGCCGGTAAACGCCGACTCCTACGACGGCCACTTCTGCGCCCGCCTGGTCCGCAAGTAGCTACTAAGTTGCGGTGAAATAGGGATTGAATAGCGGCTTTTACCTGCCAAACAGTCCTTATTTCACCGCAACTCATAAGGAAACCTGGGTAGCTAAAGAATCAGCCCCGCGATCGGTGTCGGTCGCGGGGCTGTTTGGTTCCTAGTGGTTATGCGGGCAGTTGGCGCAGCAGCCACTGGTGGCGTTGGTGCTGGAGCCGCCGCTTCGCTGGTCGGTGTTGTAGAAACCGCTACCCTCAAATTTAATGCCGCTGGCCGAGAACGTCTTGGCCGCCGGGGCACCGCAGCTGGGGCACACGACCTCGGGAGTCTCGGACATGGGATGCTCAACCTCAAACACGTTGCCGCAGCTCGAGCACTTGTAATCGTAGCGCGCCATAATACTTCCTTTTCAGCACAAAGCGGGCAGATTACTCTGCCCGCAAAAATTCAAACGTCTGTAACTGTACCCTATATTGGGGGTTTTATCACGCTTCGCCCCAGAATCTATGGTTGTTGCGCAGGAGCTGTGCTGTTTTGTTTTCGGCGGCTGCAATGTCCGCCTCGTCAGCCTGCCAGGTCCAGTTGCCCGTGGCAACGCCCGGAACGTTCATGCGCGCGTCGTCGCCAAGCCCCAGGATATCCTGCAGCGGCATCATCACCAGGGGAGCGTCGCTTGCCAGCGCGTCGCTCATCAGCTTGGCTGCCACCTCAACACCGCTCGGCTCGTCGCCGCCCGCAAAGGAACGCGTGCACCAACCGGCCAGCGTCGACGTATCGTGCGTCGAGGTGTACAGAATCTTGCCGGGCGTGGGATGCACACCGCAACGAACGTCGTAGTCGCTAAACTCCAGTACGTCCATGCCGGGGAAACCACAGGTCGAAGCCATGGCGCGAACACCGGGCGTCAAATAGCCCAGGTCCTCGGCAATAAAGTTGAGCGGACCCAGCTCGTCGTAGGCGGTCTGGAACAGGTCCTTGCCCGGGCCCGCCAGCCAGCGACCGTCGGCGCAAGCCTTGCCCGCGGGGATACTAAAGTAGCTGTGGAATCCCAGGAAGTGATCCAGGCGCACGCGGTCGTAGAGCGAAAACGCGCGGCGCAGGCGATCCATCCACCAGCTATAGCCGTTCTGCTTCATGTGGTCCCAGCGGAACGTCGGGTTGCCCCACACCTGGCCCTCGGGTGCAAAGTTGTCGGGCGGCGCGCCGGAAATCTCAATCGCCTTGCCGGTATCAGACAGCCAGAAGTTCTCGGGTTCGCTCCACGCGTCTGCCGAATCGTCCGACACGTACATAGGAATATCGCCGATAACCTCGATGCCCTTCTTGTGCGCGTAGTTCATGAGCTCACACCAAGCGAGGTCAAAGCGGTACTGCATGTACGCCTGAAGCTCGGCCTCGTCGTGGAAGCGCTTGTCGTCGATCAGATGCTCGTTGTAGCGCGCGACATCTGCCGGCCAATCGTGGCGCGACTCGCCCTCAAAGAACTTCTTAACGGCCATGTAGACGCAGTACTTCTCGAGCCAATCGGCATTGCGATGTTTAAACGCTGTGTACAACGGATCGGCATCCTCGCCGCCGCGGGCCTTCCAGGTCTCAAAGTCGGCGGCCAGCTCCTCGTGGCTTTCGGGCAGCAGGTCGATATTGCCTGCAAAGGCCGAAGGACCGGCGTAAGGGGAGCGGAAGAAGTCCGTGGGGTTGACGGGGAGAACCTGCCAGTAGCGCATGCCCATGGCGGCCAGATGGTCGATAAAGCGACGCGTGGGAGCGCCGATCGTACCTGGCTTACCGTCGTCGGTCGGCACCGATGTGATATGGCACACAACACCCGCGCCGTGATCGAGCGGCTCCTGCAGACGTTGCTCGGCGTGGTGATAGATGATGGACGACCCCAGCGGATACAAGTCGAGCGTGACCGTGCCGTTGTGAATCTCGCACTCATGGCCGCTGATCACGTCGCTCGCACATTCGCCGAGCGCCGGAATGGTCACGCGATGCGAATTGCGCAGGCTGCGGTTGATGATGACGGTCGCGGACTCGCCGTCTTTGCCGGTGCGCGTATAGGCGAGTACTTCGTCATTGAGCGCGAAGGCCTTGATTTCACCGTCGATCATAAACGGCAGCGCTCGGCGCACGGCCGAGGCATTCTTGACGATCGCGAACGTATCGAAGTCGTGCATGTCTTCCTTGGTCGGCAGGGTGCGGCGATTGCCCGGATCGGTGAGACCCTCCAAGCCGTACTCGTCACCGTAATAGATTGAGGGAACGCCCGGGAACGTCATCTGCATGAGCGTCGCGAGCCAAAAACGGCTCTTGGCAAGGCCCATCGCGTTCTCGTCCAGACGCCATTTGCTGCGCTCGCACTCGGGCAGCTGCGACTCGTCGGGGCCGCCGCCGAGCACCGAGATAATGCGCGGGCGGTCGTGGCTCGACAGCAGATTGAGCGCGCAGGATAATGCCTCGCGCGGGTAGTTCTCGCGCAGGGTCTCGATATCCTCGGCAGCTTGGTAGGCGTTTTTGTAGCCCATCAAAAAGCCGATGACCATGTCGCGGAAGGGGTAATCCATAGCAGAGTCCAGCTCGGAGCCCTGCAGGTAGCGACGCAGATGGCCGTAGCTGATCTTGTTGGAGGCGTCTTCCCAGACCTCGCCGAGCAGCAGCGCGTCGGGCTTTTCGGCAAGTACGGCCTTTTTGATCTCGGTCAGGAAATCGTCCGAAAGCTCGTCGGCCACATCCAGGCGCCAGCCGTGAGCGCCGGCGCGCAGCCATTTACGAATGACGCCGTCCTTGCCCAGGAGCCGCTCGCGTACCAGTTCGGAGCTCTCATTGATGGCGGGCATATTGCCCACGCCCCACCAGCAGTCGTACGAGCCGTCCTCGTGGAAATAAAACGCATCGCGCCACGGCGAATCCTCGCTCTGCCACGCGCCCACGCCGGGGTAGTTGCCGTAGCGGTTGAAGTAGATCGAATCGTCGCCCGTGTGGTTGAACACACCGTCCAGAATGATGGAAATGCCCAGCTTCTCGGCCGCCTCGCACAGCTCGGTAAAGTCCTGCTCGGTGCCCAGAATCGGATCGATCTTGGTGTAATCTGCGGTGTCGTAGCGGTGGTTGCTCGCGGCTTCAAAAATGGGGTTGAGGTAGATGGCTGTAAAGCCCAGCTCAGCGATGCGGGGCAGGTCTTCCTGGATGCCCTTGAGCGAGCCGCCGTAGAAGTCCCAGGTCTTGATGGAGCCGTCCTCGGCGCGCTCGTATACGGGCGGCTCGTTCCAGTCCTCGACCATGCGGCGCTGGATTCCGTTGCGCGGCTTTTCGACTTCGGTCAGCGTGCGCTCGCGCCAGTGCTCGTCGCGGGCGTAGCGATCGGGGAAGATCTGGTAGACCATGCCGCGCTCGTACCACTCGGGTCGAACTTCGCGGTGCTTGTAGACGGTGACTTGGAATGACGGCACCTCGGCGTAGTCGTAGGTTACGCCCTCGCCGCCGGTGCGTCCCTGCGGTGCGCCCAAGCGGACCTCGGGCTGGCCCTCGATATTGCATATAAAGCTGTACCAGATAAGACAGGGCTCGGCGCACTCCAACTCGACGGTAAAGATGCCGTCGCCTTCGTGCGTCATTGGATACCGAGACTCACCGATCTCATCGACCCAGGTCCGGAGCGTAAGCGTCGCCTGCACGGGATCGGCATCCTCCAGAATCACGGAGAGCGAAAGGGTAGTTCCTGTGGTCACAGCGCCAAACGGAGTGCGAAACTGCGGCAGACGGCTGTTGTGTATCAATCTCATAGTACGGTCCAGTTCAATAGAATCATGGCCTGCTGGCCATGGGCTTTACGCACAGGATGTAAGTATATCTGTTGTACACAGGCTGTATAAACAACATCCGTTTACCATCGGCGAACGGTTGTCCTAGAAAATCGTTTTACCAACTACCTACAGAGAAGGGGCGCCCGGTTGGAGCGCCCCTTACTTAGGGTTTGATGAGGTTTTGAATCGTCTGTGGGCTAGCGGCGCTTGCGGGTGGCCGTTGCCTTGCGGACGGACGTCTTCTTGGTCGGAGCCTTTTTCTCTGCCGGAGCGGCGGGGGAGACCGGAGTCTCCTTGGCGGGCTCGGGCTTGGCCTCGTCCTTCGGGGCAGCCTTTACCTCGGCCTTGGGCTCCTCTTTGGCAGCAGCAGGCTTAGTCTCTGCCTTGGGAGTTGCGGCCTTTGTCGTGGTCTTCTTGACCGTCGTCGTGCGCTTTCGCGTGGTGGCCTTGGCAGCGGACTTGGCCTCGACGGTTGCCTCCGCCTTGGACTCGGCAGGCGTCTCCTCGACTTTGGCGGCTGGCTTTGCGGCTGCCTTGGTCGTGGCTGCCTTGGTGGTCGTCGACTTCGTAGCCGTGGTCTTCTTGGCTGCCGTTGTCTTCTTGGCGGTCGTGGTCGTCTTCTTGGCAGCAGTCTTTGCCGGAGCCTTGGCGGCCGGTTTGGCCTCAGCGACCTTGGCCTTTACCTCGGGAGCAGCCTCGGCTTCGGCGGCTTTCTTGGCAGCGGCGGTCGTGCGCTTGCGCGTGGTCGTTGTCTTGGTAGCGGTGGTTTTGGTTGCCGCCGCCTTGGTCGCAGTAGCCTTCTTAGCTGTCGTCTTGCGAGTCGTGGTCTTCTTTGCCGCAGGCTTCGCAGCAGGCTCGGGCTCAGGAGCAACCTCAGCCTTCACCTCAGGCTCGGCCTTTGCGGGCTCAGCTTCATCCGGCTTCTCCTCGGCCTTGGGCTCCTCAGCGGCCACCGGCTCAGCAACAGCCTCTGGCTCGTCGACAACCGCCGCCGGCCTCTCAATCTCCGGGTGCATAAAGAAGTACAGGTCCAGATACTTATCGGCCGAGCGCGTCCAGCTAAAGTCCTGGCTCATGGCCTGCGTGACCAGCTGGTTCCATGCGTCGCGGTTATCCCAGAACAGACGCGCCGCGCGGAATACCGCATCGCCCATCTCGTCGCCGTTAAAGTTGCTAAACGAGAAGCCCGTGCCCTCGCCGGTAAACTCGTTGTACGGGATCACGGTGTCCTTCAGGCCGCCGGTCTCGCGCACGATGGGCAGGGTACCGTAGCGCATGGCGATGATCTGCGACAGGCCGCAGGGCTCAAACTTCGAAGGCATCAGGAACATGTCGGCGGCAGCATACATGCGCTGCGACAATGCCGGATCGAACTCGATGCGAGCCGCCATGGTGCCGGGGTACTTGTCCTGGAAGTAGCGTAGGCCGTCCTCGTAGTCGCGGTCGCCGGTGCCCAGCACCGCCACCTGCACGCCGCCGGCCAGGATGCGGTCGAGCGCGTACATGACCAGGTCCATGCCCTTCTGGCGCGTCAGGCGCGTGACCATCACCATGAGGGGACGGTCGTCGCGAACCTCGAGTCCCAGCTCCTCCTGCAGCTTGGCCTTGCACACGGCCTTGCCCCCACGGTCCTCAACCGTGTAGTTGGCGGCAATGCGCTTGTCGGTCGCCGGGTCAAAGCCCGCCACGTCAATGCCGTTGAGGATGCCCTGCAGTGCGTAGGAGCGTTCGCGAAGCACGCCGTCCAGGCCCTCGCCAAACTCGGGCGTCTGGATCTCGTTGGCATAGGTGGGGCTCACCGTGGTGATGGCGTCGGCATAGCGCAGCGCGCCCAGCATGTAGTTGATGCTGCAGGCGTCGCAACGCAGCTGCGAGGCGGCCGCCGGAATGTGCGCCACGCCCAGGATGTCCTCCATCACGGTGTCGCTAAACTGGCCCTGGAACGCCACGTTGTGGATCGAGAACACGGTCTTGACGCGGTCGTACAGCGGCAGGCCCTGGTAGAACTCGCGCAAAAACACGGGCGCCAGCGCCGTCTGCCAGTCGTTGCAGTGCAGGATGTCGCACTCAAAGCCGGCCGGCAGGTGCTGCAGGCTCTCGGTAATGGCCTTGGAGAAGAACGCAAAGCGCTCGCCGTCATCAAAGAAGCCGTACGGATAGTCGCGCGCAAAGTAGCGCTCGTTGTCGATGAACATATAGGTGACGCCGTCGCGCTCGAGCTTCTCGAGCCCGCAGTACTCGTTGCGCCAGCCCAGGCTCACGTAAAAGTCGGAGAAGTGCTCCATCTGCGCCTTGTACTCGTCCTTGATGGTGGCGTACTTGGGCACCATCACGATGACTTCGGCGCCGGCGCGCACAAGCGCCGCAGGCAGCGAGCCCGCCACGTCGCCCAGGCCACCGGTCTTAACAAACGGTGCGCACTCGGCCGAGGCAAACACGATCTGCATCTTTTTGCTGGAATCTGCCATATTGTCTCCCATGTTGCAATTCGAGAATAGCCGCCTGGCGCTAACCGGGCGGCTATTCTGCATGTTACGAGCGATGTTGCGGCGCCTACGTTAATGTACGATGGTGGTATCGGGAGTTAACGGGGCCTTTCCCAGCACCAGGATGTTCTCGGGCGTGCCGCGAAGCTCGGTGTTGGTGGGGACCACGTTGTTCTTGTCCAGGATGGCATTCTCAACGCGGGCGCCGCTCTTGATAATGCAGCTCTGGTTGATGATCGAGTTGGTCACCGAGGCGCCTTCCTCGACCACGACGCCGCGCGACAGGATCGAGTTGCGCACGGTGCCCTTGATGATGCAGCCGGCCGAGATGATCGAGTTGCACGCGTGGCTGCCGGTCGCATAGCGCGAAGGCGGCACGTCGTGAGCCTTGGTCAGGATCGGGCGCTCGGGGTCGAAGAGCTGGTCGGCCACGGTCTGGTCGAGCAGGTCCATGCTGCGGCGATAGAGCGACTTCTCGCTAAACACGCCCACGACCTCGCCCTTGTACTCGTAGCTGCACACGTCGATGTTGCCAAAGTCGCCCTGGAGTGCCTCGAGCAGGTCCAGATAGTCGGCGGCCTGGTAGTGGTCGATAATCTCGAGTAGCGTCTCGCGGTTGACGATGCAGCAGTCCATAGAGGCGTTGTCGCCGTATACGACGCCGGCGCTCACGCCCGTCAGGCGGCCGTTCTCGTTAATCTCGAGCTTGGTCTCGTCATCAACATTGCGCGTGGCCTTGCAGTACACCACGGTCATCTGGGCGCCGGAGTTCTCGTGCGCGTCAATGATGGTGTTGAGGTCCATGTTAAAGATGATGTTGGTGCCCATCATCACGACATAGGGCTTGTCCGAGCGCTGGAACAGCGTCTTGTTGGAGATGATGTCGCGCAGCAGGAAGCGCATGCCGCCCTTGGTGGTGCCGTACGCGTTGCCGGGCACCATGAACAGGCCGCCCTTCTTGCGGTCCAGGCCCCAGTCCTTGCCCGAGCCCACGTGATCGATCAGCGAGCGGTAGTTGCCCGGCATGACGACGCCGACGGTCTTAATGCCGGCATTCATCATGTTGGACAGCGGGAAGTCGATCAGGCGGTAGCGGCCCAAAAACGGAACGGACGCGATGGGGCGGTCCTTGAGCAGTACGCTGCCGTAGGTCGAAGAGTAGTTAGCGGTGATATAACCGATGGCCTTGCGATTGATCATCGGATCATTCCCCCTTCCCGATAACGACGTCATTTCCAACGACGGCCGTATCCTTGGTGGTATCGACAGAGCCGAGCTTCACGCCCTCTTCGACCGTGGAGTTCTCGCCCAAAATAGCGCGGCAGATGTGCGCGCCGCTCTTAACGTGCGCACCCGGCAGCAGCACGGAGTCCTCGACCACGGCGCGCTCCTCGATGATGACATCGGTCGAAAGGATCGAGTGGCGAGCGGTGCCGTAGATCTTGCAGCCGTTGGAGACCAGGCAGTCGTCCAGGCGGCCGTCCGGGCCAATGTAGTGCGGCGGACGCGTGGTGATGTTGGACATGATGGGGAAGTTCTTGTCAAACAGATCGAACTCGGGGTTGTTGCCCAGCAGGTCCATCGAGGTCTCGTGGAAGCTGGCGATGGTGCCGACGTCCTTCCAAAAGCCGTGGAACTCGTAGCTGTACAGGCGCTTGCCCTCGCCGAGCAACTTGGGGATGATGTCCTTGCCAAAGTCGTGGCTCGAGCGCTGGTCCAGGGCGTCCGCCTCGAGCGCCTCGATCAGCACGTCGGCCGAGAAGATGTAGATGCCCATGGATGCGAGGTTCGAATCGGGCTTATCGGGCTTCTCGGTAAACTTGGTGATGCGGCCGTCCTCGGGGTCGGTGGTCAGGATGCCAAAGCGGCTGGCCTCCTCCCACGGCACGGGCATAACGCTCACCGTGAGATCGGCGTTGTTCTCAATGTGCGTCTTGAGCATCTTGCGGTAATCCATGCGATACAGGTGATCGCCCGAAAGAATCAGGACGTACTTGGGGTCGTTGGCCTTAATGTAGTCGAGGTTCTGCGTAATGGCGTCGGCCGTGCCCGCATACCAGGCACCGCCGGTCTGCGTCTCGTATGGCGGCAGGATCGACACGCCGCCGTCGCGGCTGTCCAGATCCCATGCCTCGCCGGAGCCCACATAGGCATGCAGCAGGTAGGGGCGATACTGCGTCAGAACGCCCACCGTGTCGATGCCCGAGTTGGAGCAGTTGGACAGCGAAAAGTCGATAATGCGGAACTTGCCACCAAAGCTAACCGCCGGCTTAGCGATCTTTTGGGTGAGTGCCCCCAATCGGCTGCCCTGTCCTCCTGCGAGGAGCATCGCGATGCATTCTTTCTTACTCATCGATTTCTCCTTCTGTCATCGATGTTCTTAAACCCATTAGCGACGGGCGCGGCGCTCAGTCGCGCCCGTCGAGTAATGCTGTGCTGGCATAAGGGAGCTCGCGCGCCTTTATGCGTGCCAGATCTCGTCGCGGTACTCGCGAATGGTGCGGTCGCTCGAGAACCAACCGGAGGAGGCGGTGTTGAGCAGCGCCTTGCGGTTCCAAGTCTCCTGGTCGCCGTAGCTGTTCGTGAGCTTCTCCCATGCATCCACGTAGCTGCGGAAGTCTGCCATGACCAGATCGGGGTCGTTGTTGTTCATGAGCTCGTTGTAGATGCTCTCGAAGTTGCCCGAAAGACCCGCAAAGGTGTTGTCCTTGAGCTCGTCCATCACGCGGCCCAGACGGTCGCGGTCGCCGTTAAGAGTATCCCACGCAAAGTAGCTGTTGGATGCCCAGAGCTGCTCGACCTCGGGAGCGGTCAGGCCAAAGATGGCCTCGTTCTCGCGGCCGGCCAGGTCGGCGATCTCGATGTTGGCGCCGTCGAGGGTGCCCAGCGTAATGGCGCCGTTCATCATGAGCTTCATGTTGGACGTGCCCGAGGCCTCCTTGCCGGCCGTGGAGATCTGCTCCGAGATCTCGGCAGCGGGGTAGATGAGCTGTGCGTTGCTTACGCGGAAGTTGGGGATAAAACAGACCTTCATGACCTCGTTGACGCGCGGGTCGTTGTTGATGACGTCGGCCACGGAGTTAATGAGGCGGATGGTCTCCTTGGCGAAGGTGTAGCTCGAGGCGGCCTTGCCGCTAAAGATGAAGGTCGTCGGCGTCACGTGGAAGTTGGGATCGGCGATGCGACGGTTGTAGATGTCCATCACCTTCATGATGTTCATGAGCTGGCGCTTGTAGGCATGGAAGCGCTTCACCTGAACATCGAAGACGGTGTTGGGGTCGATGACCAGACCGGTCTCGGCCTTGACGTAGGCGGCCAGGCGCTCCTTGTTGGCGCGCTTGGAGGCACCCACGGCCTTCAGGAACTCGGTGTCGTCCTTAAACTCCTTGAGCTTTTCCAGCTCAAAGGCGTCCTTCAGCCAGCCGTCGCCAATGGCCTCGGTGACGAGCTTGGCGTAGGTGGGGTTGGCCTCGGCAAAGAAGCGACGGTGCGAGATGCCGTTGGTCTTGTTGTTAAACTTCTCGGGCGTCAGGGCATAGAAGTCCTTGAGCACGATGTTCTTGATGATGTCGGAGTGGATCTTGGCAACGCCGTTGACGCTGTGGCTACAGATTACGGACAGGTTGGCCATGCGAATCTCGCCGTCCCACAAAATGGCGGTCTGGCGCAGGCGCTCCTGCCAGCCCTCCTGCGTGGTGTCGAATGACTCGTGCCAACGACGGCTGATCTCGTCGATGATCTGGTACACGCGGGGGAGGAGCTTGGAGAACGTGCCGATGGGCCACTTCTCCAGAGCCTCGGGCAGGATAGTGTGGTTGGTGTAGCTCACGACCTGCGTCACGATGTTCCAGGCGTCATCCCACTCGAGCTTCTTCTCGTCGATGAGGATGCGCATGAGCTCGGGGCCGCACATGGCGGGGTGCGTGTCGTTGGTATGGATGGCCACAAACTGCGGCAGCAGCTTCCAGTTAGCGCCGTGCTCCTTCTCAAAGGTGTCGAGCAGGCTGTAGATGCCGGCCGAGACAAACAGGTACTCCTGCTTCAGGCGCAGCAGGCGGCCGTGCTCGCCGGCGTCGTTGGGGTAGAGGATGGCGCTGATGGCCTCGGCCTCGGCGCGCTCGGCGTCGGCCAGGGCATAGTCGCCGCGGTTGAAGGCCTCAAGGTCAAAGTGCTCCTCGACCGGCTCGGCAGCCCAGACGCGCAGCTTGTTGACAGTCTCGCCGGCATAGCCCACGACGGGGATGTCATAAGGGACGGCCAGGATGTCCTGCGTGTCCACCGTGCGGTAGAACGTGCGACCGTTCTCCTCAAAGCCCTCAACATGGCCACCAAACTTAATAGTCACGGCCTTGTCCTGACGGCGGACCTCCCAGGGATAGCCGTGGGTGAGCCACTCGTCGGTGGCCTCGACCTGGCTGCCGTTGACGATCTCCTGCTTAAACAGGCCGTAACGGTAGCGCATGCCGTTGCCGTAGCCGGCGATGCCCTCGGCTGCCATGGAATCCAGGAAGCATGCGGCCAGACGGCCCAGGCCACCGTTGCCCAGCGCCGGATCGGGTTCCTGGTTTTCGATGACGGAAAGGTCGAAGCCCATGTCGTCGAGCGCCTCGGCGACCATGTCGCGCACGCCAAAGTTGAGCAGGTAGTTGTCGAGCAGGCGGCCGATCAAAAACTCGATCGAGAAGTAGTACACGCGCTTCTTGCCCTCGGCGGTGGCGCGGGCGTCGCTCTTGGTGGCAACGGTGCGGGCCTTCTCGGCCACGAGCTTGGCCAGGGCGTTAAAGCGGTCGAGGTCGCTGGCGGCCTCGACGCTCTTGCCACTGATGCTCATGACAGCATCGCGATAGAGCTCGGTAAACTCCTGCTTGTTGTCGAAGATCTTATTCATACGTTCCTTTCCCCCGGGGATGTTTCTCCCGGAACGGTTATGACTTGTATCCTACGCCCCCGCGGGGCGGGTGATTACAGCTGTAACGGCTTTGTTACGGTTTCTTGGCAGGAGCCTTAGCAGCGGCTGCCTTGGCCTTGGGAGCAGCCTTTTTAGTGGCTGCCTTTTTGGCCGTGGTGGACTTGGCCGAAGCCTTGACAGCCTTCGCCTTGGCCGGAGCCTTCTTAGCAGCTGCGGTCTTGGGCTTCACCGAGGACGTGCGCTTGCGTGTCGCCTTCTTGGGCTTCTCGACCACCGGCGGCTTGTAGCTACTGGGACCGCGGCGTTTAAGCACCACGCCTGCCAGGCCGGGCACCTTCATCTCGATAGAGTCCATCTGCCCGTTCCAGGGATAAGGCTCGCTCGAGCAGGTGTAGGGCTCCTCACCGGCATATCCGCTGCCGCCAAACTCGGGACGGTCGGAATCAAAGATGACCTCCCAGTCACCCTCGCGCGGCACGCCCACACGGAAGCTCTCGTAGCTTGCCGGGTCAAAGTTGATCAGGATTACCAGATCGTCATCGACGTCCTCGCCCTGACGCACAAAGCTCACGATGGACTGCTTGGAGTTGTCCGCGTCGATCCAGGTAAAGCCGTCGTCGGTGTAGCCGCGCTCGTACAGGGCAGGCTCGGCAGTGTACAGGTGGTTGAGCGCCTTGATAAACGCTTGATGATGACGGTGAGTCTCGTACTCCTCGGTCAAGAACCACTGGATGGACTCGTAGTAGCGCCATTCAATAAACTGGCCGATCTCGTTGCCCATAAAGTTGAGCTTGGCACCGGGGTGCGTCATCTGGTAGAAAGCCAGCGTGCGCAGGCCGGCAAACTGGCGCCACCAGTCGCCCGGCATGCGGCCGATGAGCGAGCACTTGCCGTGCACGACCTCGTCGTGGCTCAGCGGGCAGATAAAGTTCTCGGTAAAGGCATACATGATGGAGAACGTGAGCAGCCCGTGGTTGCCGGGGCGCCACGGAAAATCGGTCTGCATGTAGTGCAGGGTATCGTTCATCCAGCCCATGTCCCACTTGTAGTGGAAGCCCAGGCCGCCGTCCTGCGGCGGGTAGGTCACGAGCGGCCACGCGGTGGACTCCTCGGCCATCATCATCACGTCGGGGAAGTGAGCCTCAACGGCGCAGTTGACCTGGCGAATGAACGTGCTGGCGTCCAGGTCCTCCTCGGTACCGTACTTGTTGAACTTCTTTTGACCCGGATCGTCGATGCCAAAGTTGAGGTACAGCATACTGGACACGCCGTCCATGCGAATGCCGTCCACATGGAAGTTCTCGAGCCAATACAGCACGTTGGAGACCAGGAAGGAGCGGACCTCGCCGCGAGCGAAGTCAAACTTGTGCGTGCCCCAGTTGGGGTGAATCTCGTGCTCAAACAGCATGTGGCCGTTAAAGGTGGCAAGGCCGTGGGAGTCGGCACAAAAGCCGCCGGGCACCCAGTCCATGATCACGCCGATGCCCGCCTCGTGACACGCATCGATAAAGTGCATGAGCTGCTGCGGGTTGCCGTAGCGCGACGTGGCGGCATAGTAGCCGGTCGTCTGGTAGCCCCAGGAGCCATCGAAGGGGTGCTCCATGAGCGGCATGACCTCGATATGCGTGTAGCCCATGTCGCGCACGTAGTCCACGAGCTCCACCGACAAGTCGTCGTAGGTGTAGAACTCGCCGCGCTGCGCGGGGAAAGGATCCATGGGGCCGGGGTAGTTGCCGTACTCGTCGGGCTCGCCCTGTGGCGTGTCGCCGTGGCGCTTCCACGAGCCAATATGCACCTCGTAGATGTTGAGCGGCTGCGACATGTGGTTGTGGCTGGCGCGGCGCTTGAGCCACGCGGCGTCGTTCCACTTGTAGCCATCGAGGGTCCACAGCACGCTCGCGGTACCCGGAGGGCACTCGGCCTTAAAGGCATACGGATCGGCCTTGTAGAGCTTTTCACCCTCGTTGGTCTCAATAAGATATTTATAGAGCTGACCCTGCTCGGCGCCAGGAATAAAGCCTTCCCAAATAGCGCTCGTATGCACGGGCACCAGCGGGTTGGCCTGCTCATCCCAGTCGTTAAATTCACCAATGACATGGACACTCTTTACGTCGGGCGCCCAAACGCAAAAGCGCCAGCCGCGCGTGCGCTGCTGCGTGTCGGGATGCGCGCCCATCTTTTCCCAGCTGCGCTCCCACATTCCAATGCCAAACAGGTAGACATCGTCCTTGGAGAGCTCCGGTGTGTGCGGAGCCGGTTTGCGGGTTGCGGGCTTTTTAGCCGTTGGCTTTAGCTTTGTATCGCTCACGTTTGATCCCATCATGACGCGGCAGCGTGTTGCCTTGGTGACTAGATGCGAAAGGTCCAAGGCTGCACGAATCGAAGGGACGGCGAAGTTTCTGTGATTCGTTCCACCTCGCGTGCTCGGTGGAACTTTCGGCAGAAACTACGATAACACTTGTGCGTTAGTTTTATGGACGAAAGCGGATTTGCGGGGGCGTTTAATCGGTAAGCGACATGTTTATACCACTGGCAGATTTGACGTGGTAAAACTCTTGACAGTTTTACCAATTTGGGTTTCAAAATTGTTTGGCTGACGTTTGGTAAAACGTTTTTAGCAGGATGTTTACCATTTGATATCGAAAGGTTCGTTTATGTCCCATACCGCCGCTCCCAAGGTTGCTTTTATTTTCGATTGCGACGGCACACTGGTTAATAGCACCCCCGTTTGGGCCTATGCTCAGCCCGAATTATTGCACCGCCACGGAGTTGACGTGACGGTCGATGATTTTGCACAGTTTGAGCATTTGTCGCTCGAGGACGAGTGCCAGGCCTACCACGACACGTGGGGCATTGGCGCGAATGGCGAGGAGCTGTATCGCGAGCTTAGCGACATCCTGATCGATGGCTACTCCAAGGTGCCGCCGCGCGAGGGCCTGCTTGCATTTTTGGAGCAGGCGAAGGCAGCGGGCATCGCTATGGGCGTGGCCACGTCCACGCCGGCCGAGCTGGTGCAGTCTGCGCTCGCCGGTGCCGGGCTCGACGCTTACATGGAGTTTGTTACCACGACGGGCGAGGCAGGACGCTCCAAACAGTTCCCCGATGTGTACGAGCTGGCGCTGCGCCGCCTTGAGGAGCGCCATGGGTGCAAGTTTGAGCGCGCGTGGGTGTTTGAGGACGCAGTCTTTGGCCTTAAGAGCTCTGGCACCGCAGGCTTTAAGCGCGTGGGCATCTATGACCCGCACGGCCGCATGAAGCGCGAAGACGTGCGCGCCAACTGCGATATCTTTATCGACAGCTACGAGGAGCTGGAACTGGCCCGCGTGCTTTCGTTTGAGGGCTAGGCGAGGGCCGTGGCTTGCAAGGTATTAATGGTCTGCGGATCGCCCGTGGTGGCGAGCGCGGATCTGTTGCATAGGCTAGCAGGGGAGTGCGACCACGTTGTCGCCGTGGACCGCGGGCTCGACGCGCTGCTGGGCGCCGGCTTGAGCTGCGACGTATATGTGGGGGATGCCGACACGGTGAGTGATGCGGGTCGTGCGTTGGTCGATGCCGCCACCGACTTTGAAGTTGAACGCCACGACCCCTACAAGGACTATACAGATCTGGCTCTGGCGCTCGATTCCGTCCGCCGTCGCTGGCCAGGTGCCGAGGTTGTGGCAACCTGTGCTACGGGCGGCCGTCCGGACATGGCACTTTCCGTACTGGGGCTGCTTGCAGGCTACGAGGACGCTCCAGTCTGGATAGCCGAGGACAAGGTGGTCGCTCGCATCCTTCGCGCAGGCGAATCGTGGACCATCGAAGGTTCCAAAGGCAAGACGTTCTCCATCATCGCCATTGCCCCCAACACCAAGGTAAGCGAACACGGTCTAGAGTGGGAACTGGATCACAGCCCACTGGGTCTGCTGGCCGACACGGGCATCAGCAATGTCGTCAGGTCAACAGCCACGATCCAAGTCCACACCGGCACCGCCATCGCTTACCTCTACAAGTGAGGTCTATCGCATCAGGGTTTTATCGGGACGGTGGATAGAAATAAGCGCTCGAAGAGTGATTATTTCTATCCACCGTCCCAGGAAAACCCGTAAGTAAGAGATTCAACCCAAAAAAGTCCTTGCATCAAAGAAAGTCTTCCCCTATAGTATCTCCTCGTCACGGGGGCGTAGCTCAGCTGGGAGAGCGCTTGACTGGCAGTCAAGAGGTCAGGGGTTCGATCCCCCTCGTCTCCACCATCGTGAATGTGAGAAGTACATGACTCCCGAGCAGTTAGCGCAATGGCAGCGCGAACAAAAGGTTGACGATGACCCTCGCATTACGCGCGTTGGTCGTTTTCTACGTCACACTTCGCTCGACGAATTGCCGCAGTTCATCAACGTTCTTATAGGGGATTTATCCGTTATTGGACCAAGGCCTGTGACGCTCGAAGAAACCTACGAGTACGGTGACGCTCGCGACGAAGTTCTTGCTTGTAAGCCGGGCATTACTGGCTGGTGGGCCGCAACGGATCGTAATGACTCGACTTGGGGGAGTGGTCAGCGACAGGCCCGTGAACTCTTCTACGTTCGTCATCAGTCGCTTGGACTTGACGCCCGCGTGTTCGTCAAAACGTTCAAGGCGATGAGGAGGGGATAATAATAAAGCAATACCCTGCCTATACCGTACTTATGAGCCTGTATGCTAAGGAGCGCCCAGAGTACCTTAAAGAGTCGATTGACAGCATGCTTGCTCAGACCGTGCCGCCGACTGAAATTGTCATGGTCAAAGATGGTCCATTGACGGACGAACTGGAAGCCGTGCTTCTGGATTATGACTCCGCACACCCCAAATTGTTCAACTTCGTTTCGTACGCTAAGAACCGCGGTCTCGGATATGCGCTGCAGCAGGGCATGCTCGCCTGCTCCAACGAGATTGTCGCTCGCATGGACACCGATGACGTTGCCCGACCCGACCGCATGGAGAAGCAGCTCGCCGCCCTAGATGGCGGTCTCGACATGGTCGGCAGCGATGTTTCCGAGTTCATTGATTCGCCCGACAAGCCCGTAGCCACAACCGAACTACCTAAAGGCTTAGATGCAATCCTTGCCTACTCCAAGAGACGCAATCCCTTTCGTCACCCTCCCATGACGTTTAGAAAGTCAAAGGTGATGGAAGCGGGCAACTACAGTTCAGACTTCCTCTATTTTGAGGACTGGGACCTCTTCAACAGAATGCTCGCGTGCGGCTGCCGTGCGGACAATTTGGGTGAGCCCTTAGTTGCCATGCGCGTGAGCGAGGATTTCTACGCCCGCAGGGGCGGGGTCCGGTACCTCAAGTACGCAAGGGCCTTCAAGAGGGCGCAGGTAGAGCGCGGCTATTTCACCGAGCGTGACTATGTCTGCTCATATGTGCCACACGCACTGGTCTGCCTTATGCCCAATTCACTGAGGTCTCTGATCTATCGAATTCTTCTTCGGAGGGCGTAGATAAATGGCTTCTGAAGTTTATGGCCCACTGGTCAGCATTATCGTTCCCATGTATAACGTGGGGACGTTCGCGCCTCCCTGCGTGAGCTCGCTGCTCGATCAGACCTATTCGAACATCGAGATCCTTATCGTGGATGACGGCTGCACCGATGACACTATCGATTTGATTGAAGACGCCGTTGGGGACGATCCGCGTGTCGAGATTCATCACAAGGAGAACGGGGGGCTTTCCTCCGCCCGTAACTATGGCACGCAGCGATGCCGCGGCGATTACCTCATGTATGTCGATGGAGATGACCTTATCGACCCGCGAACCGTTGAGCTTATGGTTGAAGCCGCCCTGAAATACAAAGCGCCTCTTGTTGCAGGGTCTTTCGCCAAGACATCCCCTCTCAAGAACTACCAGATGCAAAATGGGGCTTCGTTCAAGTTAGAAAGCGGCGAAGAGCATCTAAGGCGCCTTCTACTGTTCGAGGGAGAGAGCGGATCTGCATGGGGTAAGCTGTATTCCCGTTCTTTAATCCCCGACCTCAAGTTCCCCGAAGGGCAGCTTTTCGAGGACATGGGTGTTATTTCGTCTATTTTTTCCCAACTGGACACCGTTGTCGTCACTGATGCTCCCTTCTATGCGTATGTGACGAGGCCCGGCTCCATCACCACATTCAAGAGGCAGGGCCCCAAACACGTGCGGGACATGGATGCGACTATCGAAGCCGTGAGACAGGCTTCCGGGAGCAGCCTTGCCGACGAGTTCGAGTGTTTCCGTGCGTACTGCACGCTGCGCGTTGCCATGCGGGTCGATCTCGATGGCTTTGGCGACATGTCTGAAGGGCGGGCCTACTTGAGGCGTGCTCGCATGCTTGCGGGTCGGGCCTCGCGGAGCCCGTTGGCGTCCCGCACCTGGAGACTGCGGTGCACGCTTTTTGCGATTTCCCCAAAGGTGCACAACGCCTTCTACGCTCTTTACGCCGTAGTTTCGGGTAAGGCGATTGGATAAAACACATGAGCAAAGGGTTGATAAGGTGAGATTTTCGGTAATAGTTCCAGTTTACAACGTTGAGGATTACCTTGAAGACTGTCTGGCAAGCATCGCACGCCAGGACTACTCTGACTACGAGGTCGTCATCGTCGACGACGGCTCGACTGACGGCAGCGCTGCTATCTATGAACGCTTTGCCTCGGAGGCAGATGTTCCCGTTCATATAATCAAGCAGGAAAACAAGGGGCTGCTTCAAGCTCGGCGCGCCGGAATTAAAGCCGCTAATGGTGATTATTTCTGGCATGTCGACGGCGATGACGGGCTTGCGATTCAGGCGATGGATGCTGTCTCTGGAATTATTGACGAATTTAATCCTGATGTCGTGCTAATCGGTCTTAGCGAATCTCCAACTTTCAATTCCTTGCTCCCCGGAGGAATGCCAGGCGAAGAGCGTTTCTATAGCGGAGAAAGCCTCAACGATGTGCGCTCTGCGTTCCTCGATGGATATATCCCTAATATGGTGACCAAAATCGCTCGAAGGTCGTGCGTAGATGTTGATTCCGATTATTCGCGTTATGGAAAGCTGCAGCTTGGAGAAGATCAACTACAGAGTCTTTTCCTTCTCAACAGCATGAGAAGTGCGGCATGTATTCGGGAGCCTTTGTATTTTTACCGTCATAACGCGAGCAGCATCACGGCCAATTACTGTGAAGGTCGGATTACCCAGTATGCCGTGGTCAAAGAAGCCGTCTATCGGCAGGCACTTGAGTGGGATGCCAAATGGACGGGGCACGATTTTGCCGAGACTGCACTTGCAGGCTACCTATCTAACGGTTTCTATGACATGCGAAAAAACGTCGGTGTGAAGTGGTATCAGCGACAGTTTCAGGAGTTCAGGAACACTTCTCTGTATGCATCTGCAATTACGCACCGCAAATCCTTGAGACTTGAACAGCGGGTCTTCTTTGATTTTCTTGAAAGGAAATCGGACATTCTAGCGTATTGGTGCCTTCTCTGCTGCCGTGCAACTACACCGCTTGTCAGGAGAACGGCGCGATGACGAAAACGACAGGGATCGGTCTGGGCACAGGTGGGTTGGAGATCTCGTGTGGAGGTGACAGCGCTTTTGGTATCGCAGTACTCATCACTGTCACTGCTTTCTTTTCGCCCGTGCTAGCGCTTTGCCTATCGACTATCTTGTTCGCTGGGAATCCCTCTAGGAAAATGGCAGCGTCATGTGCATTTGGCATAGCGGTTTCCATGGCATTAATCACTTCGGGGATTGAGTATCGGCACCCCGTAGACGTGACGCGGTGGATGGCTGAGTGCCAGTTTTACACCGGCAAGGACTTCTTGTCTGTGCTGTCCAGCTCAAACGCCGACCATGATGGCCTTATTGTTTGGAACGTTTGGTGTTGGCTTGTTGGGAATAGCGGCAATCTCGCTCTACTGCAGGTAAGTGGGTCTTTTGTGGGATTTGGTCTGACCTCATGGGTGGTAATGGACGCCTGTGCTCGCGAGAGAACTGATACTGTAGCTTTTATCGCACTATTCATTTTCGTCGTTCTCGCTGTTCATATGCAGGCCATCGTTGCCTACATGAGATCGACTTTGGGTTGCATTTTGTGCGCGACCGCATTCTACATCCGACGTTCCTATGGCGTTAAGGATTCCATTCTCTCATTATTGTTGATTCTGCTGGCGTGTGGGATTCACACGTCGATGGTGGTTGCCTTCGCCCTGTTCATCCTCCAGCCCTTTATTGCGAAAAATCCAAAGAGCGGGGCTCTTATCTGCGCACTCGCCTTAGCAGCAGTTGCTTCTGCCGCCACATTCTTGATTACGTCACATGTACTTGACGGCTTACCTTTGGTTGGGGACGCGATTAGGAAAGCGAGCGTTTATACGGAGGGGACCGGATGGGATCAACAGCAGGCCAAGGACAGCCTCGCTGTCGCAGGTCATGTGTTATCTATGATACTTCTGGGGATGCTTCTCTTGCGGACGTTCTTGACGAGCCAGGACGACTATCGGTTTCCCGTCATGCTCGTGATGAGCTTCTGCGTTTTTGCTATGGAAGCGACCTTGGTCAATGTCGGGAACAGGCTCATCTACATTCCCTTGCTTATTGGATCAACTTTGTGCCTCAACAATGAGGAAAGAAAGGCACTGTCCGAGCAACGATGGCCCCTTCTTTTGGACCTTTGTTTATTTGTCGTCGCCGCTCTCGTCTGCCTCCTTGCGTTGAGAGATTTTGTTCCCTCCTTTAACTACATTGGAGTTGCGAAATATGCGGTTTTCTATCCGTCGATTCTTTTTTAATAGACTGGCTTACGCCTCCTTCGTCTTGAATGGAGGATGCTGCCGGTGAAGCACAGTACATTCTACAAAAACACGCTTTGGCAGTATGGCCTTCAGATACTCAAGTATCTCTTTCCGCTGCTGCTTATTCCCTATCTCACTCGCATCCTCGGGACTGAGGGCTATGCCGTTTACGCCTATGTTCTCTCTTTCATGGGCGTGGTCCAAACCATCGCTGATTTCGGCTTTACGCTCTCTGGAACCAAGAAGGTGGTTGATCTCAAGGAGGATACCGCGGCTCTCTCCCGCCTCGTGGGGGCGATAACGGTCGCACGCCTCATGTTGCTCTGCGGCCTTTTCTTCTGTGTCATGGCAGTAACACGCTTTATTCCTATTATGGCCGAGAATACGGTCTACGTCATCTGGGCGTTCTTTGCAACGGCAGGTCGCACAGTGCTGCCCGACTTCATCTTTCAGGGAAATGAGCGTATGGGGCCTTTGACGACCCGATATTTCGCATCCAAGGGGGTGCAGGTCGCGCTTACGATCCTTCTCGTACGCGGGCCGGGGGACCTTATCCTCGTTGCCGTAGCTGACGTACTGTCGGAGATCGTCGACATCGCATGGAGCTATCGCGCCCAGAAGCGCATGTTCGGCGTCGGTATAGCAAGGCCCACCTTTAAGGAGAGCTTCGAGGAACTACGCGTCTCCGCTATCTATTGCGTTTCGAACGTCAGCTCCTCTCTTTTCTCTGGATTCACAACGGTGATTATCGGGTTAGCGATCACAAGCAAGACGGACATCGCCTTTTGGTCGCTTACGCTCACGACTGTGAATGCCGTGCAGTCGCTCTACACGCCTATTGCTAACAGCCTTTACCCCCATATGATCAAAAACAGAGACTTCGGGTTCGCACGAAAGTTGGCGCTGGTTGCGTTGCCTGTTCTCGTCCTAGGTATCGTTGCGTATTGCGCTCTCTCTAAGCCTATCATGCTCGTCCTCGGAGGACCCGAGTACGTTGGCGGTGCCCATGTTATGTGGATGATCTCGCCGATCTTTATCTTCTCATTTTACGGAATTCTGATTGGCTGGCCGGTTCTGGGCGCCATGGGGCATGTAAAGGAGCTGACCGTCTCGACGTTATTCACTGGGATCGTTAATGTGGTCTCGCTTCTGGCACTTTACCTTGCCGGGTTGATAACCCTTGATGTTATCTGTGTTGCTCGCTGGGGTTGCGATGCCTTGTTGTTGCTAATAAGAGTTTTCATGCTCTGGCGCGCGGCGCGGTCGAAGACAGACTTTCATAAGAATCCTAAGGAGTAATGATGCAGTACCTTCCCACAATGGAAATTCAAAAACTCTTGCTTGCTATGCTCGTCGATTTTGACAGGATGACAAACGAGCATGGGCTTCGTTATTCACTTGATGGCGGCACGCTTCTAGGTGCCGTGAGACACAGAGGATTCATTCCTTGGGATGACGATATCGACGTCATTATGCCCAGGCCTGATTTCGATGAACTTGCATCACATCCCGAGTGGGTGCCTGCTGGGTTGACTGCCAATATTCCTGGACGCAAGGGGTACATCTATCCCTTCATGAAACTGACCAACCCTTCATGGAGGGCGCAGGAACCGCACTTAGAAGAGGTGATCGAAGAGTTTCTCTGGATCGACATTTTTCCCGCTGATGCCATGCCTGACGAAAATACTGAGAAAGCGACCCTAATGGCGGCTCAGGAAAAGACATTCTTTAGGGCATTGCGGTCATACGTAAACATCAAAACATCTACTTCAAATCCGTTGAAAAAGGTCGCAAAACATGTCCTATTTCCGATTCATAGGGCGTTGTTTCCTGCGGAAAAGCAGTTTTCCGAGCTAGGGGAGAGGGCTCGTGGTCTTCAGTTCGGAGATACGCATGAAGCGGGGGATGTTGTTTGGGGGCCCTACAAGCCTGATAAGCCAGGTTTTCCCACCGAGGACTTCGACAACTTGATCGATATGGAGTTCGAGAGTCGTACTTTCAAGGCGTGTCCGCACTGGGACGCGTACCTAAGGGGGCTCTACGGCGACTATATGCGGCTTCCGCCTGAGGACCAGCGGGTCACTCATGGGATGAAGGTATGGAAGGTAAATTCCGGGGAAGGAAAATAATTCATGAACGTGGCAATCATCATCGCGGGCGGTGTAGGCTCGCGTATGGGGCAAGAGATCCCCAAACAGTTCATCAATGTTGGCGAGAAGCCCGTCATCGTCTACACTCTCGAGGCTTTTCAGGAGCACCCGCTTGTGGATGCCATTGAGGTCGTATGCCTAGCCGGCTGGGAGCAGGTCTTACGCGCCTATGCAAGGCAGTACAAAATTGACAAGCTGAAGTGGGTAGTCAAAGGCGGTGCCTCTGGTCAGGAGTCTATCCGCAACGGCGTGTACAACTTTGAGGGTGTGCTTGCCGAAGATGACATTTGCATCGTTCACGACGGCGTGCGCCCCATGCTCGACCCAGAGGTTATCACCGACGTCGTCCGCGTGGCTAAGGAGCGCGGCAACGCCGTCACAAGCATGCCTTACAACGAGCAGATTTTCCTTGTGGACAAGAAGGATTCCGCCACCACTACGCAGTACATCCCCCGCGAGACGCTTCGTCGTGTGTCTACACCGCAGGCCTACCGTTTTGGGCTCCTCGACTCCAAATATCACGAGGCTTTTGAGAAAGGTGTCGGAATCGACGGCTCCAACTACACGAACACAATGATGGTCCAGCTGGGCGTGAGGCTCAACTTCGCCGTCGGGTCGGACCGCAACATCAAGCTCACCACGCCGGAAAACCTCGAGTTCTTCCGCGCATGGGCGACGGAGAGGGATGCCCGCGATGAATAGGCTCAAATGCCCAGAGTATATCGCCGACGTTGACAAAGTTTGCTCGCTTCCCCTGCCATGGGAGAAGCTCGAGAATAAAACGGTCGTCATCTCCGGTGCGACCGGTTTGATCGGGACCTTCCTCGTCGACGTTCTGATGCGCAAGAACGACATTGATGGGGCGCGGTGTAGCGTCATCGCTTTGGGGCGCAACATCGAGAAAGCGCGCTCGAGACTGCCGTACTTCGGTCGAGACCACTTCTCGTTTGAGGAGGGCTCCGTTGCTGCGATAGGTTACAGCCCTGCCGCCCCCGCGGACTACGTTTTGCACCTAGCGAGCTCCACTCACCCGCGCCAGTACGCTACCGATCCCATCGGCACCATCCGAGCCAACGTGGACGGCTTACAGAATCTCCTAAGCTATTCAGCCGAATGCGGTGCTAGGCTACTCTTTGCCTCATCGGTCGAGATTTATGGCCAGAACCGCGGTGACGTGGAACGTTATGATGAAAAGTACTGCGGGAACATCGACTGCAACACTCTTCGCGCCTGCTATAACGAATCAAAACGACTGGGCGAGGCTATGTGTCAAGCTTACCGTTCGCAGAAGGGGGTCGAGGCCGTTATCGCGCGCATCGCGCGCGTCTACGGGCCCACACTACTGCCCGATGATTCCAAGGCACTCTCCCAGTTCCTGCATCGCTCGCTTGCCGGCGAGGACGTTGTGCTCAAGAGCGAGGGGACGCAGAAGTTCTCTTACCTGCACGTCGCAGACGCCGTGTCTGGTCTGCTTCATATACTGCTCCTTGGTATCGACGGGGAAGCCTACAACCTCGCAGATAGGGGATCCGATGTAATGTTGAAGGATCTTGCGGGACTTGTAGCTAAAGCCAGTGGTGTTAAAGTTGTATTCAAATTTCCTGACGCTCAGGAGGCGGCAGGGTACTCTAAGGCCACGCTTGCGCTGATGGATGGAAACAAGGCACGTAACGAACTTGGTTGGTCTGCGCGCATGGGTATCTCCGAAGGCATATCAAGAACGCTTTGTGTTCTCCGCTCACTCAATAATCCCGGGGGATGCTGATGGGCGCAAAGACGATTTGGCATGGCTTCAGAAATATGGTTTTCGGAAGGTACGATGACGATAAGTTTTGGAGAAGGCGACACGCCCTTCTTACCGGAAGTGCCCGGGGTATCCGCAAAACTTATTATTCGTTGTATGTTCACCACGAGATGCGCAGGAGCTGTGCGGATATCATGCCTGGATGGAGCGACGATGCTTCATGCGTGTGCGAGAATTTTTTGGCGCCACCCAATATCACTGCGCACGGCATCAACGGTATAGTTATTGCGGGGGGGGGCAACCATAGGGCGAAATGTGACCATCTTTCACCAAGTAACTATAGGACGCAGCAGAGGGAAAGCTCCCGTTATTGGTGATAATGTCTTCATCGGTCCCGGCGCCAAGATTTTCGGAGGAATTCGCGTTGGTAATAACGTCAAGATCGGAGCAAACTGCGTTGTGTTCCAAGACGTACCCGATAACTCGACGGTTGTTCTCGATAAACCGCGAATTATTGAACATAAGCAGCCTTCACCTTATATCGTTGCCGAGGAAGGCGAGTATAAACCTCGCGAGTGGTAGACATATGGAAGTTTGAATACCAATGCCAACTCGCTCCGATGCGACTGGAGACAAACACGCTTTCCTTGTTATGGCTCATAAGGACAATGAGGTTCTTCACACCCTGATGAGAGCCCTCGATGATGAACGAAACGGCATCTTCATCCATATGGATGCAAAACAGCGGATGGAAAGAAAATCGCTTGTTGGCTTCTGTCAGTAAGACGGGGATCTTTTTAATTCCTCGTATCAGAGTCACTTGGGGCGCGTATTCGCAAATCGCCTGTGAACTCAGCTTTCTCAACTCCGCAGTTGCAAAGGGACACTATTCCTATTCTCACCTTTTGAGCGGTCAAGATCTTTCTATTTAAAGTCAGGACCAGATTCACTCATTCTTTGACTCTTGTGGAAATAAAGCGTCCATTCGCTTCGAAAACCACAACAGGGACTATCGGAGAAGAATCGGTGAGCATGTAATCTAGAATACTTTCGGGATAAGCAAATCTCAGGTTTTCTTACGAAAGATGGATGGCCTTCTATCGAGTCTTTTGCAGTGTTTTAGGAAGCCTGCTAGAGACTTGGAATTGATGAAAGTTGACAACTGGTTTTCAATCACCGTTGGTCTCGCTCGTTACCTTGTCAAGAATGCCTCGTCGATACGTTCGGTTTTCTGGGATACTATGTGCGGCAATGGAATCTTCCTGCAAACTGAGGTTTGGGATGCGGGGAGTAGATTTAGATGCTTTCGAGCCCCCGGCGCTCAAAGGGATGATGCGATAATGCGGCTTATCGATTGGGGTGCGGATGAGTCACCCCGTGTGTCGGGAATTGCAGACTTAGAACTCATCAGGAATTCAAGAATGATGTTCGCGCGCAAATTCGATTCAGAAATCGATAGCGATATCGTCAAAGCTATTGAATCAATGGTTGGATAGATCTTTTTTCTAACAGTTTAAATAGCAGTTTATGATTCGGCGGTCGCATGGCCCCCGAATGCTATGCTCTTCAGCCAAATAGAGAATATGCCCGAATGCTCACCCGAATCTATATTTATCGACAATTCCTTCGGTTGACACTCGGGTGAATGGAACAGATGGATATGAAAGGAGAGACCCCTCGAGATGCTCGCGACGGGTCGCTCCGCCGACGAGCTCCCGTTGTTCGGCGAGGATGTCGACAAAGAAACTGCCGCTCATGAGTGAGAAGATTCGTCTCTCTAATGGGCATTGCTCTTGAGCGCTCCGCAAGCCGCCCGTGTCGGGATGCTCTTCTTCACGTCCAAGCTCCTCGCGCCCCAGTTGAGTACGAGGCCGAGCTGTGCGGCGTCAACAACAAGACCATCTCCGAATGGCGGAACCGCCTGCTCGCCATGGCAGCCGGGCACTTGGACCGGAAAGGTAGGGCTCCATATCCAGATGGCTGACGCGATTCACGCTACTTGGAGCGGGTAAAGTAACACGCGCTATCTTACCCGTTAAATCCTTATTTCATTGATTAGGGTTGATTTGTCTAATCTAACCTTATCAGTTTTATTTGCTATAGACACTAGCTTCCAGCCCTGCGCGGAGGCTCCGCTTGCCGTGAAGATGCGCACGTTTGTGTCGTCCGAAGTGGAGACCCATTTCGCGTTGAGGGCCAGGCTGGGGTTGCCCGCTGAATCTATCGCGTATGCGCCGTCCTCGCGTGCCTCTATTACCCATCTCTGGGCGGCGGTGCCGTACCTGGAAAACTGCTGGACGTTAGCCCCCGAGGAGAAGTTGGCGCTCTTCACGTCGAGTGCTAGGCCGGTCCCGGAGCAAACGATCTTGTACGCGCCGAACCTGCTGTCATAGGTGAGTCTGAAGCGCCCAGCTCCGGACCCGTTGCGCTTCCAGAGCTGGGCGTTCGCTCCGTTCTCCGGCGAACAGCCCGAGATGTCTAGCATCGTCATGCTCGACCCGGCTTTTTCTATCTCGTACTCGCCGTCGGGGACGATTTGTTCCGGTTTTGCTGCCTCACCTTGGTATGTGCTTTTGAAGTCATACTTTGCGGTCCACTTGTTGCTTGATGTCATGGTGACGTTGGAAGCGGCGGTGAGGTAGGCCTTGGTGTCGCCTACCTTCCACTCGCGTTGATTCATGGCGCAGACGATAATGCCGTTCTGGATGCCGCTGATGCTGGGCGGGAAGGACTGGTTGTCGGCATCGATAGAGAAGCCCTCATCGCGAACGTCAAGGTGTTTCTGAATTCGTTCGACATACCTGCGGCCCACTCATCAGCCTTACCATTACGTATAAAGTAGTTATCTTTAAGACTGGGAGAACGTGTAGCGTAGCTGTCGGCGGTATAAATATTTTCATGCCCCGGATGCGCGATTGCCATGAGCTCGTCGGTGAGGCAGCAGTACAAATGACGCTGATCTAAATCGCCGTAGAAGTTATCGGACGTATCGTACCAGGTGCAGTCAACCTGATACCATTCGTCATCTAGCTTAACCGCATTCCACGTATGCCCATCATAGGTATCGCGGGTTTCGGCGCATTCTATACCTGCAGCGGAAAGAAGTTTCGCATACGCTGATTCATAGGCTTGACACGTCCCAAGCCCCCCTCGTAAGAGCGCTTTCTGCCGAGGACCACTTGAGCGAATTGTCGTATTCAAGTTGATCGAGAAGCCAGTCATGAAGATAGAGAGCCATTTCGAATTCAGTACCATTTGTCTTTTGCTTGGCTTGTGACACCGCCTCACCAACAATGCTCGCAACGCTGGGATACGCATCATCTGCAACCTGGATATATGTGTTAGTGCGCAAATAGTAAACACCCGATGCCTTATCCATGAGGTAAAAGCGGAAGTTATATGATCCGGTAGCCGTCGTCGTGAACGTAAAGTCGTGGCTAACGCACGTGTTGGTGTACTTTGTCAACTCTCCGCGGCTTGGGTCGGCGACCGACTCGTAGGCATACTCATTGGGGTTGGAATAAGAGGGCGCATCCATGCGGAAAAGATAGCTGCCACTGCCACCGGTTGCGCTTACATGGAAGGTCATTGGCTGTCCAAGTACCGGATCGTTTCATTCGACGGTAAGGGTGACACTGCCGCTGGTGGCGCTATCGCTGTGCTGATATCCATTTATTGCGACCTTTGTGGCTTGTTCCGAATCAGGCGAAATGTCGGAGGCTAGGGAAACCTGAGGTTCCGCCTGATGTGAAATTTGATTCGCAAGATCGGAATCATTTTTGATGGACTCATTGCCGATCTCGCTTGTATCGATGTCGCCTGTCATGCTGCCGCCCGAATTGTCCGCTGCGCCAGTATCAAACTGCTCTAGGGTGTTTTCCAGCCGCTGTTCTTCTCCCGCTATAGTCCTCACAGGTATTGTTGCGCTAAGCATGGATACGCAAAGAGCTGCGCAGAGCGAGCGGTGAAAGACTCGTTTCATAGCGGTGCCTCTCGATAAGGTGGGCGCCAAGGCCCAGAAGCGGCGCCAAGCCAACACTCCGTGTATATGTAAGTGATGTTATTTTACGGTAACACTAGTCAACAACTGCGAACTTTTTGGACAAAGTTGGGGAGGGGGGAGG
>DBFBAP010000028.1:0-36197 GCA_048245415.1 Collinsella sp. | reverse complement strand
CGGAAGCTAAGCCCCATCGCGCCGAGAGTACTGCGGGGTCAGCCCGTGGGAGGCCAGGGCGCCGCTGACCGGTGGACGGCACCGAGCCGTACGCTTGAACTGAGAAGGGGGAGGCCTCGCGGCCTCCCCCTTTTTTGCGTTTACGGGCTTTTGTCTCACATAGTAGCTGTGTTTTATAACCCTCGTTTGTCGCATCTTCTGTGAACGGGCTACAATAACTTAGTCTGTGCGATATGGAGGTGAACATGGCTGAAGCTGGTATCGGCGTTGATATCGTCGAGATTTCCCGTATGAAATCAATTCTTGAAAAGACGCCGTCGTTTGCTCGGCGTGTGTTTACCGAAGAAGAGCGTGCGTATTGTGATGCATCATCGCGTCCCGCTGCTCACTATGCCAGCCGCTTTGCTTCGCGCGAGGCGGTACTTAAAGCTCTCGGCACGGGTTTTAGTCAAGGCGTTGGTCGCAAGGATGTTTCGGTTACGCGTGATAAACTCGGCAAACCGAAGGCGCTGCTTTCGGGCCGTGCTCTCGAGATCGCTCAAGAGCTGGGTGTTGTTGAGGTCGCTCTTTCCATTACGCTTACAGGAGACTTAGCCGTTGCGAATGCAATCGCGATTACCGAAGATGCTCGGCCTAAGCCAAAAGAGGAAAAGGTGAGTACCAAGAAACGCGTAGCGCAGACATTTAAAGAGGCTCGCTCTGTTTTAGATGAGCTTGAGCAGCTGCAGAATTCAGCATTGACGGAGCACCTGGGCGATGCTTCGCAAGATACGCTAGGAGCATAGATGAAACCGGTTTTGAGTACCGAAGAAGTCGTTCGTCTCGAGGACATCATCGAACGCGAAGGGACTTCGAAGGCCGAGCTTATGGAGCTAGCGGGTGAGTTTGCCGCCAACGAGGTCTTGAAGCTCAATCCCGATCGGGTTCTCGTTCTGGTCGGTTTTGGTAATAATGGCGGCGACGGTTGGGTTGCCGCCGATATTCTGAGCCATAAGGGTGTGGACGTCGATATCGTTTCTCCGGTTGAGCCGGATGAGATTCCTGCTGCTCTGGCACGTCATGTTGCTCGTCGTACTGCCGGCCGCGATGTGCACGTTTGTGTCGGCCCCTCGCGTGACGAACTCGAGGTTTTGATCGATAAGGCCGATGTTGTTGTTGATGCCATTTTTGGTACCGGTTTCCACGGGAATCTGCGTGCGCCGTTCTCCATCTGGATTCCTACGGTCAATGAATGCGCCGATTGTGTCGTATCCATTGATGTCCCCTCGGGCCTGAATGCCGAGACTGGCGTTGTTGATGACGACTGCATTCGTGCCGAGCATACGGTGACGATGATTGCGCCCAAGATTGGTCTGTATAGCGCTGATGGCCCTGAGTATGCTGGCGATTTGATCTGCGGCAATCTTTACGACCGTCTTGACGAGGTCATCGATGATGTCGACCACGCCGCCGAGATTGTCGAGCCCGGTGACTTAGTTGATTACTTTGCTCCACTACCTACGAATATCGATAAGTATTCCCGTGGCTCTGTGCTTATTGTCGCCGGATCTGCGCAATATCCTGGTGCTGCCATTATGGCGGCCAAGTCTGCAGCTCGCGCGGGTGCTGGTTACGTGGCAGTCGCGGCTCCTGACGCCTGCGCCAATCTTATTCGCATGGCACTTCCTTCGATTCCCGTCTTTGCTATTCCGTCTGATTCCCGCGGCTCCTTTGGCGCCGCTGCGCGCATGACTGTGTGCGAGATTGCAAAGAAGTACAGCTGTGTACTGT
Organism: Collinsella sp.; assembly: GCA_048245415.1. Classification (GTDB taxonomy): domain Bacteria; phylum Actinomycetota; class Coriobacteriia; order Coriobacteriales; family Coriobacteriaceae; genus Collinsella. Next base: position 34,427 of record DBFBAP010000028.1, on the reverse strand, counting down.
GCGGTCCCGGTATGACGACATCTGCCGGCGCTATGCAGGTGGTTTCGGGCTTGCTCGAGCTTGATGTGCCGCTTATTTTGGACGCCGATGCACTCAACTGCCTTGCTAAGATTGCCATTGACGGTATTGATAGTAATCCCGAGATGTATCGTCGCGAGCAGCCGTTGGTTATGACGCCGCACTATCGTGAGCTTTCGCGTCTGGTTGCCGGTGACGAGGTGAACGACCTTGGTACCGCGATTGCGGCCGCGCAGAAGGTTGTCTGGGCTGCAGGCTCCGACAATCTGGTGGTCATTGCCAAGGGGCCGACGACGGCTATCTGTGGCGTTGAGCGTGTGCTGCTGCCGCTCTCGGGTCCGGCTTCTCTGGCAACTGCCGGTTCGGGTGATGTTCTCGCGGGTATTTTGGCCGGCACGCTTGCCACCATGCGCGACGAGATGGATCGTTGGGAGTTGCTGTATTCGTACGCCGTCGCACTTCACAGCTACGCCGGTTTTGCCGCGGCGACGGAGTATGGTGAGAAGAGCGTCATCGCGACCGATCTTATCGACTTGATCGGTCCTGCCATGGAACTGGCGGCAAAGGATGCGCTCGAAGATCTGGGAATCATGGACGAAGGGTCGGATGACTAATCATGAATAAAGCCGATTTGACGCGCTGGTCCTGGGTCGAGATCGACCGCGGGGCGCTCCGTCGCAACACGAGGGCCTATAAGAACTTGCTGAATCCACGTCAGCGCCTGTGCTGCGTGGTCAAGGCCGATGCTTATGGTCATGGAGCTGTTGAGTGCGCCAAGATCATGTATTCGGCCGGTGCCGACATGTTTGCCGTGGCGACGGTTAACGAGGGCGTTGAGCTCCGACAGGGCGGGATTACGAAACCCATCCTCATCCTAAGCGAGCCACCTATCGAGGCCATTCCGACGTTGCTCGAGTTTGATATCATGCCCTCGGTCTATACGTCTGACTTTGCTCTTGCGTATGGCGAATGTGCCGTCGCGGCGGGCAAAGTGGGCAAGTATCATCTCGCCATCGAGACGGGCATGAATCGTATCGGCGTTCACTACACGCAGGTGCTCGACTTTATCCGCGGTATAAATTTCCATCGCGGTATTCAGTGCGACGGCGTATTTACGCACTTCGCCACGGCCGATGAACCTTCGGGCTGGGACTACAAGCTGCAGTGTCAGCGCTTTACCGAGGCCGTTCAGGCCATTAAGGATGCGGGTTTTGAGTGCGGTATCGTGCACTGCGCCAACACGCCGTCCTCGATGCTCGACCCCTCGATGCATTTTGATATGATCCGCGCCGGCGTTGGCTTGTATGGCATGCAGCCGTGCGAGCTGAGTGGCCGCGTGATGCAGCTTGATCCCGTTATGAGCGTCCATGCGCGTGTGACGCGCGTGGCACACCCTGCGATGGGTGAGGGCGTGGGCTACGGTTTTACCTACCGCGTACCGCGTACGCGCGTTCAGATCTGCACGCTGCCGATCGGTTATGCCGATGGCCTATCGCGTACGCTTTCCAATCGTATGGATGTGCTGTATCGCGGCGAGCGCGTGCATCAGGTTGGCAATATCTGCATGGACCAGTTTATGGTCGCCATTCAGTCCAACCCGGCACACGAGATTCCCGAGGCCGAGTATGGTGACGAGATGATCATTGTCGGCCGCGATGGCGATGCCGAGATCACTATGGACGAGATGGCCCGACTGCGCGGAACGATTAACTACGAGGTCGCCTGCGGCTTTGGCATGCGTCTCGACAAGATCTACGTGTAGGAGCCACTATGGGCGTCATGCACATCCCCGGCCATACCCATCAGGCGCCACGTGAGGTCGCACTCGAGGAAATTGAGGCCGTTCTGGGCGATTGTCACCTCTGCCAGCTCTACCAGTCGCGTCACAATATCGTGTTTGGCGTGGGAAACCCCCGCGCTCGCGTGATGTTTATTGGTGAGGCGCCGGGCCGCAATGAGGATTTGCAGGGCGAGCCCTTTGTGGGGGCGGCAGGCGAGGACCTCAACGGCATTTTGTCGCTGGCGGGGCTCAAACGCGAAGACGTCTACATTGCCAACGTGCTTAAGTGCCGCCCGCCGGGAAACCGCAATCCGCGTCCCGAGGAAGTGCTGGCTTGCTCGCCGTTTTTGCGTGAGCAGATTCGAAGCATCTGGCCTGATATTATCGTGACGCTCGGCAACCCCGCGACGCACTTTGTGCTTAAGACCGAGATTGGCATTACTAAGCTGCGCGGCAGGTTCCACCAGATGGGGCATTTTGTAGTAATGCCCACTTTTCATCCGGCAGCAGCGCTGCGCAATCCGGCGTGGCAGGAGCTGCTGGAGGAAGACTTTAAGATGCTGGGCGATTATCTGGAGCGACATCCCGCACCAGAGGACGCCTCGGAATAATAAGGAGCATATATGTCCCTGGAGCGCCTGGGGGTAGGTACTTACAAAACGACTTGCGCTGCCGATACGGAGTACTTTGGCGAGCTAATTGCACCGTGTCTTGAGGACGGCGATGTGCTCATCCTGACCGGTGGCCTGGGAGTGGGCAAAACTCACTTTACCAAGGGCGTCTCGCGCGGGCTGGGCGATGGGCATATGGTTACGAGTCCTACGTTTGCGCTCATGGCCGTTCACGATCAAGGTCGTATTCCGCTGTTTCACTTTGATCTATACCGCCTGGAGCATGCCTACGAGCTCGAGGATACGGGCATTTTCGATGTGCTGGGCTATGAGGGTGCTTGCCTGCTGGAATGGGGCGAACAATTCCAGGACGAGCTGACGGATGAGTATCTTTCGGTGACGCTCAAGCGTGATGAGGGCGACAGCGATGTGCGAACGATAACGCTTGAGGCGCACGGTGACCGCGCAATGGAGCTTTCCCATTTGATTGATAAGGCTGTACAAGATGAGCTTGCATAACGACAACGCGCTGGTGGTGGCGCTCGATACCTCGACCGACATGCTTGCCTGCGCGGCAAGCTGGATTGATGGGCAGACGGGCGAGACGAAGCTCGTGAGTGGCGACCACATGTGTCGCCGTCACGCCAACGTTGAGCTCGTGAATACCGTTGATGGCGTGCTGGCTCAAGCCGGTCTGGATCGCAGCGATGTTGGTTGCTATGTGGTCGGCCGCGGCCCGGGGTCCTTTACGGGCGTGCGCATCGGCATCTCCACTGCCAAGGGCCTCGCGCGTGGTGCCAATGTTCCGCTGCTGGGCGTGTCGACGCTCGACGCTTGCGCTTGGACGGTGTGGAAGGCTGGCGTGCGCGGCAAGCTTGGTATCTTGGCCGATGCTATGCGCGGTGAGGTATATCCGGCGCTGTATATGCTGGTCGATGAGGGTCCCGAGCGTCAATTTGAGCGCGAACACGTGGTCAAGGCCGCCGTGGCGCTCGATGAGTGGCGCCAAGCAGCAGACTGGGACCAGGTTCAGCTGACCGGCGACGGTCTCGTGCGCTATGGCAAGCTGCTGGGTGAGGACGAGACCGCCCGCTGCGTGGAGCGCAACCTGTGGTGGCCTTCGGGCGAGGGCTTGCTGCTCGCGCACGCTGCGGGTGACGGCGATCCGGCCCGTGTCCTGCCGATTTACACGCGCCTTTCGGATGCCGAGGAAAACGAGCGCAAGCGTCTTGGTCTTGCCGAGAGTGCGCAGAGCGAAATTACGGGCGTTGCCGATGAGCTCGCCGGTCGTCATCTGCAGTTCCGTCCCATGGGCGCGGCGGATGCCGAGGGCGCGAGCGCGCTGGAGGCTGCCTGCTTTGAAGGTGCCGGACACGAGGCGTGGACGCCGGGCATGTTCCTGTCCGAACTGAGCGAGGACGTCGCTGCACCGCGTAGTTGGTGGGTGGCACACGACGACGGCAAGCTGCTGGGCCTTGCCGGCGGTATGGTCGTGGACGGTGATGTGCAGATTCTGGATGTCGCCGTCGACCCGGCACATCGCCGTGAGGGCATTGCCCGCAAGCTGCTGTCGCACGTGAGCTATGATGCCCAGATGCTCGGCTGCACCACGGCTTCGCTCGAGGTCGAGGACGGCAACGAGGGAGCGATTGCGCTCTATAACGCTCTGGGCTTTACCGAGGCTGGTCGTCGCCGCGGCTACTATGGTGCCGGCAAGGATGCCATCGTCATGACGGCTCCGCTGCCCCTGGTACTTCCGGTCGACAATGCTTCGCCCGAGCCGACGGCGGCAGAGCAGCGCGTATGGCCGCTGCCTGCGCCTGGGCGCTCCGAGGGGGAGCGTGCCGAAATTGAGCGCCGCCGCCTAGTGCTCGCTATCGAGAGTTCCTGCGACGAGACGGCCGTGGCGATTATCGATGCGGATGGCAATATGCTGGCCAACCAGGTGTCGACACAGATTGATTTTCATGCTCGCTTTGGCGGCGTGGTGCCCGAGATCGCCTCGCGCAAACACGTTGAGGTGATTGTGAGTGTCGTGGATGCGGCGCTCGAGGATGCCGCAGCATCGCTTGGCCTTGAGGGTGGAGCCATTGCTCCCAGCGAGCTTGCCGCCGTGGGCGTGACACAGGGTCCGGGCCTGGTGGGCGCGCTCGTGGTTGGCGTCGCCTTCGCCAAGGGCTTTGCCTACGCTGCCGGCAAGCCGCTCGTGTGCGTCAATCATCTTGAGGGTCATCTGTTTGCCAACCTGCTGGCGCAACCCGACCTCAAACCGCCGTTTATCTTCACGCTTGTCTCGGGTGGGCACACCATGCTCGTGCACGTGAAGGCATGGGGCGACTACGAGGTGCTTGGTGAGACACTCGACGATGCTGTGGGCGAGGCCTTCGACAAGGTAGCCAAGGCGTTGGGTCTGGGCTATCCCGGTGGCCCCATCATCTCCAAGCTGGCCGAGACGGGCAATTCCCGCGCGATCGATTTTCCTCGCGCGCTTAACAGCAGGGGAGATTATCGTTTCTCGCTTTCGGGTCTTAAAACGGCTGTGACGCTCTACATTGAACAGGAGACCAAGGCCGGGCGCACGATTCACCTGCCCGATCTGGCGGCTTCGTTTGAGGCAGCTGTCTTTGACGTGCAGTACAAGAAGGCCAAAAACGCATTGCACGCTACCGGATGCAAGGAATACTGCATCGGTGGCGGCGTCTCGGCCAACCCGCATCTGCGCGAGATGATGATCAAGAAGCTTGGACGTCAGGGGATTCGCGTAACGGTGCCGCCCTTGTCTGCCTGTACCGATAACGCAGCCATGATCGCGGAGGTCGCCCGCCGTAAATTCGACCGAGGTGAAATCTCGCCGTTCGACGTCGACGCCGATCCGAACATGACGCTGTAGCTGGTACGGCGCAGTCCCCGGACGGAGGGGCCGGATATAAGGTTTCCTGCTCTACAGTCCTGCGCAAGACGAAGGCCACATTAAGTGGCCTTCTTTGCGTGCGGAACTCGCGATAAACCTTATATCCGGCCCCTCCGTCCGGGGACCTTTCTGTATCGATATAGCTTCTGGGCTGGTTTGGCGTCGACAACGTCCAGCAAGGTTAACAAGCCAGCGTCGAATTTCCAGCGTTCTTTAGCTGAAAGAAAAAGTTGGTGTGCGGAGCTTTGCTCCGCATTTGGGATGGGAGCCCCTCGGGAGCGGGCGGGCGTATACAAGGTTTATCGCGAGTTCCGCACGAGCCGGAGAGCACTTAATGTGCTCTCCGTGCGAGCAGGACTGTAGAGCAGGAAACCTTGTATACGCCCGCCCGCTCCCGAGGGGCATCTCTCATGCAAAAACTGTCGTGGGGTAAAGTCCGAGGTCAGTGGCGTTTTATACCGAGAAATCCAAAAAAGTTGAAAATTCATTACAAATTTGCGTTGACTTTAGGTAACTAAAGTTTCATACTCCTTTTCAACCACTGGGGGATGTGAACACGCACGGATCGTTCGCATCATGATTGAAGAGGATTTCTTAGACATGTTCACGCATCAGCTAAACATTATCAGCGTAGTAATTATCTGATGCGGGTTAGCACATACAGCTAGCCCGTACGATAACGGGCGGCTGATGAAGATGAGGGCCGTCGAGCGCAACCGACGGCCCTCATTTTTTATGTCTAGGAAGTTCTTTTTAGAGGAGGAAATGTAATGAACGGAGTTTTGCTCATGGTTGTGGCCGCGGCGGTGCTCGCCTGCGGCTATCTGGGCTACGGCCGCTGGCTGGCCAACAAGTGGGGCGTTGACAAAGAGGCCCTCACGCCGGCCAAGCGCATGAAGGACGGCAACAGCTTCTCGCCCGTCTCCGCCTTCACCGCGTTCTCGCACCAGTTCAGCTCGATCTGCGGTGCTGGCCCTGTCACGGGTACGATCGTCGCCATGGCCTTTGGCTGGCTGCCTGTCGTGCTCTGGGTCCTCGTCGGCGGCATCTTCTTTGGCGCCGTCCACGACTTTGGTGCCCTGTACGCCTCGATGAAGAACAACGGCAAGTCCCTGGCTCAGCTCATCGAGAAGTACATCGGCAAGACCGGCCGTCGCCTGTTCCTGCTGTTCTGCTGGCTGTTCTGCATCATCGTCATCGCCGCTTTCACCGACATGGTCTGCAAGACGTTCATGTTCACCCCGGCCGTTGACGCTTCTGGTGCTGATACCGGTGCCATCGACTTCACCAAGTCCTATGCCGCCGGCTGCGCTGGTACCATCTCCATCCTGTTCACCTTCGTCGCTATCGCCTTTGGTTGGGCCCAGAAGAAGTTCAACCTCACCGGCGCTGCCGAGTTCGTCACCGGCGTTGTCCTCATGGTTCTCATGTTCGCCGTCGGCATGCAGTTCCCGGTCTACCTGGATAAGTTCCAGTGGTTCGCCGTCGTCATGGTCTACCTGGTCTTCGCTGGCGCTATGCCCATCCAGATGCTCAAGACCCCGCGTGACTACCTCACTTCCATCATGATGATCGTCATGATCGTCTGCGCTGTCCTCGGCATCGTCGTCCTGGGCGTCAACGGTCAGGCCACTATCACCGCTCCGGTCTTCACCGGCTTCTCCACTGCCTCCGGCATGATGTTCCCGGTCCTGTTCGTCTCCGTCGCTTGCGGTGCTCTCTCCGGTTTCCACAGCCTCGTTTCTTCCGGCACCTCTTCTAAGCAGGTCGAGAAGGAGCAGGACGCCGTCAAGGTCGGTTACGGCGCCATGATCGTCGAGTCCTTCGTCGGCATCCTTGCCATCATCGTCGCCGGCATCATGTTCTCCGACATGAACACCGCCGGTACCGGCGCCCTCAACGCCGGTGTCGCTTCCACCCCGTTCCAGATCTTCGCCGCTGGCATCTCCCGCGGTATGCAGGCCTTCGGTGTTGACGGCACGCTCGCTACCGTCTTTATGACCATGAACGTCTCCGCTCTGGCCCTGACCTCGCTCGACGCCGTCGCCCGCATCGCCCGCACTTCGTTCTCCGAGTTCTTTGCCCAGACCAACGACGCCCTGGCCATCGAGTCCAAGGCCGGCTACATGAAGGTCCTCGGCAACCCCTGGTTCGCCACGGTCGTCACCCTGCTTCCCGGTCTCGCCCTCGCTTTTGGTGGCTATGCCAACATCTGGCCGCTCTTTGGTGCTTCCAACCAGCTGCTCGGCGGCATGACCATGATCACCCTCGCCGTGTTCTGCAAGTGCACCGGCCGCAAGGGCTGGATGCTCTACGTGCCTGTCGCCTTCCTGCTCTGCTGCACCTTCACCTCGCTGGTCCAGAGCGCCATGGGCTGCATGACCGCCGTCCAGGCCTACGGTTTCTTCGGTACCATCCCGGCTACTGCCACCACGGCCGCCGTCTCCGTCGCCGCCACCAAGGGCCTGCAGCTCGTCTTCGCCGTCCTGCTGATGGTCCTGGGTCTCATCGTCGCCGTTAACTGCCTCAAGGAGTTCTTCGGCAAGGAGGCTGGCTCCATGCCCGACGAGGAGCCCGAGTGGTCCGAGATGGGCAAGGCCGAGTACGGCCGCGCTGCTGCCGCTGAGGCTCCTGCCGATGCCGAGGCCGTCAAGGCCTAGTCGGTCGGACGGGTTGAATCTCTCATCCATATGACTCGGAAAGACCGGGTTCGCGACTTCGCGGGCTCGGTCCTTTTTTCATGCAAAAGCGGGTGACGCTCGAGTGTTCTCGCAGATGTTTTGCGTGGATAAGGGCGCGCGTTGTACCATATAGACGTATATGTGTACATATGAAAGGGGCCCCGTGGCCAAGACGGTATATTCCGATAACCAAAATAATGTCGATGCCCTGGCTGAACGTCTGAGCAGCCAGACGTCGCTTTCTGCCGAGCGTGCCAAGCTGGTTGCCTACGACCTGCTCTGCCGCAAGGCGCTCAAGATTAAGTCGAGTGCGCTGGCGCAAATTTTCCGCTCCGTCGATAAGGAATGTGACACCAAGGCGATGCGCGATGAACTTATCGCGGCAAATATCGTGACCAAGATCGAGGGTAGTGGCATTAACGGGCGCCCGGCGTTCTATACCATCAATGCCGAGATCCGTGATGCCCAGGAGCAGCCTGCCGAGTCCGTCGAGGATTTTGTCGTCGAGGATTCCGCTGGCGTGCCTGCTGTGGAAGAAACTGCTCCGCGTGAGCATGTCGATACCGATGAGTTGCTCGATGAGAACGTCGTGCGTGCCTTTACGGCCAAGGCAGGACGCGGCGGTTTTGGCGGGGGTGGCAAGCGCGATGCGCAGCGCCGCGCCCAGCAGGAGCGCTTCCGTCGCGCCGTTGCTCAAAAGGGTGAGACGGATGCTGAGGCTGTTGAGATCGAGGTTGCTGCCGAGTCGCAGAAGCCCACGAAGGAGCAAAAGCCCGTGGAGGCCCAAGAGCCCAAGCGCCGTCGCGGTGCTCACTTTAAGGCTGCACAGCAGGATGCCGTGCGTGAGGTTGAAGAGTCTTCTGAGGTTGCAGACGATGTTGAAGAGTCTGCCAAGAAGGCTCCAGGTTCGTGTCGTCCCGGCCGCGGTTTTGCGGGACGCGCGTATCCCGTAAAGCATCAGGAGAAGGGCGAGTCGGTTTCGACCACCCAGGACGAGAAGGCCGTTGAGCCGGCGGCTCGCGAGCAAAAGCCTGTTGAGCCGCAGCTTGAGGTTGATGCCGAGGCCAAGGGCCAGCAGCCTACTGATGAGCAGGCGGAGCAGGGCGCGTCGAGCAAGCCTCGCCGCCGTCGCCATCGTGGGGGCCGCAGTTCCCATGCCGAGACTGCAGCCGAGAAGACCACGCCGCAGGACGAGGATGCGAAGGTCGAGGTTTCTTCGGGGCAGCCTAAGCGCCAGGCGGCGAAGGAGAGCAAGTCCGATCGTCCGCAGAAGCAGGCGCCTATGCCGAAGCGCGAGCGCAATTCCCAAGGCGATTCTAAGCGCAAGTCTCAGAAGAAGCCGGAGTCTACCGCAGCAGATACTGCTGACCAGCAGCTCAAGTCGGCAGTCCACGGCGAGGTCTCGGCGTTTGCCCTTGCCCGCGTTTTAGGCAGGCAGCTGCTCAAAGTTGTCCCTACGCCTACGGCGCTCTCTAAGATCAAGGAGCAACAGACACAGATCGTAAAGGTCGAGGGCAAGGACGGCAAAAAGGCTCCGCAGCGCACTCAGCACAACGAGATGTCCAACCGCAAGATTGCCGAGGAAATCGCAATCATCCAGGCTTGGATCGAGCAGAACCGAGGTGCCGATACGCCGGTTGCCTCGCGCCGCCAGCGTGCCTACCAGATCTTTAACGACGAGAAGGCTTTTGACGGCAAGCACGGTGAGCGCCTGATCAGACGTATGACCGAAAAGGGCATCAGCATGCAGGCGATCAAGGTCGCCCCCAATCGCCCCGTGCACTTTACGGGCTTCTTTACGCTGGGTGCCGACAAGCCGTTCATTATGGTCGAGAACCTGGATACCTATGACGAGATCGTCAAGCTCCTGCGCGGACGCAAACATGCCAAGCTCTTTGGTACCAAGGTGGGCGGCGTGATTTTTGGCGGCGGCTGCAAGGCGAGCGTCTCGCACGCACTGGATGATTATCTGGCCGAGATTGGCTATCGCTTTAACTACGTCTATTATGTGGGCGATATCGACCGCGAGGGCGCGCGCATCGTCGAGCAGGCTCGCAATGCCAATGTGGTTGAGATTCGCCTGCATGCCGGCATGTACCGCGCCATGCTCGCCGAGCATAAGCGTCGCGTGAAGGCCGGCGGCGAGTGCGAGCCCGCGGCTGCCAACCAGGGCGTGCCGCAGAACCTGGCAGCGACGATCAAGGATCTGCCCATGGTCACGCGCGTGCAGTTCCGCAACGTGCTGCGCGAGGGCGGGCGCATTCCGCAGGAGATTCTGATGACCGCAGACTATCGGGATGGCGACTCGGGAAGCTTCGACCGCATGCTCAACAACTAGGGCGTTCGGCCCCGGGAGAGTGGGGACACCGGCTTAGGTTTCCTGCTCTACAGTCCTGCTCACGACGGAGGCCACATTAAGTGGCCTCCTGTTCGTGCGGAACTCGCGATAAACCTAAGCCGGTGTCCCCGCTCTCCCGGGGCCTGTGGTTACCTGGTTGTTGCATGCGGCTCGCTTTTCGGAACGGGGCTGATATTTTCTTGATGTTAGGCGCTCTTGGTCCTAATGGGCTTGGGGCGCCTTCGCGTTTCCTCAGCTCCGCACCCTTGCGGGTTCTCGAATCCCTCCGCTTGCCCACAAGAAAGCGCCCTGGGCCGTTATGGGCTCAGGGCGTTCAATTTTAATGGCTGGGACGGAGGGATTCCGCGTCCGCCTGGTCGGCGGCCGCGTTCCGCTGCGTCGCTTCGCTTCTTGCGTACTGCGCTGGAAAACGCTTCGCGTTTCCTCAGCTCCGCACCCTTGCGGGTTCGAATCCCTCCGCTTGCCCACAAGAAAAACCTCCCGATCGGCTATGCGTTCGAGAGGCTGGTTTCTTTGGCTGGGACGGAGGGATTCGAACCCCCAACAGCCGGCACCAAAAACCGGAGTTCTACCGTTGAACTACGTCCCAATGTGTGGTGTTGCCCAAAAGCAACTCGTTTAGTTTACCTAATCTGCGAGGGCATCGCAAACGCCATCGAGCAGGCGTACGGCGAGTGTCTGCGCGTCGCTGGCCGTGAAGGTGCCGTTGTAGCGCGTCATGCCCGTTAGCTCAATGCGAATGCGTGCCGGCTTCTGCTGCGCGGCGACATTGGCAGTGCGGATGCGCTGGGCCAGGTTGTGGCACTCGGCGAGGGCAATCGTGGCGCGCGGTGCGGCGTCGGCGGGCAGCTCGTCGCTTGCGATTTCGAGCACCAGGTCAACGTCGGTTGGGACCTCGGAGTCGCAGAGCATCATGCCGCTGTTGTCGGTCGTTGCCGTGGCGATATTCCACATGCGCGACGCAACACTGCGCGCGATGGGGTCCTCGCCGATAACGGCAATCTGGAAGCGCTCGAGCACGTTGGCGGCGCGAGCAAAACCGATGCGGGACTCGGCTTCGGTGACCGAGGGCTTGCCCTCCCACACATGGTGCAGGCGGTTGATGTAGGCGTAGGTGTCCTGGAAGGCCATGCCGTCGGCAAACAGGCCGACATTTTCCTGGAATTGCTGCAGAGCGGCCTCGGTGTGCGGGCCAAAATAGCCGTCGTCCTCACCGCAGGCAAAGCCCAAAACGTTGAGCGCTCGCTGCAGGGCCTGAACGTCGGCGCCATGGAAATTGGGCATGCGCAGATAGAGCGTGCGGTCGCCCAGCTTATACGAGGCGTCTACCAGGGCGCTCCAACAGGGGATATCGACGGCACAGCCAGCGGCAAGGCCGCTATCGAGCCTAAAGGTGCCAACAGCCTGCTCGGTGGTGGTGCCAAAGCGCTTGTCGGAGACCTCGGCGTCATCGATTGTATAGCCGAGCTGCAGAAGGCGGGACTGGACGTCCTCGACGGCTGCTCCCTGCATGCCCGTTGTAATAGGTTCCATGAACGAACCCCTTTCGGCGTACCATTCGTACTATTTGAGCGTGTGTCGGATAGACAACGCAAAGGGATGCATAAACATGCACTCAACAGTGTAGCAAGTTGTACCCAAATACGCTGCTGACAGGTTTTATTACCCCCGCTAGTTAAGGCGCTCCACAAAGAAATCTGCCATGGAGAGGAACAGCTCGCGTGCGTGCGGATCAAGCTCAACGTTCTCGATGGCCGCTTTGGCCTTAGCGGTCAGGTCGAGCGCGTAAGTGTGGGCGTAATCGATAGAGCCGGCCTCTTGGAAGATCTCCACGGCGCGTGCGAGCTGCGCGGGATCATCGGTGCCCGAGGAAAGAATCGCCTCGACCTCGTCGTGGTGGTGCTCATCAGAGAGGGCGTGTACGGCGACAAGCGTGCGCTTGCCCTCGGTGATGTCGGTGCGGAAGTCCTTGTTGGCGGCTTCCTTAGTGCCGACAAGGTTGAGCAGGTCGTCCTGAATCTGAAAGGCAAGGCCCGTGTGCAGGCCAAAGGCGCGCAGCGCTTCGATTTGCTCATCGTTGCCGCCGCCGATAATGGCTCCGGCGGCAAGCGGCGTGGCTCCGCTGTAAAACGCGGTCTTGTGCGTCGCCATGTCCAGGTAGTCATCAACCGAGATATCAAAGCGCCCGTCACGGACCCAACCTAGGTCGAGCGCTTGACCCTCGATGGTACGGACGATCATCTCGGTAAGCTCGTGGAGCACGCGCAGCTTCACGTCGGACTCCAGCGTGGGGTCGTCGAGAACCGTCTTGGTGACCATGGTGAGCGCCAGGTCGCCACAATTGATGGCAAGCCCCGTGCCCTCGGTAAGGTGCATGCAGGGCTTGCCTCGACGAAGCTGTCCGTTGTCGGCGATGTCGTCGTGGATCAGCGCGCCCGACTGGAAATGCTCGATGGCTGCCGCGGCGCTGCGGGCGCTCTCAAAGCTACCGCCCACTGCGGCTGCGGCGAGCATACAGATAAGCGGGCGGTGGCGCTTGCCGGCGTTGGCCGTAAAAGCCGAGAGCGGCGCGTACAGGTAGCGCTCGATATCGGCAGAGGTCGCCTGTCCGTCAAAGAACGTGGCCAGATAGTCGTTAATCTGGTCAAAGTGCTGGGCTAAAAAGCTGGTAAACGGACTGGACACGGGTTCTCGCATTCTTTCTGAGGTTGCATTGGTGCAATATGCAGACAACATATTGCCACATCAGGGCGTTTGGCGCGGCAGTTTTGGCGATTTAGGACAACGGGCGTGAGTTTGATGGAGTGTGCCTAAATCAGCCTAAAATGCTCGAGCGCCGCAACGACACCGTCGTGATCGACGGTGTCGGTCACGTAATCGGCCTTATCCTTGAGATAGTCCGGCGCATTGCCCATGGCGATACCGACATCGACGGCGTTCATCAGCGAGACGTCATTGCTGGCGTCGCCGATGCCGTATACGGTTCCGTGGTGGGGATCGAGGGCGTCGAGTACAGACTGGATGCCCCCGCGCTTCGTGCATTCGCGGGGCGAGATTTCGGTTACCTCGAGTTCGAGCTCGTTAAAGCACAGCAGCGGCTCAAGTGCCTTGTCTTGAGCGATGTGGTTGGCGAGCGATGTAGACATCAAGATCTTGTAGACACTGTAATGTTGCAGCTGCGTGACTGCGTCGCCCAGGGTGCGCGCGTATCCGGGGGCATCGGGGGCATCGGCACTCATGCGCACGACGCCGTTGAGGCCCTCAAAGCGGATGACCTCGCCCGATTGCTCAAGATAGGGGGCAAGATGCTGCAGCATGCTGGGTGTCATCGACAGATCGCGAATTGCGTGTCCGTCGATCTCGGCGTAACCGCCCGCAAGACAGACGATGCCGGTCCAGGGCAGCTCAAGAAGTTTGGGGTGGATGCAGCTGAGGGTGCGCCCTGTGCAGATGAAGGCCATGTTGCCGTTGGCGACAAACTCGCGGATTGCCTGCGAAACCGCCTCGTTGGGATAGGGGGAGAGGTCCCGCTCGTCTTCGGGAAGGTCTTGGGCGAGCCTGGGGTCTTGCCAGGCGAGCGTTCCGTCGATATCGAAGAAGCAAATAGAGCCGCGCTTATGGGCTGCGCTGGCGGCAGGGGAGGCCGAGGTGGTGGGCACAAATTCCGGCTCGAGGCCCATGATCTGGTCAAAATGCTCTTTAACGCGGGGAACGGAGATGCCGATGACCACCTGGGCGGTCTTGCCCGTAATGATGAGGCCCTTGGCGCCCACCGCGACAAACGACGCGTTATCTGCAACGATGGAAGGGTCTGCGACCTCGACGCGCAGGCGCGTGGCGCAGTTGGTTGCGCCCACGATATTGCCAACGCCACCTAAAAGCTGAATTACCCGCTCAGCGAGGACGTGATCTTGATCGGATCGACTATCGACCTCGTCATTGGGGGATTGCTCTTTGGCAAAGTCGCTTCCCGTTAAACAATCGATTGCCGCGCGATTGGCAACATGATCCTCGCGGCCCGGTGTCTTAAGGTCATAGACCAAGATGAGTGCTCGAAAACTAACAAAAAAGATGAGGCTAAAGGCAAGGCCGATACCGAGCGCCAAAAGATAGGCACCGGCATGCGTGCGCATGAGCGGAATAAAGTTGAAGGCTGCCATCTCCATGAGGCCGCCCGAGAAGATGCCGACGATGCCAAAGAGATTCATGGTTGTGGCAAGGCAAGACGATAAGACGGCGTAGAGCAAAAAGAGCCCGGGGTGGGTGAACATAAAGAGAAACTCGAGTGGCTCGGTAACGCCGCAAACCACCGAGGCGATGATGGCGGGAGCAAGGATGACCCTGAGGCCGGCGCGGCGCTCGGGTTTTGCGGTGGAGTAGAACGCAGCTGCGATGGCAGGAAGGCCAAAGAGCTTGACCCAGCCGGTGGCGGTAAAACCGGCCCACGGCGCAAGTTCATTAAGGGGGCGCGTGCTATGGGAGAGGATGGGGAGCAAACTGCTCCACGTGGCGTAGATGCCGTCGTTAATGACCAGGTTGTCGTAGTAGATCGGCATGTAGAGCAGGTGGTGCAGGCCAAAGGGCTCGAGTGCTCGTTCTAAAAAGACAAAGATGCCCACGCCAAAGGGACCGATGCCTGCAAGCGCGTGACGCAGCGTATCAGTTACATCGTATACGTAGGGCACGATGGCGGCCGAGATAGCGGCAAGGGCAAACACGGCAAAAAAGCTGATGAGGTAGACCAGCGAGGAGCCCGAGAAGGTGCCGAGCCAATCGGGAATTTTGGCATCGTAGAAGCGGTCATGGATGGCGACGACGGTTGCCGATACCGCCAGCGGGCCGATAATGCCGGTGTCGAGCGTCTTGATGCCGTCGATGACGGTGATACCGCTGGCGGAGGTCAAAGATGACGGGTACTCAAGTCCAAGGTTGTCTCCGCTCAGCTTAATGATCTCGCTCAAAAAGAAGCAGTAGGCAAAATAGGCGACGAGAGCCTCGAGGCAGCAACGAGCCGGTTGTTTTTGGGCAAGACCGATGGGCAGCGCTACGGCAAAAAGGAGCGGGAGGCGTTTAAAGACCGTCCACGAGCCGCGCTGGATGATAGCCCAGAAAACGTACCAAGGGGTTCCGTATACGGCGAGATCGCCGACGATGTCCGCAGTCGTTGCGAGAGCGGAGACGCCGACCATGAGGCCTGATATAGAAAACAGCATGGCGGGCGCGAACATTGCCCCGCCAAAGCGTTGGATTTTTTGCAGCATGTTCTGCCTTCCGAATATCGAGGCGCGTTGCGCGTGGGGAAACGTTTAAACAATGGATTCATTGTAGAGGACCAGACGAGTGTCGTACCGGCAGTTTTGAGCGAAACCGATTTGGGCATGACAGAAACCGTCAACGGCTAAATCCTGTCGCTTCACCGATATTCGGTTTAAACAACTTTAAGAAATGCTATCGTGCCTAGCCGGAAATGAATAATGTAGAGGTGAAACAATGCCAAAAGCGATATACGAAGGAATCTACCGAGAAATACGCTCGCGCATCATTAATGGGACCTATGCGTTTCAGGAGATGCTGCCAACCGAAGCCGAGCTGACCGCGGAATTTGGCTGCACGCGCAATACCGTCCGCCGCGCTTTGAGCATGCTGGCCGACGGGATGTTTGTGCAGCCCATACACGGCAAGGGCGTGCGCGTTATTTGGCTTAAGGGCGAAACCGACATGTTGGGCGCACTCGAAGAGGTTGAGTCGTTTGGCGAGTTTGCAAAGCGCAACAATGCCCTTGCATCGACGGACGTTAAGTCTTTCGAACATCTGGTTTGCACCGAGCAACTCTCTCGTCACCTGGGCTTTAAGGTGGGCGAGGAGTTGATTCGCGTAGTGCGTGTCCGAAGCCTCAACGGCAACGCGCGCCAAGTGGACCATGGCTATTTTTTGGCGTCGATCGCCAAGGGCCTGACTCCCGAGATCGCGGCAGATTCTATTTACGGCTATCTGGAGCACAAGCGCGGTGTCAAAGTGATGGCGAGCCGTCGTACGGTGAGTGTCGAGCTCGCCAACGATGAGGACTGCAGCTATCTTGACCTCGGCAAATACAACTGCGTTGCCGTCATGGAGAGTCAGTCGTACACCTCGGATGGCATCTTGTTTGAGGTGACGCACACTCGCACACACCCCGAGATCTTCCATTACCGCGTCAATTCCAAGCGATAGCCGGCTAGCTCGCAGCCTGACGAGACTCATGGCCTCAAAGAGAAAACGCCCGGTCAAACCGACGGTACATCGGCTTGACCGGGCGTTTTCTCTGCATTAGATAACAAATAATTGTTTATACAAAACTTGTCAAGTATCAAGTTGAAATTACCGTTCACCGAAGTTTTTCTACCGCTCTAGTAATACTTGTTCAAACAACTAGCCAAATAGCGTATCGTTCAAATCAGCAAAAGGGGCAAAGTCCCCGAGCCAATCTCCGAAGGCGGCGGCAAAGGGTGCCGCCACGGTGTGAAAGGGTGGATTGTAATGAAGAACGAAATGAGCAGAAGGCAGTTCCTGGGCTTTGCTGGTTCCGCGGCTGCAGTTCTTGGTCTGGGCCTCGTGGGTTGCGGTGGTTCTGCCGGCTCCGGCTCCTCTGCTTCTGGTGACGCTGCCGAGGTCTACTTCCTCCAATTCAAGCCCGAGGTCGACAAGGAGTGGAAGGAGATCGCCAAGGCCTATAAGAAGGAGAAGGGCGTCGAGGTCAAGATCGTGACCGCCGCTTCCAACACCTACGAGGAGAAGCTTAAGTCCGAGATGTCCAAGAGCTCCGCTCCGACCCTGTTCCAGGTCAACGGCCCCACCGGTCTTAAGAACTGGAAGGATTACTGCGCCGACCTGTCCGATACCAAGCTCCGCGGTGAGCTCATTGACGACTCCCTGGCTCTGCAGTCCGACGGCAAGGATGTGTGCATCGACTGGGTCCAGGAGAGCTTCGGCATCATCTACAACAAGCAGCTGCTCGAGAAGGCTGGCTACAAGGCCGAGGACATCAACTCCTTCGACAAGCTGAAGGCTTGTGCCGATGACATCCAGGCCCGCAAGGACGAGCTTGGTGTCGAGGGTGCCTTCACTTCCGCCGGCATGGACGACTCCTCCAGCTGGCGCTACACCACCCACCTTGCCAACATGCCGCTCTACTACGAGTTTGAGAAGGAGCACAACCAGGAGGACGACGAGATCAAGGGTGAGTTCCTCGACAACTACAAGCAGATCTTCGACCTGTACATCACCGACTCCACCTGCGATCCTTCGCAGCTTGCTTCCAAGACCGGCGACGACGCCACCAACGAGTTCGCAACCGGCAAGGCCGTCTTCTACCAGAACGGCTCTTGGGCCTACTCTGACCTCGTCAAGGCCGGCATGACCGACGATCAGATTGGCATGATGCCGATCTACATCGGTGTTGACGGCGAGGAGAACCAGGGCCTGTGCTCCGGCGGCGAGAACTACTGGTGCGTCAGTTCCCAGGCTTCCGAGGATGCCCAGAAGGCCACCGAGGACTTCATGTATTGGTGCGTCACCGCTGACACCCCGACCAGCATCATCGCCGACAAGATGGGTCTGACCGCTCCGTTCAAGAGCGCCAAGGAGACCACCAACGTCTTCTCGCAGCAGGCCGTTGCCATGGCCAAGGACGGCAAGAAGACCGTCGCTTGGGACTTCGTCTACATTCCCTCCGAGGAGTGGAAGAAGAACCTCAAGCAGGCTCTGATTGCCTATGCTGCCGATAACAGCAAGTGGGACGGCGTCAAGAACGCCTTCGTCGATGGCTGGAAGACCGAGAAGGCCGCTTCCGAGTAAGCAGTTGCTGCCCAAGCTATCTGATTAGCGACAGGGGGCGGGCAGACGTTGGTTTGCCCGTCCCCTGCATATTGAAAGGACCCTTTTATGGGCAAAGCACTCAAGCGCTGGTGGCCGCTCTTTATGCTGCCCACGTGCCTGGCGTTTATGATCGGGTTCGTGATCCCTTTTATCCAGGGCTTCTATCTCTCGTTCTGCCAGTTTATTATCATTAGTAACGCGCACTTTGTCGGTATCGAGAACTACGTGCGCGCGCTGTCCGATCCGCAGTTCTCCACGTCGTTCTTCTTTACCGTGGCGTTTGCCTTCCTGTCGACGGTGCTCATCAACGTGATCGCCCTGGCCATTGCGCAGGCGCTCACCCGCAAGGCGCTCAAAGGCACCAACATCTTCCGTACGATCTTCTTTATGCCTAACCTGATCGGCGGCATCGTGCTGGGCTACATTTGGCAGATTCTGATCAACTGCCTGCTCTCCAACGTGGGCGCCCAGCTCATCGCTCTTAACTCTGCTGCTGGCTTCTGGGGCCTTATCATCCTGACCCTGTGGCAGCAGGTCGGCTACATGATGATCATCTACATCGCTGGTCTGCAGTCCATTCCGTCCGACTACATCGAGGCCGCCAAGGTCGACGGCGCTACGGCATGGCAGACGTTTTGGAAGGTTAAGATCCCTAACCTGATGCCGACCATCACCATCTGCCTGTTCCTGTCCATCACCAACGGCTTTAAGCTGTTCGACCAGAACCTCGCCCTTACCGGCGGCGCCCCCGCGCACTCCACCGAGATGCTCGCCCTGAACATCTACAACACGTTCTATTCGCGTGCCGGTATCGCATGGCAGGGCATTGGTCAGGCCAAGGCGGTTATCTTCTGCATCCTGGTCGTGGCCATCTCCATGATCCAGCTTAAGGCCACGAGGTCCAAGGAGGTGCAGCAGTAATGAAACGCGATAAGGTTATCAACCGCGCGCTCTCGATTTTCTTTACGATCCTGTCGCTCGCGTGGATCTACCCCGTGTTCATGATTGCGCTTAATTCTTTTAAGAAAGCGACCGCAATCAGCACCACCACGGCATTCGATCTGCTCACGCCCGAGACGTTCAACGGCCTCGCAAACTACATGCACGCCCTTAACGAGCAGGGCTTTGCCTCGGCATTTATGTACTCGCTCATCATCACGGTCACGTCGGTCGTGCTGATCTTGGTGTGCTGCTCCATGTGCGCTTGGTACGTGGTTCGTGTCAACAACAAGATCTCGAACTTCTTCTATTACCTGTTCGTGTTCTCGATGGTCGTGCCGTTCCAGATGCTCATGTTCACGCTGTCCAATTTGGCGGACCGCATCGGCTTTAACACGCCGTTCAACATCTGCTTTATCTATCTGGGCTTTGGCGCGGGCCTGGCGGTCTTTATGTTCGCCGGCTTTGTAAAGAACATCCCGCTCGAGATCGAGGAGGCGGCCATGATCGACGGCTGCAACCCGGTCCAGGTGTTCTTTAAGATTGTCCTTCCCATCATGAAGCCCACCTATCTTTCGGTCGGCATTCTCGAGACCATGTGGGTCTGGAACGACTACCTGCTGCCCTACCTTACGCTCGACTCCACCAAGTACAAGACCATTCCTATCTTGATCCAGTACTTCCGCGGCGGCTACGGCCACGTCGAGCTCGGCCCCATGATGGCCTGCATCATGATGGTCGTTATCCCCATCGTCATCATGTACATCCTCTGCCAGAAGTACATCATCGACGGTGTGGTGGCAGGTGCCGTCAAGGGCTGATGCCGTAACTGTTTTGCAAGTTTTGGCGGCGTCCCTCAGCGCGGCGCCGCGTATCGAAAGGTAAAGACATGGCCGAGATTGTTCTCAAACATGTTCAGAAGGTGTATCCCAACACCGAGTCCAAAAAGAAGGGCTTCTTTGGCAAAAAGAAGAAGACCGAGGAGAAGAAGCACAACCTCAAGGTTACCGAGGACGGTGTGCTCGCTGTAGAGGACTTCAACCTCACCGTTCACGACCAGGAGTTCGTCGTCCTCGTTGGCCCCTCTGGCTGCGGTAAGTCCACGACGATGCGCATGGTCGCCGGCCTGGAGGACATCACCTCGGGCGATGTGCTCATCGACGGCAAGCGCGTCAACGACGTGGCACCCAAGGACCGCGACATCGCCATGGTGTTCCAGAGCTATGCTCTGTACCCCAATATGACGGTGTACGAGAACATGGCGTTTACGCTTGAGCTCAAGAAGGTCCCCAAGGACGAGATCGACCGCAAAGTTCGCTCTGCTGCCGAGATTCTGGGCATTACCGAGTACCTCGACCGTAAGCCCAAGGCGCTTTCGGGCGGCCAGCGCCAGCGTGTCGCTATCGGCCGCGCCATCGTGCGTGACCCCAAGGTCTTCCTGATGGACGAGCCACTGTCCAACCTGGACGCCAAGCTTCGTAACCAGATGCGTGCCGAGCTCATTAAGCTGCGCCACGAGATCAAGGGCACGTTCATTTATGTTACTCACGACCAGACCGAGGCTATGACCCTTGGTGACCGTATCGTGGTCATGAAGGACGGCGTCGTCCAGCAGATCG
The DNA here is from genome assembly GCA_048245415.1 of Collinsella sp. Lineage (GTDB taxonomy): Bacteria > Actinomycetota > Coriobacteriia > Coriobacteriales > Coriobacteriaceae > Collinsella. The sequence continues at coordinate 13,655 of DBFBAP010000028.1, read as the reverse complement.
CCACCCCGCAGGAGGTCTTCAACCATCCCGCGAACATCTTCGTCGCCGGCTTTATCGGCGTGCCGCAGATGAACTTCTTCGATGCCCAGCTGGTGCGCTCGGGCAACGGCTTTACCGTCAAGACCGAGGATATGAACGTGGCGCTCGCCCCCGAGACTTGCGCTCAGCTTGCCCTCAACTGGGACGGCGGCGACGTGAAGGAGATTACGGCCGGCGTGCGTCCCGAGCAGATCCTGCTTGCCGACAAGGGCGAGGAGGGCGCGCTCCAGGGTACCGTCGAGGTGACCGAGCTCATGGGCTCGACCGAGCATGTCCACGTGACCGCTCCCGACGGCCAGTTTGTCCTGATTATCCCCGTCGTCGACCTCGAGGCCAAGGGCGCGCTCAAGGCTGGCGACACCATCTGGTTCAAGTTCGAGAAGAACGCGACCCACCTCTTCGATAAGGTCTCTGGCAAGAACCTTATCTAGGCCCGGTGCATCCAGGCCCTCCCTTTGGGCGGCTGCGGTATTGCCATCCTTTTGCCGCGGTCACATATAAGGCTCCCCTCCCGTCCACTGGGCGAGAGGGGAGCCTTTCTTTGTGTTGGGGTTGTCTGACCGGTCGTTTGTCTCGATCTGTAACGGGTAGGGCCGATTTCGGACGTTAGATGTTACAGATCGAGACGGTTTCGCTGAGCTAACCATTTCATCTAAATCTGTAACACCAAAGGTGAATTTCAGCTGCTAGATGTTACAGATTGAGATAAACCCAAGGGGAGGGGCTGGTATGTCTCAATCTGTAACAGCTGGGACCGTTTTTACCGAGTAGTTGTTACAGATCGAGATTGTTTGGCCGAGTCGGGTCACAGGGTAACGTGCGGGCACAAAAAGCGGAGCCGTGTCGCCACGACTCCGTTTCTCAAGAGGATGGGTAAGGGAAGTGAAATTAGTTCAGGTGCCAGATCTCGTCGTTGTACTGGGAGATGGTGCGGTCGGACGAGAAGGTGCCGGCGTTGGCGATATTGATGAGCGCCTTGCGCATCCAGGCGTCCTGGTCCTCATAGTCGGCCAGCACGCGCTCCTTGGTCTGGATATACTCCTCAATGTCGAGCAGGGCCATAAACCAGTCCTTGCCCTTAATGTCGTCGTGCAGGCGCTGCAGGCGCTCGGCGTTGCCGGTCGCCATAAAGGCGGGGTTGGTGATAAAGTCCACCAGCAGCTTGATACCGGGCTTGCGGTAGAGCACACCGGCGTCATAGGTGCCGTCGGCGTAGAGCTGCTCGACCTGTTTGGACGAGGCACCAAAGGTATAGATGTTCTCGTCGCCCACGAGCTCGGCAATCTCCACGTTGGCGCCGTCGAGCGTGCACAGGGTTAGGGCGCCGTTGAGCATGAACTTCATGTTGGATGTGCCGCTCGCCTCCTTGGAGGCCAGGCTAATCTGCTCGGAGATGTCAGCGGCGGGGATCACGCGCTCGGCGGCGGTGACGTTGTAGTTCTCGATCATGACAACCTGCAGGTAGGGAGCCACGTCGGGGTCGTTTGCAATCCACTGCGACAGCGTCAAGATCAGATGGATGATGTCCTGCGCGATAGTGTAGGCAGGCGCCGCTTTGCCGCCAAAGATGATGGTGACGGGGTGCTTAGGTCTGTTGCCGTTCTTGATATCGAGGTACTTCCAGATGATGTAGAGCGCGAGCATCTGCTGGCGCTTGTACTCGTGGATGCGCTTGACCTGAACATCGATGATGGCGTTGGAGGGAATGGTCACGCCCTGCTCGAGCGCCATGAACTGGCGCATGATGACCTTGGCCTCGACCTTGGTGGCGGCCAGGCGCTCAAGAACGTCCTTGTCGTCGGCGAACTTGGCGAGTTTGCTCAGATCGCCGGTGCTGCGCCAGTCGGTGCCGATCACATCGTCGAGCAGGCTGGCGAGCGCGGGATTGGCCCCATGGATCCAGCGGCGGAAGGTGATGCCGTTGGTCTTGTTGGAGAACTTCCTGGGATAGATCTCGTAGAACGGATGAAGCTCGGTGTCCTCCAGGATCTTGGTGTGGAGGGCGGCTACGCCGTTGATGGAGAAGCCAAAGTGGATGTCCATGTGGGCCATGTGAACGGTATCGTGTTCGTCGATGATGGCGACGCGCGGGTCATCGTGCTCGGCCTTCGCGATCTCATCGAGCTTGACGATAATGTCGGCGATGGCAGGGGAGACCTTTTGCAGGCTGGCGAGCGGCCACTTCTCGAGCGCCTCGGCAAGAATCGTGTGGTTAGTGTAGGCGACCATGGAGCGTACGATGGTCACGGCCTCGTCAAACTCGATGCCATGCTCGGTGGTGAGCAAGCGAATGAGCTCGGGGATGACCATGGTGGGGTGCGTGTCGTTGATCTGGACAACGGCGTAATCGGCCAGATCGTGCAGGTTGCTGCCGCGCTCGACGGCCTCGTCGATCAGGAGCTGGGCGGCGTTGCTCACCATGAAGTACTCCTGGTAGATGCGAAGCAGGCGGCCCTGCTCGTCGGAATCGTCGGGGTAGAGGAACAAGGTGAGGTTCTTGGCGATCTCGGTCTTGTCGAAGTCGATGGAGCTGCCGGGGACCAGGCCGTCGTCGATGCTCGCCAGGTCGAACAGGCGCAGGCGGTTCTTGGTGGGCTGGCCGTAACCGGGCACATCGATGTTGACGAGCTTGGAGGTAACGGCAAAATCGCCGAACTCGACGGTGTAGGATCGGTCATCGTCGACTAGGATGTCCTGCTCACCGAGCCACTCGTCGGGGACGGCCTTCTGCTGGTTGTCGACAAAGCGCTGACGGAACAGACCGTAGTGATAGTTGAGGCCCACGCCATCGCCGGTCAAGCCCAGCGTGGCGATAGAATCCAGGAAGCATGCGGCCAAGCGGCCCAGGCCGCCGTTGCCGAGTGACGGCTCGACCTCGAATTCCTCGATCTTGTTGAGGTCGTGGCCTGCGGCGGTGAGCTGGCCCTTAACCTCGTCGTAGATGCCGAGGTCGATCATGTTGTTGATGAGCAGCTTGCCGATCAAAAATTCGGCGGAAATGTAATAGAGCTTTTTCTTGCCGTTGTTGAGCGGGCAGGTGGCGGAGTGCTCCTGCACGAGTTTGACCAGCAGCTTGTAAATGCGACGGTCGTCGAGCTGCTCGAGCGAGGTGCCAAAAGACTGCTCGGCGAGTTCCATGAGGTTAATTTGGGGCATGTTTTCTCCTGTGATGGGTTGTTTCATGTCTGCAATTCATAAGAAGCCCGCGCGAGGGGATTGGGGTGGCCTCGCGCGGGGAAAGCAAGCGCGTCCGCACGGTGGGGAGGGGCCGGGCGCGGTAGCTCCTATTGAGGAAGCTCGATTTCGGCTTCCGACGGGATGCGGAAGTAGGTCTCGGTCCAGTCGGTGAGTTTGTGCTCGAGCTCGCGGGTGATGGCGCCGTCGAGCATGCGCCAGGTCCAGTTGCCGCCCAGCGTGGCAGGGGTGTTGATGCGCGCCTCGTTGCCCAAGTTGAGCAGGTCTTGCATGGTGTAGATGCACGTGTCGCTCACGCTGGCGGCGATGGTGCGATTGAGTGCATCTGCCATGGGTTCGCCGGCCTGCTGATGGGTGTACAGGGCCGCCTGCTCACGCTGACGCGGGGTGGCCGTTCCCTCAAACCAACCGCGCGCCGTCTCGTTGTCGTGGGTGCCCACGTAGGCGACGGTGTTGGCGATGTAGTTATGCGGCAGGTAGTACGAGTTGGTGCCCTCAAAGGCAAACTGCAGGATCTTCATGCCGGGGAAGCCCGAGTTGTCGCGCATGTCGATGACGCCGGGGGTGAGGAAGCCCAGGTCCTCGGCGATGATGGGCAGCGTGCCGAGCTTTTCCTCGAGCGTCTTGAAGAACTTGAGGCCGGGCCCCTGCGTCCACGAACCGTAGGACGAATCGGGCGAGGAGAACGGCACCTCCCAATAGGCCTCGAAGCCGCGGAAGTGATCCAGGCGGATGACGTCGTACATGTCGAGGGCGGCGCGAATGCGGCCCTCCCACCAGGAGAAGCCGTCGGACTCCATGGCGTCCCAGTCGTAGATGGGGTTGCCCCAGTACTGGCCGGTGGCCGAGAACTGGTCGGGAGGCGTGCCGGCGACGCTTATGGGATTGCCGGCGGCGTCGATCTTAAAGAGCTCAGGTGTCGCCCACATCTCGACAGAGTCACGCGAGACATAGATGGGCAGGTCGCCGATGATGAGAATGTCGCGCTCGTTGGCATAGGCCTTGAGGCGGCTCCACTGGCGATCGAAGAAGTACTGCGTCATCTGGTGGTAGAGCATACGCGCCGGATGGTCGGCGCAGACCTTGGCGGAAGCCTCGCCGCGGGTGCGGAGCTCCGCGGGCCACTCCCAAAACGCCTTGAGACCGCACTCCTCTTTGACGGTCATGAACTCACAGTAGGGGATGAGCCAGTCCTCGTTGGCTTGGATAAAGTCATCGAAATCGGCTGGCTTGTCGGCGGCAAAGCGCTCAGCGGCGCGGTCGAGAATCTGACGGCGGCCGCCAAAGATAGCACCGTAGTCGACATTGCTGGGGTCGGATCCCAGATACACGCCATCGATATCGCGCTGCTCCAGATACCCCGCCTCGATAAGCTCGGCAAAGTCGATAAAGTTGGGGTTGCCAGCGCGGGCCGAGAACGACTGATAGGGCGAATCGCCATAGCTGGTCGTCGTAAGGGGCAGAATCTGCCAGTAATGTTGTTTGCACGAGGCGAGAAAATCGACGAAGTCGTAGGCATTCCAGCCAAAGCCGCCGATTCCGTATGGTCCGGGCAGAGATGAGACGGGCATGAGGACGCCGCTTGCACGCTCCATGAATGCGCTCACCAACCTTCTTGTTGTGGGGTCGGCCTGCCGATGGGTGTGCAGTCCGCCTCCGATGTTCTGATTCGATACGCCTATTGTAAAACATGTTGTTTAAACATGTACAGGCAAGATAAAAAAGTTGGTCGATTTTCGGCGAATGGTTACATGCCATGAAAAAGCCCCGACCTCACAACGTGAGATCGGGGCAAGAGCGGTATGTAGGTTTTTGCTACTCGGCGTCGGCGAAGCCGTTGGGGTTGTGGCTCTGCCAGTTCCAGCTATCGCGGCACATGTCCGCGATGTCGTACTGGGCCTTCCAGCCCATCATGCGCTCGGCCTTGGAGGCATCGCACCAGTTGGCAGCGATGTCGCCGGCGCGGCGCTCGCGGATCACGTAGGGCAGCTCCTTGCCACAAGCCTTGGAGAAGGCGGCGATGACCTCGAGTACCGAGGTACCGGTGCCGGTGCCCAGGTTAAAGATCTCGACGCCGGTCTTGCCGTTCATCCAGTTAAGGGCGGCAACGTGACCAGAGGCCAGATCGCACACGTGGATGTAGTCGCGCACACCGGTGCCGTCGGGGGTGGGGTAGTCGTTGCCAAAGACCTGAACGGCCTCGAGCTTGCCCACGGCGACCTGGGCGACATAGGGCACCAGGTTGTTGGGGATGCCCTTGGGGTCCTCGCCGATCAGGCCCGACGGATGAGCGCCGATGGGGTTGAAGTAGCGGAGCAGCACGACGTCCCACTCGGGATCGGCGGTGTGGATGTCCATAAGGATCTGCTCGATCATCCACTTGGTCCAACCATAGGGGTTGGTCGCGGGCTTCTTAGGATCCTCCTCGGTGACGGGCGGGTTGTCCGGGTCGCCGTAGACGGTCGAGGAGCTCGAGAAGATGATGGACTTGCAGCCATGGTTGCGCATGACGTCGATGAGCACCAGGGTGTTCTCGATGTTGTTGTGGTAGTACTCGACGGGCTTGCTCACCGACTCGCCGACGGCCTTAAAGCCGGCAAAGTGGATGACGCGGTCGATCTGATGGGTATCGAAGATCTTGTTCATCGCATCACGGTCGAGCACGTTGGCCTCGTAGAAGGTGAGGTTCTTGGCGGCCTCGTCGCCCACGATGGTCTTGACGCGGTCGACGGCGACGGCGCTGGAGTTGGAGAGATCATCGACGATGACGACCTGGTAGCCACCCTCGAGCAGCTGAACGACGGTGTGCGAGCCGATAAAGCCGGCGCCACCGGTTACGAGGACGCAGGTATCTTTGGGGTCGAGTGCTTTGGACATGTAGTCTCCTATCGAATCAGGAACACTTCTTCAGGGGAGTATAGCGCAGGCAGGGACGCCCAAATCGTGCGCTGTGGGAAAAGCAGAGGATTGTGCTAACGTACTCATCAGAAGAGCTTGCGTACGCATAACCTGATCTTTGGCATTTGCTTGCGAGCCGCTGACCTTGTAGTTTCCTGCCGTTCGTGGAAATCGTTGGGACGCGCCATATGTACGCTAATATGTATGAGTTGAGCGACATATAAATAAACATGTAACGGAGTACATATGTCACCAAACAGCGATTCCATCCTTTCCCAGGAGCTCTCGCGCCGCACTGCCCTCAAGGCCCTGTTCGGCGCCGCTTCTGCGGCAGTTCTTTTTGGCCTGCCCGCTCGCGCCCATGCGGCGGAGGCTTCCAAAGAAACAACCGATAAACTGAATGCCGCCCAGGCCCAGCTCGACGAGGTTCAGGCCCAGCTCGACAGCATCGCAAATGAGTATGCGGCGCTGGCCAACAAGAATGCCCAGACCCTCAACGACATCGAGAATGTCCAGGGCAAGATTGACGACACGCAGGCCCAGATCGATGAAAAGAAGGCCGAGCTCAAGAAGAAGCGCAACGACCTTTCCGATCGCGTGGCCGCCAGCTACAAGTCCGGCGGCACGAACATTCTGTCGCTGCTGCTGGCCTCTGGCTCGTTTGAGGAACTCGTCGCCAATGCGCACTATGTTGAGAAGATCAACAAGAGCGACCGCGACGCCATCGAGGACATTCAGACCATCCAGGAAGAGCTCGATGCGCAAAAGACCGAGCTTGAGTCGCAGAAAGCTGACTTAGAGAAGCTCAAGGATCAGCAGACTGCTCAGATGCAGGATATGCAGGCCAAGCAGCAAGAAGTCCAGACTGTGCTGAACGGTCTTTCCGACGACGTCAAGGAGCTCATGGCTCAGCGCGATTCCGAGATCCTCGCTGCCGCCCAGGCCGAGGAGGCTGCTAGGAAGGCTGCCGCTGCCGCGGCTGCCGCGAACAAGAACAATTCCTACTCGGGTGGCGGATCGTATGCGCCCGGAACCCCGCAACAGAATGCCGGCTCGGGCAAACAGCAGGCCGTCGTCAACGCGTGCTACTCCACGCCTTCGCCGGGTCAGAACTGGTGCGCGGCGTGGGTTACCAATGTCTTCCGTAACGCCGGCGTTGGCTACTTTGGCGGTAACGCGTGCGATATGTTTAACGCATGGTGCTATAGCTCCGACCGCTCGGCGCTGCAGGTGGGCATGATCGTGGCCGACTCATCGCATAGCGGCACGGGTGCTCCGGGCCTTATCTACGGTCATGTGGGTATCTACGTTGGCGGCGGTATCGTTATGAGCAACGAGGGTGCCATTACGTCTAAGTCGCTTGATTCGTTTATTAGCTTCTATGGCACTGGCTCTGGCGTGCGTTGGGGCTGGCTTGGCGGTATTGCGCTGTCGTAACTGCGGCTTGGTCCGGGACAGCCCGAGAGGCATAAGGTTGCCTGCTCGGGCAGTCCTGCTCGCACGGAGAGCACATTAAGTGCTCTCCGGCTCGTGCGGAACTCGCGATCAACCTTATGCCTCTCGGACTGTCCCGGCCCTCTCGGGTCCTGAGCGCGACACACCGGACTGGGTTATCTGAATAAATATGGTGAAGGCCCCTTTCGGGGCCTTCTTTTTTAGAGGAATTCGCCTACTCGGTGGACTTCGGGTTCTAGGTCTACGTTGAATTGGTCTTTGACGGTTGCCTGGATGTGGCGGATGAGTTCGTCGACATCGGCGGCGGTGGCGTGGTCGGCGTTGACGATGAAGCCGCAGTGCTTCTCGCTCACCTGCGCGCCGCCGACAGCATGGCCGCGCAGTCCGGCATCCATGATGAGCTTGCCGGCAAAGTAACCCTCGGGGCGCTTGAAGGTGGAGCCGGCACTCGGCATGTCGAGCGGCTGCTTGTCCTCGCGGCGCTGGCGGTAGTCGTTCATGTCGGCCTTGATCATCGCGGCGTTGCCCGGTGCGAGGTTGAAGGTGGCAGAAAGAACGATAAAGCCGTCGTCGGCGATGCGGCTCTTGCGATAGCCCAGGTTGAGCTCGTCGACATCGAACTCGATGATGTTGCCGCTGCCGCGGGTGCCGTCGTCGAGCTGGCGAGCGGGTTTGTAGACGCGCACGGACTCCAGCACATCGGCCATGCAGGCGCCGTAGGCACCGGCGTTCATGTAGCAGGCGCCGCCGACCGATCCGGGGATGCCCGAGATGGGCTCCATGCCGGTAAGGCCGGCCTCGGCTGCCGCCGCGGCGACATCGGAAAGCAAGGCACCGGCTGCCGCCGTGACATGCGTGCCGTCGACCGTAATGTCGGAGAGGCCCTTGCTCAGCGCCACGACAACGCCGCGGATACCCTTGTCGCCGACGAGCAGGTCGGAGCCGTTGCCCACGATGGTGAGGGGCAGATCGCAGCGATAGCAGGTATCGAGCGTGGCGACGAGGCCCTGCTCGGTATCGGGCGTGACAAAGACGTCGGCCGGGCCGCCGATCTTAAACGTGGTGTGCTCGCGCATGGGCTCGCTCATCAACACGTTGTCCTCGCCGGCAACGCCGGCGAGCGCGCACAGCAGGTCCTCGTTAAAAAAGTCGTTCTCGTGCATACGAATATCCGCCTTTTGGTGGTCGTTGTCATCAATCGATTGCAATATACCCCACCCGGACGGATTTGGTGCGCTGGCGGCGATAAAACAGCCGTCTACCGGATTGGTAAAGTGTTTATCACCGAGGTAGAGGGTCGGTCGCTATACTTTCAAGAGATTGCGCGTAAACCTGGAAGGAGCGAGATGGCCAACAAAGTCACCCTCAAGCAGATCGCCCAGGAGGTGGGGCTTTCCCCCTCGTCGGTCTCGCTTGTTCTCAATAATCGGCCCTGTCGCATCTCGGAAGAAAACCGCAAGCTCATCAAGGAGGTCGCGGCGCGCAACCACTATGTCCCCAACCAGATTGCGCGTAGTCTGGTCATGCGCGAGTCGCGCACGCTGGGCCTTATCGTCCCTAACATCGAGAGCCGCTTTTTTGCCTCGCTCGCCGGTAGCCTGGAAAAGCGCTGCCGCGAGGACGGCTATGCGCTCTTCATTACCAGCTCGGGTGGAAGTGCCGACGACGATCTGGAGCTGCTGCGCCAGCTGGTAACGCGCGGCGTTGATGGCGTCTTCCTGGTTGTGGGCGACGAGTTCTCCGACGACCGCGCCCTGCGCGAAGAAGTCAGCCATCTGCCTATCCCTGCCGTGATGGTCGACCGTGCCATTGAGGGACTCGAGTGCGACAAGGTGATGTTCGACCACGAGATGGGCGGCTGCATGGCCACCCGCTATCTGATCGAGCAGGGCCACCGCCGTATTGCTTGCCTGGTTAACGCACGCCGCTCCAATACGGGTCGCAAACGACTTGCCGGCTATGAGCGCGCACTGCGCGAGGTTGGCCTGCCTATCGACGCGCGTTTGGAGTTTGAGAGCGAGTACTACATTCCGAGTGCCTACGAGGCCTCGGAGGCGGTGCTCGCAACTGATGCCACCGCTGTGTTCGCAAGTTCGGATAACATCGCCCTCGGTCTGCTCAAGCGCCTGCACGAGATGGGGAAGAGCATTCCGGGCGACATCTCGGTGGTGAGTTACGACAACTCGGCCGCCGACGTTCTCTTTGAGCCGGCGCTGACCGCGATTGAGCAGGATCCTGGTATCCTCGCGGAGCATGCTTTTGGCCGCATGTCCAAGCGCCTTGCCGGTAGGGGCGGTAGACGTGCCGAAGAAGTCGTTCTGGAGCCGGCGCTTATCGTGAAGGGCAGCGTGCTCGATCTTACCGAATGTAGCTAAGCGTACTTGTTTGTTTGCATAGATTGCATGCGGAGTGTCCGCTATTTGCCGGCAGGCACCTCCGGCCCTCGTCCGTGAACTCTTCCGCTGGGCGAGCCATAGACGCCGCGCGCCGATGCGATAAAGCAGTGGCTTGAAATTGGTGCTATATTCAGCATGAGTTGTTTAATGCTAGTACGGGAGGCTGATATGGGGCTGTTCAAGAAGAAAAACCCGCAGGATGCCTTTGATCCCGATGTGTTTACCATCACGGATACGATTTTGGACCCGCCGCGGTTTACGTTTTTGCCGGCTATCTACCAGGATGCCACGCATCGCAAGTGGGCCGTACATCAGCGCGGCGGCGAGCCGAAGATTTTTGACTATGCGGACGTGTTGCAGTGCGAAGTGGCCGAGGCGGGCGATCCGGAGGCCGAAGAAGCGGTCTCTAAACAGGAATTTGCCCAGCGTATCCTGGCAAATCCTGCCAAGGCGGCGAAAATAAACGCTGCCAAGCGTAATATGTGTCTTGGTATGGGCGTTGTTGTGGCGGTTCAGACGGGAAAAGATGAGGTTTCCAAATTAGAGATTCCCGTTATGACCGACGAAGTCAAACGCGATTCAAGTCTATATAAGTCGTATCGGAATGTCGCCGAGAAGATCAAGGCCGAATTTGATGCCATGGGAGGGCTGACCTAATTTTGGCGGCATACGTGTCTGAATGAGGAGTCTGTGCAATGGCAGGCGAATCTTATGCAATTCCCCCCAAAGATCGTGCTGTTGAGGGAATTCTTTGGTATATCCAGCACCATCAGCTTGCCGGCGGCGATCGCCTGCCGGCCGAGCGCGTGCTGTGCGAAGAGATTGGCGTTTCGCGTACGGCGTTGCGTGCCGGTATCACGCGGCTTATCTCGTGTGGAACGCTCGAGAGCCGTCGCGGATCGGGCACGTATGTGTGTCCTCCCAAGCCGCTGAATATCTTCCAGGAAACGTATAACTTTTCCGATGCTGTGCGGACTGCCGTCCTGCACCCCTCTTCTCGTCTGGTTTCCACCGGGACCATCGAGGCGGATGAGGCGCTTGCCGACAAGCTTGGGGTGGCTGTAGGCGCTCCCTTGCTCCGCATGCAGCGCGTTCGACTTATTGAGGGCGAGCCGGCGTCAATCGAGACCGCTCACGTTAACCTGTCCCTGTGCCCATCGCTTCCCGAGCACGATTTTGAGTGTGAGAGCCTTTACGATGTCTTGCTCAAAGAAGGTGGCGTGCGTGTTGAGCATGGACGTGAGCATATCTCCATCTCGCGTTTGAACGTCGAAGAGGCCGAGCTGCTCCAGCAAGAAGAGGGAACGCCGGTGTTCTATGAGAGCACGATCGAATTTGATAAGGACATGCGTTTTGTGGAGCATTGCAAATCGGTGATTTTGCCCACAAAGTTCCGCTTTGCCGATAGCGGTGAAAAGAACGGCATGAGGAGCGTGGCAGGTGAACAATGGCTGAAACAGTAGATGCCACCCCGGTTTATATGCGCATACGACGTCGCATTGAAGAGCGTATCGAACGCGGTATATATCCCACGGGTTCCATGATTCCGTCCGAAAAAGACCTCGCCGAGGAATTTGGTACGACACGCTTGACCATCCGGAGTGCTGTCGATGAGTTGGTTCGGCGCGGGCAGATTCGTTGCGTCCGCGGAAAGGGCGCGTTTGTGGCACAGAAAGTGCCCGTTGCCTACGAACGAACAGGAGGCTTTCGCGAGTCGGTTCGTGCTTCGGGCGGCGAGCCGTCCGTCCGCATCCTCGCGCGTTCCAAGCGTTATGCGGGCCCTTATTATGCCAACCTGTTTGGCATTGCCGAGGACGATTTGCTGTATTCGATTCGGCGTTTGAACTGCGTCAACGGCGATCCCGTATCGATTGAGATGGCGTTCATCCCGTGCCTGCTGTTTCCCACAATCGAAAATATTGACGTGTCGGTCTTCAGTTTGTACGAGACCTATGAGATGCTGGGCCGAAAGCCGGTCATGGCGCAGGAGAAGCTCGATATCGAGGCACTGGGCGCGCGAGATGCCGGCCTGCTTGGACTGGAGCAGGGCGATCTTGCCTTGACGCTTGAGTGCGTGAGCTTCGATGCGAGCGGCCAGGCGATCGAGTACGTCAAGTCGTTTAACCGCGGTGATGCGGGTGGATATACCTATACGTACTAGCTGGTTTTTTGCATAACGGGCTGAAAAGTTGACGGAATTTTGATTCGTTGAGCAGGCTGTATATACAACCTTACATGGCTCAAAATCGACCGTTCGCCGAAGGGGATAAATTAATCGACAAAGAGGTATCAAAAAGCCGTAACCTGTAACTGTGATTGGTATCAAATACTAATGATTTGTTACGAGGTGAGACGATGAAGATGCTCGATTACGTTCAGCTTGCCCATGTGCGTATGGGAGAGAACCTCGAGCGTTCGTCTGAGCTGGTAGCGCAGCTCGTTGATATTTTCCAGTCCGGTTCTTTTGACGCGCTGCGCATCGTTGCTTCGGGTTCGTCGCGCCATGCTGCGGATTGCGCCCGCGATTACCTGCAAGATGCGCTGCAGATGCAGGTGTCCGTTGTGACGCCCGAGGCCTTCGTCGATTTTGAACACACCTATCCACAGCATGCGCTTAACATTGCCGTCTCGCAGAGCGGCTATTCAACCAATACGATTGCGGCGCTCGATTACATGCGCGCACACGATATGGCTGCAGTTGCGCTCACGGCAAACGTCGAGGCACCCATCAAAGAACACGCTGACATCGTTCTTGACTACGGTGTGGGCGTCGAGTCGGTGGACTTTGTGACTCTGGGCGTCGAGGTTCTCGTTGAGTACCTGGTGCTCTTTGGTATTTACGGCGGTCAGGCGCGCGGAACGATTGACGCCAAGGGCGTTGCCAAGCGTCTTGACGACCTGCGCGAGGCTATCCAGGCCAATGCCGTGATGTGCAAGGCCGCCGAGGCATATGTCCAAGACCACATGCTCGAGCTTTCTGAGCACACGCCCGCTATGGTCGTCGGCAACGGCCCCAACTATGGTGTTGCCGAGGAGGCAGCGCTCAAGCTGAGCGAGACCATCAAGATTCCTGCCATGCATCACGAAGGCGAGGAGTTCGTCCACGGTCCCGAGATGCAGATCGTTCCGGGCTATCTGGTGTTTATTGTCGACGATCCGCAGGGGTCGGAGCGTCTTGCGAATATCGCCGATGCGCTATCGAACGTTACGACAAAAACGGTGCTGCTCACGGCCCATCCCAAGGGTGGGGCTCACGAGGTTGTGGTGCCTCAGGTGGCTCCGCTGCTCAGCGCAATTCCCAATCTCGTGTTCTTCCAGACGATTGCGGCAATAATCGCCGAGCGTCTGAAGTCATGGGGCGTTCACCCGTATCTCGATGCTGTCTCCAAGCAAATGGAGGTCAAGGCAGAGGGCTACGAAGAGTCAGTCAATGCGCTTAAGGCCAAAGCGGCTGAGTGTTACGGAATGTAAGCGGGTTTTGATGCCCGTTGGCATGGGGGATGTGGAAACAACCCCAGAAAGGAGAGACAAATGAAGGAAACCGAGAAGATCGAGATCATGCATTTCGACCAGGAGGGCTATCTCGAGGACGGCAAGGCGCTCTACGAGACCGGCAAGAAGATGACCGCGCTCGCCGACAAGGTCGCCGACGAGGGCTACGACGCCGTGTTC
>DBFBAP010000027.1:0-27496 GCA_048245415.1 Collinsella sp. | reverse complement strand
TGGCAGTCAAGAGGTCAGGGGTTCGATCCCCCTCGTCTCCACCCGAGCATTGAATGAGGCTCCAACGCAAGTTGGGGCCTTTTTTCATATAGGAACACAAGGTCAAAGGCGGCACCATGATCCTCCTGGTCGACAAGATCGAAAAAAGCTTCGGCGCGCGCGTCCTCTTTAGCGGCGCATCCTTCCAGATCAACCCCGGCGAACGCTTTGCGCTCGTGGGGCCCAACGGCGCCGGCAAAACCACCATGCTCAAGATCATCATGGGCATCGACAGCCCCGACGCCGGCCAGGTCCAGTACGCCAAGGACTGCCAGGTGGGCTACCTAGAGCAGGAAACCAACCTAGAGCAAAAGGACACCACCATCCTTGCCGAGGTCATGGCCGCTGCCAAGGAAATCCGCCGCATGGGGAAGCGCGCCAACGAGCTGCAGGCCCAGATCACCGAGCTCTCCGAACAGGGGAAGGATGTCGACGCACTCCTCAACGAGTACGGCCAGGTCCAGGACCGCTTTGAGCACCTGGGCGGCTACGAGCTCGAGAGCAACGCCCGCAAAATCCTGTCCGGCCTGGGCTTTAAGGTCACCGACTTTGAGCGCCCGTGCTCCGAGTTCTCGGGCGGCTGGCAGATGCGCATCGCGCTTGCCAAGCTCTTCCTGCGCCACCCCGACCTGCTGCTTCTGGACGAGCCTACTAACCACCTGGACCTCGAAAGCGTCCAGTGGCTGCGCGGCTTTATCGCCAACTACGACGGCGCCGTCCTCATCGTCAGTCACGACCGTGCCTTCATGGACGCCTGCGTCGACCACGTCGCCGCTCTCGAAAACCGTCGCGTGACCACCTACACCGGCAACTACAGCAGCTACCTCAAGCAGCGCGAGGACAACCTGGAACAGATGCGCGCCAAGCGAGCCGCCCAGGAGCGTGACATCGCCCACATGCAGGTCTTCGTTGACAAATTCCGCTATAAGCCCACCAAGGCCGCCCAGGCGCAGGAGCGCATCCGTAAGATCGAGCAGATTAAAAAGGAACTTGTCATCCTGCCCGAGGGCCACAAGCACATCGACTTTAAGTTCCCTGACCCGCCGCGCTCCGGCGACATGGTCGTCGGCCTGGAGGGCGTGTCCAAGTCCTACGGCAACAAGCACATCTACAGCGACATCGACCTCAAGCTCTACCGCGGCGAGCACGTGGCACTCGTCGGCCCCAACGGCGCCGGCAAGTCCACGCTCATGAAGATTCTCGCCGGCCTGGAGCCGCCCACTACCGGCACGCGCGACCTGGGCACCAACGTCGGCGTCGCCTACTATGCCCAGCACGCGCTCGAAGGCATGACCGAGTCCAACACCGTCCTGCAAGAGATCGACACCGTCACGCCCAAGTGGACCGTGCCGCAGCAGCGCAGCCTGCTGGGCGCCTTCCTATTTAGCGACAACGACGCAATCGAAAAGCAGGTCCGCGTCCTCTCTGGCGGCGAAAAAGCGCGTCTGGCACTGGCCAAGATGCTCGTGGCCCCCGAGGCGCTCCTGTGCCTGGACGAGCCCACCAACCACCTGGACATCGACTCGGTGGACATGCTCGAAAACGCCCTGCAAAACTTCCCCGGCACCATCGTGCTGATCAGCCACGACGAGCACCTGGTGCGCGCCGTTGCCAACCGAGTGATCGACATCCGCGATGGTAAGGTCACGGTCTACGACGGCGACTACGACTACTACCTCTACAAGCGCGAGGACCTCGCAGCCCGCGCCGCCGCCGAAGCAGCAGGGGAGAGTACGCCGGCCGCGACCAAGTCCGCTAAGGTCACCGCAGCCCAGCCCGATACGCCCGCCGCTGCTTCCAAGCCTGCCGAGGGCAAAAAGACCAAGGAGCAAAAGCGCGCCGAGGCCCAGGCCCGCGCTGCGCTCAACAAAAAGCTCAAGGGCGTGCGCAACCAGCTCAAGAAGATCGAGGCCGAGCTCGACAAAAAGCGTGCCCGCTATGACGAGCTTATGGAATTGATGGCCAGCGAAGAGCTTTATGCCGATCAGGACAAGTTCAACGCCGCGCTGGGGGAATATAACGGCCTTAAGCAAGAGCTGCCCAAGCTCGAGGACGAATGGCTGGAGCTTTCCACCCAGATCGAAGAGGAGACCGCGCGTGAACTCTCGTAAGGCCGCTGCCGTGGCGATGAGCATCATCGCCATCGCCTGTCGCATCTGCGGCATTTTTATGAGCGCGATGACCGTGCTGCTGTGCTTTAGCGGCCTGACCGCCAAGCTGCAGATCGTCGGCTTTGTCGTTGAGCTTTCGCGCGCACTGCCGAGTGCCATCGCCGGCTACGGCGTCATCACCTCGCCCTTTGGCGGCGTGTTCCGCTTAGATTACGCCATCGTGGCCGTCATCCTGTTTGTGGCCGACTACCTGCTCACGCGCGCCTCGCGCCGCGTCCGCTAGGGGATCGTTATGTCCAGCAGCTACTTCATGAACCTGCTCGCCAGCGCGGTCGCCGTCATCGTCGGCATCGTGATCCACGAGAGTGCGCACGCCGCCGCGGCCTGGGCACTCGGCGATAAGACGGCCCGTTCGCGCGGCCGCGTCTCACTCAACCCGCTCAACCATATCGACCCGTTTGGCACCATCATCCTGCCGCTGCTGATGCTTGCCGCCGGAGGCCCGGTGTTCGCCTTCGCCAAGCCGGTGCCCGTCTACCTCAACAACCTCAGGCACCCCAAGCGCGACGAGGTCCTGGTGAGCGCAGCCGGCCCCGCATCGAACATCGCGCTCGCATGTCTGGCCGCGGTCCTCATGCACGCGGCATACGGCAACCTATACACCAGTATGTCCTTTGCCGTGGCGTCCCAAATCATGAACTTCGGCGCCACGTTCATCGTGGTCAACCTGTCGCTCGCGTTCTTTAACCTCATCCCGATCCCGCCGCTCGACGGCTCGTCGATCATCGTGCCCTTCCTCAAGGGCAAGGCGCTCACCAACTACTACCGCCTGCAGCAATACGCCATGCCCATCCTCATCCTGGTGCTGTACCTGCTGCCCATGTGGACCGGCATCGACGTAATCGGACGCTATTTCGACGTTACCGTGTATCCACTCGCTGAGCAGCTGCTTAACTTCGCAATCGCCGGTATCTAAGGTAAACTAACAGGTCGACTGTGCAAAACGGTCGCAACATGCACCCAAACCGCGCCGCGAAGGCGCCGTCAAAGGAGGTCGAAGATGTCGTATCGCGTGTCGACGCAGGTCTACAGCGGACCGTTCGACCTGCTGCTGCAGCTGGTAACCCGCCAAAAAGTAGATATCGGCGCCATCTCCATCAGCGAGGTGGCCGAGCAATACCTTGCCGAGGCCGAGCGCATCGAGGCGCTGGACCTGGACGTGGCGAGCGACTTTTTGCTGGTTGCAGCAACCCTTTTGGATATCAAGGCCGCCTCTCTGGTGCCGCAGGAGGCCCCGCGCAAAGTCGATGACGACGATGACGAGTTTGACGAAGACCTCGAGGAGCTCAGCGCGCTCGACGGCGACGCCCTGCGCGAGGTCCTGATCCAGCGCCTGATCGCCTACAAGCAGTTTAAAGGCGCGGCTGCGGCCCTCGGTGCCCGCATGCAGGCCGAAAGCCGCATGCACCCGCGTGTGGCCGGCCCCGATCCTGAGTTCCTTGGCCTTATGCCCGACTACCTGGCCGGCATTACTCTGCGCGGTCTAGCCGTCATCTGCGCCGACCTGGATGGCAAGCGACAGACCTTCCTGCTCGAGGCCGAGCACGTGGCGCCGCATCGCGTACCGCTCGACTTGACCGTGGCCTCAGTCGACCGCTTTACCATGACGCACCAAACCTGCACCTTCCGCGAGCTACTGGACGGCGATGCCACCACCGAGCAGCTCGTCGTCACCTTCCTAGCTATGCTTGAGCTCGCCAAGCGCGGCTCGCTCACGCTGAGCCAGGACGAGATCTTTGGAACCATCCGCATCAACCGCGTCGAGGGCGCCGAGGCCTATGTGCCCGGCGAGGGCCCCGAGCTCACCGAATAGGAGCCGCAACCATGTCAACCCTTTCCACGCTGGAGGCAAACAGCCTCAAAGGCGCCCTCGAGGCGCTGCTGCTGGTGTCGAGCGACCCCGTGAGCGCACCCGCGCTGGCAGGTGCGTTGGATATCGCCCCGGGCGAATGCGCGTCGCTGCTCGCCGAGCTCAAGGTTGAGTATGAGGAGGCCAACCGCGGCTTTCAGCTGCGCGAGGTCGCCGGCGGCTGGCGCTTGTTTACGCACCCAGCCTACCACGATGTGGTCGAGGCCTATGTGTTGAGCTGGGATACGCAAAAGCTGTCGCAGGCGGCGCTCGAAACCTTGGCCGTCATCGCATACCACCAACCCGTGACGCGCGAGGTAGTCAAGGGCATCCGTGGCGTCAATTCTGACGGCGTCATCGCGTCGCTCGTCGACAAGGGCCTGGTGCGCGAGCTCGGCCGCGACCCCCAGCGCGGTCAGGCCATCATCTACGGCACGACCAACGCCTTCTTGGAAAAGTTCGGCCTGCGCTCCACCCGCGACCTGCCCGATCTGGAGCAGTTTGCCCCCGACGAACAGTCGCGCCAGTTTATCCGCGAGCGTCTAAGCGGCCGCAGCATTCAGTCCACGCTCGAGGAACAGGCCGAAGATCTGGACGAAGAGCGCGAACTGCTCGATACCGATGTTGAAGATGTTGAGGCAGTCGAGGACTTGGAAACCCTGGTCGTCGACGAGACCTCGGAGGATTTGCATGACGAGGAATAGCGAAACAGGGGAGACGCGCGCCATGGGCAACGCAGTACCCGCAACCGACGCCCAGCCCGTCTATCCGCACACCATGCGCCTGCAGCGCTTTTTGGCGCGTGCGGGCGTGGCGAGCCGCCGCGGCTCGGAGGACCTGATGACCGCCGGCCGCGTGACCGTCAACGGCCAGGTCGCGACCGAGCTGGGCACCAAGGTCGACGTCGACCACGATCACATCGAGGTCGACGGCATGCCCGTCAAGCTCAACCAGGGCGCCGTGTACTTGATGCTCTACAAGCCGACCGGCTACCTCACCACCATGAGCGATCCGCAGGAGCGCCCTTGCGTGGCCGACCTGGTCCCCCGCGACCGCTTTCCGGGGCTCTTCCCGGTGGGACGCCTGGACCGCGACACCACGGGCCTTTTGCTCTTTACCACCGACGGCGACCTGTCGCAGGATCTGCTGCACCCCAGCAAGCATGTCTACAAGACCTACCAGGCACTCGTGGACGGGCAGCTAACCGACCGCGATCTTGAGCCGCTGCGTCGCGGCATAGAGCTCGACGACGGCCTATGCCAGCCGGCGATCTGCCGCGTCATTAACGCGCGCGAGGCAGAGGCTGTGGCTCCGCAAGGCGTCAAGCCCGGCACCACCGCCGTGGAGGTCATCATCCGCGAGGGTCGCAAGAATCAAGTTAAGCGCATGTTGAGCAAGATTCACCATCCGGTAATCCGTCTACATCGCTGCAACTTTGCCGGCCTGGAGCTCGAGGGTGTGGCCAAGGGATCGTGGCGCGAGCTCACCGACCGCGAGGTGCAGATCCTCAAAAGCGGTGGTATCCCGCCCAAGCAGGCCAGCGCCATACGCGGCGGCAAGCCCCAAGACACGCCCGCCAGCCGCACGCGTCACCACGGCAGCCACGGCTCCGCACCCAAGCGCAACACCTACCGCGAGCGCTACACGGGCTAGGCAAACCGCCGCGCCCCAACGCCCGCGAACCATACCAGCACGTCAACCACCGAAAGGAAGCATTGCATGATCGTCGCCATCGACGGCCCCGCCGGTTCCGGCAAGTCCACCATCGCCAAGGAGATCGCCCGCCAGCTGGGCTTTAACAAGCTCGACACGGGCGCCATGTATCGCGCCGTCACCTTCGCCGCGCTCGACCGCGGCATCGACCTGGATGACGAAGCGGCCATCGACGCCCTCGCCGAGCAAATCGAGATCCGCTTTACCAACGGCACCGGCGAGGACACGCGCCTGACCATCGACGGCCAAGACGCTTCGGCCGCCATCCGCACCCCGCAGGTCGACGCCAACGTGTCCAAGGTCTCGGCCTATCCGGGCGTGCGCGCCGCCATGCTCATCCACCAGCGCCGCGCCGCCGAGGACCGCGATATCGTGGCCGAGGGTCGCGACATCGGCACCGTCGTGTTCCCTAACGCGCAGGTCAAGGTCTTCCTGACCGCCGACCCGCGTGAGCGCGCCCGCCGCCGCGTGCTGCAGCGTCACCAAAACGACGCCCAGCCGCTCACGTCCGAGCAGCTCGAAGCCGAGGTCGACGAGACCCTCGACGCCCTCAAGCAGCGCGATAAGCTTGACAGCAGCCGCGAGGTCGCCCCGCTCGTGCCCGCCGAGGACGCCGTGCACGTCGACTCCACCGCCCACACCATCGACGAGGTCGTCTCGATAATCGAGGACCTTATCAACCAAAGGAGGTAGCCCATGCGCCTGTTTCAGCAGACGCCCGAAGACTATTACAACGCCCCCTACGCCGAGTTTCCAGCGCTCATCCGCGGCACCGTCGTCGTAGTCATGGCCATCCTTTGGGCCTTCTCCAAGCTCATGTGGCGCTGGAAGGTCGAGGACGCCGATCTTCTGTTTGAGCGCCAGGAAGGCCGCGGCAGCGTGGTCATCTGCAACCACACCTCGATGGCCGAGCTCTTGGCCGTGGAGACGGCGCTGTTCTTTGGGGGCCGCCGCATTCGTCCCATCTTTAAGTCCGAGTTCGCCAAGAGCAAGATTGTGCGCTGGGCCTTCAGCCGCGTTGGCGGCATCCCCGTGGAGCGTGGTACTGCCGATATGAAGTGCCTGCGCGCCGCCCAGCATGCGCTGCAGCGCGGCGAGGACGTCCTGATTTTCCCCGAGGGCACGCGCATCCGCTCGCGCGATATCAAGCCCGAGGTCCACGGCGGCTTTGCGCTCATCGCCCAGATGGGCAAGGCGCCCGTCAACCCGCTCGCCATCTGCGGCTGGTCCGATATTACGCCTGCGGGCAAAAAGCTCATGCGCCCCAAGAAGTGCTGGATCCGCGCCGGCAAGGCCGTCTCGCTTTCCGACGCACCGGCCGGGCTTAAACGCACGGAGCGCCTGGAATGGTTTGAGTCCGAGGCCATGAACCGCGTCTACGCTATGCGAGACGAGCTGTGCGCCGAGCATCCGGGCAGGTTCTAGCCATGAGCGAGAATGTGACGAACACCGCCGCGACTGCGTCCGACCAGGCAACCGCGCCTACCATCGAGATCGCCGCTCACGCCGGTACTTGCTACGGCGTACAGCGTGCGCTCGATATGGCGCTAGCCGCCGCGCCGCAGGCAGGGGAGTGCACTCAGGTTCATACCTTGGGTCCGCTCATCCATAACCCCATCGTGGTGCGCGAGCTTGCTGAGGCAGGCGTTGGCCTGGCCGAGAACCTGGACGACGCCGCATCGGGCACCGTAATCATTCGCGCGCACGGAGTGGTGCCGCAGGTGATCGATGCCGCTCGCGAGCGTGGCCTTAACGTCGTCGACGCCACCTGCCCTTACGTGAAGAAGGTCCATATGGCAGCCGAGCGCCTGGTGCGCGAGGGCTACCGCGTGGTGGTCGTAGGCGAGCCAGGTCACCCTGAGGTGGAGGGCATCCTGGGCCACGCCGGCACTGATGCGCTGGTCGTGAGCTGTGCCGCCGACGCCAACGCCTTGTCGTTCAAGGGCAAGGTAGGCCTCGTCGTGCAGACCACCCAGACCGCGCAGAACCTCGCCGAGGTCGTGGCAGCTATCACCCCGCGCGTGCAGGAGTTGCGTGTGATCAACACCATCTGCGCCGCCACGAGTGAGCGTCAACAGGCAGCAGCCACACTTGCCAACCGCTGCGACTGCATGGTCGTCGTGGGCGGCAAGAACTCGGGCAACACCCGCCGCCTGGCGCAGATTTGCGCAGACGCCTGCGAGCGCACGCATCACATCGAGGAAGCTTCAGAGCTTGAGACCGCTTGGTTTACCGACGCTCACCACATCGGCATCACCGCCGGAGCCTCCACCCCGCAAGAACACATCGAGCGCGCCGTCGAGCGCATCAAGGAGCTTTGCCGCTAATCATGGACCAGACCGTACCCGCATACGCCGCCGAGGTGGCCGATTACGGGCGCAGCCGCGACCCCGAGCCGGGTGAGGGCGCGCTCGTAAAGAACGTGCGTCCCGAATCGCCCGCGTGGGATGTGGGTATCGAGCCGGGCATGCGCGTGCTCACGGTCAACGGTGAGGCGCTCACCGACATGATCGTGTGGCTCTGGGAGGCCGACGACGACACCGTCGAGCTGGAGGTATTCGACCCGCGCGACGGTACCGTCACCCCCGTCGAGCTCGACCGCTTTCCCGGCGAGGATTGGGGTTTGGAGTTCGATGGTCCCATCTTCGACGGCATGCGCACCTGTGTGAACGCCTGCGTGTTCTGCTTTATGACGATGCTCCCCAAGGGCGGCCGCTCCACGCTCTATATTCGCGACGACGACTATCGCCTGAGCTTTTTGCAGGGCAACTTCGTCACGCTCACGAACCTCACCGACGAGGACGTGCAAAACGTCATCGCCCGCAACATGAGCCCCATGAACGTGTCGGTCCATGCCGTGAGCCCCGACGTCCGCCGTCGTATGATGGGCCGCAACGCCCAGCGCGGCATGGACGTACTCGAGGCCATCATGGCCGCCGGCATCGAGATCCACGCGCAGATCGTTTTGTGCCCCGGCATGAACGACGGCGAGGAGCTGGAAAAGACCTTGCGCTACTGCGAGGAACATGAGCAGATCACCAGCCTGGGCATTGTGCCGCTCGGTTTTACCAAGCATCAGAACCGTTTTAGCTGGTCCTACAGCGACAAGCCCGAGCTAGCGCGCGAGACCATTGCCATGATCCGTCCCTACCAGGATCGTGCCTACGAACGCTTTGGCCGCCACACCTTCCAGATGAGCGACGAGTTCTATCTGGACGCCGGCATCGATCCTCCCGAGGCAGACTTTTACGACGGGTACCCGCAGTACTACGACGGCATTGGCATGATCCGCTCGTATCTGGACGAGACCGACGACGTGCTTGCCGCCGATGCCGAGCGACTGGCCCGCGTCCGCGAAGCCATCGCCGCTCGCAGCCAGCGCCTCCTGTGCCTCTCGGGCGCCAGCGCGCGCGACACCGTGGCGCGCTTTGTGGAGTCGCCGCATGGCCTCGACGGCACCGTCACGTCCATCAAAAACCGCTACTTTGGCGGCAACGTGGACGTGACCGGCCTCATCGTCGCCTGCGACATTCTGGAGCAGCTGCCTCAGGACCTCTCGGAGGTTATGCTCTTTGTGCCTAAGCTCATGTTCAACGCTGACGGCATGACGCTTGACGAGTATCATCGTGACGATTTACTCGCAAGCCTTACCAGTCGCGGCGCCGAGGTTCATGTGGTGTCGACCATGCCGCATGAGCTGCTCGATACCCTGGAGCACATCCTTGGCATTGTGCCTGCCGACTCTAACACTTCCACTGACCCTACCCATTAAAGGAGTGCAGATGAAACCTATCGTCGCCGTCGTCGGACGCCCCAACGTGGGAAAGTCCACGCTCGTCAACCGCCTGGCACAGACCTCGGACGCCATCGTCCACGAGTCTCGCGGCGTCACACGTGACCGCTCGTATCACACGGCCGATTGGAACGGCCGCGAGTTCACCATCGTCGACACGGGCGGCATCGAGCCGCTCAAGAGTGATGACGTGTTTGCCACGTCCATTCGCGACCAGGCCCTCGCCGCCGCCGAGGAAGCCGCCGTCATCCTGTTTGTGGTCGACGGCCGCACCGGCGTCACCGAGGAGGACGAGTCGGTCGCCCGCATGCTCAAACGCTGCGACAAGCCGGTCTTTCTGCTGGTGAACAAGCTCGACAACCCCGATCGCGAGAACGACAGCATCTGGGAGTTCTATTCGCTCGGTATCGGCGAGCCCACGCCGCTCTCGGCCCTGCACGGCCACGGCACGGGCGACCTGCTCGACGACATCGTGGCCCTGTTGCCCGAGGAGGAGGACGAGATCGCCGACGAGTTCCCCGATGCGCTGAATGTCGCCATCATCGGCCGCCCCAATGCCGGTAAGTCCTCGCTGTTCAACCGCATCCTGGGCGCCGACCGCTCTATCGTCTCGAACATCGCCGGCACCACGCGCGACGCCATCGACACCGTCGTGGAGCGCAACGGCAAGCACTACCGTATGGTCGACACCGCGGGTATTCGCAAGAAGAGCACCGTGTACGAAAACATCGAGTACTACTCCATGGTCCGCGGCCTGCGTGCCATCGACCGCGCCGACGTGGCGCTGCTCGTCGTCGACGCCTCCGTGGGCGTCACCGAGCAGGACCAGAAGGTCATGGGCTTGGCCATCGAGCGCGGCTGCGCCATCGTGGTGCTGCTCAACAAGTGGGACCTGCTCGACGACGACCGTAAGCGCGAGGCCTGCATGGAGACCATCGACCGCCGTCTGGGCGTCATGGCTCCCTGGGCCCAGTACCTGCGCATCTCTGCCCTCACTGGCCGCAGCGTCGAGAAGATCTGGGCGATGGTAGACGCCGCCGAAAAGACGCGCTCGCAAAAGATCAGCACCTCGCGCCTCAACACGTTCCTCACCGACCTGCGCGAGTTCGGTCACACCGTGGTGGACGGCAAGCGCCGCCTGCGCATGCACTACGTGACCCAGACGGGCGTCAACCCGCCGACGTTCACGTTCTTCGTCAACCATAGCGACCTGGTCAATGACACCTACCAGCGCTACGTGGAGAACCGCATGCGCTCGACCTTCGACTTTGCCGGCACACCCATTCGACTCTTCTTTAGGAAGAAGGAGCAAAAGGATGCTTAATCCGATTCTGCTGACCGCCATCTGCGCCGTGGTCTCGTTCTTTATCGGGGCAATTCCGTTTGGCCTGATCATGGGCCGCGTGTTCAACCACACCGACATTCGCAAGGCGGGCTCGGGCAACATCGGCACCACCAACGCACTGCGCGTGGCCGGCCCCAAGGTGGCCGCGCTCACGCTGCTGCTCGACTGCCTTAAGGGTGCCATCTGCGTAATCACCGCGCGTCCGCTTATCGCGAGCGTGGGCTATGGCTTCCCTGCGAGCATCATGGCTCCCGGTGCCCCCGGCGACTGGATGCTCGGCGTCATCTGCCTGGCAGCCGTGTGGGGCCATATCTTCTCGCCCTATCTCAACTTCCACGGCGGCAAGGGTATCGCAGTTGGTCTGGGCGTTATCCTCGCCTGGTACTGGCCCATTGGCCTGTCGCTGCTGGGCATGTTTATCGTGGCCGTCGCCATCACCAAGTTTGTGTCGGTGGGCTCGCTTGCCGCGGCCATCGGACTTCCCATCGCCACTTGTGCGGTCTTTCCGTACAGCAGCCTAGGCCTTAAGTTTTGCATGGCGATGATCGGCATCACCGTGGTGTGGGCCCATCGTGCGAACATCAAAAAGCTCATGACCGGTAAGGAGTCCAAGCTCTCGTTTACCAAGCGCGTCACCGAGCCCGACGATAAATAGGAGAGAGTCATGAATGTTGCGCTGATTGGCTCCGGCTCCTGGGGAACCGCCGTCGCCGGCCTTGCTGCCGCGCGTGCCGAGCGCGTGACCATGTGGGCCCACAGCGAGCAGACGGCCGCCGGCATCAACGGCGAGCACCGTAACCCCCGGTATTTGGTGGGCTACGAGCTGCCCGGCAACGTCGTCGCCACCACGGACCTGGTACAGGCGCTCGACGGCGCCGAGGCCATCATCTTCGCCGTTCCTTCGACGCACCTTCGCAGCGTGTGCCACCAGGCCGCGCCCTTTATCGCAGCCAATACCCCGGTGCTCTGCCTCACCAAGGGCATTGAGCCCGAGTCCGGCCTGCTCATGAGCGAGGTCATCGCCAGCGAGATCGGCAACGAGGCGCGCGTGGCGGCGCTCTCGGGCCCCAACCATGCCGAGGAGATCTGCCGCGGCGGGCTTTCTGCCGCCGTCATCGCCTGCAAAGATCCGCAGATAGGGGAGACCTTTAAGGAACTGCTCCTGTCAACGGCCTTCCGCATCTATCTGTCGCAAGACATGACCGGTGTCGAGGTCTGCGGCGCCATGAAAAATGTCATCGCCATCGTGTGCGGCATCTCCGCCGGCACCGGTGCCGGCGACAACACGCTCGCCCTCATCATGACGCGCGGCCTGGCCGAGATTAGCCGTCTGGTGCATGCCCGCGGCGGTCAAGCTATGACCTGCATGGGACTTGCCGGCATGGGTGACCTCATTGCCACCTGCACCTCGGAGCATTCGCGCAACCGCACCTTTGGCTACGAGTTTGCCCACGGCGTGTCGCTCGACGAGTATCAGACGCGCACGCATATGGTTGTCGAGGGCGCCGTCGCGGCCCGCAGCGTGAGCGAGCTTGCCCGTTCACTGGGCGTAGACATTCCGCTCACCTTTGCCGTGGAGCAAACGCTCTACAACGGTGTTACTTTGGATAGGGCGCTCGAGATTCTTACCGACCGCGTACCCTCCCAAGAGTTCTACGGACTCACCGACTAGCGCAGAAAGGCTTCTACCATGGGTTCCATTAAAATCGCTCCGTCCATCCTTTCGGCCGATATGGCCAACCTCAAGGGCGACCTCGACAAGATCGCCGGCGCCGACTACGTGCACTTCGACGTCATGGACGGCCACTTTACCGGCAACCTCACCTTTGGCGTCGACATCCTTAAGGCCGTCAAGCGCTCCACCGATGTACCGGTCGACGCGCACCTGATGGTATCGAACCCCGACGAGACGGTCGATTGGTACGCCGACGCCGGCGCCGACATGATCACCGTGCACTACGAGGCTTCCACGCACCTGCACCGCACGCTCACGCATCTGCAGCAGCGCGGCGTCAAGGCCGGCGTTGTGCTCAACCCCGCCACCCCCGTGTGCGTGCTCGAGAGCATCATCGACGTCGTCGATATGGTGCTGCTCATGAGCGTGAACCCAGGCTTTGGCGGCCAGAGCTTTATCCCGGGCACCATCGCTAAGCTCCACGAGCTCAAGGCCATGTGCGAGCGTCACGGCGTTTCGCCCCTCATCGAAGTCGACGGTGGCATTTCTTCCAAGAACATTGCCGAGGTCGTCAAGGCCGGCGCAAATGTCCTGGTGGCCGGTTCTGCCGTATTTAAGTCCGAAGATCCCGCTGCCGAGGTTGCGCTGCTGCAGAAGCTGGGCAACGAGGCTGCACAGGAGGCATAAACCCTTATGACCGCAGGTCAAAACCGCATACCCGTGAATCTTGACTACGCCGCCTCGACGCCCATGCGCGCCGAGGCGCGCCTTGCGCAGCGTGAGTACGACGATAGCGAGCTAGCGGGCGTCAACCCCAACTCGCTGCACTCGCTCGGCCGCAAGGCTGCCGCGCGTCTGGAGGTTGCACGTCGCGAGATCGCCCGCAGCTTTGGCGCGCGCGTTCGCCCGTCTGAGATTGTTCTGACCAACGGCGGCACCGAAGCCAACCAGCTGGCGCTACTCGGTCTTGCCGAGGGTGCACGTCAGCGCGACCGTAAGCGTAACCGCGTGATCGTATCTGCCATCGAGCACGATTCGATTCTGGACAACCTGCCGCTGCTGCGTGCCGCAGGCTTTAGCGTCGACCTGGTGCAGCCCTGCCGCATGGGCTACATTGAGCCCGCCACGCTTGTCGAGCTACTAGGCGACGACGTGGCGCTCGTGAGCATCATGGTTGCCAACAACGAGACCGGCGTGGTGCAGCCCATCCGCGAGCTGGCCGCCGCCGCACATGCTGCCGGCGCCCTGTTTCATACCGATGCCATCCAAGGCTACTTGCATATTCCGCTCGATGTCACCGAGCTGGGCGTCGATGCTATGACCGTTGCCGCGCACAAGATCGGCGGTCCTGTGGCATCTGGCGCGCTCTACGTTAAGACCCGCACCCCACTGCGACCCCGCATCTTTGGCGGCGGACAGGAGGCCGGTCGTCGTGCCGGCACGCAGGACCTGCGTACACAGCTGGCTTTTGCCGCTGCCGCCCGCACGTTGGCGCCCCGCGTGGCCCAGGAGCATACAACGCTGCAGGCCTTATCCGACAAGCTCTACGCCACGCTTACGGCCCATCCGCGCATTCACGCCACCATGGGCGACTACGCGCAAGCCGACCGTCTGCCCGGCATGGTATCGATCTACATTGACGGCATGGACTCCGAGGAGCTCATCATCAAGCTCGACGCCGCCGGCTTTGAGGTGTCGGCAGGCTCGGCATGCTCGAGCGGCAGCATGGACCCGAGCCATGTTCTCAGCGCCATGGGCATTGGTCGCGAGCAGGCATTGGGCGCTCTGCGTATCTCGTTTGATGACCGTGTGAACCCTGTCGACCTGGACGAGTTTGCCCAGACGCTGCTCTCGATCGTGGGTGCCGCATGATCGTCGCCGAGCTTGAACGTGGGCTGCTGGCGCGCTACCCCAAGGCGGACGCCGAGGGCTGGGATCACGTAGGACTCTCCGTTGGCGATCCGGCCGCGGAGATCACCGGCGTTGCCTGCGCGCTCGATGCGACCGAAGCTAATGTTCGCCGCGCCCAAGAAGGCGGCGCCAACGTGCTGCTGACGCATCATCCCATATACATCAAGGCGCCCGAGGCGTTTTGTCCGTCGGATTCCGCACGCCCCCAATGCAGCGCGGCGCTCTACGAGGCAGCGCGTTGCGGCGTGAGCATTATCTCGCTCCACACCAACCTGGACCGCTCGCACGAAGCCCGCGTCTGCCTGAGTGAGCTGCTGGGTGCCGTACCCGTGAGCTCACTGGAGCACGTGGACGACCCCGAGCCGACCGGCCTGGGCGCGCTTGCAACGCTCAACGACCCGTGCACGCTGCGCGATCTTGCCACCCGTGCTGCCACAGCCTTCGGCAGCGACCCGCGTGTGTGGGGCGAAGTTGATCGCCCGTGCCGCACCGTCGCCATTTTGGGCGGCTCCCTGGGCGACTTTGGAGAGCTCGCCATCGCCGCCGGTGCGGATGTTGTCGTGACGGGCGAGGCAGGCTATCACGTGGCGCAGGACCTTGCCTTGCGTGGGCTACCGGTGATCTTGCTCGGCCACGACCGCTCCGAGGAGCCGTTCGTTGATATATTGATGAACTCTGCAGTTGACGCCGGGGTCGACCCCCGTCATGCGATTAAAATATTGAACCCTTGCCAATGGTGGACTGTGACAAAAGGAGAGAACTTATGAGCGCCGGCGCTACGCTACTCAAGCTGCAACAGATCGATTTGGAGCTCGCCCGCAACAAGAGCGAACTTGCCAATATGCCGGAGCTCAAGGAGCTCGCTTCCAAGCGTAAGACCTACGTTAAGCTCAAAGCCGAGATGACCAAGCTCTACGCCCAGCGCAAGGACCTGGACATTGAGCTCGACGATCTCAACACCACCGAGATTCAGACCAACAACGCCATTGAGGCTGCCAAGAAGCGCCACGTCGACGGTTCCGACTACCGTGAGGTTCAGGACCTGGAGAATGAACTCGCAACCCTGGCCAAGCGTCTGGACAAGATTGAGCACACCCGCAAGGACGTCGTTGTCGCCCATAAGGAGGCGCTCGACCGCGAGGCCCGCGCACAGGCAATTATCGCCAAGTTCGAGGAGGGCGTGAAGGCCGATACCAAGGCCGCCCGCGCTAAGGCTGCCGACCTGCAGGCTCAGATTGACGCCGCCACTAAGGAACGCACCGCGCTTGCCGCCACGCTGCCGGCCGACGTGCTCACCGACTACGAGCGTCTGCTCAAGCAGTTCCGCGGCCTGGCCGTCGAGACCATCCAGGGCAACATCCCCACAGTCTGCCACACCGCGCTGCAGGCATCGTCCATGAGCGACCTCAACCACGACGGTAGGTCAATTACGCACTGCCCGTACTGCCACCGCCTCCTGGTACTCCCGAGCAAGGAAGCTTAAACGATGACGGCATCCAACAATTCAATGCAACTTGAGGGAAAAACGATCCTGCTGGGCATTACCGGCGGGATCGCCGCCTATAAGTCGTGCAATATCGTGCGCCTGCTGCAAAAGCGCGGCGCGCGCGTCAAGGTCGTTATGAGCGAGCATGCCACGGAGTTCGTGGGGCCGCTTACCTTCCGCGCGCTCACCAACGAGCCCGTTGCCGTGGGCCTATTCGACGATCCCTCCGACCCCATCCACCACATTTCGCTGGCGCAGGAGCCCGATCTGGTGGTCGTGGCGCCCGCGACGGCTAATATCATCGCCAAGATGGCCAACGGTATCGCCGACGACCTCATCTCCACCACGCTGCTAGCCACGCCGCGACCCATCGTGATTGCGCCGGCCATGAACAATGGCATGTGGAAGGCGCCGGCCACGCAGGCCAACATGGCCACGCTGCGCGACCGCGGCGTGCATGTGGTGGGACCCGGCAGCGGCTACCTTGCCTGCGGCGACGTGGACACGGGACGTATGAGCGAGCCCGAGGACATCGTCGAGGCTGTCTGTGAGGTGCTTAACCCCGCGCCTCAGGACCTTGCGGGCAAGCGCATCGTAATCACCGCCGGCCCCTCGCACGAGCCGATCGATCCTGTGCGCTTTATTGGCAACCGGTCGTCGGGCAAGATGGGCATCGCCCTGGCGGGGGAGGCCACTCGCCGCGGTGCTGCGGTCACGCTTGTGTTGGGCCCGACATCGCTCGATGTTCCCCGCGCCGTGGAGTGCGTACGCGTGCAAACCGCCGCAGAAATGCTGCAGACGGCTCTGAGCGCCTTTCAGACGGCCGATGCGGCCATTTGCGCGGCAGCCGTCGCCGACTACACTCCAGCGGCCCCAGCGGACCATAAGCTCAAAAAGTCCAACGAGCCCTTGGATCGCATCGAACTGGTCGAAACGGTCGATATTTTGGCCGAGCTCTCGCGCCAAAAGGGCGAGCGATGCGTGATCGGATTTGCGGCCGAGACCGATAACGTTGTCGAGTACGCCGAGCGCAAATTGGCCCGCAAGGGTTGCGATGCCATTATCGCCAACGATGTCTCGCGCGCGGATTCGGGCTTTGGAACGGATACCAACAAGGCCTGGATTGTGAGCACAACGGGCGTGCAGGAACTTCCCGTACTCACAAAACCCCAGCTCGCAGATACAATTTTGGACTTGCTTCAAAATTCTTAAAAAAGTTCTTGCACAAGGCTAAAGTTTCGGGTTAATATACTCCCTGTTGCGAGCGAGAGCAGAGCAACAAACAAAAGTTTCGGGACGTGGCGCAGCTTGGTAGCGCACTTGACTGGGGGTCAAGGGGTCGCTGGTTCGAATCCAGTCGTCCCGACCAGAAGTTTGCAGGTCAGGCACCTAGTGCCTGACCTTTTTTGTTTTAAGCAATTGCTTAATTTTGATTAAGCAACAGGGTGCCAAAAATCTACCTACGCGATAATCGCTTTTTGAGGTTACTTGTGCGTTTTGCACGCGCTTGAGCCGATTTATTAACGCGATATGATTCTACATGCGCGCAGCAGGTACACGCCGAGAACGGGCTGTATTTATCGCGGCGATTTACACCGATATAGCCACTGTAACGAACAAGCGTGTCGCTGTATTTATTCCAGTAGTTCACTTGACCGGTGGACAAGTGAGCGATTGCAACGATATGCCAACCAGGATGGGCTCCATACGAGGGAGCCACAGAGATAATGGCAGGGGAGTGCGGCAGGTGCTCTGAGAGCCGCTGTATGACCCCATATCTCCTCAACCCGACTACCTGTGCCACGAACCTAAAATGGTTCGTACGCTTGCCAAAAGAAAAGCCCGCGCGAGATAGCTGGGTGTACGTAAGACAGTATTGCGCCGAGATTGACGAAGCGGCACGAAATCGCATGGAGCTGATCGTGCCGGAGCTGGTGAAGCGCAACGGCGTGACCGAACAGCTGAAAGCCGAAAACCAAACGGAATGGGTGCGGCAGATGAACGCTTGCAAGGCACAGGCAGAGAAAGTTGTGAAGTTTGAGCTGATTTATGACTGATACTGAGAGCGCCTGGACAAATAAAGTTCGGGCGTTCAGAATTTCCTGAATGAGCTGTATCTTTTTCACAAAACCTATTGACAAGAGAACTTGGCAAACGAAAAAGTGATTTGGTGCTAACCATCCTATTTTTGATTCTTTCCGTCTTGGCATTTGCCGGATTTATTCGTCGCCTTTTAGAGGTGAGAGTATGAAAGAGCAGTTGCAGCTGAAAAATCACTTAAAGGAAGTTCGTATGGCAGCAAATCTTTCTCAAGCACAGCTTGCAGAAATGGTGGGTGTGTCGAGAAACACTATCAGTTCTATCGAAACAGGGCAATTCAACCCAACAGCAAAGTTAGCTCTTATCCTTTGCATTGCCTTAGATAAGAAATTCGAAGAACTATTCTATTTTTAGGAGGACAGCATGGATAGTTTGATATTATAGATTTTTGGGTTGTTTATTTCTGTGCTTGGCATTACAAACATCAAAGGTAATATCAGTACGATACATTCGTACAACAGACGAAAAGTAAAAGAAGAGGATATACCTAAGTACGGAAAAGTCGTTGGCACAGGCACGCTTATAATGGGAGTATCTTTTATCTTAGGGTACATTGCTTTGTTTTGGAGCGAGACCGCTATGGCAGTTATCATCCTACCGGGAGTAGTTGTTGGTTTGGGATTTATGCTCTATGGACAGTTCAAATATAACAAAGGAATTTTCTGAAAAGCGAAAACGGAAAATCCCTTTAGGAACTAAAGGACGCACTACTCTCTATCGAGAGTAGTGCGTCCTGCGGAGCTTCATTCCCGGTCAGCAGAAGAAAACTGCCCGACCGAGAATGTTTCGTCACTTCGTTCCGTCAAGGGAGCTACACTCCCTTGCGCCGCTTATGCGGCTATCCCCTGTGGACTTGCCGTCCGCAAACGGTTTTGACAAACCGTTTGCCGCCAACAAGTTTGAAGATTAGACATAAACAAATCCTCCGCATGGTCTAAGCAATACGGAGGATTAACTGTTTTACGGACACCCGTCTATCGCGCGGGCTTTATGGCTGAGATTAGAAGCAGAAAGCGGGGAACACGTAAAAGGCATTCGCCGCAATGTACGCCGCAACGCTGCTGCTCAAGTCGCCGTTGTTAAGGGTACAACGAAAGGCTGCGGAGCCACTCGGGCTCACGGAGCGAGTCCAGTGACCACCGCTCGATGAAGCTCCGGAATATCTCGACGTCGTCACGCCCTTGGATTGGTAGTACTCGTACTGGGCGCCATCGGACTGCACATCCCCGTAGACCTCGGTCGCCGAGAGCAGGAACACCTTGTCGGTCGTGGCCGAGGGAGTGCCGGCGCTGCCGCCGCCCTTGTTATCGGTCATCTTCGTGACGGGCTTCACCTTGGACTGGAGCTCGGTGGGCAGGAGCGACCAGAGGTCGCCGGTGTTGAGGCGGCCGCGGAGCTCCGATTTCTCCCAACCGCCGACGTTGGTGTACGTGGCGTTCATTTTCTGGGAAGCCAGTGCAGTATTGGTCGCCTCGAACGTCAACCCGGCCTTGCCCGAACCGTCCGCGAGATCGTCGTGGTTGATGCCGACGATGCGATACTGAAGGGTCTGACCGTTAGTCAGCTTTATCGACCAAGTCGTTCCCGCGTCCATCGCGGCCTTCGCCTTGGCGTAGACCACGGATGACGTGCCGTTCTTGGCGATATCCGTCGCCGCGACCTTCTGCTCGTCGAGCGTCCAGTCCTTGGCATCCTTCTGGGCTACGTTCTTCATCGCCTCGCGGTAGGCCTTCTCCTCCGCACTCATGAAGCTATCGCCGTCGGTGCCGGAATCGACCGTGTTCGCGACCTCGCTGAACTGGTTTCGGATGGCTCCCGAGACCTGCGGCCCCGCGAAAATCACCACTAGGCCGATGATGGCCGCGATCAGGACGTACTCGATGATCGATTGTCCTCGGAGGCGGGTATTCCTAGGAGATACCCCCCCCCGAAGGTTCTGCGCCGCTGCATGCATATGCGACACTCCCTTCGTTTAAGGGTTGATATTGCGTGCAGGAGCGTACGATGCGATGCGGGAGACACGTTTTGTCTTGCCGCTGCGGCAACGATGACGGCGGGGGAGAAAACCGAGTGTCTTGAATGCAGTCAATTGCCCGCTCGAGGCCCTCGCACGGCTGCACCTCGTCGATAAAGAGGCGATTGTGGGTGCCGAACTGTACCGCCCAATGTTTGACAATCTTGCTCGAGTTTCCCGCGCCGGGTCTGGCAGTTGAACCAAAGGCGTAAAACGCAAAGTTATAATATCGCTCGTATGAGAAACAACGCGATTCGAACAGTCCATTCGCCCACGAGAAAGAATCGTCCATGAGCATATTCGACAAAGGCTTCGACCCGCTGCAAGAGATTCAGAGGGCCACTAAGACCGCCGGCGAGGCGACGGCCAGGATTGCCGAGGGGGCATCTGGGGTGGCGGTAGCGGCAGGCGCCGCGATCGTGGACGCGGCGACAACGGCGGGCGCGGCTGTCGCAGGGGCGGCGGGCGGCGCGAAGGCCGTCCTCGACGAAATAGAGGCCGAAAGACTCGATGCGGAGAAGGCGGAGTACGCGCCCAAGGTGCAGGAAGCCTTGAGGGCGATTGAGGCCACCCGCGCACAGGAGCTACTCGACTCGTTCCAGGAGTCTCCGCTCCCGTTGACGGAGGCCAATGCCGCCAAGGTGAAGTCAGCCTTCCCGATACCGAGGGAACAGACCGTCGTCTGGGCCGATGCCGAGTTCGACCTCAGGCCCAGCGGCATCGCCATGACCGAAAAGGGCGTCTACATCAAGGCAGACGCCGACGCGTTCGCCGTCCCGGAGAAGGAAAAGAGGCAGTCCCGCCTCTTCTACTTCGAATGGGCGTACTTCGAACCCGGCTCCTTCGCCTCCGACGGTGAAGGCAACCTTGCGCTCACCGTCGACGAAGCGTGCCGGAGCCAGTTCGTATCCCGCTGCAAGGCGCTCCGCGGCCTCGAGGATGACCGCGCCGCCGGCATCGACAGCGAGCTTGCCACAGCGGACGATACGGCGGTCAACAACCCTGCGGGCCACGGAGAGCTTGCCGAGGAGGCGAACAGCATCATCGACAGGCTCCAGGGACACAAGGCCGAGATTCTGGGGAG
Source organism: Collinsella sp. (assembly GCA_048245415.1). Lineage (GTDB taxonomy): Bacteria > Actinomycetota > Coriobacteriia > Coriobacteriales > Coriobacteriaceae > Collinsella. Next base: position 6,316 of record DBFBAP010000027.1, on the reverse strand, counting down.
GGACAACGCGAAGAACGGCCCCGACCGAAGCGTCGACGGAGTTCTGATCCAGACCAAGTACTACAAGACGGCACGCGGTTCCCTCGAGGCATGCTTCGATCCGAGCAGCCATCAGTATCGCTACCTCGCGAAAGACGGCACGCCGATGCAGCTCGAAGTCCCGAAAGACCAGTACCAGCAGGTGCTCCGCGGTTTCGAGAAGAAGATTAGCCAAGGCAAGGTCCCCGGCGTCAGCGACCCCAAGGACGCCGAGAAGATCGTCCGAAAAGGCAAGCTCACATACGACCAGGCGGTGAACCTCACCAAGCCGGGAACGGTGGAATCGGTGACCTATGACGCCGCGACCGGCGCGGTCACATGCTCCTGCGCATTCGGCCTGTCGTTTCTAGCGACGACGTTCATGGCGTACAGGGAGACCAGGGACATCACCGGCGCCGTCCAGGCGGGCATCGCCGCCGGCGTCCAGGTGTTCGGCCTGTCCTTCGCCCAGCATATGGTCGTCTCGCAGCTCTCCAGGGCGGGGCTTTCCAACGCTTTGATGGCGCCCAGCCAGGCGGTGGTCGGCAAGCTCGGATTCAAGGCGTCCGCCACAATCGTCAACGGCCTGCGCGCCCTCACGGGCAAGACCGCCATAAGCGGAGCAGCCGCCTCCAAGCAGCTCGCGAAGATGCTAAGGGGCAATGCAGTCTCGGCAGCGGTGACCCTCGCCGTGTTCTCAGTCCCCGAGACCTACAGGCTCTTTCAAGGCAAGGCGAGTGGCGCCCAGTACGCCCAGAACATGGCATGCCTAGCCACCTCGGTCGCCGGGGGAATCGCCGGCGCCGCTGCGGCAGGAGTCGCGGCGGCTAAGGTTGGCGCCACGGCCGGCACGGCGGTGTCGCCCGGCGTGGGGACCATCGTCGGCCTCGCGGGCGGCATGGTCGGCGGAACGGTCGGCACAGCGGCCGCGGGCGTAGTCGGCGGGATACTGTTCGAGGGCGACAGCGCGTCTTTTGGGCGGTACTTCAACGCCATGGTGTCGTGCATGGCGGTCGAGTACCTGCTCGACGGGCATGGGATGGACGAGCTGCTTGCCGTCCTAAACAGCGTAAAGCCGGAAGAGTTCAAGGCGCTGATGGAGGAAACGCTCTCATCGCAATTCCAAGAGGCGAAGGTCCGGGCGTTCCTTGTCCCGATGTTCGATGAGATCGTGTCGCGCAGAGAGCGATTCGCGCTTCCCACCAGCAGACAGATATCCGACGCCCTCGTCAAGCTCGAGCAGACGATGCATGCGGATAATCACTCGGCCTCCGCCGCCATGCGCACGACTTCCTCCATCGTGTAGCGGACGCCACCATCCCCATCCAAGGCCTCGTTGTAGGCCTCGATGTCCGCCATGTCCTCAGCCTTCTCGAGCGCGGCCCTTCTCACGAACTCGGAAAAGGACATGCCCGCGGCGTCCGCATGGCCCTGAATCAAGGCCCATTCGATCTCATCGAACTCGATCTCGCACATCGCCATGGTTGCTCCCGTCAACGCCGTCATCGAAGTGCATCCATTATCCACCCACCGTATACTCCCTGAACTCGAAACGCCAAGCAGGATGGGCCCCATACGAGGATGCCGCAGTGGTAATGTCGGGGGAGTGCGGCAGGCGCCCTGAGAGGTGCTGTATGACCCTATTTCTCCTCAACCCGATAACCTGTGCCACGAGCCTCAAACCGTTCGTGCGGTTGCCAAAAGAAAGGCCCGTGCGGGGTCGCACGGGCTTTGAGCTAGACAAACTAGAAACACCAAGCGGGACAAGCATAGTTAGCGCTTAGGACATAACCGTCACCGCTTGCCGGGTCGCCGTTCTCATAGACGACAAGGAAATCAACAGTGCCAGCGGGATGAATCGTGCGCTCCCACCAGCGACTGCCATTTCCGACAACAAGATTCTCGCCGTAGTTATTCGTCACTTTGCACTTGAAGGCCTCGTATTGCGTACCTTCGTTGCCAATCCAAGGAAATTTGGACCATTCACTATACGGAGTCTCGACTATCTCGGAATAGCTGAGCAGGAACAGCTTGTCCGAGGTAATCGTCACGGCGGCGTTCTTATAGGTTCCGCTGACATTGTTCGTGAGCTTCGTGACGGCCTTCACCTTAGATTGGAAATCGGATGGCATGAGGTTCCAGATCTCGCCGGAGTTCATTTTCTGGCGGAGTTCCGACTTTTCCCAGCCGCCGACTGTTGTGTTCGAGACATTCATTCGATGTTCTCCAACGACATTGTTTGTCGTGAGAAATGTCAGGCCCGCCTTGCCCGAACCGTCGGCGAGGTCGTCGTGGTTGATGCCGATGATGCGGTACTCGAGCGTCTTTCCGTTCCTCAGCTTCATCGTGAACTTGGTACCCGCGTCCATGGCGGCCTTGGCCTTGGCGTAGACCACGGAAGACGTGCCGTTCTTGGCGATGTCGGTGGCGGCTGCCTGCTGCTCGTCGAGTGTCCAGTCCTTGGTCTCCTTGTTCGCGACGGTCTTCATCGCCTTCTCCTCGGCACTCATGAAACTATCTCCCTCGGTGCCGGAGTCCACCATGTTCGCGATTTGGTTGAATTGGTTTCGGATGGCACCGAAGACCTGCGGTCCCGCGAACACGATCACCAGGCCGATAACGGCCGCGATCAGTACGTACTCGGTAATCGATTGCCCTCGGAGTCGGGTATTCCTAGGAGATACCCCCCCCCGAAGGTTCCGCGCCGTTGCATGCATTTGCAAGACTCCTTCGTATGGGGATTGATATTGCATGCAGGAGCGTACGATGGAGCGATGGAGCTAAAGTTTATCTTGCCGCTGCGGCATCTTGGCTATTGCCATGCCTTGGGAAGGATTACGCCGGGGACGTTCTTGTTGGAGTCGCTATGCAGTGTATTCGGGCTGATGTTCCAGTCGGAACAATCCAGATGGAGACTCCGGCACTGCTCGGACATTCCCGTTAAGTCATATACAGCACTGAAATCGCACTTGGCACCGAGACCAGTTACGTCCACATCCGCGTCCGGAACGAATCGAAGCGGCATCCCGTTTCAAAACGTATGCGTTTCACCATGAGAGAGGGATCTGTCATGAGCTGGAAACCGAGAAAATGCGTTATCGCCTTACTGACTTTGGCGACCCTGACGTGTTTCGCCGCCTTAATCGCCGTCAATATCAAACCGCAACACGATGCTTATTCCTCATCTTTGTCCATTAAAAAGGGCCAAGATTTCAGCCTCGGCCGAAACGTCAATTATTTTGACAAGCTAAAACCTAATGAGGAAAACATCTTGATGTTCTGGGCATCGTGGTGTCAGCACTGCGAATCTCTCATAGAAGATATGCAACAACTTGATAATTTCGCAGCCTTAAGGAAGAACCTTTTCACTGTTTCCGAGGACAGCACAATTGAAGAAGCCTCGGTCCATGAAGGAGACTCTCCCATATACATAGATTAAGATAAGGCTGTGTATGACCAATATGAACTTGAGCATATTCCGTCCGTATTCATACTGGATGATCAAGGAAACATCATCGGCTTATCCGAAGGAGAGGAAGAACCTCTTGCCTTATTAAAGAAATACGCCGAATACAACGGATATAAAGCGGAAGGAGGCGACATCGAGTAACTATCAAAGGCCAGATTAAGGAGCCAGCCATGAAGAAATGCCTGCCCTCCATCGTCTCAGCAGCTCTTTGCCCCTCCCTTGTCATGACACCATTTGTGCCCGTTGCGGCAGCCCATGCCGACGAGGGATCTCCCGCCGAGAGCAGCGATATCCACGTCGGAGTCAATTACGACGAAAATTACGATATATCCCTTTTTTGAGCGCGGGCGCTGCGCGGATTCATATTCCAAGGCGTGGTGCGATTCTCACGGATCTGCAAATAACCGCCCCGTCCCTCACAAGGTCAAGCTGAACGCGAAGGAGGAGGCTTGCCTGCGCGATCCCTACCTTGCTGGCACCGCTGAAGTTATCGCCGGTCTCGTGACAACCGGTCCTGGCGGCGGCTTGTTTGCAACCGCAATGACATCGTACCGACTTTTCACTTGCATGTTCTGAAAGGAAGTTGCCATGTTGTCGCAAAATCAATCGAGATACTTGAACACAATCGGCTTTGCCCTGCTTGCATTACTCTTTGCTAGCGACCTTTTGCTGAAACCGCCCAAGGAACTCGTTTCGCTTGCCATAGCCTGCATTTCCGCCCTTTACTTTACGGCAACCCTATTCGACGGACTAAAGGAGAGGAAAAAAGGCGCAGTCGTTGCATCTGCCGTAGGCGTGATCATAGCCATTGCCTCATTCTTCATCTGACACATTGGTGATCTAGGGGCGATATCGTAGGAATACGACCGGGAGAGCCGGGACCAGATTGCCGGGTTGCCCGGTCGGCTCGCGCGACGGCGCGGCGGTTCCACAGAAAGATCTCCGGACTTCACGCCGTTTCTGATCGCATTGTAGACAGCCATCTCGTCTTCGCAGTCGGCGAGCACGCGGTGTGCGTCGTCGTTTTGGATGTCCGGTAAATCTCGAAGGTCCTCCATGCACCAGCGTCCGAGATTTGGCCATGCGCGTCGCGCGAGTTGATAAGTGTCGATTGCGATGTTGTAGTTAAAGTCCAGGCCAAAGCCGTCCCAGGCAGAACGGCATTGTTTCCTTGATTATCAACTTCATCCGGACACTTCCCGCATTCATCCGTGTGTGTACGGATGAATGCGGGGCTCGATACCCCGGCGGCCTGATCGGCAGACCGCCGGGAATTCTCACTCCTCGATAAAAGCCGGCACTCGGTTAGTCCTGCGCATCTTGAAATCGCCAGTCTCGTGGGAGACGTAGAGAATGCCGTCCATCCCGTCTCGTGATGCATACGACAGGTGAACTGAACCGCAATCCGATCCATCATTGTCGAGAAGATCGAACGAGTTCGGGTCGCTCGTTGCGGCCAAACGACCACTCATACAAGAGCCATCGTCATTACAGATTTGCCATTCCATGTCTTCGCCTGCGAGAATCGCCATAGACGGCCTGGTCGCGCCATCGTTGGCATACATCCCGTCTATGCCAAACCCGTTTTCAGCGCCATCGATGAACGACTGCTCGGACCTATACCTCGCAAATGATGCACATAGCACCATTGCAAGACAAAGTACAAAGCCAACAATCGCTATCTTTGCATAGCTCTTGCCTATCATGTCATTCACCTCCCTCGTATGTATCGAGGTATTCCTGCTTGAGCGTCTGCGAGGACGACTTGATCTTTTCCACGAGCGTGCCGGCTTCGATGAAGTAGAACGAGTTGGTAAGGTCTGCCAGGTCGTCGAGTAGATGGCTTGAAATGAGCACGCTGCGTCCCCGCGCCACCTCGCTGCGCATCGCGTCGCAGGAGGTTTTCCGTTTTCCCGGATCGAGGCCGTTCAGCGGTTCATCGAGGATGAGGTACGGGCAACCGGTCGATATCGCCATGGCAAGCTTTACCTGCTGCTTCATTCCTGTCGAGAGTTTACGGGTCGGCTTGTCGAGATATGGGGAGATTCCGAGGGAGCTGCAGAGCGAGTCGATGTCGGCGGCTGATTTCCACGCCTCCCTAACGAAAGAGAGGTGCTCGAGGGCCGATAGCGTGGGGTAGAGATCCGCGCTGCCCGAAGAGCTCAGATAGACGAGTTCTGCGAATTCGGCTGATCGGCGTTGGCAGATTCCGTCTGCCACCAGGCTTCCCGAGCGGATGCGGGTGGGAAATTGGCCCGACAGCGCTTCAAGAAGGGTGGTTTTCCCCGAGCCGTTGGGAGCGACGAGCCCCGCCGCCGTCCCCGGGCCCAAGGAAAGCGATTCGATTGAAAGCACCGTCGTGCTCCCGTATCCCACGCTCGCGTCCAGGAGCTCGAGCCCATGGTGCTTTTTAGCGGGTCCAGCCTGTTTGGGCGAACGCGTCACAACGGCGCCGACCGCGAAAAGGACCGCGACGTATATCAGTGCCACGGCAAGCATCGATGCGCTGCCTGAACCGGAGCCAATGAATTCCGTCGGGAAGCATCCCACGTAGCCCGTTGCCTCGATAGGCGAGAACACGGCCAGCGGCAGGAGCCCGAGCACGGCATTATGCTCCAGCGCCGAATCGGACAATAACGGGAATGCCGGGGCCGCGACAAGCAGCGCGGAGGCAAGGGGGCCTGCGAAGACGCGCCTCGTTGCGGTCGATAGGACGGCGGAGCAAACGGATATCAAGGTTCCGCCCGCGAGCAGCGCGAGAAGCAGGGTCGTGAAGACGTTTCCCGCGGTCGTGGTAGTGAGCGCGCCGTCATGGAAGAAGGCGATCGG
>DBFBAP010000026.1:0-4863 GCA_048245415.1 Collinsella sp. | reverse complement strand
TCCCAACCTCGTTGCGGCGCGGCTGCGCCTATGGCACTTCAACATCATTGTCGCAGCCCCGACCCGCGGTCACGAGCGGGGGCTCCTGTCTTTTTAGTGCCCTCGGATTGGGTCATAGTGTCTGTCGGTGCCAAAACATCGGCGTAACACTTGGCACATGGGTAGTCATTGGGGACGTTCTTAAACGACTGGTCAAAGGGGGCACTCTTGATGCACTTGGCACTTGGGGACGTTCCTTATGTGCCGGCAGTTTGGGACACTCCTTGCGTCAAGAGGCTGGCGCGCGTCAACCTGTTTTCATTGCAGCAAAAAATCGCTCCGTTCTCGGTTGAGGACGGGGCGATTCGTCTTTTGGGCTTATGCGGCCAGTCTTATGCGAAATGGGCGACGAGCTCCTGCAGGACGTCGGTCATCTTGACGAGCGAACTAACCGGGACGAACTCGTTGACGCCGTGGTAGCAATAGCCGCCGGTGGAAAGGTTGGGGCAGGGCAGACCGCGGAACGACAGCTGGGCGCCGTCGGTGCCGCCGCGAATCGGCAGCACTTGGGGCTCAACGCCGCAGGCAAGGTAGGCTTCCTTGGCAACATCAATAAGCTCGGGATAGTCACGAACGATCTCGGCCATATTTCGATACTGCTGCTTAATCTCGACCGTCACGCGCTCCTCACCCAGACGCTGGTTGAGCATCGAGGCGGCGGCATCAATAAGGTCGAGTTTCTGCTGGAACTTGGCGGCGTCATGGTCGCGGACGATATAACGCGCTGTGGCGTGATCGACGGTCGCAGATACGCCCTCAAGGTGATAAAAGCCCTCGTAGCCTTCCGTATACTCCGGGCGCTGCACGTAGGGGAGCAACGCGTTGAAGTCGCAGAACAGATTGCCTGCGTTGATCATACGGCCCTTGGCGTCGCCCGGGTGGATGGACTGGCCCTCAAAGCGGACGGTCGCCTCGGCGGCGTTAAAGCACTCCCACTCCAGCTCGCCGATGGGGCCGCCGTCGACCGTGTAGGCGTACTTGCAGCCAAAGGTATCGATATCCAACAGCTCGGCTCCGTGGCCGATCTCCTCGTCAGGGCAGAAGCAAATGCCGAGTGCGGGATGGGGCAGAGAGGGGTCCTGAGCGATACGCGCGACAAGTGACATGATCTCGGCGACGCCTGCCTTGTCGTCCGCGCCCAGCAGCGTGGTGCCATCGCTGCAGACCAGGTCCTCACCCGCGAGGTCGTTCAGGGCGGGAAGCTTGGCGGTACTCATGGCAACGGGCTTACCGTCAACCGTGCCGCAGACCAGGTCGCCGCCTTCGTAGTGTACGATGTGCGGTTTCACGCCGGCACCCGGTGCAACTTCGGTGGTGTCGAGATGGGCGATCAGGCCCAGGGCAGGCTTGTCCTCAGCGCCCGCACTTGCGGGGATATGCGCGCAGACATAGGCGTGCTCGGTCACGTGGGCATCTTCCGCACCAAGCTCGCGCAGCTCTTTAGCCAGCACGTTGGCAAGGTCAAACTGAACGGCGCTCGAGGGTACCTGGTCGCAGTTTGCATCCTCGGACTGCGTGTTGATCTGGACGTAGCGCAAAAAGCGCTCGAGGACATCGGGGTTCGTGGTGGTGTTTTCCATAAAGACCGCTCCAATCTTGGTCGTCGTGTGCAACAAGAACTCTAGCACGGTATGCCACGGCATACCGCGACGCTTGGATGGGGTAGAATCAGCCATTGAATGCAGAAGGGACGGAAGATCATGGATACGACAAATAGCTCGCGCGAACTGCATCTGACGGTGGCGAACGAAGACTACTTGGAGTGCATGGTTCGCATTGAAAGCGAAGAGGGGGAAACCAACGGTGTGCGATCGGTCGACATCGCGCAGCGCCTTGGCGTCTCCAAGGCATCGGTCAATAAAGCGGTTTCGGCGCTCAAGGCATCCGAGCTTGTCGAGCAATCGCACTACGGCAAGGTAATCCTGACCGATCGCGGCCGCGAGGTTGGCACGGCTATCTGGTACCGTCATCGCCTCATCCGCACGTTTTTGGTTCAGGAGCTCGGTGTCGAATTTGAGCGAGCCGATTCCGAGGCCTGCATGATGGAGCATGCGCTATCCGAGGACACGATGAGCCGCTGGCTCGCCTATCTCGAAAAGCAGGGAATCAGCGTCGAGGAATAGCGGGATATATGGATACGAGTTATTACAACCGCTTTGGTGCCGAGGAACTTACGTGCCGCTTGTCGAGCGAGACCTTGTTGGCGCAGGGCCCCATGGGCAGTGTTTTGTTGAGTGAGTACGATGCCGCCGACATTCCACCGGCGTTTTGGAATCTGGCAGAGCCGCAGACCGTTTCTCGTATCCATCGCTTGTATGTCGCCGCCGGCGCGCAGGTGCTCATTACCAACACCTTTCAGGCATCGAGCTATGCCCTCAAGCACGACCAGATTGCGCCGTCCGTGGCGGAGGTCAATCGCGGGGCCGTCGACGATGCCCGCCAGGCGCACCCTCAGCTGCTGCTAGGCTCGATGGGCCCGATCGGTATTGAGTGGTTTGCCGAGGACTCTGCCGAGTATCGTGAAATCCGAGGCATTGCGCGCGAACAGGCGCACACCTTGCTCAACGCCGGCGTTGACGGTCTGCTGATCGAGACGGTGACGTCTATCCGTAATTTGCAGCCCATGCTTGCCGGCGCCCGAGATGCCGCCGATGGCATGCCTGTTCTGGTGAGTTTTGTCGTTGACGATAAAGGCGACCTGTTGGGCGATGGCCTCAACATCGAGGCAGCCGTTTTGTACGCCGAAAAACACGGCGCAAATTCGGTTGGTGTTAATTGCTGTTCGCTTGCGGCCGCGAACGCGGCGGTGCCCAGGATGGTTGCATCGGCGACTACTCCCGTCACGGTGCGTCCCAACGTAGGCGATCCGGTCCAGACTCAGGATGGCCCCGTATGGCACGAGAGCCCCGAAGCTTTCGCGCGCGCATGCATCGAATGGAGACATGCCGGTGCCGCAATGGTGGGCAGTTGCTGTGGAACCACGGCAATCACTACGGCCGCGATGGCCGAGGCGCTCGATATATAAAGGGCAAACCGCTCCATACGGGGCGGTTTTTTTATTGCTTGCATGTCCTCGGCAGCATTTGCCCAAATGGTGAATGCTGGTGCCGGCAGGTTGCCGAGTGCATGTTGCGGGTATACCCCATGCGTACCATGATCCAAACACTGTGAGGTGTCTGCGCGTGTGCGCGATAATTCATTTTGGAACTGACGGTTGGCGCGCTCGCGTCGATGAGGACTTCACTGCCGATAACGTTGCCCGTATCGCCGATGCCGTCGGCGAGTTGTGGCAAAAGACCAATCCGGGTAAAACGGTATATATAGGGTTCGACACCCGGCCCCTGGCGAGCGAGTTCGCTGAGCTTGCGGCGGGCGTGCTAACAGCGCACGGGCTGGACGCCGTGCTCGCTTCGCGACCTGTTCCGACCCCTGCCCTTACGTGGGCGGCGGCTTATGACGGTGAGGCGTGCGGCGCGCTCATGGTGACGGGGTCCCATCATCCGCAGGGTTATCTGTGCCTCAAGATTCGCATGGGTGACGGCTCGACCGCCAACCAGGATGTCATCGAAGAGCTCGAAGAGACCATGGCTCCCGAGCCAATGGGGATCGAGGGGCAATATCGCACCGCGGATATTATTCCTGACTATATGCAGGCGGTGGCATCGTTTGTCGATGCCGAAGCCATCCGCGCCGCGCACCTGCGCGTGGTTGTCGATCCCATGGGCGGCGCAGCCCAGGGCTATCTAGCCGACTTGCTGCGCGAGCTTGGCGTTGAGGTGCACGAGATTCACGCCGGGCAGGCGTCTGACCAAGAAGATATCTGCCCCGACCCCGTTGAGCCTTGGGTGGACGCTTGCGAGCGCACGGTTATCGATGACGGAGCTTGCGCCGGCCTGGTGACCGACGGCGACGCCGACCGTATCGGTGCGGTTGACGAGCGCGGCAGATATATACATCCGCATCAGATCATGGCGCTCGTTTTGGGCGACTTGGTCCAATTTCGTAATTTGGAGGGGCGCGTCGTCGTCAATCTTTCATGCTCGACGCTCGTGCGTCGCATTGCCGAGGCGCTTGGCTGCCGCGTGACCGTCAAACCAGTCGGTTTCAAATATATAGCGGCGGAGATGAAGAAGGGCGGCGTCCTCATAGGCGGTGAAGAAGCCGGTGGTATCGGCATCGCCGCGCATATGCCCGAGCGCGATGGAATCCTCGCCTGTCTGATTCTGTGTGAGCTTATGGCTAAGACGGACGCGCCTTTGGGCGTTCTGGTCGACCAACTCGAGGACAGTTTTGGTAAGACGCGTTACGGTCGACGGGATTTGCGCCTTGAGGCCGAAGATGCCGAAACGTTACGAACCCTGCTGCCGGGCGTAAACCCCAAGTCGATTTGTGGCAAGGTGCCGCAAAACGTTAGTCATATGGATGGCTTGCGTTTGGCATTCGAGGATGGCACGTGGCTGCTGGTTCGTCCTAGCGGGACCGAACCAGTGGTGCGCGTCTACGCCGAGGGGTTCTCGGTGGAAGAACGTGATGAGTTGCTCGATGCTGGCTGTGCTTTAGCTAGGGGGACGTATCCGCTTTAACCATGAGACTGCCTTATATAAAGAGATGCTCGGCGAGCGGTAGGTAACGGCTGGCAAACGTTAGTCGGATCTCAAGATGTGTAGGAAATGTGTACGCCCAGATTCCCGCCCCCGGGGCCCCTCCGGTCTGGCAATATATCTCCTTGCCGCGCGGCCCGGTGGAACCGGATCAGCCGCAAAGCGTGCACCTTGAGAACCGGATACTGCGAGGATGGACACACCAGATGTGTCGCATCCGGGC
>DBFBAP010000025.1:0-18004 GCA_048245415.1 Collinsella sp. | reverse complement strand
CCGCGCGGGACATGTCAGGAAACGAGGGCAGCCCTGTGGGCGCCAGCGGAATGTGGGGTCACCGCGCGGTCCGCATCTGATGGTGTCGACGTCAATGGTATACGGGTGCATCATCGACGTCTTCAATACAGAAAATATCAGTGACGGAATGTTTTGGGAGGTAGCCCAAACAGCCCCGGCGGGGGTCCTGTGTAGTCACCCTTTAGGCGGAACTCTCCTAATTATTTGGATGAGTCGTTTACTTACTTGTACTGTTACCGTCTTCCCGCTCTTGTTGGGGTATGCTTTGTTCGTATGTAAACGTATGACATGTTGATGGGGGAGGGTGCTATGGCTCGCGAGGGCGCTCGTTCTAAGGATTCGGCTAAGCCTGGCATCAAGGAAGTTGCAGCGGTGGCGGGGGTTTCGCCTACTACGGTATCTCGCGTGCTTAATAATCGCGGCTATATTAGCCAAGAGACCCGCGATAAGGTCCATGCCGCGATGAAGCGCATCAACTATACGCCTAACGATATCGCCCGTGCCATGCTCAACGGTCGCCTGAATCTTATCGGTATGATCGTCCCCTATGTCAGCAGTCCGTTTCATGCCCAAGTGGTTCAAGTCATTGAGCATACCCTGGCCGAAAACGGTTTTAAGATGCTGCTGTGCAATAGCGCCAATCGACCCGAGCTTGAGCGCTCTTATATCGACATGCTTCGACGCAATATGGTTGATGGCGTCATCGTCAACTCGCTTAATATCGGTGCCGAGGCGTATGCCGAGATGGGCTTGAGTCTGGTTGGTATCGACTGCGACCTTGGCGAAGCCTCTGTTCAGATTGCGAGCGACAGCTATAGCATCGGCGAACTTGCCACGCGTCGCCTGATCGATGACGGATGTTCACGCATCCTGTGCCTGCGCAGCAATAGCCGCATGCGCATGCCTGCCAATAAGCGTACCGATGCCTACCTCGATGTTGTTGAGCAGGCCGGTTTGCCCGCGCTTGTCCGTGAGGTCGAGTTCGTTAAGCCCGACGACGAAAAGAGCGCGGTCGTTGCGAAGATCCTCGATGAGAACCCCGATATTGACGGCATCTTTGCGGGAGACGACACGATGGCGGCTATCTGTCTTAACGTGATGAAGCAGCGCGGCTTGAGCGCTCCGGGCGATATTAAGGTCGTGGGCGCGGATGGTGCCCGCCGCACTATGACGTTTATGCCTGACTTAACAACCGTACGCCAAGATATCGATCGCATCGGAGAGCTCGCGGCGCAATCCATCATTGCTCTTATTAACGGCGAAAAGCCCGAATCGAATATCAAGCTCCCCGTTGAACTCATTGAGGGTAAAACCGCGTAGTTCATCCCGTGCCAAAAGAATTCCTCAAACACCTCTGATGACCGTTCGCCGGCATATGTCAACCGTTTGCCGACGACTGGAACTGCGAAAAGACGTATTGGTGTGAAAACGTTTGACATATGAAAACGATTGACATATCTTGCAGTTGTACCGAGTTAGTATCTCGTGAGAAAGGAAGTCTCGGATGCACAAGGTGTATTACCAGCCTGAGGGAATTTGGGTAGGCGACATCATGCCGTACGGCGAGGACGGCACGTTCTATCTCTATCATCAGCGTGACACGCGAAACCCCGGACCTTTCGGAGAGCCGTTTGGCTGGGCACTCGCGACAACCAAGGACTTCGTCAATTACAAAGACTTTGGCGAGAGCCTTGAGCGTGGCGGCGACGAGGAAGTCGACCAGTATGTTTATGCTGGCACGGTGTTTAAGGTGGGCGACAAGTACCATGCGCTCTACACTGGTTGCAATCGCGATAAGGTCAAGGCACGCTTGATGAAGCAGGTTCTTCTTCACGCAACGAGTGACGACGCCGTCAAGTGGGAGAAGAACATCGCCGAGACGCTGCTTCCGCCCCAGGAGGGTTACGATGACCGCAACTGGCGCGATCCCTTTGTGCTTTGGGATGAGGAGAACGAAGAGTACATGCTCATCCTCGGCACGCGTGTGGGCGAGGACAAGCGTCTGATGACTGGTCGTCTGGTCAAGTTCACCTCCAAGGACCTGGATACCTGGGAGTTCCAGGGCGACTGGTGGAATCCGGGCCTGTACACCATGTTCGAGATGCCTGATCTCTTTAAGATGGGCGACTGGTGGTATCTGGTGTTCTCCGAGTACAGTGATGGCAACAAGACCCGTTACCGCATGTCTCGCTCTATCAACGGTCCTTGGATCACTCCTGCGGACGATTCCTTCGATGGCCGCGCGTACTATGCCGCGCGTACCGCATTTGACGGCGAGCGCCGCGTTCTCTTTGGTTGGGTTCCTACGCGTGACGAGGGCGGCGACCCCAGCTCTTACCTGTGGGGTGGCACCTTTATGCCCCTCGAGATCGTTCAGCGTGCCGACGGAACGCTCGGCACCAAGCTTCCTGACAGCATGCTTGGCGCCTTTGGCGAGGCCAAGGCAGTCGAGGCCTTTGAGCTTTCCTGCGAGTCGGGCAAGGTCGAGCAGGTGCTCGCCGCGGATGCCGGTTCCACCTATATGCTCGATGCCGACATCGAGCTCGCCGGTGACGCTGCCGGCTTCTCGGTGAAGCTTGCCGAGGACGCCGAGTCCGGTCTTGCCTATGAGTTCCGAGCCAACCTGCGTGAGGGCAAGCTCGAGTTTACGGCGGCCCCCCAGTATCCGTGGTTCCAGGTCAACAACATGGGCCTCGAGCGTCCGTTGTTCTTTAAGGGCGAGGGCACTCATCATGTGCGCCTGGTCGTTGACGACGATATCGCGACCATCTTTGTCGATGATGTTGCGCTTAACGCTCGATTCTGCAATAAGCAGGGCCAGGGTGTGGCGCTGACGGTCACCGACGGTACGCTTAAGTGCGCAAATGCAACGATCGCGTCTCTGTAATGGCATCAAAACGTCTTATGATTTCGTAAAGGAATGGAGAGGAACATGGACTACAAAGTAGTGTCTCAGCAAGTCGTCGATAACGTCGGCGGTCTGGAGAACATCGAGGGCGCCACGCATTGCGTTACGCGTCTGCGTCTGGTGCTCAAGGATACGAGCAAGTACAACAAGGCCGAGCTCGAGAACATCGATGGCGTCAAGGGCGTGCTGTACAACAGCGGCCAGCTCATGATCATCTTCGGTACCGGTACCGTCAACAAGGTTTACGATGAGTTTATGGCTCTGACGGGCGTTAAGGAGATCAGCGCTTCCGAGGTCAAGGGCGCCGAGGCGGATAAGAAGGGCAAGTTCTTCTCGGTCCTCAAGGTATTCTCGGACATCTTTATCCCCATCATTCCCGCTTTCGTCGGCGCTGCTATCATCATCGGCCTTAAGTCGCTGATCGTTGCCAACGGCCTCTTTGGCATGGAGGGCAGCCTCGCCGATCACAGCGAGTTCCTCAAGAACCTCGCAAGCTTCTTTGCCATTATCGCCACCACCTTCGACTACCTACCCGTCCTGGTTATGTACAGCGCGGTCAAGCGTTTTGGCGGTAACCCGATCCTGGGCATCCTCGTCGGTATCGTCATGGTTCACCCGAGCCTTATGAACCGCAACACGTTCGTTATGGACCCGACGGGTGCTGAGTACTGGAACTTCGGTCCGCTCTCCATTCCCATGGTTGCTTTCCAGGGCGGCGTGTTCCCTGCAATCCTGACTGCCTGGTTTATGGCCAAGGTCGAGAAGATTGCCCAGAAGTACATCCCCGAGGTCGTTTCGTTCGTCTTTGTCCCGACCGTTACCCTGATTCTTGCTAACGTCGCCCTGTTCACCGTGTTCGGCCCGCTCGGCAACCTGATCGGCGACGTCCTCGCCGGCGTAATCGATATCCTGTACAACAGGATGGGCGTCTTCGGTGCCTTTGTCTTTGCCGCATTCCTGCAGCCGCTCGTCGTTACCGGTACGCATCAGTTCATCCAGGGTATCGAGGCAAACCTCGTTGCCACGACTGGCTTCAACTACATCCAGGCCATCTGGTCGGTTTCCATCATCGCCCAGGGCGGCGGCGCCATCGGCATGTACCTCATTCACAAGAAGCATTCCAAAGAGCGCAACATCTGCATGTCGTCCTTTATCCCGACGCTGGTCGGTATCTCCGAGCCCGCAATCTTTGCTGCAAACATGCGCTACTCGATTATCCCGTTCATCTGCGCTTGTATCGGTGCAGGCCGCGGTGGTGCCTTCGTGAAGCTCTTTGAGGTGCGCGCCATCGGTCAGGGTCTGACCGGCGTGCTTGGCCTGCTCATCGTCACGCCCGAGACGCTCGTGTGGTATGTGGCTGGCAATCTCATCGCCTTCATCGTGCCGATCGTCTTGATCTTTGCCTACAACAAGGCAAAGGGCGTGCCGACCACCGATGAAGAGGGCGCTGGCGCGGGCTTCGACGTTAGCTTCTAGTTGAGCCGTTCAGCGTAATGTGCGGATAAGTCCATTTGGGGAAGGGCGTTCGGCTCGTGTGAGTCGAGCGTCCTTTCCCATAGACGAGAAAGTCAACGGCGATGTTTAATCAAAAAAATAAGGTGACACGCGCGGACTATGAGCAGTGGCGTGCCGGACAGGATGAGACGGCGGCTCGCATCGCGTCCGACCCCGATAGGCTTCTGTTCCATGTGGAGCCTGAGCTTGGCTGGCTCAACGACCCCAACGGTTTGGTACAGATCGGTGATACGTATCACATCTATCACCAATACGATCCGTTTGATGCCGCGCATGGCGGTCCAGTGCTTTGGAATCATCTGACAACAAAGGATTTTGTGACGTACGAGAATCGCGGCCCTGTGCTGTTCCCCGATTCCGATTTGGATTCGAGCGGAGCGTATTCTGGTTCTGCCTTTGTACACGACGGCAAGATTCACTACTTCTATACCGGCAACGTCAAGCATTTTGACCGCGATGATTACGACTACGTGTTGACGGGCCGTGAGCAAAACCAAATTCATATGGTTGCCGAGAATCCCGACGAATTGGGCGAGAAGTGCATAGCTGTTGGACCGGTCGATTACCCCGACGATATCGGTACGCACGTGCGCGACCCCAAGATCCTTGAGCACGATGGTATCTACTACATGGTTCTGGGCGCTCGTACGAAAGACGACCGTGGCTGCGTGCTTGTCTATACTTCGCGCAATCTTGAGGACTGGAGCTATGCGACGCGTATTGAGCTGGGCGAGAAGTTTGGCTTTATGTGGGAGTGCCCCGATCTGTTTGAGCTCGATGGTGAGCTTATTCTCGTTTGCTGTCCGCAGGGTGTGCCTGCCGATGGATGGCGTTACCGCAATCCACATCAGTGCGTGTGGTTTTCCATCGAGGCCGATTGGGAGGCGCCGAGCTTTAAAATCGTCGGGCAGGGCATGCCCCCGATGGTCGATGCCGGTTTTGATTTCTATGCTCCGCAGTCCTTTGAGGATGCTGCAGGCCGGCGTTTGATGATCGGATGGTCGGGTTGCCCCGATGCGACGGCAGAAAACCCGACGGTGGCGCGCGGGTGGCAGTGCGCGTTGACGGTGCCGCGAGCGCTGAGCATGCGCGATGGTAAGCTCTGCCAGCAGCCGGCGCACGAGATTGAGAGGATGCGCGGCGACTGCGTTCGCGCGACAGGCGGTGAAACCGTTGAGGAGCCGGGCCGCCTGTTTGATCTTGTGGTTTCCTGTGAGGGCGCCAAGATGGTCGAGCTCGAAATCCGCAAGGGTGTCTTTGTACGCTATGCGGACGGGATGCTTACCCTCGACATGGGTGACGAAGGCTATGGGCGCGACCAAAGGTCGATCGAGCTCAGCGAGCTTCGCGACCTGCGCGTGCTTTCGGACACTACGATGGTCGAGATTTTTGCCAACGGTGGCGAGGCGGCACTTACGAGCCGTACCTATTCGCCGGCGGTTTCGGCGATGGGGTTGCATGCCGAGGGTGCGGCGTCGATGGATTTCTACCGCCTCGCGCATTAACCGTGCGTGGAGCACGATTGGACTTGCCGGGCGGAATGTGTCGCAGTTGCCGCGGCCAGCTACCGCTTATCGCGTATAGCGACCGTTTGCGGAATAAGTAACACTCCTTAATAAACCGTGTAGAATCTCAGATAAGCACGGAGTTTTCCAGGGAGACGCTGTCCTTTGTTGTGTGCAAGGGGCGGCGTCTCTTTGGCGCTTGGAGGCTGTTGCGCAACAGCGCGGTGGGCTGTGCTTGATATTGGAAAGTCGACGTTGAGATGGGTCGTGATAATAATGGGCAAGTACGTAATCGTGGTTGAGTCTGGGTCGGATGTGACGCCGGAGCTTTGCGAGCGCCACGGCATCGTGCGCGTACCCATGCATGTCACGATTGGCGACGAGACCGTCGAGGACGGCTCGATCGATCCGCTCGAGATTTATTCGCGCTGCAACGAGTTTGGCGTGATGCCCAAGACCAGCGGCTGTTCGCCAGCGGATTTTGCGCATGTGTACGACCGCATCCATGCCGAGCAACCCGACGCGACTATTTTGCATCTTGCATATTCCGAGGCCACGACCTGTTCGCATCAGTCCTCTAAGATTGCGGCCCAGGGGCGCGACTACGTCTACTCCATGGACACGCGTTTTGTTTCGGTTGGCCAGTCGCTCGTTGCCGTCGAGACCGCCAAATACATCGAGGCTCACCCCGATGCCACCGTCGACGAGATCTTCGCATTTACGAACTCCGTCATGGACCGCGTGCTGCTGGGCTTTGTTCCTACCGACCTGGCCTTTCTTAAGGCGGGCGGTCGTCTGTCCAACGTCGCATTCCTTGGCGCCCACCTGCTCAAGATTAAGCCCTGCATTGAGGTAACGGGCGGTAAGTTTGTGGCGACCAAGAAGTTCCGCGGCTCTATGCTCAAGTGCGCCCGTGCCTTTATTGACCACATGGTAGAGAAAGGCGAGATCGACTACTCGCATATTGGCCTGGCGTATTCGGTGGGTCTTTCCGAGGAGTTGCGCGACGACATGGAAGTCTATGCGCACGACCTGGGCTTTAAGGACGTTACCTGGACTCAGGTCGGTGGCGTCATCTCGAGCCATTGCGGCCCGACCGCCTTTGGCGCGGTGCTCACGCTCAAGGCGTAAAGCCTGGCGTTTATCGATTTCTATTGCCTCGGCGGCGGGCGGGTTGCGATAACCTTTCCGCCGCTTTTGCATGGGGCCAAATAGGTCAATCCAATTGACCGCTAAACCGTTTCGCCATCATGCGTATGGGCTAGAATGATTCTGGCATTTATGTAGCTAAAACCAATGAGAGGCAAGGTAGCGGGAATGGCTGAGATGACGCTCGAGGGTGTGGACGCTCGTCCCGAGGACTCTGCGTTTACCCTGGGCCGCGTGCATTCGATTGAGACGATGGGAACGGTCGATGGACCCGGCATCCGCTTTGTGGTGTTTGTTCAGGGCTGCCCCATGCGTTGTGCGTATTGCCACAACCCCGATACCTGGTCGGTTAACGGCGGCACCATGGTGACCGTCGAGCACCTGATGGACGAGTTTCAGAGCAACCATGAGTTTTACCGCAGCGGTGGTATTACGGTGTCCGGCGGCGAGCCGCTCCTGCAGCCCGCGTTTTTAGCCGACCTGTTCCGCGCCATGCACAATAACCCCGATGGTCGCGTGCATACCTGCTTGGATAGCTGCGGCTATGCGTTCGATTCCGCGCATCCTGAGAAGTTCGATGCCGTACTCAACGAGACCGACATGGTGCTGCTCGACATTAAGCATGCCGATCCCATCGAGCATAAAAAGCTGACCGGGTGCGATCCCGCACGCATTCTGGCGTTTGGTGATGAGCTTGCGCGCCGCAAGATTAAGGTTGTTATTCGCCACGTGGTAGTGCCGGGTATTACCGATACGGTGGAGGAGTGCGAGGCACTCGGTCGCTTGATTGCCCCGTGGCATAACGTGGTCGGCCTGGAGATGCTGCCGTATCACACGATGGGTGTCGTCAAGTACGAGCAACTGGGCATTCCCTATAAGCTCGAGGGTGTGCCCCAGATGGATACCGCGCGCATGCCCGAGCTGCGCAACGCCGTCATGACGGGCATGAAAAAGCGCCGCGCGGAACTCAAAAACGCCATCGGCTAGCGAGCCATTTTCGTTCCCCAAGGGCACTCATTGGGGACAGACTTAAATGAGTGCCCCTGGGCACCTAGTTGATTGCTAAAGAGCCCCGTCCCAAAAAGACTGGTCAAGGTTGCGGTGAGATGCGCAACAGAATCGTGCCATTTGGATAAATACGCTTGTGGTTTCTTTAAAGACACCTTAAACGCCGCTGAATATCTTTGGAAAGAAATGCCTGCTCGGTATCATGCTGCTCGTATATGAACGGTAGCAGTCAGGAGACCACGTGCGAAACATCGCATCGCGGGACGAGTATGTGCCGCAGCATGGCAGCAGATATAAGACGAAGGGCACGTCTTCGCGTGGCCTTGCCGGCGCTCGCATCCGCGTGAGGAAGATTGCCGCCATTGGGATGCTAACGTCGGCGGTTATTATCCTCGGAATTACCGTTAAAACCTACGCCTCGGAGCGAACGGTGCGCCCAGATGCGTCAACGGTACAGCTGCAAAACGAGAAGGTTTCAAAGTCCAAAGCGTCGGCAGATCAAGCTCTGTCGACGGCAGATCTCAAGACGAGACTTTCGAAGGCGGACTTCAACGATATCCCTTCGGGTGATACCGTTCGGACCTTCTCGTTGGTGGATAACAAGACTCCTGCCTTGGAGGATGAGAGCCTTGCCTCGCTCCAGGATGCCCTGTGTCGGGCGCAGGAGCTGGGCGACGTGGGTGTAGTGTTCTACGACCTATCGAGCGGTAGGGGCGTGACGTATAACGCCGATGTCGAGGTGTATGGAGCGAGCAGCTACAAAGCGCTGTATGCGCTCTATATTTGCGAGACGTTGGTCGAATCGGGGCGGGTGTCGCTCGATGGGCCTTTAGCCACGTATGGTGGTTGCAGCATGGGCTGGCAGACGGTGCGCGACCTTATCGAGAATGCCGTCGCCAACTCAGACAACGATTCGTTTATCGCGTTACGCGCGGCGTTTGACCATGATGGCTATGAGGATTGGATTGCCAATCTGGGTGTTGATGACGAAACGGCACTGAATCCGATGAGTGATTTTCCGACCTACTGCCCGCGCACTTCTGCGAGGTTATGGCGCGAGATGAGCGAGTATCTGAGCATGGATACCGAGACTTCACAGTGGTTGTCAGGCCTTTTGGCATCAACATCGCGCTCGTTTATTCGCGATGGCATTGCGGACGATCAGGTCTTGGTGCGCAACAAAGCGGGTTGGATCAGCGAGGACGGCTACTATTCGACATGCGATGCAGGCCTCATCGACATCGATGGCCGTACCTATGTCATGAGCGTCATGACATCGATGCCATCGAGCGACCGTTCGAGCGAGGTTACGGCTGCGATTGCAAAGGCTCTGTTTGATACGCGAGCTGCACTGGCTTAGCGTGTTCGTTTGGCGAGGTCAAACAAAATGCTGGTACCATACCTTGGTTGAGAATTTCGTATAGGTTTGGGGAATGGTATGGCTACCATCGCGATTATCGGTGCGCTCGAAAAAGAGATCATGCAGATTAAGGAAGAGCTGAGCGACGTTTGCGAGGCACGGGAGGCAGGCTTGACCGTTGTGAGCGGTGAGCTCGACGGCCTGACAGTTGTCGCCACAACGGCGGGCATGGGCACGGTGAACGCCGCCGCTGCAACACAGCACCTCATTAGCAAGTATGCTCCGCAGGCTGTTGTGTTTTCGGGCATTGCGGGCGGTTTGAACCCCAAGCTCCATATCGACGACGTGGTCATTGGCAAACGCCTACGCTATCTGGATACCGATACCGCGCTTATCGCCGAGTCCGCACCGGGGCTCGAGGAGTTTGGCTCGACGCCCGCGCTGGTCGATATTGCCGCCGACGTGCTTGCTGAGCGTGGGTTTGTTGACGCTTCGAAAAATGCAGTCGCTTCGAACGAGGGCACCAAGCAGTTCCTGGTCGGCACGATTGCCACGGGTAACCGCTTTGTGACGGGCGCCACCATGCGCAATGACGCTATCGAGGCGACGCATGCCGATTGTGTCGGCATGGAGGGCGCGGCAATTGCCCATGTCGCAACCAAAAATGGTGTCGATTGCCTGGTGTTGCGCGCTATCAGCGATAATTGTGACGAGGCGTACGATGCAATTTGCGAGCGCGAGTTCGATCTGTTCGAGTACGCGCGTGTCGCAAGTGACATCACGCTCGATATCGTCCGCCGCATTGCCGCTGCGCAATAGCGCGTCTATTTGTAAGAACCTACGACCAAGGAGTGTCCATGGCCGATTCCATTAACTATCAGCTTGCCAAGTTCGTCGCCAGCTACGGCAAGGTTTCGCAGATCCCCGAGTCCACCTGCCCCGAGGTGAGCTTTGTCGGCCGCTCCAACGTGGGCAAGTCGTCCATCATGAATAAGCTCTTTGGCCGCAAGAACCTGGTGAAGGTTTCGAGTACGCCGGGCAAGACGAGCAACATCAACTTCTTTGAGGCCGATGACGTGCATTTCGTGGACCTGCCGGGTTACGGTTTCGCCCGTCGCTCCAAGGCCGAGCGCGACCGCTGGGCCGAGCTTATCGGCGACTTTTTCGACTCCGAGCGCAGCTTTAACTTGGTCGTCTCACTGGTGGACATTCGTCACGACCCCAGTAAACTCGACCATGACATGATCGACTACCTGCAGGGCAACGAGTTCAACTTTATCGTCTGCCTCACCAAGGCCGACAAACTCAGCCGCACCCAGCAGGCCCGCCAAGCAGCAGCCATCAAAAAGCAGCTCAACGTCCCGGCCGAAAACGTAATCATCACAAGCTCCCAAACCGGCACCGGCATCGACGAACTAAAAAAGCGCATCGCCGAGGCCTGCCTCTAGTCAGGCTGCAGCCCTTCAAAAGCTCCTATCTATATCACCTCAGTGATAGTTATTGGTAAACTATCGCTGAGGTGATATTTTTTAGGAGGTCGATATGGAGCTTTGGCACGGGTCGGAGGTTGTTGTCGAGCATCCATCGTTGGATAAATGCAGGCAATTCAATGACTATGGGCGCGGGTTTTATTGCACACCGCATGAGGAAATGGCAATGGAGTGGGCATGTCGGACCGAGTCTGATGGCATTGCCAATCGATATGAGCTTGATTTAGATGGCCTTGCGATTTTGGATTTGGAATCAGGTGAGTTCTCGATTCTCAACTGGCTTGCAATTCTGGCGAATAACAGAGAGTTCAATGTTTCAACGCCAGTAGCACGCGAGGGGCTTCGTTATCTGCTGGATAACTGCCTGATTGATATTTCTCCCTATGACGTTATTCGAGGCTATCGTGCAGACGATTCCTATTTCTCGTTTGCAAGACAGTTTGTCAACGGCATGATCTCGCTCAGGCAATTGCAGCGCATTATGTTTTTGGGGGATTTGGGCATTCAATATGCGCTTATGAGTGAGCGTGCGTTCTCGGCGATTAAGTTCCGCGATTGGAAGCAGGCTTCGGGAGCTGAGTTTTATCCCAAACGATTTGAGCGAGAACAGAACGCTCGACGAAAGTACCTGGATACGGTAAACGGATTTGACTCTGATGGTGTCGACATTAGGGATTTGATGGCAGGGAGGGTTGATTTGAATGATCCAAGAGTTAACGGATCGTGGGCCGAGTAGGACATACCCCGTCTACTACCTCGAGGACGCAATGAACAATCTCGGCGACTGCTTTGACTATGCCGTTAACGATTATGGAGCAGAAGGATCGGAAGTTGCTGAACTCTTTTGCTTGAGCGGCGTAGCTCGCGAGTTCGAATGCGGCAACGCATGGGTAGTGTCGGGAAAGTCGGGCGTTGAACTATTTGCGCTCATCTCCGAAAGATCTGGTTACCAAACAGGGTCGATGCCAGATCGGACCTACCGATTTGAGAAGACACCAGAATATTGGACGGGCTGGATACTGGCATATTTGCAGTGGCGCCTAGGGGGATCGTTCGAAGATCTGCTTCATGTTGTTCCATTTGATGCGCTGCGAAACCTGTACTACCCCTGGCATGAGGCCTCGGAGGAGCGCGTGGCGCGCCTTGTCTGTGATATGGCGAAGAAGGCGCCGCGTCAGACTAAACTGGCGCTAGCAAGAAAGAGGATTAAAAAAACCCAACAAGACCTGGCATACGAATCGGGTGTATCGCTCCGTTCAATCCAAATGTACGAACAGCGCCAGCGAAACATCAACGAAGCCTCGGTAACGACAGTGAGGGATATTGCAAAAGTTCTACACTGCAACATCGAAGACCTCCTAGAACCAGTCTTCGAATACAAAGAAACAAGCGCAGCGTAAACCAAGCGCACAGGCGAAGCCTGTCACTAGTAAGTGCCCCTACCTAGCAAGAGCCCCTACCAATAAAAAGCAACTATCAGCCCGGCGCTTTTACAAAGCGTAGGTCCCTGTAGCCGCCGTCAGCGAAGCTAACGTAGGGGAGGCCAGGGGCTTTGCCCCCAAATCTTTCCGCAGGACGGCAGGACCCCCGCCGCACGAAGTGCGCAGCGGGGGTCCTGCCATGTCCGAGGACGATTTGGGGGCAAAGCCCCTGGCCTCCCCGGCGAGTATACGGGACGGCGACTACAGGTATTCGATCTGGGCGCCTTCCGTGTCGCACGTCAGAATGTGCGTGTCACACTTGGGGAACTGCTCACGCAGCTTGACCTGCAGGAACTTTGCCACGATGGTATCGTCGGTCACAGCCATAAGGGTCGAGCCCGAACCGCTGATCCAGATGGTCTTGGCACCGCCGTTAAGGCAGGTGTCGCGCACGGCGTTGTAGTCGGGAATCAGACGGCGACGATAGGGTTCCTGGATGCGGTCGTCATTGGCGGCGGCAATCAGGTCGAGGTCACCAGTCTCCAAGCCGCGCGTCATACCGGCGATGCGGCCCATCTGCCACACGGCGGTGGAGAGCGGAATCTCCTGCGGCACGACCTTGCGCGCCTCGCTCGTATGTACCTCGTAGGGTGGAATCACGGTAATAAAACGCAAGCGATCGCTCACCTCGTAGCGCAGGCATTGGGGGAGCGAATCGGTCGGCGTAAAGGAGCAGACGGCGCCGCCAAGGATGGCGGGAGCGACGTTATCGGGATGCCCCTCGACCTCGGTGGCGATGCGGACGAGCTCGGCACGGTCGACGGTGTGGCCTGTCAGTGCGGCGGCGGCCATAATGCCGGCGACGACGCAGGTGGAGCTGGAACCCAGGCCGCGGGCGACGGGCACGTCGGTCTGAATGTCGATGGCAACGGGAAAAGCCGGCTCGCCCCAGGCGGCCAGAGCATCGACAAAGCTCACATAGACCAGGTTATTCTCGTTTTGGAACTCCTCGGGGCAGCCCGTGATGGTGAGCTTGTCGGCGCGCTCGAAGGTGAAGTGCGAGTAGAGGCTGACGGCCATGCCGAGGGTGTCGTAGCCAATGCCTAGGTTGGCGCTGGTTGCTGGGACGGTGATCTTGATCATGTGGGTCCTCCTGGGCGGGTCTGGCCGTTTAGTTCGCTGCTCGGGCAGTCCTGGCTCGCTCGGAAAGCACATTAAGTGCTTTCCGGCTCGTGCGGAACTCGCGACGAACTAAACGGCCAGACCCGCTCGCGTGCTCGTCATCATCCCGAAAGCTAAATAAAAAGAAGGTGCGCCGGCTTGCGCCGGCGCTTAATAAGGGGTTTAGTTGGTTGCCATCTTTTTTGCAGCCTGCTCTACGTAGCTGGCCATCTCATCGACGTCGCAGACGTCTTCGAAGCGGACGGGCTTGGACTCGAGTTCGGCGAGCTGGGTCGGGGCGACCGTATTGGTTGCCTGCTCGAGCACGCGCATGGCCTCAAAGTCGTCTTCGGGAACGTTAAGCCCCAGAGCGTCGCAGCAGGCGCGCGAGAACTTGTAGGGACTGGCGGTCGAAAGCAGCACGCGAGCCTTGGCGCCCTCGGCGGGAGCGACCTTTTCAAAGACGTGATAGCCGCAGGCGGTGTGCGGGTCGATCACGTAGCCGTTCGCGTCCCAGCAGCTCTTGATGGCAGCGCGAACCTCGTCTTCGCTGGCCCAACCGCAGCCAAAGACGTTCTGAATTTTTGCCAGCAGGTCGGCGGGAACCTCGTAGCGACCAGTCTGTGCCAGCTGCTCCATAAGGCCGGCAACGAGCTCGCAGTCGCCATCGGACAGGAAGTACAGCATGCGCTCCAGGTTAGAGCTGATGAGGATGTCCATCGACGGCGAGATGGTCGTGAAGAACGGACGGTTGCGGTCGTAGACGCCGGTGGTCAAGAAGTCAGCGAGCACGTTGTTCTTGTCGCTCGCGACGATGAGCTTGGCGACGGGCAGACCCATGCGCTTGGCGTAGTAGCCGGCCAAGATATCGCCAAAGTTGCCGGTCGGTACGCAGAACTCCACGGTGTCGCCAGCCTCGATGGCGCCGGCGCGCAGCAGTTGCGCATAGGCGGCAAAGTAGTAGACAACCTGCGGCACCAGGCGGCCGACGTTGATGGAGTTGGCGCTCGAAAGCACCGTGCCGGCGGCCTCAAGACGCTCGGCAAGCTTCTTATCGGCAAAGATGCGCTTGACGGCACTCTGGGCATCGTCGAAGTTGCCGCGGATGCCGCAGACGGCGACGTTATCGCCCTCCTGCGTGGACATCTGCAGATTCTGCACGCGGCTGACTTTGCCTTCGGGATAAAAGACGGTAATACCCGTGCCCGGAGCGTCGGCAAAACCGGCGAGTGCGGCCTTGCCGGTGTCGCCCGACGTGGCGGTGACGATCATGATGCGCTCGGCGCCGCCGTCCTTGGCGGAAGTGCGGGCCATGAGGCGGGGGAGCATCTGCAGGGCGACGTCCTTGAAAGCGCTTGTGGGGCCGCCAAAGAGCTCCATCACATAGGTCTGAGGGACGTCAGCGCCCGGCGCAGCGTCGAGTTTGACGAGCGGCGTAACCTCTTCACTCGCGAACGTGCCGCGGTATGCCTCGTCGACACACGCCGAAATTTCTTCGGCCGTGTAATCATTCAGTAACATTCCCAACACATCTTGAGCGATTTCAAAGTACGATTTATCTGCAAGCGAGCTGATATCGACCTGCTGGGTGCCGAGCTCGTCCGAGACAAACAAACCCCCGTCGGGAGCGATGCCGGTACGGATTGCCACCTTACTTGAGCACGATAAAGTGCGTCCTCGTGTACTATGATAAGTTCCCATATAACACTGCTCCTCGGATGCCTTGGTCCCAATCGGTGAAACCATGGTATCAGAGCGTGCAAAATAGGTTCGCAGAGGCTTTTTAGAAAGGTAACCTCCAGCCCATGATTAAGATTGCCAAGTTTGGCGGCTCGTCGGTCGCCGACGCCGAACACTTCAAGAAGATCAAGGCCATCGTCGATGCCGATCCGGCTCGCCGTTTTGTGGTGGTTTCCGCCTGCGGTCGCCGTTTTAAGGGCGACACCAAGGTGACCGACCTGCTCTATCTGGTCAATGCGCACGTTAAGTACCACGTGTCGTGTGAGGAGCTGCTCGAGGACATTGGCCAGCGCTATTTTGATATCGCTGACGAGCTGGAGCTCACCTATCCCATCCGTGAGGAGTTCGCGGCCTTTGCCGAGCGCGCCCGCTCCGGTGGTTACTCTACTGAGGAGCTCGTAAGCCGCGGCGAGTACTTTACCGCTCGCCTGATGGCTGAGTACCTGGGCCTACCGTTCCTGGACGCCGCGACGGTTGTGGCGTTCCATCACGACGGTACGCTCAGCATGAATCGCACCTCCGAGCTGGTGCAGGAGTATGGCCAGCAGGGCGGCTTCGTTATGCCTGGCTTCTACGGCGCGACGCGCGAGGGCCAGATCAAGCTGCTCGATCGAGGCGGTGGCGATATCTCGGGCTCGATCTTGGCTAAGTGCCTGGGCGCCGACCTGTACGAGAACTGGACCGACGTCTCGGGCTTCTATTCTGCCGATCCGCGTATTGTTCCCGAGGCTCAGCCCATCGCCCGCGTTACCTACGAGGAGCTGCGCGAGCTTTCGTACATGGGTGCGAGTGTCCTGCACGAGGAGGCCGTGTTCCCCGTGCGCGAGGCCGGCATTCCGCTGGTCATCAAGAACACCAATGCGCCACAGGACCCCGGCACCATCATTAGCGAGACGGCTGACGAGGGCGAGGCAGAGCCCATCATTACCGGCGTGACCGGCAAGCGCGGTTTTGTCGCCATCAACGTGGCCCGCGACCGCACCAAGCCCCGCGTTGGCTTTATGCGCCGTGCGCTTTCGGTCTTCGAGCGCTATGACGTTTCCGTCGAGCATATGCCCACCGGCGTCGACCGCTTTGGCGCCGTGGTGCAGGAGCAGGATGTGCACGATTCGCTGTACTCGCTTGTGGGCGACATCCAGCAGGAGGTCGAGCCGCTCGAGATCGAGGTCGTTGAGGGTCTGGCGCTTATCGCTACCGTCGGTCGTAACCTGCGCGGCCGCGCAGGTATCTCGGGCCATCTGTTTGGCATGCTCGGCCAGGCCGGCGTGAGCGTGCGCATGATTTCGCAGAGCTGTGACGAGATCAATATCATTATTGGTGTCGAGGAGAAGGACTTCGACCTGGCGATTCAGACCATTTACCGTGCCTTCTCCGACGAAAACGGCATTGTGAAGGTCTCCGATCTGGAGGCTCCTGCGCCGGTCGATCCCGCTCTGGCCGCGCTCAAAAAGTAGCGACTGTTCGGTAGATTTTTGGGTCATGTCTCAAAAATCTACGGCGGGGCGTTTCGTTTCGGTTTCGTTTCGACGGGGCGGATTTCATGCCCGCCCTGTTCTTGTATAAACTGGCAACAATAATCGGCCTGCTCGGCGTGCGGGCAAAAGCCACAACCTTTAAAGGGGGAAGCATGAAACAGTACACGGTTGCTATTTTGGGCGCGACGGGAGCCGTGGGCACCCAGATGCTCGAGTGCCTCAACGAGCAGGAGTTCCCGGTCGGCAAGCTCAAGCTGTTGGCAAGCGCACGCTCCGCGGGCAAGACCGTTGAGTTCCGCGGCGAGCAAATCGTGATCGAAGAGGCTTGTCCCGAGGCCTTTGAGGGCTGTGACATCGTGCTTGGCGCCGCCGGCGACGACATCGCGAAGGAGCTGCTGCCCGAGGCCGTTAAGCGCGGCGCCGTCGTGGTCGACAACAGCCATGCCTTCCGCATGGATCCCGAGGTGCCGCTGGTCGTGCCCGAGATCAATGCCGACGACATCAAATGGCATCACGGCCTTATCGCCAATCCCAACTGCGCGACCATCATCGGCCTGGTTCCCACGTGGCCGCTGCATCAGCTCGCCGGCGTGAAGCGCATGATCGTCTCGACGTACCAGGCGGCTTCGGGTGCTGGCGCTCCCGGTATGGCCGAGCTCGAGGCTCAGCTGGCCGCCCTGGGCCGTGGCGAGGAGATTCCCGAGCCGCGCGCGTTTGCCGCTCAGCTGGCGAGCAACCTGATTCCGCAGATTGGCGGCGTCAAGGAGGAGGGCTTTACCTCCGAGGAGATGAAGCTACAAAACGAGGGCCGCAAGATTATGCATCTGCCCGAGCTGCGCGTGAACTGCACCTGCGTGCGCGTGCCCGTGCTGCGTTCGCACTCCGAGAGCATCACGCTCGAGTTCGAGCGTGACATTACGGTTGACGAGGCCCGTGCTGCGCTGGCTGCCGCTCCCGGCGTCAAGCTGGTTGACGATATGGCTGCCGAGGATGCGCACGACCGCTTCCCCATGCCGATGGATACGTCCGACCAAGACCTGATTTGGGTCGGCCGCGTGCGTCGCGACATCTCGAACCCCGAGGCCGCGCGCGGTATCACCTTCTGGTGCTGCGGTGACCAAATCCGTAAGGGCGCGGCAACCAACGCCGTCCAGATCGCCAAGCTGCTCTGCGAGTAGGTTGACCTGTCCGGCGGGGGCCGGGCTTAGTTTTCAGAACGTCCTCGACCATGTGTGGCGCCTTGTCCTGCTC
>DBFBAP010000024.1:0-38079 GCA_048245415.1 Collinsella sp. | reverse complement strand
GCGGTCTGGTGTTTTCATCTGAACGACTTTGCGAAGCAACCGGAGTGAAGATGAAAACACCAGACCGCCGCGGGGCACCCGCAGACCGCAGGGACGGGAGCAGCTATACTACTCTCAGTAGTTAAGGGTCGCGGATCCGCCGCGTCACCGCTCTCAACAGGAGGTCTTTGTTTATGGCAGATCAAAAGCCGGTTGTCGGGATCATCATGGGCTCCAAGTCCGATCTGGGCGTTATGGAAGGCTGCACCGCCGAGCTCGAGGCGCTCGGTGTGCCCTATGAGCTTGTCATTGCGAGCGCACACCGCACACCGGCGAAGGTCCACGAGTGGGCTTCGACTGCCGCCGATCGCGGTATCAAAGTGATTATCGCCGCCGCCGGCAAGGCCGCTCACCTGGGTGGTGTCGTGGCTGCCTTTACGCCGCTGCCGGTCATCGGCGTGCCTATGAAGACGAGTGACCTGGGCGGCATGGATTCGCTGCTGTCGATGGTGCAGATGCCTTCGGGTGTGCCCGTGGCCTGCGTTGCCATCAACGGTGCCAAGAACGCCGCCATTTACGCCACGCAGATTCTGGGTGCATGCGACCCCGAGTACCGCAAGGTTATCGAGAAGATGAAGCAGGAGATGGCCGACGCCTAGGCGTTCCGCCGTTTCACCGCAGTATAAGGAGAGCCATGTCCGACTATCAGGGAAAACGATTCAAGGCTTCTCAGATTCCCGATCCGTCGAAGCCGGGTGCTGCCCGTGCGGCACAGCAGGGTCGGACATCCTCTCCTCAGCAGCAGCGCGCGTCGCGTCCCGTGACACCGGCGACGCATCGTCGACATGACGCGCCGGCCGCATATCGTCCTTCGTCTTATAGCACCGCTAAGAAACCGCCCCGGTCTTCATCGCATGCCGTGCCGTCGGATTACACCGAGCCGCCGCGCAAAAAGCGCCGCTCCATTATTCCCATTCTGCTCATCATCATCGGCATCGGCCTGATTGTTGCCGCCGCTGCCATCTTTATCAATGCGCAGATCGGTTACAAGCAGGCGAGCGAGTCGTACCAAAAGATCGAAAAGCAATATGCGCCCGCTAAGGACGCCAGCGGCGTGCCGATTATCGATTTCAATGCTCTTGCCCAGACAAATCCCGAGGTCGTCGGTTGGATTTACGCACCGGGCACCAACATTAACTATCCCGTAGTGCAGGCTACTGATAATTCCAAGTACCTCAACACGTTGTTCGATGGCACGTCCAACGCATCGGGTGCCATCTTCTTGGATTACGAGGACGCTGCGCCCGGCATGGTGGATCAGCAGACTACGATCTACGGACACCATATGAACGACGGGTCGATGTTCAACGTGATTTCGGACACCACTGATCAGGCGACGTTCGACAGCATTGAGTTTGTGTATTACATCACACGGGATGCTACGTATAAGCTGCGACCACTGGCGACCAAAGTTGTCGAGGACACGTATGCCAAGGCGCGCACGCGCAATTTTGAGGGCGACGACGGGCTCAAGAACTACCTGTCCGAGATGCTCGACGGTGCCTCTGCCGTGGCGAGCGATGCCACCGATCGTGCTGCTTCGGCAACCAAGGTCGTAACGCTTGTGACCTGTCGTTCGTTATCGCTGAGCAACACGCGTGCTGTCATGGTGCTCACGCCGGTCGAGGAATAAGTTGTTCGAGAGTAGCTAAAAAGCCCCGTTCCAAATTGGCTACTCGACGACGGTAAGGGAGAAATGATGCTCGAGAATGGCAAAACGATGCCTTCGGTTGATGCTTGGCTGCGCGAGGCCAAGGCCGATTCGTCGGCACCTGCGTGCGGTATGTATCTGACACATAACGGTGTGGTGCGCGCGACGCCCAAGGCCGAGGCACGCGGTGTCGAGACCGATGGCGTGGCGCCGGGCCACAAGGTGGGCGGCATGGTGTTTGGCTACGACGCCAGCAAGGTACAGGCCGCCATCGAGGCGACGCGCGCGATGCCGGGTATCGGCTATGTGCGCGTGTGGCTGGCAAGCGGTGAGCTTGCCGTAGGTGACGACATCATGCTCGTGCTCATCGGCGGGGACATTCGCCCGCATGTGGTCGATGCGCTGCAGGCGCTCGTTGGCACCATCAAGAACGAATGCGTGAGTGAGGTCGAGCGCGAGGCGTAGAGGCTTGCGTCGATAGAAGACTCGTTTATAAAAATGCCCGCCGGTACGTGTGATACCGGCGGGCATTTTGCGTTTTGGGCGCGGTTGGCGCTACACGCGCGTCGCATCCTTGGGGCTCATGGTCATGCTCTGGAAGCGATTCTCCATAAAGTCATTATCGAAATACTTGCCGTAGAACTGCGCAACGGGAATATCCGGTTCCGTGCCGTTGACGCGCTGATACCAATAATCGAGCGACTGCAGCGTCATAACGCCATCGACCAGCATAATGATGGTGAAGATGACGGTAGCCGAGTAGCGGCTCTTCCACGGAATCATGTTGATGAGCTTGAGCAGCCTCGGCAGCAGCAGCTTGATCCAGATGAGGCCGCCCAGGCCCCACAGACAGGCGAAGCCCGTGCAGGTGCGTCCGCCCGTGAGGACCACGAGCGGGTCGGGCATACCGAACAGCGTTATGTGCGAGTAGCTCCACGAGACCACGCCAAACGCGGTCTGCATAAACCAGCCCACGAACACCTCAAAGCTGGCGCCGAGCAGGGCGCTCACCAGGAAAATGATGATGGGGTTCTTTTTATAGAAGCGGTTGAGCACCATGGTCATGAGCACGGCACCAAAGCCGTAGATGGGGCTGAAGGGGCCAAACAGCATACCGGCGCGGTCCTGGTAGACACCCGGATCGTTGACGGTCATATGCCAGATATCCTCCAGGACCAGGCCGAGTATGCAGCAGACAAAGAATACCCAGAACAGGTTGAAGTAGTTGAGCTTGATGTAGCCTTCGCCGGTTTCATCGCGCCCGAGCATGCCCTCGGCGGCGGCGTCGCGGTCGAGCATCTCCTGCAGGCGGCGCTGCAGCTCGCGCTCCTGGCGCAGCGTGGGGTCGACGGTGGCCGAAAGTGCGACGAGGATGCCGAGCTGGATGGCAGGGCGCAGCAAGAAGGGCCCGATGCCCTGGAGCATCACGTCAACCAAAAGCTCGACGACGGTAAACGCGATAAGGATATAGGACAGACGGGCGGCATTGCGACGCTGGTTCTTGATGAGGTCTAGGCCAAAGATGATCAAGATGACAGCACTGGCAGCCGAGAGCATGATGCCGGCGACGATAAGGCCGACCGCGACGAGCGTGTTGTCGCCGAGCTTGGCGGCGGCGTTGCCGTTGATGAGCGCGGTGATGACCTGCCACATAAAGGCGCCGACCGAAGGGAGCGTGCCCACGCCGGACAGGATGCACAGGACGGCGTACACCTTAATGATGAGGGGGATCTTCTTGACCTCCGTGGCGCTGGGGACGCTGGGGTCGAGTTCGTTTCGATCCATACATAACCTTTCTCGTTTTGCTGTAGGTACAAGGATACGCCGCCGACCTGCCAAAAGACAGGACGAACGTCCCAATTGCAACAATGCAAGCCCCAACGGCGGGCGAGACACGTCGCAACGGAAGTATGCGGGATCGTCGGCCCCGAGGCGGTTGCCCAATAAAATGTTTGGCTGCAAAACGGATTATAAGCTCGGTGGGCTTTTAAAAAGCGCTGTTCATGCGCGGGAGTGCTTGTCTTGCCGTGCGTATAATAGGGCAGGTAACGCCAAATAACGAGGCTCTGAGGGGATGCCATGTCTCAAGAAACCATCCGCGCGGCCGAGCGTGCCGCGGGACAGGTGAAGACCATGTCGACGTATGATCCGGACTCCGACCAGCTGCATGAGGAATGCGGCATTTTTGGTGTGTGGGCACCCGATCGCGATGTGGCTCGACTGACGTACTTTGGTCTGCGCGCGCTGCAGCATCGCGGCCAGGAATCGGCGGGAATCGCCGTGGGTGATGGCGGCACGGTTATGGTTCGCAAAGACCTGGGACTGCTCGATCGCGTGTTCTCCAACGCCGACCTGTCGACGCTCTCCGGCCAGCTGGCCGTGGGCCACGTGCGCTATGGCACCGCCGGTGCCAAGAGCTGGGAAGCCTCGCAGCCGCATCTTTCTACCATCAACAGCGTCATTATCGCGCTTGCTCACAACGGCACTCTGGTCAACACCGACGAGCTGCGCCGCCAGCTGATCGAGCTGGGCGTGCCGTTCCTCTCCAATTCGGATTCCGAGGTCGCGACCAAGCTTATCGGCTACTTTACCCAGCGTACAGGCCATCTGCGCGAGGGCATTCGCAAGACCATGGAGCTCGTGCGCGGCGGCTACGCCATGACGCTCATTAACGAGCAGGCGCTCTACGCATTCCGCGATCCGCACGGCATTCGCCCGCTCGTGCTGGGCAAGCTGGTGGACGAGGGTCTGGACCAGGCCGATGCCGCATCCGTTTCGCAGCTGCCGTCGCAGGACGGCGCCGCGACGGTCGACGCCACCACCCATGTCACCCGCGCCGGCGGCTGGGTCGTTGCTTCCGAGACCTGCGCACTCGACATCGTGGGCGCCGAGTACGTCCGTGACGTCCGTCCCGGCGAGATCTTGCGCATCAGCGCCGAGGGTCTGGTATCCGAGCAGGGCGTGCCTGCCGCCGAAGAGCCCGCAAACTGCATCTTTGAGCAGGTCTACTTTGCTCGCCCCGATTCCATCATGAACGGCAAGAGCGTCTATGCCTGCCGTTACGACATGGGCCGTCAGCTGGCACATGAGGAGCCCGTCGAGGCCGACCTGGTCATCGGCGTGCCCGATTCCGGCCTGCCGCCCGCGGAGGGGTATTCGCACGAGAGCGGTATCCCCTTTGGCGAGGGCCTCATCAAGAACCGTTACGTGGGCCGTACGTTTATCGAGCCTACGCAGGAGTTGCGCGCCATGGGCGTGCGCATGAAGCTTAACCCGCTGCGCGACAACATCGAGGGCAAGCGCCTGGTCGTCATCGACGACTCCATCGTGCGCGGCACCACCATGGTGCAGCTCGTCAAGATGCTGCGCAACGCTGGCGCCAAGGAGATTCATATCCGCATCAACTCGCCCGAGGTCATCTGGCCATGCTTCTACGGTATCGATACCGACGTGCAGTCGCAGCTTATCAGCGCCAACAAGACGGTCGACGAGATTTGCGAGTATATCGGCGCCGATTCGCTGGCCTTCCTTTCGGTCGAGGGCCTGCTCAAAGTCATGCCCAAAGGCGGTTACTGCGATGCGTGCTTTACCGGCCGCTACCCCGTGGCGATTCCCGAGAGCTTTGGCCGCGACAAGTTCATGGAGGGCTTTAAGCCCCGCAACCTGGACAAGCCGCTGCACTTTGATGACGACGCCGTGGTCGAGAAATACGACGACCGCAGCTGGGAAGAGAAGCACGGCGAGGCCTAAAACCTGTCATGTAGGGACAGGTTTATTTTGGCAGGTTTTATCTGCTGTTTTGTTGATACTACGGCGCGCGCCGCTGCGGTGTGCGCCGATATGAACGCAACTATGAGCACCGTTTGGCGCCCGGGCGGCGGACGGTAGTGGGAGAGGAAGGCTCAGATGAGCGACAGCAAACATATGACGTATGAGGATGCCGGCGTCGATACCGCCGAGGGCGGCCGCGCCGTCGACGCTATTAAGCAAATGGTTAAGGACACCAACCGTCCCGAGGTCATCGGCGGCATCGGTGGCTTTGGTGGCCTGTTCTCGGCCGCCGCGCTTAAGGATATGGAAGACCCGATTCTGATTAGCGGTACCGACGGCGTGGGCACCAAGCTCGTGCTCGCCCAGATTATGGACCGTCACGAGACGGTGGGCCAGGACCTGGTTGCTATGTGCGTCAACGACATTTTGGCTTCGGGCGCCGAGCCGCTGTTCTTCCTGGACTACGTTGCCATCGGTCACATCGAGGCCGGGCACATGGCAAAGATCATCAAGGGCGTGGCCGATGGCTGTAAGCTCGCGGGCTGCGCGCTCGTGGGCGGTGAGATGGCCGAGCACCCCGGCGTCATGGCTCCGGCCGACTACGACCTTGCCGGCTTTACCGTGGGCGTCGTCGACCGTCCCAAGATGCTCGACCCCGCAAACGTCCGCCCGGGCGATGTGATCCTGGGCCTGCCTTCCACCGGCGTGCACTCCAACGGCTACTCGCTCGTGCGCAAGGTCATCGGCGTCGACGGCATTAAGCCGGGCACGCCCGAGGCCGCCGCTAAGGCGGAGGAGCTGAGCCGTCCGCTCGAGGAGCTCGGCGGTGCTTCGCTGGCAGACGCCCTGCTGGCTCCCACGCGCATCTACGTCAAGCCGATTCTGGAGCTGCTGCGCGGCGGCGCCAACGTGCACGCTATCGCCCACATCACTGGCGGCGGTATTACCGAGAACCTCAACCGCGCGCTTGCCGACGACGTCGACGCCGTGGTCACCCGCAACGGCGCCGAGGTGGGTTGGGACGTTCCGCCCGTCATCACCTACGTGTCGCGCCAGGCCGAGCTCGCGCCCAACGAGGCATGCAAGACCTTCAACATGGGCGTTGGCCTGTGCCTGATCGTCGCCCCCGAGGACGAGGCTGCCGTGACCGAGGCCCTGGTCGCGCTGGGCGAGAAGCCGTTCCGCGTGGGCGAGTGCGTCGAGGGCTCCGGTAAGGTCGTGTACTCCGATGAGCGCTAACGAGCAGATGGCTGCTGCCGCGAGCCTGGGCTTTGTGCCCTACACCCGTCCGACCGGCACCGATACGGCCGAGCCGCTCAAGATCGGTGTGCTCATCAGCGGTTCGGGTACCAACCTGCAGGCGCTGATCGATCTGATCGCTGCCGGCAAACTCAACGCTTCGATTGAGCTTGTGGTGTCGAGCCGTCCTTCGGCTAAGGGTTTGCAGCGCGCTGAGCGCGCGGGCATCCAGACGCTTACGCTGTCCAAGGATGTCTATGCCGACCCCATCGCCGCCGACGAGATCATCGCGCACGAGCTGCTCGAGCGCGGCTGCGAATATGTGGTCATGGCCGGTTACATGCGCATGGTGCACACGCCGCTGCTGGCGGCGTTTCCCAACCGCGTGGTCAACTTGCATCCGGCACTGCTGCCGAGCTTTACCGGCGCGCATGCGATCGACGATGCCTTTGCGCGCGGCGTCAAGGTAACCGGTGTGACCGTGCACTTTGCCAACGAGATCTACGACAACGGCCCCATCATCGCCCAGCGCGCGCTGGCTGTTGAGGAGGGCTGGGACGTCGACACGCTCGAGGAGCACATCCACGCGATTGAGCACGTGCTGTATCCCGAGGTCGTGCAGATGCTCGCCGACGGCCGCGTCCACGTGCTGGAGAGCGGCAAGGTCGCAATTGACGCGCCTCGCGGCTAGCGGCGCACAGTACAATTTAGCCGAGTAGTCAGGGTGGTCATTGGCGCCAAGGCGCGCGTGGCCACCTTTTGTTTTGGGTAGTCATCGGGAACGGGCTTTAACGACTGGTCATTCAAGAACGTCGC
The DNA here is from genome assembly GCA_048245415.1 of Collinsella sp. Classification (GTDB taxonomy): domain Bacteria; phylum Actinomycetota; class Coriobacteriia; order Coriobacteriales; family Coriobacteriaceae; genus Collinsella. Next base: position 30,563 of record DBFBAP010000024.1, on the reverse strand, counting down.
AGGTGACTAGATGAGAGAGGTGAGCGCATGGCGGATAACGAAGCGCTGTTTACGTCTGAGCTGGTGTTTTTTGATTGGGAGTGTGCGACGCCGGATGAGGTGTTCGCGCGGCTCGAGGGCGAGCTTGCACCACGTGGCTACATTGCATCCGGTTGGCTCGACGCCGTTCGCACGCGCGAGGATGCCTATCCCACGGGTCTTGCCATGCCGGCGGCAAACATTGCCATTCCGCATACCGATCCGGGGTTTGTGGCCAAGCCCTATATCGCGGTGGTGAAGCCCGCCGCGCCCGTGACATTTAACGCTATGGCTGGCATGGGCGCTCCGGTGCCGGCGCAGATCGTCATCAATCTGGGCATCGCAGAGCCGGGCGGTCAGGTCGAGGCCCTGCAGGCGCTCATGAACATCTTTATGGACGCCGATGCCGCAGCCGACGTGCTCGGCCAAACCACGCCGCAGGGCATGGTCGACGCCATCCGCCGCCACTTCTAAGGTGGGGCTGAGTCGGCACTTGGGGACGTTCCTTTTCTGCCGGCAGTAAGGGACAGTCCCCAAGTGCCGGCACATAAAGAACGTCCCCAAGTGCCAAGTGCCGCATCTGTCCCCTTTGCACCAAAATGGTGCAGATTAACCTGTCCCCAATGCACCAAGCGTGCCGCGGGGGCCGCGTTGTGACACAATGGCGTTTGTTCGATTCGTTATGCGAAAGGCCAACTATGGCAAATAAGAAAAAGAACCCCGCACCCGAGCCGACGCTCGAGCAGCAGGCTCGCGTCGCCTCTAGCTCTCGCAAGAAGCAGCGCAAGACGTACGTGTCTAAGACCGTTAAGATCGTTCTGGTGGTCATCGGCGTGCTGGCGATGCTGCTTTCCGTCTCGGCGATGGCGTGCTCCGGCCTTATGTCGCAGGCCGAGGACACCTCGGGCTACAAGCTGACCGGCGGTGTTGCTGCTACTATCAACGGCACCAACCTCACCGAGGACACCGTGACCAAGCAGATCATGAGCATGCGCACGTCCTACGGTTACACCAAGGACAAGGACTGGGCACAGTACCTGGTCGACAACGACCTCACGCCCAAGAAGTACCGCAAGCAGCTTATCGACTCCTACACGCAACAGATTCTGCTTCAGCAGGCACAGAAGGAGAACGGCGTGACGGTGTCGGACGAGGAGGTCGAGAAGGCATGGAAGGACGCGTGCAAGAGCGCGGGCGGTGCCAAGGCCTTTAAGAAGACCCTCAAGACCTACGGCTATACCGAGGACACCTACAAGGATTCGCTCAAGGAGAGCCTGGCGCAGCAGAAACTCAAGGATGCCGTGGCGCCCACCAGCAAGCCCAAGGACAGCGAGATCGTCGATTACATCAACGAGAATCTGTCTAACTACAACGATGCTCGCCGCTCGTCGAACATCCTGATCAAGGTTGATTCCGACGCCTCCGACGAGGACAAGGCTGCCGCCAAGGCCAAGGCGCAGGAGTGCCTGGACAAGATCAACTCCGGTGAGCTGAGCTTTGAGGACGCCGTTGAACAGTACTCCGAGGACACCGGTTCCAAGGAGAAGAAGGGCGATGTGGGCTGGGATAAGCTCACCACCTTTGTTGACAGCTACCAGACGGCGCTCGAGGGGCTCAACAAGGGCGACGTGAGCGGAGTCGTCGAGTCGACCTATGGTTACCACATCATCAAGTGCACCGACTACTTCCATGTCGATAATCAGGTCGATGACATCAACCAGGTGCCCAAGGCCATCAAGAAGTACGTCTCCAATGTGGTGAAGACGCAAGCGGCCAGCACTGCGTACAGCGAGTGGCTGGAGCAGTACAAGAAGGATGCCGACATCACCGTCAACCCCATGCCCAAGGACGTGCCGTACAACGTCAGCCTGAAGGGCGTCACCAAGAGTTCGACCGACGATTCGTCGACGACTGAGTAATCATGGGGCGGCGCTCGTGCGAGTGCCGTCCGCACTATTGAGGAGGATTTGCAGATGACCAACGAAGAGCTGCAGAAGGAAATGATTGCGGCCATGAAGGCCAAGGACAAGGTTCGCCTGTCCATCATTCGCCAGGTTAAGGCCGAGGTGAAGAACATCGAGGTCAACGAGCGCCGCGATGTGACCGAGGAAGACGTCAACAGCATGATCAAGCGTCTGATCAAGCAGACGAGCGAGACACTGGAGATGTCCATCAAGGCCGGCACCGACCAGGAGCGTACCGACAACCTGACCGAGCAGGTCAAGATTCTGGAAAGCCTGCTGCCCGCGCAGGTTTCGGGCGAGGAGCTCGAGGCCCTGGTCGAGCAGGTTATCGCCGAGCTGGGTGCCACGTCCAAGAAGCAGATGGGCCAGGTCATGGGTGCACTCGGCAAGGCCACCGGCGGCAACTTCGATAAGCCGGCCGCAGCAAAGATCGTCGGCGCAAAGCTGGCTTAAGGGCCGAGCGGTACATAGTTGATGTTGAGGGGGCGTGGCCGTCATGGTCGCGCCCCTTTTTGCTGGCCGGGCACTCATTGGGGACAGGCTTAAATGAGTACCCAATGAGCGGGCACTCATTTAAGCCTGTCCCCAATGAGTGCCGACGAGCAGGTGGAAGGTTGCGGGTTCTTTACGGGAATGTAGTGTGGGCTGCGAAAACGTGGTTCTTTCCGTACAATAGTTCAACTCGTGTAAACGCAGGGAAGGGACATTCATGGCAGACATGATCGAGATCAAGTATCTCAACAAGTACTTTGGCGATCTGCATGTGCTCAAAGATATCAATCTCACCGTCAAGCGCGGCGAGAAGCTCGTAATGATCGGGCCTTCCGGTTCGGGTAAGTCGACGCTCATCCGTTGCGTCGATTATCTGGAGGAGCCCACGTCGGGCGAGGTCGTCATCGACGGTACGCCGCTCACCAAAAAGAACCACCTGGAGATGGCTCGCAAGTATAGTTCCATGGTGTTCCAGCAGTTCAACCTGTATCCCAACATGACGGTGCTGGGCAACCTGACGCTCGCGCCCATCAAGCTACAAAAGAAGAGCAAGGAGGAGGCGACCGAGATCGCTATCGCCGCGCTCAAGCGTGTCGGCATGGCGCATAAGGCCGGCGAGTATCCGCAGAATCTCTCGGGCGGTCAGCAGCAGCGCATCGCCATCGCCCGTGCCCTGTGCACCAAGCAGCCCATCATCCTGTTTGATGAGCCGACCTCGGCACTCGACCCCGAGATGGTCCAGGAAGTTCTGGACGTCATGATCGAGCTCGCGCAGGAGGACATCACCATGATCTGCGTGACGCATGAGATGGGCTTTGCGCGCCAGGTGGCCGACCGCGTCATCTTTATGGAGGACGGCCGCATTCTGGAGGAGGGCACGCCCGAGCACTTCTTCGATAACCCCGAGAACCCGCGCTGTCGCGAGTTCCTGTCCAAGATTCTGCACTAGGCGCGGTGATGGACATGACGGATATGACGAGGGAGGCCGTGTCGCGCCGTCACTTTTTGCAGCTGGCTGGCGCCAGCATGCTTGCGCTGACGGCGACCGCGCTTACCGGTTGCGGCAACTCCACCAGCGGCGAGGGCTCCGACAAGGGGTCCAAGCTTGCGGCCATCAAATCGCGTGGCCATCTGAATGCCGGCGTTAAGAAGGACGTTCCCGGCTACGGCTATTACGACACCGCCAAGGGCCGCTTTGAGGGCATGGAAGTCGATTTGTGCTACCAGATCGCTGCTGCCGTCTTTGGCGTGAGCTACAAGGAGGCCCGCGCCCAGGAGCTTGTCGAGTTTACTGACGTAACGCCCAAGACGCGCGGCCCGCTGATCGATAACGGCCAACTTGACGTGGTCGCGGCGACCTACACCATCACCGACGAGCGCAAGAAGAGCTGGGATTTCTCGACGCCGTACCGCACCGACTACGTGGGACTCATGGTCAAGAAGCGTTCGGGCTTTACCTCGATTGAGGACCTGGACGGCAAGGTCATTGGCGTAAGCCAGGGTGCCACCACGCAGGGCCTGATCGAGCAGATGATCAAGGACAACGGCTTTAGCTGCAAGCCCGAGTTTAGGGCCTTTAGCGGCTACCCCATCATCAAGAGTTCGCTCGACGCCGGCAATATCGACGTCTTTGCCATGGACCGCTCCACGCTGGCCGGCTATATGAACGAGACCGTTGAGCTGCTGCAGCCCGAGGTCAAGTTTGGCGAGCAGGGCTACGGCGTGGCGACCAAGAAGGGCTGCGACCTTTCGGCCGTGGTCGATCGGGTGATTTGCAACCGCCTAGCCGACGGCTGGCTCGACCAAGAGGTCAAGACCTGGGGTCTTGTATAGGCGCATCGTCCAAGGAAGGAATCAAATGCTCGAAGGATTATTTGACGCCGACCGTTGGTCGACGACATTTCAAAACATGGGGCCCTTCTGGGAGGGCTTTGGCGTGACACTGCAGGTGGTCGTTGCCGGCCTGCTGTTGTCGCTGGTGCTGGGCACGCTGCTGGGCGTGTTCTCTACCACTCGCTCGCGCGTGCTGCGCGCCATAAGCCGCGTGTACGTGGAGTTTTACCAGAACACCCCGTTGCCCGTGCAGGTGCTCTTTATGTACATGGCCGGTCCGCAGTTTTTGCAGGCCATAACCGGTGCCGACCAGCCGGTGCGCATCGCGCCGTTCGTGCTGGGCTTCTTGGGTGTGGGTCTGTATCACGCGGCCTACATCTCGGAGGTCATCCGCACTGGTATCGAGGCGGTTCCGCGCGGTCAGATGGAGGCGGCCCAGAGCCAGGGCTTCACCCGTGCGCAGGCATACTGGTACATCGTGCTGCCCCAGACGTTCAAGATCATTCTGCCGCCGCTGTGTAACCAGGCGCTCAACCTGGTCAAGAACACGTCGGTGCTGGCACTTGTGGCCGGCGGCGACCTTATGTACCGTTCCGACAACTTTGTGAGTCTGTACGGTTACCTGCAGGGATACATCGTCTGCTGCCTTATGTACTTCATCATCTGCTTTCCGCTCGCCATGCTGGTGCAGTGGCTCGAGCGCCGCTCCAAGGAGCGTCCGCGCGGCGTGAGTCTGGCCGAGCTGGGGCTCGACAACGTAGAGGAGGCCTAGCGCATGGAAATCTTCAACGCGACCAACCTGCTCTACATTTGGGGCGGCTTTGTTAAGACGATCGAGATCTCGGCGCTGTCGATCTTTTTCTCGCTGATCTTTGGCACGGTACTGGCGCTCGTTAAGAGCTATGCGCCCCGCCCGTTCCGTATTTTGGTAAGCGCCTATATCGAGCTGTTCCGTTGCACGCCAAACCTGCTGTGGATCCTGTTTATCTACTTTACGGTGCAGGGTTTGGACATTGTGATTTCGACCATCGCCTTTACGCTGTTTACCAGCGCCGTTATGGCCGAGATTGTGCGCGGCGGCCTCAACTCGATTCCGCGCGGCCAGTTTGAGGCGGCGCAGAGCCAGGGTTTTGGCTTCTTTGCCACCATGCGCTACATCATTCTGCCGCAGACATTTAAGACGATCATTCCGGCGCTGTTTAGCCAGTGCACGACCGTCATTAAGGACAGCTCGTATCTTTCGGGCATTAACGTGGCCGAGCTCATGTACACGGCAAACGTCGTGATGGCCCACGCGATCGACCTGTCGCAGGTGCTTATGCTCTACGGCCTGGTGTTTGCGATGTACTTTGTGCTCAACTTTGGTATCTCGCTGCTGGTCCGAGCGTATCAGCGCCGCATCGTGGCAGCGTAGAATGTGACAAAGGGACTGTCCCTTTGTCACATAGAGAAAGGAATCGCGATGAGCGATCTGGAGAATAAGAAGAATCCTGTGGTCATTACCATCGCGCGCGACTTTGGCGCCGAGGGCCACGAGATTGGTCGCATGCTTGCCGACGAGTTGGGGATTCCGCTGTACGATAACGAGCTGCTGGTACGTGCGTCGCTGCGCGCGGGCGAGTCGCTCGATAAGATGGCCGCCTATGACGAACGTCTGGCCGTTGAGAACATGGCGTTTCTGCCCGACCGCTACGATGCGCGTTCGTACTCGGATAAGTTGTTCCAAAAGATGAGCCAGGTGATTTTGGATTTGGGCGAGACCGAGAGCTGCATTATCGAAGGCCGCCTGTCCGATTATCTGCTTCGCAACAACCCCAACCACATTGCCGTGTTGGTGACCGCTCCCTTTGAGGACCGCGTCGAGATCGTGCGCAAGAAGCGTGGCCTTAACAAAAAGAAGGGCGCCAAGCTGGTCAAACAGCAGCAGAAGGCGCGCGAGGCGTTCTATAAGCGCTACAGTGCCGGCAAATGGAAGATGACGAGCGGTAAGGATATCGTAGTCAACCGCGCCAAGCTGGGCCGCGAAGGCTGCAAGGACGTCATCGCCGCGGCCTACCGCTACAAGGTGGCCCAACTCGAAGGCTAACCGACCAAAACCACCACAAAGGGGACAGGCACCTTTGTGGTGGTGGGACGGCCGGCATAGAAAAAGTCCCCGCCGAGCGTGTGCTCGACAGGGACTTTGCCGTTTAATGGCTAGCGCTGAGGGTGATTACTCGCCCAGCAGGCTTTTGGTGATGGAAGCGGCGGCCTTCTTGCCAGCGCCCATCGCCAGAATGACCGTAGCGGCACCGGTGACGATGTCGCCGCCGGCCCAGATGCGGGGATCGGTGGTCTGGCCGGTCTCCTCGTCGGCGACGATGTAGCCCCACTTGTTGAGCTCCATCTTGCCGCCGATCTTCTTTGCGAAGGGGTTGGCGTTGGTGCCGATAGCCGAGATCGCGACGTCGCAGGGGATCTCCTCGATGGCGCCCTCGATGGGCACCGGGCGACGACGGCCGGACTCGTCGGGCTCGCCGAGCTCCATCTTCTGGACCTTGACGGCGCACACGGAGCCGTCTTCGCCAGCGACAAACTCGAGCGGGGAAACGAGCGGCAGAACCTCGACGCCCTCGGCCTTGGCGTGGTGCAGCTCGGCACGACGGCAGGGCATCTCGTCCTCGGTACGGCGGTAAGCGATGATGGCGTGCTCGGCGCCCAGACGCTTGGCGGTACGGACGGCGTCCATAGCCACGTTGCCGCCGCCAAAGACGACGACGTTCTTGCCGTGCTTGGTGGGGGTGTCGTACTCGGGGAACTTGTTGGCCTTCATCAGGTTCACGCGGGTGAGGTACTCGTTTGCGAAGAAGACGTTGGGCAGGTTCTCGCCGGGGACGTTGAGGAACTTGGGCAGGCCAGCGCCGGTCGCCACGTAGATGGCGTCGAAGCCCTGCTCGAACAGCTCCTCGGCCGTGGCCATGTTGCCCACGACGGAGTTGTACTCAAACTTGACGCCCATGTCCTCCAGGCCGTCAATCTCGCGCTTGACGACCGCCTTGGGCAGACGGAACTCGGGGATGCCGTAGACCAGCACGCCGCCGCCGGTGAAGAAGGCCTCGAAGACGGTAACGTCAAAGCCGTTACGGGCGAGCTCGCCGGCGCAGGTGATGCCGGACGGGCCGGAGCCGACGACGGCGACCTTCTTGCCGTTCTTGGGGGCCATCTTGGGCGTGGAGGCGAGCTCGGGGCGATCACCCAGGAAGCGCTCGAGCTGGCCGATGGCCACGGGCTCGGACTTCTTACCACGGATGCACTTGCCCTCGCACTGGTTCTCCTGCGGGCAGACGCGGCCGCAGATGGCGGGAAGCATGGAGTCCTCGCGGATGGTATCGAGAGCGCCGCCGAAGTCCTTCGCGCGGATCTGCTCGATAAAGCGGGGAATGTTGATGTTGACGGGGCAGCCCTCAACACAGAACGGCTTCTTGCAGTTGAGGCAGCGCTCGGCCTCGGCCAGCGCCATCTCCTCGGTGAAGCCCTTGTCGACGGGGCGGAAGTCGCAGGCGCGCTCGGCAGCCGGCTCCTCGTTATCGGGGGTGCGGGGCGACTTCATATCGGCAACGAAACGACCGTTAACTAGTGGCATGCGCAGCTCTTTTCCTCATAGGCCTTGAGGGACTCGCCCTCTTCGGAACGGTAAGCGGCCTGGCGGGCACGAAGGTCATCCCAGTCGACCAGGGTGGCATCGAAGTCGGGGCCGTCGACGCAAGCGAACTTGGTCACGCCGCCCACCTCGACGCGGCAGCAGCCGCACATGCCGGTGCCGTCAACCATGATGGGGTTGAGCGACGCGGTGATGGGGGTGTCGTACTTCTGGGCGGTGAGGGTCGAGAACTTCATCATCGGAACGGGGCCGACGCAGAAGACCTGGCTCACGGCCTTGTCCTGCAGCAGGCGCTCCAGCGGAGCGGTGACAACGCCCTGCTCGCCGTAGGAGCCGTCATCGGTGGTGATATGGATGTGGTCCTCGTCGAGGAGCTCGCGGAACTGGTCCTCCATGAGCAGGAGGTCCTTGGTGCGGGCGCCCATGATGGCGTGCACCTCGTGTCCGGTCTCGACCAGGTGCTTGGCGACCGGGAAGGCAATTGCCAGGCCGACGCCGCCGCCAATGACGGCGCAGGGGCCCTCGGCCATCTCGGTGGGAACGCCCAGCGGGCCCACGACGTCGCGCAGCGACTCGCCGGCCTCGTAGGTGGAAAGCATCTCGGTGGTCTTGCCGATCACCATGAAGATGAACTCGACCCAGCCCTCGTCACCGTTCCAGCCGGCCAGGGTAAACGGGACGCGCTCGCCCGTCTCGTTGGCGCGAACCATGAGGAACTGTCCAGCGTGCGCATGCTTGGCGATTGCAGGCGCCTCGATGCGGAACTTGAACACCTTCTCCGAGAACTGCGTCTTCTCCAGGATCTTATACATAGAACCCCTCTCTTGTTAGGGCCGCCGAACCGTGCCTCCACGGAAATGGACGGTAGCCCGAATAAAACCGTACGCGCACAGGCGTTGTGCAGACATACGGTGCAAATTATACCCTCATGGACATGTCACTTACGTGTGTCTTCGGCGGTTGGGAGCAGGGTTTATCCACTTTGGCCTACCAAAGGGGGAGAGGTTTATTTTGGTCGGTTTTATCAGGTAAAACGGCAAATGGGGCCGGCCTCGGGTTGTGATGAGGCAGGCCCCCTTTGGGATGCTATGCATGTATGTCGGCGCGCGGTTGATTGCGATGCCGCAACTGGGGCGTTTCCGCAGGTAAAACCTGCCAAAATAAACCTGTTCCTAAATGATAGGTTTTAGTGCTTGCCGTTGGCGGAGGCGGCGCCGTTGACATGGTCGCGGGCATAGACCACGCCGTGCACGATCGCCAGGCCGGCGGCGTCGGCCGCGCGGGCGCAGGTGTCCTGGAAATCCTCGGCCTCGCGGGCGCGCAGCTGCTTGAGCACGTAGTCGGCGACGGCCATCTTGCCGGGAGGGTTGCCGATGCCGGTGCGGATGCGGCTGAAGTCGCGGCTGCCCATCTTGTCGATGATGGAACGCAGGCCGTTGTGACCGGCATGGCCGCCGCCCACCTTAACACGCACGTCGCCGGCGGGAATATCGAGCTCGTCGTGGATGACGAGCAGCTCCTCGGCCTTGATCTTGTACTCGCGGCAGAGTTTGGAGATGGGCCCGCCCGAGGTGTTCATGTACGACTGCGGCTTGACCAGTACAATCTGGCGCTTGCCGCCCTCTTCCTCGGGATCGTTGATGTTGATGAGCGCGACCTCGGCGCCTGCTTGGTTTTTCCAGTACGTGACGCCGGCCTGACGGGCCAGCTCGTCGATTGCTTTGAAACCAGCGTTGTGACGGGTCTCGGCATACTCCTCGCCAGGGTTGCCAAGTCCGGCAACCATGCGAATCTTAAGCGGCTGTGCAGCTGCCATATTTGTCCTTCCGTTACATAAAAAGTTTAATCAACGACAAAGGCTACCACGCCCGCCGAAGGCGAGGCTTTGCTTCAGCGAAATCCCACCAGACAAAAGCGCGGCCGCGGCAGAGCGAGCCGTCGGAACAGAAGAAACCCCCGCGCGACCTTTGCGAAGCAAGGGGGAGCGCGGGGGTTTCTTCTGTTCCGACGGCGATGCGCCGGGTTGCAAGGACGATGCGACTACAGCGCGAAGTCGCCGCCGACGAGCGTGGAGACGGGCTCCTCGTGGTAAACGGCGGAGATGGCCTGAGCGAACTCCTCGGCGACCGAGATGGTCTTGATCTTGCCGCCGACCTCGACGGGAATGGCGTCGGTGACGAGGCACTCGACGATCGGGGCGTCGTTCAGACGCTCGATGGCCGGACCGGAGAAGATGCCGTGGGTGGCGCAGACGTAGATGTCGCCAGCGCCCATAGCCTTGAGCTCCTTGACGTTGGCACACAGGGTGCCAGCGGTGTCGATCATGTCGTCGTTGATGATGCAGGTCTTGCCCTTGATGTCACCGATGATGCCCATGACCTCGGCGGCGTTGTGGCGCGGACGGCCCTTGTGGGCGATGGCCAGGTCGCAGCCGAGCATGTCGGACAGCTTCTTGGCGGCCTTGGCGCGGCCCACGTCGGGGGAGACGACAACCAGGTTGTCGGTGTCGAAGTGCATGTCGTTGTAGTACTGGCCAAACAGCGGCAGTGCGGACAGGTGGTTAACCGGGATATCGAAGAAGCCCTGGATCTGGCCCTGGTGCAGGTCGAGGGTGATGATGCGGTTGACGCCGGCGCGCTCGAGCAGGTTGGCGACGAGGCGGGCGGTGATGGGCTCGCGCGGGCCGGCCTTGCGGTCCTGGCGGGCATAGCCGTAGTGGGTGATAACGGCGGTGATGGAGCGGGCGGATGCGCGCTTGGCAGCGTCGGTGGCGATGAGCAGCTCCATGAGCATGTCGTTGACGTTGCCTCCGGCCACGGACTGAATCAGGAAGACGTCGGCGCCGCGGACGGTCTCGTCGTAGCGGGCGTAAATCTCACCGTTGGCGAACTGCTTTAGCGTAAGGCCCGAAAGCTCGACCCCAAGGTACTCAGCAATCTTCTGAGCGAGGGGACGGTTGGAGGAACCGGAATACACGCGGATGGACTTGCGCATATTCTCCGACTTCTCGGGATCATTAATCGGCATTACCCTTCTCCTTTATATCGAATGCCATATAGATGCCTTGTTGCATTGTAACCGCGCGACGGGGTTAATCGGGTCTTGATAACGTCTTTACCGTCAACGGACACGAACCGACCACTCATCCGGTTGCGCAGGTCACGATAGAAAAAGGAGCTGCTCCCATGGGAACAGCTCCTTAGATGCTTGGTAAAACGTTATACCTCGTCGTCTTCGTGCAGACGGCGGCGGTAATCGGCGGCCCAGCCCTCAATGTTTACCTGACGGGCACGGCCCAGGCCAAGTGCGTCGGCCGGGACCGGCTCGGTGATGACGGAGCCGGCGGCCACGAGCGCGCCGTCGCCGATCTGGGCGGGCGCGACCATCATGGTGTCGGAACCGATGAAGGCGTCCTTGCCGATGACGGTCTTGTGCTTGTGCACGCCGTCGTAGTTGCAGGTGATGGAGCCCGCGCCCACGTTGACGCCGGAGCCCATGGTGGTGTCGCCGATGTAGGACAGGTGCGGCACCTTGGAGCCCTCGCCGATCGTGGACTTCTTGATCTCCACGTGCGTGCCGGCCTTGGAGCCGTCGAGCATGTGGGTGCCCGGGCGCAGGTAGGCGCGCGGGCCGCAGTCGACGCCGTTCTCGATGACGGCCTCGATGGCGATGGTCTCATCGATGGTGCAGCCGCTGCCGACGGTGGTGTCGGTGAGACGGCTGTTGGGGCCGAGCTGGCACTCTTCGCCCACGGTGACGTGACCGATCAGATGCGTCTGCGGCCACACGACGGTGTCTCGGCCGATGGTGGCATCGGGGCCGATCCAGGCCTGCGTGGGGTCGATGAAGGTAACGCCCTCGGCCATCCAGTGCTCGTTGATGCGGTCGCGCGCGATGGCGGTGAGCTGTGCGAGCTGGATGCGGCTGTTGACGCCCAGGCCGTCGCGGTAGTCATCGCAGTGGAAGATGGAGACTGCCTGACCATGGCCTTTGAGGATCTCGAGCATGTCGGGCAGGTAGTACTCGGATTGCGCGTTGTCGTTGCCGATCTCGTCAATGTGGGCGGCGAGCTGCGCGCCGTCAAAGGCGTAGCAGCCGGCGTTGCACTCCAGCAGCGTGGCGGCCTGCTCGGGCGTGCAGTCTTTCTGCTCGATGATGCGCTCGATCTGGCCGTCGGCGCCCAGCTTGATGCGGCCGTAGCCGAAGGGGTCGGGCGGGGTCATGGTCATGACGGTGCAGGCGAGCTCGCCGGTGGCGACGGTTTGCGCGAACTTGGCAACGGTGTCGGCGGTGATGAGGGGCAAGTCGCCGTTGAGCACGACGACGGGGCCTTGCGTGATGCCGCAGGCCTCGAGCGCGACTTTCACGGCGTGGCCGGTGCCCAGGCGCTCGGTCTGCTCAACGCACTCGACCTTGGTGGCGCTGTTGGCGTAGGTGCCGTCGATAAGGGCGCGCATCTCGTCGGCGTGGCTGCCGATGACGACCACGACGCGGCTGCAGCCGGCCTTGATGGTGGCGTCGACGATCCACTGGACCATGGGCTTGCCCAGGATCTTGTGCGAAACCTTGCAGTGGTTCGACTTCATGCGGGTGCCCTCGCCGGCAGCGAGGATAATTGCGATTGCGTCCATGTGATCTCCTGTTACGTTATAGAGACGTGTGTTTGGAAACGATACACGGCGCAATATGATACCGCAGGCATATGTTGAGCGCGTAACGATTGGTTTGCGGCGGTTGAGGCTTGCGCCGCCGGCGTGGCGTTTGCGCTGCTTGCGTGCAGCGTTGGCGGTGCTGCGAAGCTGTCGTTTGAGCGAGGGGACGGGGGCGCCCGTGGATATCATGCGAGAGGAATCGGGCAACGAACCCGTCGCGGCATTTTCGATGTCGCATCCGGCGGTGCCGGCGTTCTACATGGCGTTGACGCTGGGGCTCACCATGTTCTCGATGCAACCGGTGCTGATCGCGCTGTCGCTTGCGGGCGGGCTGGCGTACGGGCTTGCGACGCGCGGCGCTGCGCGCACGTTGGGGGCGCTTCGCTGGCAGCTGTCGGTGATTTTGATTATCGCGCTGGTCAATCCGCTGTTTAGCGCTTCGGGTTCGACGGAGCTGTTTCGTATTGGCATGCGTGCGGTGTATCTAGAGAGCATGGTTTACGGCCTGTGCATGGGCGGGCTGTTTGTGGCGAGCGTGCTGTGGTTTGAGGCGGCGGCGTCGATGCTCGAATACGACAAGGTGCTTGCACTGTTGGGCAACGCCGCGCCGGTGATCGCACTCATGATTTCGATGTGTATGCGGCTTATCCCACAGTTTTTGCGCCGCGGCCGCACGGTACTGGCGGTGCAGGATGCGATTGATGTACCGGGGCGTGCGCCCACCGATCCCGTGCGATCGCGCCTGCGGGCGTCGAGCGTGCTGATGGGCTGGGGCATGGAAGATTCGCTTGAGCGCGCGGATGCCATGCGCTCGCGCGGGTGGGGTGCTGCGTCGCGCCGTACGACGTACGCGCGGTATCGACTGGGGCGCAGCGACGTTGCCGCGCTGGTCGGGCTCGCGCTGTTTGGTGCCGCCGCGGTGGCAGTGGCATGGACCGCGACAACGCAGTATTCGTTTTACCCGCAGCTTTCGGTGCCGGCGCCGTGGCTGGGCTATGTCGTGTACGCTGCCTGGATGGTGCTGCCCTGTGTGTTACATGCGATCGATGAGAAGAGGTTCGGCTGATGGCTCGGTTGGATAGGGGCCCGGTGTCAGGCGCGGCGTGCGGCCCGGATATGCCGGCGATTGAGGTGCGGAGCCTGAGCTTTGCCTACCCCGGGGCCGATGCTGCGGTGCTCGAGGGGCTCGACTGGTCTGTTCCCCAAGGTGCATTTGCGCTGCTTGTCGGCGGTACCGGATCGGGTAAGTCGACGCTGCTGTCGCTGCTCAAGCCCGAGATTGCTCCGGCGGGCGAGCGCACTGGCGATATGCGCGTGCTGGGCGAGAACGTTGCCGACATGGACGTGCGCGCGTCTGCGGAGCGCGTGGGCTACGTGTTCCAGGATCCCGAGAACCAGATTGTGTGCGAGACCGTGTGGCACGAGATGGCGTTTGGCCTGGAAAACTTAGGCATGTCGCGCGACGAGATGCGCCGCCGTGTTGCCGAGACCAGCTATTTCTTTGGTCTGGAGGACTGGCTTCATCGCGATACCGATACGCTTTCGGGTGGCCGCAAGCAGCTGCTGTCGCTTGCCGCCGTTCTGGCGCTGCGTCCGCGTGTGCTGTTACTCGACGAGCCCACGTCTCAGCTCGATCCCGTTGCCGAGAAGAATTTTCTGCACGCGCTGTTTCGTGTGAATCGCGAGCTGGGCTGCACGGTTGTTGTGGCGACGCATCAGCCGCGCCCAATGCTCGAATACGCGACGTGTGCGTACCGGATTGAGGATGGCCGCGTGCACGAGGCGGCGGATATGGCATCTTTGGGACGCCGAGAATCGCTGTTTTCCGATGACACGTTGGGGTGGGGTGCCATCCGATGTGCAAAAAACGGAGTATTCAGCAGGCGTGAGGACAATTTGGGCTCTCTGGAGCCGCCCGGGGGCGTATCGAGCGCGAAAAAAAGTTTGGAATTGGACAAATCGTCCGAATTTGTGGCGCAAACGTCGCTCGAGAACGGCTTGGAAGCCTTCTCGCGCACGGATGGAAGCAGAATACTCCAAAAAATGCACGCTGGGTCGGCTACCACCCTGTCGGAAGGTTGGTTTCGCTACGATCGAGCGTCCGGCTGGGTGTTGCGTGGGCTCGATGCGTCGTTTTCGGCCGGTGCGGTGCATGCGATCGTGGGCGGCAACGGATGCGGTAAGTCGACGATGCTCTCGGTGCTGGCGAAGACCGCCAAGCTGCAGCGCGGCCGCATGGTGCGCGGAGCGGCCTCGGCGGCGTTGCTGCCTCAGAATCCCAAAGCATTGCTGGTTGCCGAGACGGTGTGCGACGAGCTGATGGAATGGGCTTCAGCCTGCGGATATGACGAGACCGTGGCGCGGGAGCGCGCGGCGAGCTTGGGGCTGGACGGCCTGGAGACGCGCCACCCCTACGACCTCTCGGGCGGACAGCGCCAGCTGCTCGCACTGGCAAAGCTGCTGCTGATCGGCCCCGAGCTGCTGCTGCTTGACGAGCCCACGAAGGGCTTGGACCTGGAGAGTCGCCGCACCATCGCCCGCGCCCTGCGTGACCATGCGAAGGCTGGCGGCACCGTCATCATGGCTACGCACGATTTGGACTTTGCCGAGCAGGTAGCCGACGACGTCGCCATGATGTTTGACGGCGAGATTGCCTGCATGGAGTCCCCGGCCGACTTCTTTGCCGACAACGTGTTCTATAGGGCGTGATGGGATGACGGACTGTCGTTTCTCGCGTTTGCTTGCAAAACTGGAGATCCCGCTGTTGTTGGCGGTGCCGGCGGTGATGGCTGCGTCGTTGCTAGCGGGCGTTGAGCAGGCGGCACTTGCCATGCTGGTCGTGGTGGCGCTGGTGCTCGCGCTGTTCTTTGCGGGTTATGAGGCATCTCGTCCGGGTTTGCGCCAGATTATGCCCACGCTGGTGCTCGCGGCGCTGGCGGCGGCGGGGCGCATCCTGTTTGGGCCCATTCCCGACTTTAAACCGGTGAGCGCCATCGCCATTATCGCGGGGGCGACGCTTGGTCGCCGCAATGGTTTCATGGTTGGCGCGCTGGCGGCGCTGACCAGCAATTTCTTTTTTGGGCAGGGCATGTGGACGCCGTGGCAGATGTATGCCTGGGGCCTGGTTGGCTATGTTGGCGGCGCGCTGGCGTACGCGGGTGCGTTCGACCGCGCCGACGGCACCGTGCGATTGCCGGCGCTGCTGGCGTACGGTTTTGCGTCGGGCTTGCTCTATGGCGTCGTGATTAACGCGTATGACATCATTGGATTTGTACAGCCGCTTACTTGGGCGGGTGCCGTGGCGCGTCTTGCCACGGCAGTGCCGTTCGATATTACGCACGGCCTTGCGACCTGCGTGTTTTTGGCCGCCTTGTACAAGCCTTGGTGTCGCCGCATTAACCGTGTCGTCGTGAAATACGGGCTGTAAGGCATTTCGCGTTCCCTCACGAACTTGCGGTGGAATAGTTCTCGTTTTTGGCTATTTGCTGCCCAAACAGGAACTATTCCACCGCAACTTATAGGGGGAGAGGGGTCACATGATTTGTTTTCCTCTGTCCCCCAGGAATTACTTGGGGCTAGAGCTCTAGCGTGAGGGTGACGGGGCAGTGGTCGCTGCCAAAGATGTCGCCGCGGATATCGGTGTCGCGCACGGTATTGGCGATTGAATCACTTACCAAGAAGTAATCGATGCGCCAGCCGGCGTTGTTCTTGCGGGCATTAAAGCGATAGCTCCACCAGCTGTAGACGCCCTCGACGTCTGGATTAGCCGTGCGCCAGGTATCGGTAAAGCCGGCGTTGAGCAGCTCGGTAAACTTGCCGCGTTCTTCGTCCGAAAAGCCGGCGTTGCCGCGGTTGGACTTGGGGTTCTTAAGGTCGATCTCCTCGTGCGCTACGTTAAAGTCGCCGCAGGTCACGACGGGTTTGCCGCTCTCGCGCTCAAGCGCGCTCAAAAAGCCGCGATAGGCATCATCCCAGGCCATGCGCACGTCGATGCGGGCGAGTTCGTTTTGCGCGTTGGGAGTGTAGACATCCACAAACCAGAACTTGTCGAACTCCAACGCGCAGACGCGGCCCTCGGTTGCGGCTTGGGCGACGAGCTCGGCCGCCTCGCCCTCGCCGGCGTAGGGCAGCAGCGCATCGGCGCGCAGTACGCGCAGCGGTTCCTGGCGGCTAAAGACCGCGGTGCCCGAGTAGCCCTTGCGCTCGGCGTAGCTCCAGGTTTGGTGATAGCCGGCCAGGTCGATATCGACCTGGCCCTCCTGCAGCTTGGTCTCTTGCAGCGCCAGGATATCGACGTCGAGTTCTTGCGCGATCTGGATAAAGCTCGGGTCCTTTTTGAGCACGGCGCGCAGGCCGTTGACGTTCCACGAGGCGAAAGTGTAAGTCTGAGGCATGGTGTCCTTTCGACGGGGTTGGCAGGCTTAAGATTAACGCAACAAGAGCGGGGCGGAGTCCGCGAGTGATAGTGCGAACGCCGCCGTCCCGGAGACACGGACGGAGGACTCATATGACGCAGGCAATATCGGACCCCAGGCAGGCCTCCGCCGCGCTGGCGGATCTGTTTGACACCCACAAGCGCGTGGTCTTCTTTGGCGGCGCTGGTGTTTCCACGGCAAGTGGCATCCCCGATTTCCGCAGCGTGGACGGCCTGTATCACCAGCAGTTTGCCTATCCGCCCGAGACCATGCTGTCGCATAGCTTTTACGAGGCGCATCCGGCCGAGTTCTTCGACTTCTACCGCACCAAGATGATCGCGCTTGGCGCCAAGCCCAATCGCTGCCACACCAAGCTGGCCGAGCTGGAGCGCGCCGGCAAGCTAAATGCCGTGGTGACGCAAAATATCGACGGCCTGCATCAGATGGCCGGCTCACGGCGCGTGTTTGAGCTGCACGGATCGGTCCATCGCAACATTTGCCAGTCGTGTAGCGCGGTCTATAGCGCCGAGTGGATTTGCTCGCGCGAGCACGAGGACGCCGCGGGCGTGCCTGCGTGCCCCGCGTGCGGCGGCCGCATCAAGCCCGATGTAGTGCTCTACGAGGAGCCGCTCGACGAGCACGTGCTGACCGGTGCCGTTGCCGCCATCGCCGCGGCCGATGCCCTCATTGTGGGCGGGACCTCGCTCGTGGTGTATCCGGCGGCAGGCCTTACGCGTTACTTTACCGGCGATACGCTGGCTATATGCAACCTTGCTCCCACCGATCAGGATGCAAATGCCGACCTGCTGATTTCTTGCGACATCGCGGCCGCGTTTGCGTTCTAGCCCGCGCGCGCGGATACAATAGAAAGACTGAGTGCAAAGCGACCCCGCCGCCAGCTCCCCAAGCTCGGCGGCGTGGGCATTTTAGGAGGATGTTCATGGCGAACGACAGCAAGACATGGCGGTGCGGAAAGTACGAGCTCAGCTTTGACCGTCCGCGCATCATGGGCGTCCTCAACGTGACGCCCGATTCGTTTAGCGACGGCGGGGAGCACTTCGACCCGGACGCCGCGATCGAGTATGGCCTGGCGATGCTCGACGCCGGCGCCGACATCATCGACGTGGGCGGCGAGTCCACGCGCCCCGGCTTTACCCCGGTCAATCCCGATGAGGAAGCGCGCCGCGTGCTGCCCGTGGTGCGCGCGCTGGCCAAGGAGGGCGCCATCGTCTCGATCGACACGCGTCATGTGGCGGTTGCCAAGGCGGCCGTGCGCTGCGGCGCCTCGATCGTCAACGACGTGACCGGCTTCACCGACCCCAAGATGGTCGAGTTTGTTAAGACGAGCACCTGCGGCGTCATCGTGATGCATGCCGGCGAGGTCGCCGCGCCCACCCGCACGCACGCAACGGTGCAGCTCGATACCTCGGCAGCGGCGTTTGTTGCCGAGAAGGCGCGCGAGGCGGCTGCCGAGGCCGCGCGTGAGGCCGAGAAGCCGGCTCGCCGCCGTCGCGGCAAGTTGCTGGGCGAGCCTAAGCCGGAGGCCAAGCTTCCGGGCGGCGTGGTGCAGCCCTCGTTGCCGTTTGGCGAACCGGAGCCCACGTCCGAGCCTTCAAGCGAGCAGGAGACGCCGGCCGCCGAGCAGGCTGCTGCCGCCGAGACCGTCGCGCCCGCGCCCGAGGCCGCGCCCGAGGCCACCGAGGCCGCATCGGAGTCCAATGACCGACTGGCCGCCATGATGCGCCGCAGCGCCCGCCGCGAGGAAGCCTACGTGCCCACCTCGCAGCTCCGCCGCTTCACCCTGCCCGATTCGGCGCCCATCATGCGCCGCGTCATGGGCTTTCTGTCCGACCAGGCCCGCACGCTCATCCATGCCGGCGTGTCGCGCGACCGCATCTGCATTGATCCTGGCCCGGGCTTTGGTAAGTCGGCTAACGAGGGCATCGTCATCCAGCGCGAGACTGCCAAGATGGCGTCACTGGGCTATCCGCTCATGTGTGCCGTGTCGCGCAAGCGCTTTGTGGGCGCCGTCTCGGGCGTGACCGAGGCCGCCGAGCGCGATGCCGCTACGTTTGGCGTGTGCCTGGGCGCCATCCAGGCCGGTGCCAACATCGTGCGCGTGCACGACGCCGCGGGTTTTGCGCAGTTCCTGAACGGCTACTGGGCGGTTGCCAAGCCGCAGCCGCGCCGCGCGTTTGTGGCCGTGGGCTCCAACCTGGGGCATCGCTGCGACAACATCCGCGCTGCACGCGAGATGATCGCCGAGATTCCACTCACCTGCGTGTCCAACTCCTCCAAGATTTACGAGAGCGAGCCGGCCTACGAGACGCGCCAGGACGCGTTTGCCAACGCCGTCATCGAGATTAGGACCGAGCTGGCGCCGCTGGTGCTGCTCGACGAGCTCATGAAGATCGAGGCCGAGCTGGGGCGCGACCGCTCCAAAAAGGCCAAGGCCAACGGTCCGCGCACCATCGACCTGGACCTGCTGTGGATGGACGGCGAGACCCACGGCGGCAAAAAGCTGCGCCTGCCGCATCCGCTGATCGGCGAGCGCGATTTTGTGCTGGTGCCGCTCGAGGACCTGATGCACGACCCGGCGCGGTTCTTCCGCTACAACGGCGTCGAGGTCAAGGAGCCCGAGGATCGCGTGGGCCATATCGTGGGCGAATTGGGGCGTATGTAGATGATTGAGATGAACGCTGTAGCCGCTGGCACTGAGCTCGACGCCGCGCGCGATGCGGGCCGCGAGGGTGCGTCCGCGGGCTGGTGCGCGTGGAACGCGGGCGATGTATCGCTGACGTTTTCGCTGGTCGTGCGTCCGGACGTGAACATGCACGCCTTCCACGGCCTGCCGTTTGTGGCCGCGATGGGCATGATGGACGCACTCGTGGGCACGGCTTCGACGCCGGGGTTGGGCCTTGCCGGTAAGGTGGGTATCCAGTGGCCGAGCGATATCGTGTGCGGTGCGCCCGCGTTCGAGACGTCGTTCGCGCGTGTCGCCGTCAACGGCGGTGCCGGTGCCGCGGGCATGTTCGGCGCCGTGACGGTGGATATTGAGCGTTCGGCGCTGAGCGAGCTTGGTGTGGACGTGGCTGACGAAGCGCTGGTCGAGGAGTTGGCCGCCGCCGTGCTGACCCGTGTGGACACCTGGGCGGTTGCTGCCAACACGCCGCAGGGCGCTGCCGGTCCGCTGGCTCCCGTGCTGGGCGAGTACTTCGACATGGTGCCGCTGCTGGGCCGCCAAGTTGCGGCGGTGTCGCCCAACGGCCTGCCACTCGCGGTGGGCGTGTTCGCGGGCCTGGACATCTGGGGCCGCGCGACCATCAAGACCGATGCCGGCGAGCAAGAGTTTCCGCCCGAGGCCGTACGAATTCGCGGGCTGTAGCGCGGGGCGTTCGCGCCCAAAGATAGACATGACAACAAGACCCTCCTCGGCCTGTGCCGGGGAGGGTTTCGCCTATCTGGGGAATGGGTTGCCAGCGCCCTATTCCTCAAAACTGAAAAATTTTCGTTTTTGAGGAATAGGATTAAGGCAGCTCGGTCTTTCGCGAGGTATATTCGCTATAGAGCCTATTCCTCAAAACTGAAAATTTTTCAATTTTGAGGAATAGCGATAAAAGACCGCGAGGAGGCCCCAATGAAACTCATCAATAGAACGTCATATATGGACACGTTGACGAGCCTTATTGGCGTGCCGGACATCAAGGTCATCACGGGCATCCGTCGTAGCGGTAAATCAAAATTGCTCGAGGCCCTCCGCGATTACGTGGAGGCAAATCTGTCCAATTCGAATGTCATCCATATCAACTACAACCTCGATGAGTTCGAGAATCTGCTCGAGTATCACGCGCTGCTCGCCTATGTAAAAGAGCATCGAGTGTCCGGCAAACAAAACTTTCTGCTTATCGATGAAGTTCAGATGTGCGACGGTTTTGAGCATGCGATCAACAGCCTCCACGCATCCGAGCAGTACGACATATTCATTACCGGATCGAATGCCTTTTTGCTGTCGAGCGATCTGTCGACGCTCTTTACGGGGCGTACGTTTGAGATCGAGGTTTTCCCATTCTCGTTTGAGGAGTATCGACTCTATGGCGACGAGGGCGAGGTCGACCGCGACTTCGATGAGTACGCGAGAACCGGCGGTATGTCCGGCTCCTACCCTTATTCACTGCAGGAGCAGCGTTATCAATATCTCTCCAATGTCTTCAAAACGCTCATCGTGAGAGATATCGTGCAGCGGCATAACGTGAGAAACGAATCGGCGCTGCTGCGCATTGCCGATTACATGATGGACAACGTATCCAACATAACGTCGGCACGTAACATTACGGATATTTTGAACGCGGATGGGCTAAAGATAACGAACAAGACGGTCGGCACGTACATGGGGTACCTGTGCGATGCGTTTGCCTTCTATAAAGTTCGTCGGTACGACATCCGCGGCAAAAAATACCTTAAGAGCGGCGAGAAGTATTACCTGGCAGACCACGCGTTCAAATACGCGCTGCTCGGTACACGTGATATGGATTGGGGACGCGTATACGAGAACATGGTGGCAATCGAGCTGCTGCGCCGCGGATACGAGGTATACGTCGGCGTGCTCTATAAAAAGGAAATAGACTTTGTAGCAATCAAGCGAAGCGAGAAGCTCTACATTCAGGTGAGCGACGACATCAGCTCGGATAAGACATTTGAACGCGAGATTTCACCACTGCTGAGCATTGGCGACGCGTACCCCAAGATGATTCTCGCCCGCACGCATCACGAGGCCACGGACCGCAATGGGGTGCAGATCGTGGACCTGGCGAGGTGGCTGTGCGACGAGGCCTAGCAGAAAGCCCTATTCCTCAAAACTGAAAATCTTTCGATTTTGAGGAATAGGGCCGATGCGTTGCCTAGTTCGCCGCTCGCGCTCGTGCTCGACTTAAGCCCCTGTCCTATCCCAGCTCCTGCATGCGGCGGTAGATTTCGCAGATACCCTTGATGGTGAGCTGTCCGTCGACCACGTCGAAGGCATCGGTCGAATCGGCGACGATGCTGGCGAGACCGCCCGTGGCGATAACGGTGGCATCCTCGCGGCCCAGCTCGCGCTTCATGCGCGCGACCAGGCCCTCAGCCATGGCGGCGGCGCCCGTTACAGCGCCGACCTTGATGCACTCCTCGGTATCGCGGCCGATGGCGTGCTCGGGCGCCTCGAGCGGCACGCTGGCGAGCTTGGCGGCACGGGCGGCAAGCGCGTCCATGGAGATGCGAATGCCCGGCGCGATCGCTCCGCCAATGTAATAACCGTCCTCATCGATGACGTCGATATTGGTCGCGGTGCCAAAGTCCACCACGATCGCCGGCGCGCCATAGAAGGTCTCGGCAGCGACGGCGTTGGCGATGCGGTCGGCACCAACGGCCTGGGGGCGCGCCGCCCGCAGCTTGGTTACGGCGGCCGTCTGCGGCCCGATGACGATGGCGTCCGCGGCAATGCGGTCGGCCACGGCGTGCCACTCGCGCGAGAGCTGCGGCACCACGCCCGCAAAGGCGATCGCGTCGACCGCATCGAGCGAAAGGCCGTACATCTTAAAGAAACCCATCAGGCGCACATGGATCTCGTCGGCGGTATAGGAGCGGTCGGTGGGCATGCGCCACGACTGCACCAGCTCGTCTCCGTCAAACAGGCCCATGGCCGTCTGCGTGTTTCCCATATCGATAGCGAGCAGCATGTCTACTCCCGGTGTCGGCATAAAAGGACGCGCACCATTGTATACGTGCCGTCGACGGCGCTCGGCTGCGATTCGTTTACGGTGATAGGGGCTGAGGGGTTTAAATATGAAGGAATTATGCTCTACGAGATTTTCCTTGCCGTTTACCGAACTCCCGCGTAATATTCTTTCTTGCGCACATGAGGCGCCCAGACATTGCGGGGTGGAGCAGTCTGGTAGCTCGCCGGGCTCATAACCCGGAGGTCGTAGGTTCAAATCCTGCCCCCGCGACCAAGAACTTGCAGCTCGTCGGCCTAGCCGGCGAGCTTTTTTGTTATTTCGGGACCGTGTTTTCGGTCCAATTCTCGGCCTCTCAAACAAAATCTCGATCTGTAACATCTAGACCCGATTTGGGCGGCTAGGTGTTACAGATCGAGATATACCGGTGGGTTGGGTCGTGTTTGTCTAAATCTGTAACACGAGGGACGGATTTTGCCGAGTTGTTGTTATAGATTGAGATTTTCTAGCAGGCGGGTTTGGTTTGTCTCGATCTGTAACAGTAAGACCCAGTTTTGCCGCGTAACTGTTACAGATTGAGACAAACCGACGGGCCGCCCTGCCCCATCCACCTGCCGCTACCTGCTGTCCGCCGATTTCCGTTGCGCTGTTGTATTCCCATGCCATATCCTCTAGACAACTAAGCGGCAACATCGCCGCCGCGCCTACAAGAGAGGAATGTCCATGACCGCACCTGCATCCAAGCTGCTTCAGCCCATTACGGTTGGCCCCCTTGAGCTCAAAAACCGCATTATGTTTCCGCCGCTGACCACCGGCTACGAGGAGCGTGACGGCTCCATTGGCGAGCGCAGCCTGGCTTTTTACGAGCGCTTGGCCCGTGGCGGCGTGAGTTACATCGTCATCGGCGACGTTGCTCCCGTCATGACCGCAAGCCCCACGCCCAAGCTGGCGACCGACGCCCAGATCCCCACGTTTAAGGCCCTGGCCGATGCCGTCCACAAGCACGGCGCCAAGGTCGCGCTGCAGCTGTTCCACCCCGAGTACGACGTGCCCGGTGTCGGCCGCATGGTCATGGGATCCATGGCCGCCGCCAAGGCCGCGCAGGAGGCCAAGGCCGCCGGCGACGAGGAGACCTTTGCCGCCAAGATGGCCGAGTCCAACGAGATCCGCAACCAGGCCTACGCCAAGCTGCACCACGACATGCAGCACTTTGTGAACGAGGCGAGTGTGGAGCAGCTCACCCAGATCAAGGAGGCTATCGCCGCCTCGGCCGCTCGCGCGCAGCAGGCCGGGATCGATGCCATCGAGGTCCACGGCGACCGCCTGGTAGGTTCGCTGTGCTCGGCCATCCTCAACCAGCGCACCGACGAGTACGGCGGCTCGTTCGAGGCCCGCGTTCGCTATGCGCTGGAGGTCGTCGCCGCCATTAAGGAAGCCGCGCCGCAGCTGATGGTGGAGTACAAGCTCCCCGTGATCATGGAGAACCCCGATGGCACGCCGCGCGGCAAGGGTGGCTTGCAGCCCGACGAGGCATGCGAGTTCGCCAAGCTGCTCGAGGGTGCGGGCATCGACATGATCCAGGTCGCACAGGCCAACCACACCGGCAACATGGGCGACACCATTCCGCCCATGGGCGCCATGCCCTACAACTGGACGCTGCCCGTGGCCGAGCGCGTCAAGGCCCTGGTCTCCGTGCCGGTGGCAACCGTCGGCCGTGTTGTCTCGGTCGAGGCCGGCGAGAAGATTCTGGAAGACGGCTCGGCCGACATCATCGCTTACGGCCGCTCGCTCATGTGCGACCCCGACATTGCGCTGAAGGCCGCCACGGGTGAACCCATCCGCGAGTGCCTCAACTGCAACAAGGGCTGCGTCGATGCGATTCAAAATCGCAAGTACATCTCGTGCGTGCTCAATGCCGAGAACGGCGACGAGGCGACCATCGCCATCAAGCCGGGCGAGGGCGACAAGAAGATCGCCGTGGTGGGCGGCGGTATTGCCGGCCTGGAGGCCGCGCGCGTGGCGGCCAAGCGCGGCTACGATGTGACCGTTTACGAGGCGAGCGATCATCTGGGCGGCCAGATTGTGCTGGCGGCCGCGCCTCCGCGCAAGGACGAGATCATGCGCTCGGTCGAGTACTACGAGAAGATTCTGCCTGGCCTGGGCGTGAAGGTTGAGCTCAACCATGCCGCTACCGCTGAGGACCTCAACGCCGCCGACGCCGCGATTGTGGCTGTGGGCGCGCACGACGTGGTCATCCCCGTTCCGGGCGCCGACTCGGAGAAGGTCGTCTCGAGCTGGGACGTGCTGGCCGGCAAGGTGGAGCTTACGGGCCGCGTCGCCGTCATTGGCGGCGGCCTGGTGGGCACCGAGACCGCCGAGTACCTGCTGCAGCACGGCTGCGAGGTGGCGATCGTGGAGATGCTCGACAAGATTGCCGCGGGCGAGTCCGAGACCATTCTGCCGCTGATCATGAGCGACTTTGCAGAGCATAACGTTGAGCAGCACGTGAAGACCCGCCTGACCGCCATTACCGACGAGGGCGTGGAGGCCATTCGCACCACCGAGGACGGCGCCGAGGAGCCGGTGAAGATCGCCTGCGATTACGTGGTGATGGCAGTGGGCTCCAAGGCCAACGCGTTTGACCTGGATGGCGTGACGGTGCCCGTGACCTACGTGGGAGACTGCTCGGGTGAGCACACCGCCGACATCGCGAGCGCCATTCGCGCGGCGTATCACGCGGCCAACGAGCTGTAGTTGAACATCGCGGCCAGGCGGGGCGGTAGCACGGATCCGTTTCGCCCGGCTGTGTCCCGTCGGGTGTCAATCGGTGCGGGGCCTGCAAGCGCAGCAGGTCCCGCCCTTTTTGTTTTGCTCCGGTGGATGGCAATGCGCGGTAATCATGAGGAGTGAGGACGTCTACTGCCTTGCAGATCACTCAAAATTATTGGGGGAGGGGTTAATAACTATATCCTCTATACCAAAGGATATAAAGAGATGCCAATTTTGTTGACAAGCGAATGACGATTAGCTGCGAGTCAGCTACCAGCGTAAATAATCGATAAAGAAATGTCGTAATTTGGTGCCAAATGCCCAGATAACGCCGCGTCTACTTTAATTAACTGCTTTGAGCAAACAGTAAAATGCTACTATCTAACTTGCACGTAAGAAAGCAGATTAACGGTTAAGGCTAAGAAGTGGCAGGTATGTCGGAAGCAACTAGGACTCGCACGCATGCGCCCGAGGTTAGACAGCGCGCCGTCGAGATCCTCCAAGAGGGGGTCGGTCATCGCGCCCTCGCCGCGGAGCTTGGCATTCCCCAGGCCACGGCTCGTCAGTGGGCCCGCGCGTATGCCGTGGGCGGTGCCGACGCCGTTCTCAACGCCGGTTCGCATCATCACACCTATTCGTACGAAGTTAAGCTCGCCGTGGTTAAGGACCGTCTGGAAAACGGCTTGACGGTTCGCGAGGCCATGATCAAGCACAAGATTCCCAGCGAGTCTTCGGTCAAGGCTTGGTGCCGTCAGTACCGCGAGAGCGGTGAGGCCGCACTGGTCGATAAGCCGCGCGTTAAAAAGGCGGAATAGCAAACGGGATGGTGCGCCCACAGGGGCGCATTTTTCTTGCCGCGCCAACTTTTTGGACCGCCGCGAGCCTATCGGGACATCCTCCAAAATGGCCAATAAACCGCGCGCAGTGGCCCGCGCGCCTGTCGCTGCGATAGGGGGGAGCGTCGCCCCTTTGCTCCAATGCGGACAGACTCCTTGCCCCGTACGCCTAAAACTCCCCAGTTGACCGAAAACCCGCTGCCGCTACTCATCAATTGAGCTATAACGTTAAACAATTGCAGCGTTTTTGCATGGGGGAGTGATGGTATGACGCTACTGTATTTCCTTACCCTGTTTCCGCTGGTACCGGCGCTGGGCATGCTGTTCGCGCGCGGCGACCGCGCCCGCGATGCGGTGGGGCTCATAGGTTCCGGCATTATTATGGCGGTGACAGTTGTAGTCGCCGTCATGTTTTTTGGCATGGGTCCGCAGAGCTTTGAGGTTGCCTCCGGCACCTCGCATGTGCTCTCGATCATCAGCTCCGTCATTGACGTCATCCTGTGCGCCGTAATCCTGTACAACGCGTACAAATATAGGAACGCGCTCACCACGGTGCTCGGCATAGTCCAGCTGGTGGGCTCGCTCGCCTTTGCAGCCATGACGTTGCCCGCGGCCGAAGCCGTCACGGCAACGCCGCTCTACCTGGACTACATGAGCGTGATCATGGTGCTCGCCGTCGGCATCGTCGGCAGCCTAATCTGCGTGTATGCCTTGGGTTATATGAAGGACTTCCAGGCCCATGACGAGCACGAGGCCGCGCTGCGCGGGCAGACCGCGCCCGACCGTCGCCCGCAGTTCCTGGCGCTCATGTTCCTGTTCCTCTCGGCCATGTTCGTTATCGTGACGAGCGACAACCTTGAGTGGCTGTTCTGCGGCTGGGAAATCACCACCGTGTGCTCGTTCCTTATGATTGGCTACACGCGCACGCCCGAGGCCATTAAAAACGCCTTTACCCAGATCATCCTCAACATGCTGGGCGGCATCGCGTTTTTGGCCGGACTCATGTACCTGCACGTGAACGGCATGCCGCTGACCATTTCGGGCATGATTGAGCTTTCCGGCGCCGGAACCGCGCAGTCCGCGCTGCTGGTGATGCCGGTCATCCTGTTGTCGCTCGCCGCGCTCACCAAGGCCGCACAGATGCCGTTCCACACTTGGCTGTTGGGTGCCATGGTTGCCCCCACGCCCACGAGCGCCCTGCTGCACTCGTCAACCATGGTCAAAGCCGGCGTGTTCCTGATGGTCAAGCTGAGCCCGCTCTATGCCATCTATCCCGTGACCGGCTTTATGGTCACGAGTGTGGGTGCCATCACGTTTTTGCTCGCTGCCCTCATGGCCATCTCGCAGAGCAATGCCAAGCGCGTGCTCGCGTTCTCCACCATTTCCAACTTGGGTCTCATCAGTGCCTGCCTGGGTGTCGGCGCGCCCGAGGCCGTATGGGCGGCCATCTTCCTGATCTTGTTCCACACGGTGGCTAAGTCGCTGCTGTTCCTGTGCGTAGGCACCGCCGAGCACCATATCGGCAGCCGCAATATCGAGGACATGGACGGCATGTTCAGCCGCATGCCGCACCTGACGCGTCTGATGATGCTGGGCATTATGGGCATGTTTGTGGCGCCGTTTGGCATGCTCGTGTCCAAGTGGGGCGCCCTGGTGGCGTTTGCGCAGACCGGCAACGTGCTAATGATCATGGTACTTGCCTTTGGCTCGGCCGCGACGTTCTTCTTCTGGGGCAAGTGGCTTGCCAAGCTTTCGGGCGTCGACCCCACGGCTCAAAACGTTGAGGCCAATGTCCATAAGACCGAATGGATGGCCCTCAACACCATCGCCGCGCTGCTGATTCTGTGCTGCGTGGCGTTTCCAGTTATCTCGAGCGGTCTGGTGTCGCCTTACCTCGCCATGGTGTTTGGCCGCGTGCCGTACGTTATTGGCAAGGACGCCATGTATCTGATGGTGGTTATCGTGGCTTTTATCGCCGTGGTGCTGCTGACTTCATTCCGCGTGAGCAACAAGCCGCACGTCAACGTATATCTTTCGGGTGTGGGAACCGACAAATATCGCCATTTCCGCGGCTCGATGGGACACGAGGTGAAGGCCGAAAAGCGCAATTGGTACTCGGAGGACGCCCTTGGCGAGAAGCGTATTGGCCCCGCGGGTAGCGTCGTGTGCTGCAGCATTATCTTGTTTGCGCTGCTGTGTTGCGCGTGGATTGGGCCCGAGAGACTTGCCATGAGCGCGCCCTCGGTGCTGCGCGGCAAGTATTTCGAAGGTTCGGGCGTCGTGGGCATATTTATTGGTACCGTGGTGTTTGCCCTGCTGGCGCCTTTGGTTGGTGGCCTGATCGACGGCGTTGACCGCAAACTTTCGGCCCGTATGCAGGGCCGCGTGGGCCCGCGCCTGCTCCAGCCTTTCTACGACGTCGCCAAGCTGCTGCGCAAAGCCCCTGCCAGCGTAAACACCATGGACGATACCTATATGGCGTGCGCGCTCATCTTTACCGTCGTGGGCGGCGGCATCTTTGTGTCGGGCTCTAACACGCTACTGTGCGCTTTTATGGTGACGCTCGCCGCGATCTTTGTGGTGTTGGCGTCCGCCTCGACGCAAAGCCCGTTTGCCCAGGTTGGCGCCGATCGTGAGTTACTGCAGGTTATGAGTTACGAGCCCGCCGTTTTGCTGATGAGCGTGGGCCTGTACCTTGCCACCGACAGCTTCGATTCCATCGCCGTGACGGGGCAGTCGGTCCCCATCATCGTGTACAGCGCACCCATTTTCCTCGCGTTGCTCGCGGTGCTTACCATCAAGCTGCGCAAGTCGCCGTTTGACCTTTCGTACTCGCATCACGCGCATCAGGAGATCGTCCAGGGCGTCGCCACCGAGATGAGCGGCGGCACGCTGGCCAAGATGACCCTTATGCACTGGTGCGAGACCGTGCTGTTTTTGATGTGGGTGGGCATGTTCTTTGTTTGGGACAACCCCGTGAGCTGGGTTGTAGCCCTGGTCGTGATGGCCGCGACGTATTTTGTCGAGGTCTTGATCGACAACACCTTCGCACGCAGCACCTGGCGCAGCTGCTTTAGGCTCGGATGGGGCGTGGCGCTGGTGTTTGGCCTGCTCAACCTTATGCCTATCCTCGTTGACGTATTTATTTAGGAGGCGGCATCCATGGATCATAAAATGTCGCGCTCGCCGTGGGTTATTCATTACGACGGTTCGAGCTGCAACGGATGCGATATCGAGGTGCTGGCCTCGCTCACGCCGCTGTTCGATGCGGAGCGCTTTGGCGTGGTCAACACCGGCAACCCCAAGCATGCGGATATCTTTTTGGTGACGGGGTCGGTCAATGCCCAGAACCTGCCCGTCGTGCGCCAGATCTACAACCAGATGCTCGAGCCCAAGTGCGTGGTGGCGTGCGGCATTTGCGCGTGTTCGGGCGGCGTGTTCCGCGATGCCTATAACGTGATCGGCGGCGTGGACCGCGCGATTCCCGTGGACGTGTACGCGCCCGGGTGCGCCATTCGCCCCGAGACCGTGATCGATGCCATCGTGGAGGCGTGCGGCATTCTGGACCAGAAGGAGGCCGTGATGCGCGCTGGCGGTGACCCGCTTACCGTGGGCGGCGCCGCTACCTGGGACGGTGGCGTTGAGCTGGGCGAGGACGGGTTTGTGGCCGCGGCTGGGGCCGGCGACGCGCATGCCGCTGGCGACGCACCTGCTGAGACGCCCGCCGCTGCAAGGGAGGCCGAGTAATGCAAAAGGCAATCTATACCACCGTCGGGATTGACGAGCTCCTGTCTCATGCCCAGGCGCTCAAGGGCGTCGGCGCGCGCTTTGTGCAGATGCATGCCGAGCGCAACGTCGACGATGGCTCGTATCGCTTGGTCTATACGTTTATCAACGTTCGTGCTGCTCAGGAGCATATTGCGCAGGACGGCAGCTATGCGATTGAGAACCTGGTGGTTGAGGGTATCGACCAGTACCAGGAGATTCCGTCCATCAGCTCGTATTACCCCGCGGTGTTCCCGTTTGAAAATGAGGCCCACGACCTGTTTGGTCTTGCCATCACTGACATGCAGGTCGACTTTAAGGGCTTTTTCTACCAGGTTTCGACTGCCGAGCCCATGAGCGTTATCACGCCCGAGGTGAAGGCCGCGCGCGAGAAAGCCATGAAGGTCCGCGCGGCTGCCGAGGCCAAGGCGCGCAAGGCCGCGGCCGAGAAGGCTGCCGCTGCCGCCG
>DBFBAP010000023.1:0-78197 GCA_048245415.1 Collinsella sp. | reverse complement strand
TTTCCCTGCCCCGGGCGCCTCCTCTGCGTCCTCGCCGGGGAGAGCGCCTCGCGCACGGGCATCCCCAGCGACGCGAGGTGCCTGGTGAGGCCCGCCCCGTAGGACGACGTCCCCTCCATCGCGACGCAGGCCGGCTCCCCGGCCGCCGCGATCGCCCCGGCGAGCGCCTCGTAGCCCGCCGCGTCGGCGGGGAACTGGCGGGACAGGACCTTGCGGCCCCTCCAGTCCAGGACGCACAGCCAGTGCGAGTCGGCGTGGGTGTCGACCCCGCAGAAGACCGGCCCGCGGGCGTCGGGTGTCGATTCGTTTTGCATGTCTCGCTCCGTTCTTTCCGTGCTCGCCTGGACCGGGCAGACGGCACACTGACGGGGCGCGATAGAATGCGGTTGTTCGGGTCCGCGGTATCGCTCCATGCTCCTATTAGGTCATGCGGCGGTCTCGGCTCGCCGCGGCCCGCGCGGGACATGTCAGGAAACGAGGGCAGCCCTGTGGGCGCCAGCGGAATGTGGGGTCACCGCGCGGTCCGCATCTGATGGTGTCGACGTCAATGGTATACGGGTGCATCATCGACGTCTTCAATACAGAAAATATCACTGCGGAATGTTCCGGAGAGAAGCCCCCGTCACACCCCCGGATTCCCTGCGTTTACGGCCTTGAGGTCGGCGTGGGCGGAGGACGTGGTTGTTGGGGATACATGTCCCGGTTGCTGTTCCGCGCTTTGCGCGAAAGGCGCACCACTTTGGCGTGGACGGAGAACGTGGTTGTCGCGTTAACTTGTCCCGGGCGTATTTCTGGAGCGTTTCCCCCACCACAAATTACCCTTGGCATACTTGCGCGAAAGTCTACTGGTGCTACACTTGCAATTGCTGTTTCAGGGCGGGGTGGAATTCCCCACTGGCGGTAAATTGGGCGGTGCCAAAGGGGCGCCGTGGCGCAGGTAAATTGTCTGCGGCCGAGCCGATGAGTCCGCGACCCGGGTGTGCGTTGGTTCGCATGCCGGCTGAACTGGTGAGATCCCAGTACCAACGGTTAGAGTCCGGATGAAAGAGGCAGGTGATCTTATGTCTGAACAGTCGCAGCATATCCATTTTGAGAACACGAATAGGTGGAGCACCAAACAGCTCGTTACCATGGCGTTGATGTGTGCCTTGAGCGCGTTGTTTATGTATGTGCAGCTGCCCATCCTTCCTTCGGCGCCGTTTTTGACGTATGACCCGTCGCTGGTGCCGGCGATGGTGTGCGGGTTTGCGTACGGTCCTGGTGCCGGCACCGCTGTTGCCGCTATGACTATCGTTATCCATGCGCTCACCACGGGTGACTGGGTCGGCGCGCTTATGAATCTGGTTGCCACGCTGGGCTACATTCTGCCTGCGGCTATCGTCTATCAGAAGATGCACACCTATAAGGGTGCCGTGATTGGCCTGGTGCTCGGCGTCATTGCCGCTACGGCGCTGTCTATGGTCGCAAACCTTACCATTGGCGTTTGGTTCTGGTATGGCTCGGTCGATGCGATCGCCCCGCTCATGATTCCTGCCGTACTGCCGTTCAACCTTATCAAGACCGTGCTTAACTCGGTGTTGACGCTGGCGGTGTATAAAGCAGTCTCCAACCTCATCACGCCTAAAAAGGACCAGGTCAAAGGCCGCGCATGATTGAGTGTCGGGGCGTTTCCTTTAGCTATGACGGTGCCGCCCAGGCGCTTGACGGCATCGATATGAGCATTAAGGACGGCGAGTTTTTCTGCATCCTCGGTGGCAATGGGTCGGGTAAGTCGACGTTTGCCAAGCATCTGAATGCGCTGCTGCAGCCCGATGCGGGCACGGTACGCATCAACGGCATGGATGCGTCCGACCCCGAGCTGGTCTACGACATTCGTTCGACCGCGGGCATGGTATTCCAGAATCCCGATGATCAGCTGGTGGCAACGCTTGTCGAAGATGACGTTGCGTTTGGTCCCGAAAACCTAGGCGTGCCATCGGCGCAAATTGCGCAGCGCGTGCGCGAGGCGCTGAAGGGCGTGGGCCTGGTGGGCTTTGAGCGCCACGAGACCCATGCGCTTTCGGGCGGCCAAAAGCAGCGCGTGGCGCTCGCCGGCGTACTCGCCATGGAGCCGCGCATGCTCATCTTGGACGAGGCCTCCTCGATGCTCGATCCGCGCGGACGCAAGGGCCTTATGAAGGCCTGTCATGCGCTCCATGATCGCGGCATGACCATCGTGATGATTACGCACTTTATGGAAGAAGCCGCCGAGGCAGATCGCATCGCGGTGTTTCAGGCGGGACGAGTTGCCATGTTGGGCACGCCCGAGGAGATTCTGACGCGGGCAGATGAGCTCGCGGAGCTCAACCTAGATATGCCGGAGTCGTGCC
This sequence comes from Collinsella sp., assembly GCA_048245415.1. Lineage (GTDB taxonomy): Bacteria > Actinomycetota > Coriobacteriia > Coriobacteriales > Coriobacteriaceae > Collinsella. The sequence goes on along the minus strand of DBFBAP010000023.1, from coordinate 75,828 downwards.
GCTTGGGCATGGCGCTTCGTGCGAAGGGCGTGCCCGTTCACGCGCAGGTGCGCGAGGTGGATATGGTCGCCGAGGTTGCGCAGACTTATGCCGAGCGAAGTGGGGCAGGCACCGTGGGGCAGTCTTCCACACCCCAATCGGAAATCGTTGGCGGTACGGTTTCGGCAGACAACGAAGATAACGTACCAGAGCCCGTCATCGAACTATCCCATGTTTCGTATAGCTATTCGCTGAGCGCCCGCGAGCGTCGCCGTTGGCACAAGCGCTCGGCCGCCGAGGGTTCATCGAACAAACAGGCTCTCTGGGGAAACGACCCCAGCAGCCCGTGGGCACTGCGTGATGTATCGCTGACGGTGCGTCGCGGCGAGTTCCTGGGTTTGGCAGGTCATACCGGTTCGGGTAAGTCGACGCTGGTCCAGCATCTCAACGGTTTGATTCGTCCCCAGGAGGGAAGCGTTTGCGCGCTGGGGCTCGACCTATCAAACAAGAAAGACGCCGCCGCTGTTAAGGCCAAGGTCGGCGTGGTGTTTCAGTATCCCGAGCGCCAGCTATTTGCCGAAACCGTGGCGCAGGACGTGGCGTTTGGTCCGCATAACCTTGGCTTGCCGCAAGATGAAGTCGACCGTCGTGTCGAGTCATCGCTCTCACGTGTGGGTCTCGACCTTTCCGCGGTCGGCGACAAGAGTCCCTTTGAGCTTTCGGGCGGTCAGCAGCGGCGTGTGGCATTCGCCGGCGTGCTCGCCATGGAGCCCGAAGTCCTGGTACTCGATGAGCCCATGGCGGGGCTCGATCCGGCTGCGCGCAGGGATTTCCTTGAGCTTATCGATCGACTTCACCGCGATGGCCTGACCGTTGTCATGGTTTCACATAGTATGGATGACCTGGCCAATTGCTGCGACCGTATTGTCGTGATGAACGAGGGCGCGGTGTTTGCCGAGGGCACGCCCGCTCAGGTTTTTGCGCATGCGGATGAGCTTAAATCAATCGGCTTGGGTGTTCCCGCTGCCCAGCGCATGGCGCTGGCGCTTGCGAAGGCAGGCGTGCCGCTGCGCTTTGACGGCCTCTATACGGTTGAATCGCTGGCAGACGAGTTGGTGGACCTGCTAATCGGTCGCTCGGGAGGTCCTTCTAACGTCGCGGACATTGCTAAATCCAAGACGGTCGCGCGAGAGGAGGGCTGCTAATGGAGGCGTTTTCGTTTGGCAGCTACTATCCCGGCGATAGTGCGATCCACCGCCTGGACCCGCGAACTAAGTTGCTCTTGGGCTTTGTGTTTCTGATCACGACGCTCACAGTCAGCAGCTTCCGCGGACTGGCCCCGGTCGCAATCTTCGTTGTCCTGATCTATGCCGTGTCCCGGGTGCCGTTGCGCCGGGTCCTATCATCGATGGCACCATTGCTGGCGATTGTCGTGGTGGTCGCAGTGCTCAACCTGTTTTCCGACCAGAGCGGGCGCATTCTGTGGCAGCTTGGCTTTTTGCAGATAAGCGAGGGCTCGCTGCATTCCGCCGCCTTTATGGCGTGCCGCCTGAGCTTGATGATGGCCGGCATGAGCGCCATTACGCTCACCACACCGACGCTCGACCTCACCGCGGGCTTTGAGCGTCTGCTCGCACCGTTTGCGCGCGTGGGGCTCCCTGCGCATGAGCTCGGCATGATCATGGGTATCGCGCTGCGCTTTATGCCGCAGTTTGCCACCGAGATGAAGCAGACGGCAGATGCGCAGGCAAGCCGCGGTGCGCGCGTGACGGGCGGTCCGCTCGGCGGCGTGCGTATGCTCGGCAGTGTGGCGATTCCGCTGTTCACGGGCGTGTTCCGTCATGCCGAGACGTTGTCTGCCGCCATGGATGCCCGTTGCTATCATGGTGAGCAGGGTCGCACGCGTCTGCATGCGCTTGCATTTGGCCGCGGCGATGCGTTGGCGGCGGTGGTGACGGCGCTGCTGCTCGCGTGTGTCATCGTCATCAACCTTCAACTTGTTTAGGCGCGATTCGAGCGCAAGAAAGGGGTCCCTATGACCGACAACGACCGCACGGCTCAGCTTGAGCGCGCCTGTTCGTATCTCAGGCGCATTCCGGCGTGGTATCTGGCCACGACCGATGCAAGCGACGGGCATCAGCCTCGCGTGAGGCCGTTTTCGTTTGCCATGGTCGATGACGGCAAGCTGTGGTTTTGCACGTCGCGCGACAAGGATGTGTGGGCGGAGCTGAGTGCGAATCCCAAGTTTGAGGTATCGGGCTGGAAGCCGGGGGAATGTTGGATCGTATTGACCGGCGAAGCCGCACTTGAGGACGACGCAGTTGCGAGTGACAAGGTGCGTCAAGCGGGTTTTAAGCACATGGTGGGCATCGGCGAGCAACACGATAGTGCCAACGACGGCCGCCTTGCGTTCTTCTCGGTCCGCAACATCGCCGCGCGGTTCTGCGATATCGACGGCAGCGAGGAGCGCCTGGGGCTCTAGCGCGTCTCAAATTAACTACCCGTTCCGAATTAGCTAGCGCCAGGAGGACACATGGACGGATTGAATACGGTGTTGGAGTATCTGACGTCGGTGCCGGCATGGTATTTGGCGACGAGCGTTGACGGACAGCCTCATGTGCGTCCGTTTTCGTTTGCGCAGATCCAGGATGGCAAGCTGTGGTTTGTGACGGCGCGCACCAAAGACGTCTGGCAAGAGCTGCTGCAAAATCAGCGCTTTGAGGCCACGAGTTGGTGGCCGGGCCATGGCTGGCTCATCTTGCGCGGGCGTGCCGGCTTGGATGACCGGGCTTCGAGCGAAATGCGCGAAGCCGGGTGGAAGCATCTAGAGCGCCTGAGCGAGCACTATGAGGGGCCTAACGACCCCACGCTCGTCTTCTTTAGCGTCGAGGATCCCGAGGCTTTTATCTGCAATCACGACGAATGGGTGCCGGTCGAGCTCTAGCCAGCTGGCTCATCCTAACAACTTGGTTTTCGCATGGGCGGGCCCCGTATTGCCCGGCGCCGTTAGGAGCGCCGGTCAATACGGGGCCCGCTCCATTTGTCAATTCCTTCAAGCGAATGTGTCGGGAATGTTTCAATGCATGAATATGTAAACCATTTACGTGTTAATGCATCTTTTGGTGCTAAAGTTTCAACCCACTTCATAACGACCGCTGCGAAATGCGCATCGGTGCATAAATCGCAGACAAGGAGTCTGATATGTCTTTGAAGGTTGGAATCGTCGGCGCGGCTGGATATGCCGGAGCCGAGCTCATTCGCCTCGTGCTCGGTCATCCCGAGTTTGAACTTGTCGCCATTACGTCCAACGCCGATGCCGGCCAGCCGTTGTCTGCGGTGTACCCGAGCTTCACCAGCGTAAGCGATCTCGTCTTCACGACGCATGATGCCCCCGAGCTCAAGAACTGTGACGCGGTATTTTTGGCCGTGCCGCACACGGCTGCCATGGCACAGGTGCCCGCGCTGCTTGCCGCGGGCGTTTCCTGCTTTGATCTTTCGGCCGATTACCGTCTGAGCGACGCGTCCGTCTTTGAGGCATGGTATGCCGCTGAGCACACGAGCCCCGAGTTGCTCAAGACCCGCGCTTTTGGCCTGCCCGAGCTGTTCTGTCAGGACTTAGAGACTGCTGCTTCCAGCCATGCCGCCGGAAAGCCCGTGTTGGTCGCCTGCGCCGGCTGCTATCCCACCGCAACGAGCCTTGCAGCCGCTCCTGCCGTGCGTGCGGGCTGGGTGGCCGAGAGCGGTCCCGTGATCGTTGACGCTATCAGCGGCGTGACGGGTGCCGGCAAGTCCTGTAACGCCCGCACCCATTTTTGCAGCGCGGACGAGAACCTGGAAGCCTATGGCGTGGGCAAGCATCGTCATACGCCCGAGATCGAGCAGATACTCGGCCTGGCCGACCGCATCGTCTTCACCCCGCACTTGGCACCGCTCAAGCGCGGCCTGCTTTCCACGGTGACGATGCCGCTCGCGCCGCAGGCTCTCGACGCGCTGGTTCTTGAGGATGTCGTCGACCATTACAAGAAGTTTTACGCCGGTCGCACCTTTGTGCGCGTGCTCGATGCCGGCCAGCAGCCCAAGACGGCTTCGGTCGTCGGTACCAATGCCGCCCAGATTGGCCTTGCGCTCAACAAGCGTGCAGGCGTGCTGGTGGCGACGGGCGCCATCGACAATTTGTGCAAGGGTGCTGCGGGCCAGGCGGTCCAGTGCGCCAACATCGTTTTTGGCTTTGACGAGCGACGAGGCTTGCTCACAGTGGCGTGCCCGGTGTAGCACATTCGATTGTTAGCGATTTGGTAGTCGGGTATCGAGTTGGGCGCCACTTTTAAGCTGGTCTAGTAGTTGCGACCGGTATGGCGTGCCAGCCGATGCCCGCTTTTTTGTTTGATATAAGGAGTCGTAGGGACGATGAACACCGACCTGATTGATATCAAGATTCGCGCCGTCGAGGGCGGCGTTACGGCGGCTGCCGGCTTTAAGGCCGCAGGCATCCATGCGGGATTCCGGAAGAATCCCGAGCGCTTGGACTATGCGCTCGTCGTGCCTGATAAACCCTGTCCCGGCGCCGGCGTGTTTACGACCAACCGCTTTTGTGCGGCGCCCGTGCAGGTGAGCCGTGCCAACCTGGGCGGTGCGGACAAGGGCTATGGCATTATCGCCGGTGTTTCAATCAACTCCGGCAATGCGAATGCCGCCACGGGCGAGACCGGCCTAGCCTGTGCGCGCGAGACATGCAACATCGCGTCGCAGGTCATCGGCTGCGAGCCCCAGCAGATTCTGGTTGCCTCCACGGGCGTGATTGGCCAGATTCTGCCGATCGACACGTTTGAGACAGCCGTTCCGTCCGCATACGAGGCACTTTCTGCCCATGGCGGTGCCGATGCAGCCCGTGCCATTATGACGACCGATACACACTCCAAGGAGTATGCCGTTCGCTATCGCAGTGAGGCCGCGGGCCATGCGGGCAACGCTTATACGGTGGGCGGCATGTGCAAGGGCTCGGGCATGATCATGCCCAACATGGCCACCATGATCGCAGTTATCACTACTGATGCCCCCGTCGAGCCGGCGGCGCTCCACGCCCTGTTGCTCTCCACCGTCAAGCAGACCTTCAACAAGGTAACGGTCGATTCCGACACCTCGACCAACGACACCTGCATCATGCTTGCCTCCGGCGCCGCTGCCGCAGATGCCGAGCCTGTCGTCGAGGGTTCCGATGCCTTTGACGAGTTGGCATTTGCCGTGCACGAGGTGTGCGAGAGCCTGGCGCGCAACATCGCCGCCGACGGCGAGGGCGCATCCAAGCTTGTTACGGTCAACGTTACCGGCGCCGTGAACGACGAGGAGGCCGATATCGCCGCCCGCGCCGTTGCCAACTCGCCGCTCGTTAAGACCTGCATCGCCGGCCACGACTGCAACTGGGGCCGTGTTGCTATGGCGCTTGGCAAGTGCGGCGTGAAGTTTAATCAGGAAGACGTTTCCATCGACATGATGGGCATGCCTGTCTGTCGCGGCGGTCTGACTGTTCCCTTTGATGAGGACGAGGCTCTACGACGTTTCGAGGCGTCCGAGATCGTGGTCTCGGCCGACCTGGGCGCAGGCGACGCGGCAACGACCGTGTGGACCTGCGACCTCACGCATGAGTACATCTCCATCAACGGCGACTACCGTTCCTAGATTCCAGGCACGCTGCGCATCTTGCCGCGATTGCGGACAGCGGAGCACGACGCGATAACGATACGAAAGACGAGGCAGATTATGAAATTCGCACGCGATTGTCGTTCGAGCGAATCCAACGAAGCAACCGCGCAGCTGCTGTTCGAAGCGCTGCCGTGGATTAAGAACCTGACCGGCAAGACGGTTGTTATCAAATATGGCGGAGCCGCCATGGTTGATGAGCAGCTGCGCCGCGACGTGATGAGCGACATCGTTTTGCTCAAGATCATCGGTATGCGCCCCGTCATCGTGCACGGCGGCGGCAAGGCTATCAACGAGGCGCTGAGCCATTACGATATTCCCGTCGAGTTTAAGAACGGCCAGCGCGTGACCACGCCGGCGACTATGGATATCGTGCGCGAGGTGCTGGGCGGCAAGGTTAACCAGGAGCTGGTTGCTGCCATCAACCACCACGGCAACCTGGCCGTGGGCGTGTCGGGCAGCGATGCCGGCACGCTCATCGCCGAGTCGCTCGACCCCGAGCTCGGTCGCGTGGGCAAAGTGACGCACGTCAACACCGACTATATCGAGCGCTTACTCGATAGCGAGTACATCCCCGTCATCGCTACCGTCGCGGCGGGGGAGGACGGCGGTTTCTTCAACATCAACGCCGATACCGCCGCCGGTGCCGTTGCCGCGGCGCTCCACGCACATAAGGCGATCTTTTTGACCGATGTCGATGGCCTGTACAAGGACTTTAGCGACAAGGACTCGCTTATCTCCAACCTAACACTCGACGAGGTTAACGAAATGCTCTACGGCGACGAGGTCGATAAGGGCATGATTCCCAAGCTGCGTGCGGCTGTCGATGCGCTTACCGCTGGCGTGTTCCGAGCCCACATCATTAACGGTACTACGCCGCATTCGCTGCTCCTGGAGCTGCTAACCGATGCCGGCGTCGGCACCGTGATCCATTCCACCGAGACGGCTTACGAGTTCGATACGCATCCGCATCCGCTTTCGACGTTTGCTGCGCGTCTGACCGAAAACCTTGACGAGGTCGAGAAACTTCAGACGGTCTAGCTGACCCGCAGCCGCCCCATTCCTGCACCCATAGGTCTGCGCCGTCCGGCGCTCAACGAAAGGCATCCCATGTCACTTGCAGCTCAGCAATCGCTTGAATCCCATTACGTTATGCATACCTTTGGCCGCTCTCCGGTCGAGTTTGTCGAGGGTCACGGCATGAAGCTCACCGGCGACGATGGCCGTGAGTACCTCGACTTTCTTGCCGGCATCGGCGTGTGCAGCCTAGGTCATGGCAACCTGGCTGTGCTCTCGGCGCTCGAGGCACAGACCAAAAAGCTCATGCATGTCTCCAATTACTTCTACATCGAGCAGCGTGGACAGGTCGCGGCGCTGCTGTCCAAGCTTGCTAACGACGACGTAGATGGTGCGCGCGTGCTTGCCGATGCCATTGCCGCCGGTGATGAGACCACGGCAGCTGCTCTTGGTGCCCCGGCTGCGGGCGAGCAGGTGTGGGAGACGTTCTTTGCTAACTCCGGCGCCGAGGCCAACGAGGGCTCGATGAAGCTCGCGCGCCTGTACGCCAAGCGTGCCGGTAACGGCGGTAACACCATCGTGTGCATGCGCGGCGGTTTTCACGGCCGTACGCTCGAGACCATTGCCGCCACCATGCAGGATTGGCTGCAGGATAGTTTCCGTCCGCTGCCGGGTGGCTTTGTGGCCTGCACGCCCAACGATGTGGACGAGCTGCGTGCGATCTTTAAGCAGCTGGGGAGCGAGATTTGTGCCGTGATGCTCGAGCCGATCCAGGGTGAGAGTGGCGTGCACCCCATGACCGAGGAGTTTATGGCGGCAGCGCGCGACTTGGTGCACGAGGTGGGTGCCGTGCTTATCGCCGACGAGGTCCAGTGCGGCATCTTCCGCACGGGTAAGCCGTTTGCGTTCCAGACCTATGGCGTGGAGCCCGACATCATGAGCCTTGCCAAGGGCATTGCGGATGGCGTGCCCATGGGTGCCGTCGTGGCAAAGAAGGAGATTGCCGACGTGTTTAAGCCGGGCGACCACGGCTCGACCTTTGGCGGTAGCTGCTTGGCCGTCGCGGCGTGCGCCGCGACGCTCTCCGCGCTTGTGCGCGGCGATTATGCCGAGCATGCTGCCAAGGTGGGTGCCTATATGGAGGCAAAGCTCGCCAAGCTCCCGCACGTGGTTGAGGTTCGTGGCCGCGGCCTGATGCTCGGATGCGACTTGGATGACGCTGCGGGCGATGCGCATGATATTGTTGCCCGCGCGCTGGCCGCCGGTGTCGTGATTAACGCTACGGGTGCCCATACGCTGCGTTTCTTGCCGCCGCTCGTCTGCGAGGAAGCCGACGTGGACAGCCTGATCGAGATCCTGTCGGGTGTCTTGGGCTAACGCGGTGCGATAATTCAATTTGGACCGGGTTCCGGACTGCTGGGTGTGTCATATGCGGCATGATTTGGCGATCCGGAGCCCGTTTTGTTGCTAATTTGCGATGGTCAAAAGTCCCTCTGGTCAAAAAATGCCAAATATGAGTACGGGCACTAATTCTGTAGCATATAAATTAGACACAATTTGACGAATTGGACCGCATATGTCCAGTTTTGCTGTCAGAAAACATGCTCATCTGGACCGTTAGCCGTTGCTTTGATGTCAGATTTGCCCTTTGGGACCTCGAAAATGCTGTTACAAAAGAGGTAGCAGTACTCATATTTGGCATTTTTTGACCACTGCCCTTGAAACGAGTGAGCTGTGGGGTTCGAATCCCTCTGCGATGGGCCCAAAAAAGAAAGGCTCCCATTGCTGGGAGCCTATCAAATCAGTGGTGGGCGATGAGGGATGTCCGCGTGCGGCTCCGCCGCCCGCATCCGCTTCGTCGCTTCGCTCCTCGCGTGCTGCGCTGGAAAACGCTTCGCGTTTCCTCAGCTCCGCACCCTTGCGGGTTCGAATCCCATGAAATGGGCCCAAACAAAAACGGTCCCCTTTCGAGGACCGTTTCCAATTCAATGGTGGGCGATGAGGGATTCGAACCCCCAGCCTTGTGCGTGTAAAGCACCTGCGCTAACCGTTGCGCCAATCGCCCGTGCGGAGAGAGTATAGCAAAACAATTGCCTCATTCATCTCATATCCATTAAAGGTAACCGGCGCGTGTCGGCGCGGAGCTGATTCAGTTGAGATTGCCTGAACATTCCGCCCCTCTTTACGCCCTCGGGTATACTCAAAAGCTACTGATTCGATTTGATGCCCAGCAACAGCAGAGGGGATAGTATATGTGCGGTTTTGTCGGTTTTGTCGGTGGGACGGATAACCAATCCGAGGTGCTCACCAAGATGATGGACCGCATCGTCCATCGCGGTCCCGACATGGGCGGTCAGTTTATCGACGGCCGCGTTGCCCTCGGCTTCCGCCGCCTGTCGATCCTCGACCTGACCGAGGCCGGCGCCCAGCCCATGGCCAATGGGGACGGCAGCGTCGTCATTGTCTTCAACGGCGAGATCTACAACTTCCAAGAACTCCGTTCCGAGCTCGAGGCCAAGGGCTACAAGTTCCACTGCGGCGCCGACACCGAGAGCCTCCTGCACGGCTACGAGGAGTGGGGCGAGGCCGTACTCGATCGTTTGCGCGGTATGTACGCCTTCGTCATCTGGGACAAAAAGAAGAATAAGCTTTTTGGCGCCCGCGACATCTTTGGCATCAAGCCGCTTTACTACTATCCCATGGCCGATGCGGGCGACGGCGCTCCGGGCGTGCTCTTTGGTTCCGAGATCAAGAGCTTCCTGGACTACCCGCACTTCCACAAGGCGGTCAACAAAAAGGCTCTGCGTCCGTACATGACGCTGCAGTATTCGGCAACCGAGGAGACCTTCTTCGAGGGTGTCTACAAGCTGCCGCCGGCGCACTACTTTACCGTCGATATTCCGACCGGCAAGATGAACATCGAGCGTTACTGGGATTGCGATTACTCTGCCGTCGAGAAGCCGTTCGAAGAGTATGTCGATGAGCTGGACGAGGTCGTGCACGAGAGCGTCGAGGCCCATCGCATCGCCGATGTCAAGGTCGCGTCGTTCCTCTCCGGTGGCGTCGACTCCAGCTACATCGCCGCTTGCCTCATGCCCGACAAGACCTTCTCGGTGGGCTTTGACTACAAGAACTTTAACGAGACCAACTACGCCAAGGAGCTTTCCGATAAGCTCGGCGTCGAGAACGTTTGCAAGATGATTACCGCCGACGAGTTCTTCGGTGCGCTCGAGGACATCCAGTATCACATGGACGAGCCGCAGTCCAACCTGTCTTCCGTGCCGCTGTGGTTCTTGGCCGAGATGGCCCGCAAGGACGTTACCGTCGTGCTTTCGGGCGAAGGCGCCGACGAACTCTTTGGCGGCTACGCCTACTACGAGGATACGGTCCCGGTGCGCAAGTACAAAAAGATGGTGCCGCTGCCCGTCCGTCGCGCGCTCGGTAACCTGGCGCTGCATATGCCGTACTTCAAGGGACATAACTTCCTAGTCAAGGGTGCCGAGATCCCCGAGAAGTCGTTCCTGGGACAGGCTCTGGTATGGCCGGAGCGCGAGGTCGACGGCGTGCTCAAGCCCGAGTACAACACCGGCGACGGCGCCTTCGAGCTCGCTGCACCCATCTACGCGCGCGTGAAGGGTCAGCCCGAACTGGTCAAGAAGCAGTACCTGGACATGAACATGTGGCTCCCGGGCGACATTCTGCTCAAGGCCGACAAGATGTGCATGGCGCACTCGCTGGAGCTGCGCGTGCCCTTCCTGGACCGCAAAGTCATGGAGTTCGCCGAGCACATTCCCGACCGCTACCGCATCAACGAGAACGGCAACAAACAGGTACTCCGCCACGCTGCCAACAAGTCGCTGCCCGATGAGTGGGCCACCCGTCCCAAGGTGGGCTTCCCGGTGCCGATTGTCTACTGGCTGCGCGAGCAAAAGTGGTACGACTATGTCAAGGAGTACTTCACCGCGCCGTGGGCAAGCGAGTTCTTCGATACCGACGAGCTCATGCACCTGCTCGATCTGCACTTTGCGGGCAAGGGCGATTTCCAGCGCAAGATCTATACGCCGCTCGTGTTCTTGGTGTGGTACAAGCGCTTCTTTATCGACGAGGACCAGCCCGCTGTTCAGGCTGCCTAGCCTCGGCTTACGAACGCCTGCGCGTAACGGCTCCTCCGGGAGCCGTTTTTGCGTGGGTGCGTTTCAGTTACTATAAATACCGTCCCTGCCAAATGGCTGAGAAAGGTGAAAGATGCACCATTCGGATTCCGCGACCGTGACCACGGTCGATACGCTTGCCAAGCTTCTCGATGTGTGCGGCGAGCTGCGCGCATCGGAGCAGGTTGACGAGCGTGCCGTGACCGGCTGCTCGTTTGATTCGCGCGCGGTCTCGGCGGGTGACGTATTCTTTTGCAAAGGTGCTGCCTTTAAGCCCGCGTTTTTGAGCATGGCGCTCGATGCGGGCGCCGTCGCATTTGTGTGCGAGGAGTCGCTGGTCGAGTCTCTGGAGCCGCTGGCGCAGGAGAGCGGTGCTGCGATGCTGGTTGTTGATAGCGTTCGCACGGCCATGGCCTTGTTGCCGCCGGAGGTCTACGACCGTCCCGACCACGACGTCAAGATCGTGGGCATCACCGGCACCAAGGGAAAGACCACGGCCGCTTTTATGCTCCAGTCCATCATCAAGGCGGCGGGCGAGTCCTGCGGCATGATCGGCTCGGTGAGTACCGACGATGGTATCGAGTGCTACGAGAGCACCAACACCACGCCCGAGGCCCCCGAGGTTTGGCGCCATATCGCCAACTGCCGCACGTCCGGTCGCCAGTCCATGGTCATGGAGGTCTCGAGCCAGGCGCTCAAGTACCAACGCGTCGAGAATCTGCCGTTTGACGTGGCGTGCTTCCTCAACATCGGCCGCGACCACATCTCGCCGATCGAACACCCCACGTTTGAGGATTATTTTGAGAGCAAACTCAGGATCTTTGACCAGGCAAAGACCGCCGTGGTGAATTTGGGCACCGAAGAGGTCGACCGTGTGCTGGAGGCAGCGTCGACGGCCGAGCGCTTGGTGACCGTTGGCGTCGAGCATCCCGAGGCAAGCCTGTGGGCGAGCGATGTACGCATGGTCGGCTTTAGCATCGAGTTCAACTTGCATGGCCTGTGCGCCGACGAGCCCGAGGCGGGGGAGAAGATCCTGCTGGGTATCGCGGGCGACTTTAACGTGGAAAACGCGCTGGTCGCTATCGCCGCCGCGCGCGAGATCGGCATCGGTATCGAGGCTATCAAGAAGGGCCTCTCCAAACTGCGTGTGCCGGGCCGTATGGAGGTCGTGGAGTCGAAGGACGGCCGCGTGATCTGCGTCGTTGACTACGCTCACAACCAGCTTTCGTTCCGTTCGCTTTTCTCGTCGGTGAAGCGCGCGTTTCCCGCTAGCCCCGTCATTGCGCTGTTTGGCGCTGCCGGCGGCAAGGCGCAGGAGCGCCGCGAGCAGCTTCCGCGCGAGGCCGCACCATATTCCGACCTGATGATCTTTGCCAACGAGGACCCGGCTCACGAGGACCCGATGAAGGTCTGTCGCGAGCTTGCCGAGCATGTTCCCGACGATACGCCGAACAAGATCATCCTCGACCGCGAAGCCGCTGTGCATGCGGCGTTCAAGGCGGCGCGCGAGGAGTACGTCAACCCCGATGCTCCCACCATTGTCTTGCTGCTGGCAAAGGGTGACGAGGAGCTCATGCACGTGGGCGACGAGTTCGTGCCCATCGAGAGCGACCTTTCGCTGGCCAATCGCCTAATCGATGTTACCCAGTTTGACTAATGAACCATGATGGCGGCGGCGCCCTGAGTGCGCTGTCGCCATAAGCGTGTTCCCTCAATCAAAACATGCCGTCCAAGTCCAAACCCTTCTACGTAAACGGAGTAACCATGTCCCACAACACCCTGCCGACCGTCGCTGAGCTTTCGGGCGAGATGCGCGAGCGTCTTGCCAAGGTTAAGTACGTCTTTACCGACTTGGATGCCACGATGCTCGCACCCGGCTCGTGCGTGCTGCGCGACAACGACGGCAACCCCTCGACCAAACTCGTCGAGGCCGTCGTGGCACTCGCTCGCGCTGGTATTCAGGTGGTTCCCACCTCGGGCCGCAACCGTACCATGATCCACGAGGACGCGCGCGTGCTCGGCCTCAACTCCTACATTGGTGAGATGGGCGGCCTGGTTATGTACGACCTCAAAGCCAACGATTGGGAGTATCTGACCGGTGACATGCCTTACGACCCCGCCTGCGGCCTTACTCCGCACCAGGTGATCGAACAGACCGGCGTGTGCGAGAAGATCCTTGCCCGCTGGCCGCACAAGATCGAGTACCACAACGACATGTCGACCGGCTACAAATACCGTGAGGTCACCGTCGGCATGCGCGGCGATGTGCCCGACGATGAGGTCCAGGCCATCCTGGACGAGGCCGGCTGCGGTCTGATCTGGGCTTGCAACGGCCATCTGACTCACCTGTCCAAGCCGACGACGCTCGAGCTCGATCGCATCGAGGACGGTCGCGCATTCAACATCAACCCCGCGGGCCTCAACAAAGGCGTTGCCATTGCGCGCTTCTGCGAGCACCTGGGGATCGAGCGCGAGGAGACGCTCGCACTCGGCGATTCCGAGTCCGACTTCTACATGGCCGATCACGTGGGCACGTTCTGCTTGGTCGAGAATGGCCTGACGAGCGCCGGCGCGCCCGAGTTCCTAGCTGCTTGCGAGAACGCTTTCGTTACGCGCGGCAAAATTGTCGACGGTTGGGCGGCGACGGCAGAGCTGCTGGTCGCGGCGCGTTCGTAGCGCGGCGTCGCTGCACTTGGACATGTCTTTTCGAGAGAGACTGGTGAGGTAATGTCCGATATCGAGAATCCGGCAGGCGACACGCGCCCGATTGGCGTGTTCGATTCTGGTTTGGGCGGTCTGACGGTTGCGCGCGCGATTGCGACGGCGCTGCCGCACGAGTCCGTCTACTACTTTGGCGACACCAAGCGCTGCCCCTACGGCACCCGCACCGAGGATGAAGTGCGCTCGTTTGCGTTGCAGGCGGGTCGTTGGCTTTCGAAGCACGACGTCAAGATTATGGTCATCGCCTGCAACACGGCGACCGCTGCGGCCTTGCGTCTGGCCCAGCAGGTGCTCGACGTTCCCGTAATCGGTGTGATCGCGCCGGGTGCCCGTGCGGCAATCAACAGCACGCGTACGCGTCGCGTGGGCGTGCTCGCTACCAACCTCACCATTCGCTCGGGCGCCTACACGCGCGCCATTCAGGATCTAGATGCCGGTGTCGATGTATATGGCTGTCCTGCCTCGAGCTTTGTCGAGGTTGTCGAACACGAGCTCGCCTCGGGTGCACATCTGCAGGAACAGTGGCTTGAGAACGAGGACATCTTCGATACGCCTGCCGTGCGTGCGCTGGTGGGTGCCACGGTTGAGCCGCTGCGCGACCACGGTATCGATACCGTGGTGCTCGGCTGTACGCATTTTCCGCTGTTGGTGGGACCTATCCGCCATGCGCTGGGGCCTGGGGTGCGCGTCGTGAGTTCCGCCGAGGAGACCACACGCGAGCTGACCGATATCCTCACGCGCCGCGAGCAGCTGGCGGGCGACGCCGCCGAGCCGCAGCATCGTTTTGCCACGACGGCCGATAACATTGCCGAGTTTGCGGTGGCGGGCAGCTTTATTTTTGGTCAGCCGCTCAAGAGCATTGAGCATATCGATATCGATGAGCTGAAATAGATGTAGGGCAGCCGCCAAAGCCTTCGCCACATCTTTTGCTGAAAGGATATTTCTATGGAGTATATGCAGGTCAACCGCGCCAACGGCCGCGCCGCCGATGAGCTGCGCCCCATCAAGCTTACTCGCGGCGTCATGAAGCACGCCCACGGTTCGTGCCTGGCCGAGTTTGGCGATACGCGCGTGCTGTGCGCTGCCACCATCGAGGAGGGCGTGCCGGGCTGGCGCAAGGGCGCCAAGGCCGGTTGGGTAACGGCGGAGTACGCCATGCTGCCGGCATCGACCGGCAAGCGCTGCAAGCGCGAGCACGCCAACCGCAAGGGTCGCTCCATGGAGATCGAGCGCCTCATTGGTCGCAGTCTGCGTACTGTCGTCAACATGAAGGCACTCGGCGAGTACACCGTCACCGTCGACTGCGACGTGATCCAGGCCGATGGCGGTACACGTACGGCGAGCATTACCGGTGCCTGGGTGGCGCTGCACGACGCCCTCGCCATGTGGGTCGAGGCAGGCAAGATCGAGCGCATCCCGCTTACCGGCCAGGTGGCTGCCATCTCCATGGGCGTTGTCGACGGCAATACGCTGCTTGACCTCGATTATTCCGAGGACAGCCATGCCGAGGTCGACATGAACCTCGTCGCCACCGACACCGGTGAGATGATCGAGCTCCAGGGCACCGGCGAGCAGGCGCCCTTCGACCGCAAACGCCTCAACGCCCTGCTCGACCTGGGCGACAAGGGTATCGCCGAGCTCATCGAGCTTCAGCGCCAAGCCATCGCCTAACCTGCCAAATAGGGACAGGTTTATTTTGGTAGGTTTTATCTGCGGAGACGTCTAGACACAAGACAGCCGTTGATTGAGAGGGGAGAGGCGGAGGCCCTCGTCGCCCTCGGCGCGGCTTGCTATAGAGACAAGGAGGCCAGTTATGGCACTTGAGAAGATCGACATCGACACCCTCGACCCGGCGGCGACCATCGTCGTGGCAACCGGCAACGCCCATAAGCTCATCGAGATCGAGGCCATTTTGGGCAAGGTTATGCCCGAGGTGCGCTTTGTAGCGCTCGGCCAGCTGGGCGATTTTGAGGACCCCGAGGAAAACGGCACGACGTTTTTGGAGAACGCCATCATCAAGGCCCAAGCTGCGGTGGAGGAGACGGGCCTTATGGCCATTGCCGACGATTCAGGCTTGGTCGTTGATGCCCTGGACGGCGAGCCGGGCGTGTATAGCGCGCGCTATGCGGGCGTTCACGGCGACGATGCCGCCAACAACGCCAAGCTGCTCGTTAACCTGGAAGGTGTGGCGGACGATGAGCGCACCGCGCGCTTTATGAGCGTCGTCGCGCTCATCGACACGGACGGTTTGGTCACCTATGGCGAGGGCACCTGCGAGGGCGTTATCGCGCACGAGGGCCGCGGCGATCACGGCTTTGGCTATGACCCGCTGTTCCTGCCGGTCGACACGCCGGGTAAGACCATGGCCGAGCTGACGGCGGACGAGAAGAACGCCATCAGCCATCGATTCCATGCGCTCGAGCACCTATCCGCCAAATTGACGGGCGAGGAGTAGGCCGTGCGCGCGGTGGTGCAGCGCGTGCTCAACGCCGGCGTGACGGTCGACGGCGAGTGCGTGGGTCGCATTGGACGCGGCTACCTGGTGCTGCTGGGTGTGGGCCATGGCGATACGCGTGCCGAGGCCGACAAGCTGTGGGGCAAGCTCCGCGGCCTGCGCATCAACGAGGATGAGAACGGCAAGACCAATCTGGCGCTTGCCGATGTCGACGGCGAGGTGCTCGTGGTGTCGCAGTTCACGCTGTTTGCCGATTGCCGTCACGGCCGCCGCCCATCGTTTACGGATGCCGGCGCCCCCGATATCGCCAACGAGCTCTACGAGTACTTCCTGACGCTTGTGCGCGAGGACGTCGAGCACGTAGCACATGGCATCTTCGGCGCCGATATGAAAGTCGACTTGGTCAACGATGGTCCATTCACCATCGTCCTGGACACCGATAGTCTGTAAGTAGTCAATTTGGGACCGGGTTTTTTAGCTACTTGCGTATGACGGCAGCAGGGTGCTATAGTATTAGAGTTTTGTCTATCTTAGGGGTATTATCCCCTTTTTGAATTGCACCTTCTGGAGGCCCTGTTCATGGAAGAGATGGAAGTCAATCACGTCGACGACATCCACGAGAAGCTGACCGATATGGTGGGCGATCGCGTCAAGGTTAAGGCCAACATGGGCCGCACCCGCGTTGTCGAGCGCATGGGCACCATCAAGAGCGTTCACCCCGCCGTCTTTATCGTCGAGGTTGACGAGCGTCGCGGCCGCAAGTCGCGTCAGTCCTACCAGTATATCGATGTCCTCACCGGTCAGGTCGAGCTGTTCGACCCCGAGAGCGGCGAGCATATCTTTACCCCGCTCGGCAATCAGCTCGAGGAGCACTAACGGTGACCGATTGGTCCCTGACTCTTTCCGCGCCGGCAAAGATTAACCTCTACCTGGGGGTTCATACCGAGCGCGATGACCGCGGCTACCACAGGGTCGATTCCCTGATGGCAGCCGTCGGTCTTTCCGATACCGTGACGGTCACGCCGGCGCAGGCGCTGACTGTCCAGACGGTTCCGGCATCAGATTTTCCCATGCAAAAGAATACGGCGTATCGGGCTGCGGTTGCTATGGCCGAGCATTATGGTCGCGAGGCAAACATCTGCGTAACGATTGAGAAGCGCATTCCATTGTGCGCCGGCTTGGGCGGCCCCTCGACGGATGCGGCCGCGGTCATTGTCGCCTTGGCGGAGCTCTGGGGCATTGATCGTACCGACCCAGCGCTCGACGACATTGCGCGGGGCATTGGTGCTGACGTCCCGTTCTTTTTGCACGCGAGTCCTGCGTTCTACGTAGGTGGGGGAGACGTGCTGGCAACTGAGTACCCCGCGCTGCCCGTGACGCCCGTCGTGCTGGTTAAGCCGCGCGAGGCGAGCGTTTCGACAATTGAGGCCTATCGACGTTTTGACGAGGCCCCGGTGCCTGCGGACAAGCCCGGCGCGATAGCTTCTGCCTTGCGTGCTGGTGATGCCGAGACGGCATATGCGCTCATCCATAACAACTTGGGTGTCATTTCCGCACAGATGGAGCCGCAGATTCAAACGGTTCTCGATTGGCTGCGTAAACAGGACGGCACCGTTGCTGTAGATGTGTGCGGATCGGGTGCCTGCTCGTTTGCCATTTGCGACACCGCCGCCATGGCCGAAAGGCTTGCCGACGCTGCCCAGCAAAACGGCTGGTGGTCCTGCGCGACGGAGCTCATTCCCAACACGGTTCGCGTCGAAGTGTCAAAGAAGTAAAAATTTCTCTAGCACACGACGGAAATCTTTGTTACTATAGTCGAGCTAACGGGTTGTGGCTCAGTTTGGTAGAGCACTGCGTTCGGGACGCAGGGGTCGCTGGTTCAAATCCAGTCAACCCGACCAGAGCATGAGGAGGGACCGCTTCTTGCGGTCCCTTTTTTTAGCTAGTGTTGTGATACCGCGATACCCGCGGTATACTCATTCGAGCTTGTCTCGCTGTATTGTGGAGGTCTACATGTTTGGACTGAGGGCTCCTGAGCTCATCATTATTCTCGTCGTTGTCCTGATTATCTTCGGGCCCAAGAACCTGCCGAAGCTCGGCAAGTCCCTCGGCTCTACCGTCAAGAATATCCGCGAGGGTATGGAGGGCGACGATAAGGCCGAGACCAAGCAGGCCGAGGAGGTCGTGGTCGAGCAGTCCGAGGAGGACAAGGAGATCGCTGAGCTCGAGGCCAAGCTCGCTGCTGCCAAGAAGAAGCAGGCAGAGGACAGCGACGCGGACGCAGAGTAGTCCCATCCCTTTGGGGTGAGCACCTGACCGGCTTGCCCGCAGGCTAGCCGGTCTTTTTCGTTTTGTTGACAGTTGATTGTTTGATCAGAGTTGGGGAGATATCCGTATGGACGCAAGCCAGATCGTACTGACCGCTGAGGGCCGCCAGAAGCTCGTCGAGGAGCTCGCTTGGCGTGAGGGCGATTACGCCAAGGAGATCGTCGAGGACATCAAGGAAGCCCGCGCGTTCGGCGACCTTTCGGAGAACTCCGAGTATGACGCCGCTAAGGACAAACAGGCCCAGAACGCTGCTCGTATTGCCGAGATCCAGGCCATCCTCGCCAACGCTCAGGTTGCTGCCACCACGGGCGATCTGAGCGTCTCCATCGGTTCCACCGTTTCGCTGATTGATCCCAACGGCGAGGTCATGGAAGTCACGCTTGTCGGTACCACCGAGACCAACTCGCTCGAGCACAAGATCTCCAACGAGTCTCCGGTCGGTCACGCCATCATTGGTCACGGCGAGGGCGACTCCGTCGAGGTCGTTACGCCTTCCGGCAAGACTCGCGTCTACACCATCGCCAAGATCGCACGCTAGACCACGGTCCCGCGTAAAGGTATGTTTTCGCTCCCTGGGACCGAATCCTGGGGAGCGTTTTAGTTTGAGGAGCTAACTTATGGCAGAGAACCAGAACGCCGCCGATCAGGCATCGACGCTCAACGACGAGCGCGCCACCCGCCTGGCCAAGCGCGCCGCCCTGTTCGAGGCGGGCCAGAACCCCTATCCCGAGCACTCTGAGCTTGAGGACTACGTCGCCGATATCGAGGCTAAGTACGCCGAGCTTGCCGATGGTGAGGACACCGAGGACGTCGTGAAGATCGCCGGCCGTGTGGTCGCCAAGCGCGGTCAGGGCAAGATTATGTTCATCGTCGTGCGCGATGCGACTGCCGAGATTCAGCTGTTCTGCCGCATCAACGACATGGACGAGGCTGCCTGGAGTACGCTCAAGGCCCTCGACCTGGGCGACATCCTGGGCGTGACCGGCGTGGTCGTGCGCACCCAGCGTGGCCAGCTTTCCGTTGCCCCTAAGAGCGCGACCCTGCTTGCCAAGGCCGTTCGTCCGCTGCCCGAGAAGTTCCACGGTCTTTCCGACAAGGAGACCCGCTATCGCCAGCGCTATGTCGACCTGATCGCCAACGACGACGTTCGCGAGACCTTCCGTAAGCGTTCGCAGATTCTTTCCACCTTCCGTCGCTTTATGGAGTCCGACGGCTACATGGAGGTCGAGACCCCCATCCTGCAGACCATCCAAGGCGGCGCTACTGCCAAGCCGTTCATTACCCACTTCAACGCGCTCGATCAGGAGTGCTACCTGCGTATTGCCACCGAGCTGCACCTCAAGCGCTGCATCGTCGGTGGTTTTGAGCGCGTGTTCGAGATCGGCCGTATCTTCCGTAACGAGGGCATGGACCTTACCCACAACCCCGAGTTCACCACGATGGAGGCCTATCGTGCCTTCTCCGACCTCGAGGGCATGAAGGCGCTCGCCCAGGGCGTCATTAAGGCGGCTAACAAGGCCATCGGCAACCCCGAGGTCATCGAGTACCAGGGCCAGACCATCGACCTTTCTGGTGAGTGGGCCAGCCGTCCCATGACCGACATCGTCTCCGACGTGCTCGGCAAGCAGGTCACCATCGACACGCCGGTCGAGGAGCTTGCTGCCGCCGCGCGCGAGAAGGGCCTGGAGATCAAGCCCGAGTGGACTGCTGGCAAGATCATCGCCGAGATTTACGATGAGCTGGGCGAGGACACCATCGTCAACCCGACCTTCGTGTGCGATTACCCCATCGAGGTCAGCCCGCTTGCCAAGCGCTTTGAGGACGACCCGCGCCTGACGCACCGCTTTGAGCTGGTTATTGCCGGTCACGAGTACGCCAACGCATTCTCCGAGCTCAACGACCCGGTCGACCAGGCTGAGCGCTTTGCTGCCCAAATGGCCGAGAAGGCCGGCGGCGACGATGAGGCCATGGAGTATGACGAGGACTACGTGCGCGCCCTCGAGTACGGTATGCCTCCCGCGGGCGGCATTGGCATCGGCATCGACCGCGTGGTCATGCTGCTCACCAACCAGGCTTCCATCCGCGACGTGCTGCTGTTCCCGCACATGAAGCCCGAGAAGGGTTTCCAGTCCGGTGCCGCTGCCGCCAAGGCTGTCGAGGCCGGCAACGCCGCGAGCCCGTTCGTTGAGTCGCTTAAGCCCACGCTCGATTACTCCAAGATCGCCGTTGAGCCGCTGTTCGAGGAGCTCGTCGACTTCGATACCTTCTCCAAGAGCGATTTCCGCGCTGTGAAGGTCAAGGCATGCGAGGCCGTCAAGAAGTCCAAGAAGCTGCTGAACTTTACGCTCGACGACGGTACCGGTACCGACCGCACCATCCTCTCCGGTATTCACGCTTATTACGAGCCCGAGGACCTGGTCGGCAAGACCTTGCTCGCCATCACCAACCTGCCTCCGCGCAAGATGATGGGTATTCCCAGCTGCGGCATGCTGATCAGCGCTGTCCACGAGGAGGAGGGCGAGGAGCGCCTCAACCTGATCCAGCTCGACGCCTCCATCCCCGCCGGCGCAAAGATGTACTAGGGGGTTACGCGGGTTTACCAACCCGCGTAACCAGTTGACGCTGCGCGCCGCCCAGGGCGACAATTTGTCATTCAAAAGGCAAGGCATGACCAGAAGGTCTATGCCTTGCCTTTTTCATGCCAACTTGTTCGCCCTGGACGTCGCTCGCTGGCGTTGCCAAAACATCGGCGTTGCCGGAGTAGTCATTGGGGACGTTCTTGTTTGACTGGTCATTTAAGAACGTCCCCAATGACTACCCAACGGCTATTGCGCACATGGCTCGCATGACAGTCGTCTCTTTTATGTTTCCTTTAGCCGTTGCTGCCTAGGATGGGGGTTAGTCGACAGGAAGGGAGCACCGGGATGGACGACGCGAGCGAGCGTGCAATCGAAGAGGACATGCTCGATCAGTTCAATTACTTTGATGATGAGGATGAGGAGCTAATCGACCGTCGCGAGCCAGCGCCGCTTGATTCCTTTGATTTGGTCGATGAAGAGGCTGATGAGGTTGAGGGTGAATCAGTGGAGCCCCCACAGCCTTCGCGCCTTGACTCGCTGCTTTCGAGAGCTCCCATGCACCACGGCGTTCGTGCCGGTGCGCTCCATATGAAAACTGACTGGCACCAGATCGTGACGGCAGGCGATGAACTTGCCGTCGATGCGCCGCTCACCGATAAGTCATCCATCATCTGCCGCACCGGCATGCTTATGCTGGCAAGCGGAACAGGTGCCTGGCGCGTGCGCGATACCATGAATCGTGTTGCTGCCGTACTCGGCGTCACGATTCACGTCGACCTGAGTCTTCTGTCGTTTGAGTGCACTTGCATCGAAGATGGCCACTGCTTTAACGAGGTTGTCAGCCTGCCCACAACGGGAGTCAATACCCATCGCATTTGGATGATGGAGAGCTTCTTAAAGGAAATCGAGACGTATGGGCGCCGGTTTACCGTGCACGAATACCACGAGATGCTCAAGACCGTTGAGAGCTCAAAGCCCGATTACGCTCCCTGGCAACAGGGCCTTGCGGCAGCTTGTGCTTGCGGCGCCTTCGTCTTTTTGCTCGGCGGCGGTCCCATTGAGATGGCATGCGCGTTCGTGGGCGCTGGTGTTGGCAACTTTGCTCGCTCCCATATTCTCAAGCAGGGTCTTGGCCAGTTTAGCGCGCTGACGACGGGCGTTGCACTCGCTTGCGTTTCGTATCTACTGGCATTGCTCGGCCTTGGCCAGGTCATTCCGGGGGCAATGTCGCACCAAGAAGGCTATATCGGCGCCATGCTCTTTGTGATTCCCGGTTTTCCCCTTATTACGGCAGGCCTCGACATCGCTAAGCTCGATATGCGAAGCGGCATTGAACGTCTTTCGTATGCCGTGTCGATTATTGTGATGGCGACGCTCGTAGGCTGGATGGTTGCCGAGTGTGTGGGGCTGGCACCGGATGATTTTGCCCCGCTCGGCCTTTCGCCGCTTGCCCTTACGCTCCTGCGCGTGGTGATGAGCTTCGTTGGCGTATTCGGCTTCTCGGTGATGTTCAACAGCCCGGTAAAGATGGCCGCGGCAGCTGGGCTGATCGGCGCCGTGTCCAATACCTTGCGCCTTACGCTCGTCGATGCGCCGACGATGCTTCCCTTCCTGGGCCTCAGCGCGGGAATGCCTCCCGAGGCGGCAGCGTTTATCGGCGCGCTGGTATCGGGGCTGCTGGCAAGCTTGGCCGAAGTCAAGCTCACCTACCCACGTATCGCCCTCACGGTGCCATCAATTGTCATTATGGTGCCGGGCCTGTATCTGTATCGCTCGATGTACTACATGTGCACCTTCGATACGGTCAATATGCTCGGTTGGTTTGTGCGTGCAGTGCTCATCGTGGCGTTTTTGCCCGTTGGTCTGGGTGTGGCACGTACACTCACCGACCCTCGCTGGCGCCACACCAGCTAATTGGTGCAAGGAGGACAGGTCACTTTGCACCAAATGAGTTGCGGTGAAATAGAGACTGAATTGCTGCTTAAAGGGTCAAAACAGTCCGTATTCCACCGCAACTTATGGGGTCGGGGGATTATTGGTGCCCTGCATCTCCACAAACTCAACGCTTACGAAGCGCACGCCGTTCGTGTTAGGGTAGTTCCACCACATAAGTAGTCGCAGACGCACGTACCACGGGCGGGCGAGATGAAGTCCCAACAGCTCCATCTTGCCCGCCTGTTTTTGTTGCGTGGTGCCGCGGCGTAACACAGAAAGGATTTTGCCCTTTATGCCTATCAACAAACGAGAGAGCCTGCTGTTCACCTTTATCATGTGCTTTTGCATGGTGCTCTGGATGAGCATCTACAACGTTGCCCTGCAGCATGGGGCCATCAACGGCGAGGTTGTTGCCGCCGCGTGGCTCGGCTTCCCCGTTGCCTACATTTTTGCCATGTGCTGCGACTGGTTTGTTGCCAGCCCCCTTGCCAAGGGTTTCGCCTTTAAATTCCTGGTCACGCCGGGCAAGAGCTCACCGCTTGCCATGACGCTCGCCGTCAGCTCCTGCATGGTCGTTCCCATGGTTATCATCATGTCGCTCTACGGCGCGTGTGAAGGCCTGTTCCATATGCCCGGCGGCCCGCTTGCCAATTTGCAGGCGCTGCCGATGATGTGGCTCGTCAACATTCCGCGCAACTTTATCATGGCCCTGCCCTGGAACCTGCTGGTGGCCGGTCCGGTTGCTCGTTTTGTCTTCCGCCGCGCCTTCCCCATGGGAACCGTCTTTGAAGAGCAGCATATGGAGCTCGTGCGCATGCCTGGTGCTCCCGTTGCCGATGCCGTCAATGGCGTTGCCGAGAGCATGGACGCCGAGCCTGCCTGCTAGGCAACAGCCTCTAACCTAGAGCGCCCGCCGCACCTGGCGATTCCTTTTTTGTAGACGTTGTCGTATGGCTGCATGCGGAAAAGGCCCCAGCGGTTAACATATACTCCATATGGGTAAAGAGACCAAAGCGCCGCCACGAGTGGCGCTTTGCGTTTGAAAAACTAGCTCGTCTAAGAGGAACTAGCATGTTAGACCGTTTTACCGATCGCGCGCGCAAGGTCATGTCCATGGCCAAGCAAGAGGCGCTCGATCTACACTCAAATAAGGTGGGCACCGAGCACTTGCTGCTCGCGCTTGCCAAGGAGGACGAGGGCATTGCCGCCGAGGCGCTGCGCTCGCTCGATATCTCCTACGACGACATCATGGACACACTCAAAGAGGTCCAGACCACCGTTCCCGAGCCCAGCGAGGAGACCGAGGCCGCTAAGCTCGCCTTTACGCCACTCGTCATCAGCGTGATGGAGCGCTCCTTCCGCGTGGCGCGCGAGAACAACCAGACGTATGTGTCGACCGAGCACCTGCTCATCGGCATCGTCGAAGAGGGCAACGGCATGGCCATGGACATTCTCATGCGCCTGGGCGTGTCATCCGCCTCCATCAAAAAGGCTATCGAGAAACTCACCGCCAAGGACCAGGACAAGAAGCGTCCGCTCGCCGGTGCCGGTGCCGGGCGTCCCGGTGCGGGCCTGCCGTTCTTTAGCGGCTCGGACGCCTCGCAGCAAAAGGGGAGCGGCACCGACACGCTCAAGCAGTTCGCCACCAACCTCACGCAAAAGGCGCGCGACGCCGAGCTCGATCCCGTGATTGGCCGCGAAAAGGAAGTCCAGCGCATGATGGAGATTCTTTCGCGCCGCACCAAGAACAACCCGCTTATCCTGGGTGACCCCGGCGTGGGCAAGACGGCCATCGTCGAGGGCCTGGCACAGCAGATCGCTGCCGGCAACGTGCCCGAGAACCTTATGAACCAGAACATCTGGACGCTCGACCTGCCGGGCCTCGTTGCGGGTGCCAAGTATCGCGGTGAGTTTGAGGAGCGCCTCAAGAACGTGATCCAGGAGGCGACCGAAGCCGACGACGTCATCCTGTTTATCGACGAGATGCACACCATCATCGGTGCCGGTTCTGCCGAGGGCTCCATCGACGCGAGCTCTATGCTCAAGCCCGTGCTTGCACGCGGTGCCTTCCAGATTATTGGCGCCACCACGGCCGAGGAGTTCCGCAAGTACCTCACCAAGGACCCGGCCTTCGAGCGTCGCTTCCAGACCATCGATGTCGAGGAGCCGAGCGTCGAGGACACGGTCAAGATCCTGACCGCGCTCAAGCCGCGCTACGAGGAGCACCACCATGTGCGCTATACGCAGGGTGCTATCGAGGCCGCCGCGAACCTTTCCAACCGCTACATCCAGGATCGCTTCCTGCCCGATAAGGCCATCGACCTCATCGACGAGGCCGGTGCCCGCGCTCGCATCGCCGCGAATCGCGCGCCCGAGCCGGTGCGCGAGGCCGAGCATCGTATAGAGGAGCTCAAGGCCGCCGCGCAGGAGGCCACCGAGAGCGATGACATGAACAAGGCCGCCGAGATCACCGAGCAGCAGAAGGCCGCTGAGATTGAACTCGCCGAAGCCAAGGCCGCCTGGACCGCCGAGCTCGACGCCAGCCCGCTCACCATCGACGTGAGTCAGATTGCCGACATCGTGTCCGTGACCTCTGGCGTGCCGGTTTCCTCGCTCACCGAGAGCGAGAGTCGTCGCCTGCTGCAGACCGAAAGCGTGCTCAAGACCCGCATTATCGGCCAGGACGAGGCCGTCGAGGCCGTCGCCAAGGCCGTGCGCCGCAGCCGCTCGCCGCTCAAGGACCCGCGTCGTCCCGGCGGCAGCTTTATCTTCCTGGGTCCCACCGGCACGGGCAAGACCGAGCTCGCCAAGACGCTCGCCGAGTATCTCTTTGGTAGCAAGGATGCGCTCATCAGCTTCGACATGTCCGAGTTCGGTAGCGAGTTCGAGGTCTCCAAGCTTATCGGTAGCCCTCCGGGTTACGTGGGTCACGACGAGGGCGGTCAGCTCACCAAGGCCGTTCGTCGTCACCCGTACTCGGTCGTGCTGTTCGACGAGATCGAGAAGGCGCACCCCGACATCTTCAACATTTTGTTGCAGGTGCTGGAGGAGGGCCGCCTGACTGATAGCCAGGGCAAGACGGTCGACTTCCGCAACACCGTGATCATCATGACGTCTAACGTGGGCGCCCGCGAGATCGCGCAGGATGCGAGCGTGGGCTTTGGCACCACCGGTGAGCAGGGTCTCACGTCGAGCGAGATCAAGGGTCGTGCGATGGGCGAGCTCAAGCGCCTGTTCCGCCCCGAGCTGCTCAACCGTATCGACGATATTGTGGTGTTCCAGAAGCTCTCGGGCGAGAACCTGACTAAGATTGCGCACCTGCTGGTGGACGATCTGCGCCAGCGCCTGATCGCAAACGGCATGAACATCAAGCTTACCGATGCGGCCTACGACAAGATTGTGGCGGAGGGTACCGACCTCACCAACGGCGCGCGTCCGCTGCGTCGTGCCATCCAAAAGCTCATCGAGGATCCGCTGTCCGAGGAACTGCTGGCTGGCGAGTGGGGCGAGGGCGATACCGTCCTGTGCGACGTGGTCGACGGCAAGTTTGTCTTTAGCCACGGCACGGGTGAGATTCCGGCGCCGCGTCCGGCGGGTGCACTCGGGGGCGATACCGCTCCGGCGGCGCCGCACACCGGAAACGCCGCGCCTGTGAGCAGTGGCGTGAGCTCGGGCCCCGGCGGCATGATGCAAGCCGGTTCCGGCGCGCTGTAGGGCGTGGCGACAATTTGATACGCGCAATCGAGGCGCTCCGGAAAGGGCGCCTCGATTTGTAGAGCTGCGGAAGTTGTGACCGTTACGCTATACGGTCCACCGTTAGCCGATGATGCGAGGGCGCTCGGCGTTTTCGACTGGTTTATGCACGCAAAGTCTGGGAATATACAAGTCGCATGTCTTACTGTCTAACCAGTTGCGCCAAGGAGGCACCATGGACTACAAGATTACCGGCTACGAGCCCGCCCAGCTGTTCCATTTCTTTGAGGAGGTCAGCGCGATCCCCCGTGGGTCTGGCAACGAGAAGGGCATCAGCGATTTCCTGGTCGCATTTGCCAAGGAGCGCGGCCTCGATGTGTACCAGGACGAGGTCTACAACGTCATCATTCGCAAGCCCGCATCTGCCGGCGCCGAGAATGCCCCGACCGTCATGCTGCAGGGCCACATCGATATGGTGTGCGACAAGTTGGGCTCCGTTGAGCACGACTTCACGACCGATGGTATCGACCTGGTCGTCAAGGACGGCGTCCTCACCGCTAACGGCACCACCCTGGGCGCCGACAACGGCATCGCTGTCGCTCTGATGCTCACTGTTCTCGATGACGATTCGATCGTTCACCCCGCCCTCGAGTGCGTATTCACCACCGACGAGGAGACTGGCCTGGTCGGCGCCGAGACGCTCGACAAGTCCCAGATTAGCGCCCGCACCATGATTAACCTTGACTCTGAGGAAGAGGGCGTTGCCACCGTCAGCTGCGCCGGCGGCGTCGTCGTTACCTACACCTGCCCGATCGCGCGCGAGCACAAGACCGGTAGCACCCTCACGCTCGACATCTCCGGCCTGCTGGGTGGTCACTCCGGCGCCGACATCAACCTGGAACGCGGCAACGGCAACCTCATCATGGCCCGCATCATCGACCGCCTGATGGTTGCCGGCGAGCCCGCCATCGTCAGCTTTAACGGCGGCACCAAGGACAACGCCATCAACCGTGAGTGCAAGGCTGTTCTGGTCTACGCCGACCACGCTGCGGCCGAGGCCGCGGCCCAGGTCGCCAAGGGCATCATCGCCGACGTCGCTGCCGAGCTCGAGGTCTTCGACCCCGGCTTTACCTGCACCGTCGAGATTGCCGACGACGCCGAGGTCGAGGCCATGGACCAGAAGTCCGCGCTTGCCCTCATCCGCGCCCTGCGTCTTGCCCCTAACGGCGTGATTCGCCGCAACGTCGCCACCGACGGCTCCGTCGAGGTTTCCTCCAACATCGGTGTGGTTGCCACTTCTGACGACGAGGTCAAGATCATGCTGTCCCCGCGCTCCTCGATCACCTCGCTGCAGAACGAGTTCAAGGACCGCCTACAGACGCTGGCCGATGTCCTGGGCTTCGACGCCAAGTTCGAGTTCGAGTATCCCGGCTGGAGCTATGCCGAGCATTCGCCGGTCCGCGACGTCTTCGTCGAGAGCTATCGCGAGCTCTTTGGCTCCGAGCTGCGCATCGAGTCCATTCACGCCGGCCTTGAGTGCGGCCTGTTTGCCGAGGCCCTGCACGGCCTGGACGCCATCGCCGTGGGACCGACGCTCTCCGATGTCCACACCCCGGACGAGAGCATGGAGCTCGCTTCTGCCGAGCGCTTCTACGAGCTGCTCATCGATGTCCTCAAGCGCCTCGCTGCGTAAAGGTCGCCTGTGAAGCCGCTCTAAAACGGCTGGCTATGAAAACGGCCGCCTGGCGTAATGCCGGGCGGCCGTTATTCGTCACAGTGCGAGGATTCCAAGGTGCTCAAGCAAGATCTTAAGCCCGATGAGGACGAGTACGACGCCACCCACGATGGTGGCGGGTTTTTCGTAGCGCGCGCCAAAGGTGTGGCCGATCGCTACGCCGGCAACGGAGAAGATAAACGTTGTGACGCCGATAAGCGATACAGCGGGAACGATGTAAACCGAGAGCGCCGCAAATGAGATGCCCACGGCCAGGGCGTCGATTGAGGTGGCAATGGCGAGGATCAGGTATTCGCCCAGGTCGATTTTTTCGGCATCCTTGCCGTCGCCTTCATCCTCGTCTTCGGTAAAGGCTTCCCACAGCATTTTGCCGCCGATGAAGGCCAAAAGGATAAAGGCGATCCAATGGTCGATGGGTCCGATGAAGCCCATGAATTGGCTGCCGAGCGCCCATCCGATTACGGGCATGCCGGCCTGAAAGCCGCCAAAGAACAGGCCGAGCACCACGGCGACTTTAAGGTTGATCCTCTTCATGCCAAGGCCCTTGCAGATGGAAACGGCAAAGGCGTCCATCGAAAGGCCAACGGCGAGCAACACGAGCTCTGCGAGTCCCATAGTCTGGCTCCCTCTCTGCGGGCGGGCCCGCGTGTACCTCTTGGGGGAGTAACAAAAAAGACCCGTGGCGTACGCGTTGCGCGCACAGCCACGAGTCTCGTTCATTAAGGCAAGCCAGACCGTTTCGGCCAGTATGTTGACTTGCCGCGCCACCGGAGGCGAATCCGGTCACGCGACTACTCCCTCATTCATGTGAGCTCCGATGCTACCACATAAGCAGCTCATTTGGGTTGGGGCTCTCAGCTGTGTTCGCTCATTCTGTAAGCATCGGATTTCGCGAGCGCCGCGGGGACAAACCGTGAGAAACTATTTAGCGTTTATGGAGCGTATACGATGGGAGCGATGCCTTGGATAAGAACGAGCTGCAAAAGCGTATGGAACAGGCCATTCGCCTGACGGCACCTGGCCAGCCGATCCGCACCGCCCTCGACATGATCATCGCCGGTCACCTGGGCGCCCTTATCTGCGTTGGCGACACCGAAAACGTGCTCGCTGCCGGTAACGACGGCTTCCCGCTCAACATTTCGTTTACCTCGAACCGCTTGTTCGAGCTTTCCAAGATGGACGGTGCCATCGTCATCGACGGCGACCTCACCCAGATCCTGCGCGCCAACTTCCACCTCAATCCCGACCCCTCGCTCGCCACGAGCGAGACGGGCATGCGTCACCGCACCGCCGCTCGCATGTCGGTGCTCACGGACGCCATCGTGATCTCGGTCTCGGCCCGTCGCGCCGTCGTCAATGTGTACGTCCACGGCAAGAGCTACGAGATCCAGCCCGTCACCACCATCATGAGCTCGGTTAACCAGCTCGTCGCCACGCTTCAGACCACCCGTCAGTCGCTCGACCGCTCCTTGCTGCGCCTGACGGCCCTCGAGCTCGACGACTACGTTACGCTCGCCGACATTACCGGTATTTTCTCGAGCTTCGAGATCATGCAGCAGGCAAAGACCGAGCTTAAGGATTGCATTGTCAAGCTGGGTAACCAGGGCAAGCTCGTGCAGATGCAGCTCGAGCAGCTCGCGGGCTCCAGCATGGATACCGAATACGACCTGATGATCCGCGACTACGCGAGCGATTCCTCTGAGGCCAACGCCGAGAAGATCCGCGCCGAGCTGAGTCGCATGACGCCTAAGGACTTGTCCGACCCACAGCATGTGGCGGCGGTTCTGGGTTACGACGACCTGGACGAGGACTCCGTCATGACGCCGCTGGGCCTGCGCACGCTTTCGCGCGTGTCCGTCGTGCGCGACGGCGTGGCCGAGAAGATCGTCGACGAGTATGGCTCGCTGCAGGAGCTCATGGATGACATCAGCGAGGACCCGGAGCGCCTGGGCGACTTTGGCGTCAACAACCCTGCCATTCTTGCGGACTCGCTGTACCGCATGAAGGGCACCAAACAGGGGAACGCATAATGGCGCCCGTGTGCGCCGTGGTCGTTGCCGGTGGCAGCGGTCAGCGCTTTGGTAACCCCGGTGGCAAGCAGCTCGTCAATGTAGCGGGCCGTCCGCTTATGAGCTGGTCCATCCGCGCGTTCGATCGTAGCGACAAGGTCGGCCACATTGTGGTGGTGTGTCCTGCCGAGCGCCGTGCCGAGATGCGCCGCCTGGCCATCGACCCGTTTGACTATGACACGCCCATCAGCTTTGCCGATGCCGGCGATACCCGTCAGGATTCCACCCGTGCCGGCGTGCATGCGGTTCCGGCGGGCTTTGAATACGTCGCCATTCACGATGGCGCTCGTCCGCTCATCACGACCGAGGCCATCGATCATGCGATCGACGTGCTTGTGGGCGACCGCTCGCTCGACGGTGTCGTGTGCGGTCAACCCGCGATCGACACGCTCAAGATCGTCGATGGCGATAACATCGTCGAGACGCCGCCGCGTGAGCTCTATTGGGCCGCGCAGACGCCGCAGATCTTTAGTGTCGACGCCATGAAGCGCGCCCACGCTGCAGCCATTGCCGAGGGCTTTATCGGCACCGATGATTCGTCGCTGGTCGAGCGCATGGGTGGGCGCGTCCGCTGCGTCCAGAGCCCGCGCGATAACCTTAAGGTGACGGTGCCCGAGGACTTGCGTCCTGTAACCGCGATTCTGCTCGGTCGCATGGCCGAGGGAGAGGACCTTCCCCATGTTCAGTAACCTGCGCATTGGCCATGGCTACGACGTCCACCGTTTGGTGGAGGGGCGTCGATGTATCATCGGCGGGGTCGACATCCCCTACGAGCGCGGCCTGCTGGGCCACTCGGATGCCGATGTGCTCGCGCACGCCTTGGCCGACGCCATTCTGGGCGCCTGCCGCGGGGGAGACATCGGCAAGCTATTCCCCGACACCGATCCCGCCTATGAGGGTGCCGACTCGATGGTGCTGCTCGCTCGCGTGATGGACTATGCGCGCGAGCTGGGCTTTGAGTTTGTCGATGCCGATTGCACCATTGCCTGTCAGCAACCCAAGATCACCCCGCACCGCGATGCCATGCGCGCCAACCTTGCCCATGCCCTGGGCGTTGACGTCGAAAACGTGGGCGTCGCCGCCACTACGACCGAAAAGCTCGGTTGGGAAGGCCAGGGCGAGGGAATCGGCGCCTGGGCCGTCTGCCTGCTACAGAAAACCGTTAAGGAGTAACGAATGCGTATCTACAACAGCGCTACCCATAAAAAGGAAGAGTTCCAGCCCATCGAGTCCGGCAAGGTCCGCATGTACGTGTGCGGCCCCACGGTCTACGACAACATCCACATCGGCAATGCCCGCACGTTCATCAGCTTTGACGTGATTCGTCGCTGGCTCATCGCGAGCGGCTACGAGGTCACGTTCGCCCAGAACCTCACCGATGTCGATGACAAGATCATCAAGCGCGCCAACGAGCAGGGCCGCACTGCCGCCGAGGTCGCGACGGAGTTCTCCGACAAGTTCATCGGCGTCATGCGCGCCGCCAACGTGCTCGATCCCGATGTGCGCCCCCGCGCCACCAAGGAGATCGGCCCCATGATCGCCATGATCAAGACGCTCATTGAGCAGGGCCACGCTTACGCCGCCGATAACGGAGATGTGTACTTTGCCGTGCGCAGCGATCCCAACTATGGTCAGGTCTCGGGCCGCAACATCGACGACCTTATGGTTGGCGCACGCATCGAGGAGAACGAGGACAAGAACGACCCGCTCGACTTTGCCCTGTGGAAGGCCGCCAAGCCCGGCGAGCCCAGCTGGCCGAGCCCCTGGGGCGAGGGCCGTCCCGGTTGGCATACCGAGTGCGCCGCCATGGTGCACCGTTACCTGGGCACCCCGATTGACATCCACGGCGGTGGCTCCGACCTTGCCTTCCCGCATCACGAGAACGAGTGCGCCCAGGCCACCTGCGCCTGGCACCAGGGCTTCTCCAACACCTGGATGCACACGGGCATGCTGCTGGTAGACGGCGAGAAGATGTCCAAGTCGCTCGGCAACTTCTTTACGCTGGCCGAGGTGCTCGAGCAGCACTCCGCTGCCGCCCTGCGCCTGCTGATGCTGCAGACGAGCTATCGCTCGCCGCTCGACTTCTCCTGGGAGCGCCTGGAGGGTGCCGAGAACTCGCTGACGCGTATCGCCGGTACGGTCGAGAACCTGCGTTGGGCCGCGAACCATGCGACGGCCGATGCCGATGAGGCAGCATCCGAGGCGTTTGCCGCCAAGGCCGCCGAGACCCGTGCCGCCTTCAAGGAGTGCATGGACGACGACTTTAACACCGCCGGTGCCATGGGTGCCGTCTTTGGCTTTGTGACCGAGTGCAACCAGTACCTGGAGCAGGCGGGCGATGCTGCCGACAAGGCCGCAGTCCTGGCTGCCGCCGATACGCTGGTCGAGTTGCTCGATACGTTTGGCGTTGAGCTCCCCGAGCCCAAGGTCGAGCTGCCGCTGGGGCTGCTAGGCGTCGCCGCCGGCCTGGTCGCCTACACGGGTGACGACGTGGACGAGGCTGCTGCCAAGATTCTCGAAGCCCGCGCCGAGGCCCGTGCCGCCAAGAACTGGGATCTGGCCGACGCCATCCGCGACCAGCTCAAGGACCTGGGCCTGACGATTGAAGATACCGCCGCCGGCACTCGTATCAAATCTCTCTAATCCCCGCGGGTTTCCCAAGCACCCGACCTTGCCGTTCAAACCGTCGCTCGCGTACCCAAGTACGCGTCGCTCCTCTTTCACGGCAATCTCGGGCACTTGGAAAACCCGTACCGACCGCTTGGGCTATTCGTCTTAAGCGGTCGTTTCTTTTGTCTATTTGATAGTTGCTTTATAGGAGGTTGTCCCATGGCCGACAATCGCAAGCGCGCACCGCGTGGAGGCAAGCAGGCTGCTTCTGGCTCGCGTCCGATTCGCCGCAACGACCACGCTGCCACTCCCAAGGGCCAGCGCGAGCGCTCCCAAGCCCAGGCTGCGCGTCCGCAGCGAGATCGCAACCGCGACAACGTTCAGGTCCCCAAGGGCGAGTTTATCGAAGGTCGCCGTGCTGCCGCCGAGGCGCTACGCACCGGTTTTCCCATCAAGTGCGCGCTCATTGCCGAGGGCGGGGAGCGCGACGCCGCCTTGTCGCGCCTGGTCGACGACCTCAACGCCGCGGGTGTCCGCATTAAGTATGTGCCGCGCGCGCAGCTCGACGCACTGTCGAGCCATGGCGCTCACCAGGGCATCGCGCTCGAGGTTGGCAACTTCCCCTATGCCGATGTCGTCGATATTCTCGACCGCGCAGGCGAGGGCCCAGCACTTGTCGTGGTGCTCGACCATGTGACTGACGACGGCAACTTTGGTGCCATCGTGCGTTCCGCCGAGGTTGTGGGCGCGGCCGGCGTCATCATTGCCAACAAGCGCGCCGCCGGCGTGACCGTGGGCAGCTACAAGACTTCAGCCGGCGCCGCCATGCATCTGCCTATCGCGCAGGTGCCCAACATCGCCCGTGCGCTCGACGATCTTAAGGCCGCTGGCTTTTGGGTGGGCGGTGCCTCCGAGCACGCCGAAGGCAGTTGCTGGGATGCTCCCTTCGAGGGCCGCGTGGCGCTCGTCATGGGCTCCGAGGGCGACGGCATCTCGCGCCTGGTGCTCGAGAAATGCGACTTTTTGACCAAGCTTCCCCAGCGCGGCATGACCGAGAGCCTCAATGTTGCCCAGGCGACTACGGCGCTGTGCTTTGAGTGGCTGCGCCGCAACGCCGGCGAGCTCATGGGGGAGGAGTAGCGCATGTCCAAAAAAAACCGTGCCAAGTCCAAGGCCAAGCGCTTTGGCGAGGGTTCGGCCAAGCCGATTGTTTCGGCCGCGACCTATGGCGTGGGCGGCAATGCGTTTGCGCAGGCCATCGCCGACCCGGTCTCGACGGTGCACTCCAATAAGCCCGAGCTGCTGGTGGTCGACGGCTACAACGTGATCCACTGTACGCCGCGCTACGAAAAGCTCGTGTACGACCATTCTGACGATCCGTATTCCAGCGACGTTCACGATATGGCGCGCACGGCGCTCATTAATGACGTAGCCGCGTTTGCCCAGGGCCGCTACGAGGCTGTGATCGTATTTGACGGCGCGGGCAATATCTCCAGCGAGCGCCCCAATCTGCCGGCCCGTGGCGTGCGCATCGAGTTTTCGCCGACGGGTGTTTCGGCCGATACCGTGGTGCAGAGGCTCTGCATCGAGGCACGTGAGGAAGGCCGCGCGTGCTCCGTGGTATCGAGCGACGGCACGATCCAGGCCGTTGTCATGGGCAAGGGCGTCACGCGCATCTCGAGCCGTATGCTGGTGGACGAGATCAAACAGATCGATAACGACGTTCACGAGGCAGAGGAAGCTCCGCAGATTAAGATGACTCTGGGCAGCCGCTTGAGTCCCGATGCCCTGGCCAAGCTCAAGGCCCTGCGCGGGAGGTAGGGGAGTTGGCGGGGCAATGCTGCCTTGCTAACTCCATTCAGCGATGTCGATCATTCTTTCGAGGCGCCACGTTAGTGCCTCTTTTAGATAAGGCAGTCTCGCTGCTAGGGCATCATTTTTAGACAGAATCTCGATTGCCTCGTCGACAAAACCTTTGAGTTTGTCTCCATCGAACCAGCCCATGTCCTCGACGAGCAGCATTTGTTTGGCGGGGCTTGAATGAAACTGCGCGCTGGTAAAACTGTGCTCTCCCGCCCTAAGCTCCTCAAGAGAAATGTTGCACCAGAGCGATGAGCCCGAATCGAAGATGGGGGCTGGCCTGCAGACTAGTGAGTTGACGTTTCGCACGAGGCCGAAGTTGCGCCAATGACGATCGTAGTTGGCGATGATGTCGTCGCACACGATCATGCGGTCAAGGGCATCCTTGACGCCTGTCGCCCCGAGCTCCTCGCAGATTGCTACATATCGCTCGTAGTCGGTTGGCCGTTCATCTGCGTT
Source organism: Collinsella sp. (assembly GCA_048245415.1). GTDB lineage: Bacteria > Actinomycetota > Coriobacteriia > Coriobacteriales > Coriobacteriaceae > Collinsella. The sequence goes on along the minus strand of DBFBAP010000023.1, from coordinate 40,540 downwards.
TGCGTGCTGGTTTACATAGAACGCAGGGACATACTCTTCTTCATCAGTTAAGAAGACATCGCATGTGCTCAGGGCGGAAGTACCCGTGCCCTCGAGCGAGTAAGGTACATAATCGCAGGCGTTTAGGATGCGACGGTGGAGCGCGGTCGCTACCAGCTCGTTATAAGGTTCCTGGTTCAGGTGCGCTCCTGCCTTATGCAGAATTCGACGCTCGCCCTCGCACGTCCAGTACTTTTGAAGATTGCCGTCCGAGGTGTTATCGGGCTTTGCGGCAGCCGCTTTTCCCTCTGGGGCAAAGGGTGCAATGGACAGCGAGACGTCATCAAAGGCGTTATTGAAGAAGTTGATATCCTCCCAGGCGAGACCGGAACCTTGGGGCCTAATCCAATACTGGTCGGATAAGGAGAGGCCAAGATTTCGCTGTACGAGTTCGTCGGGAACATCGACTGCGGCTTCTGCAAGCAGGGAGGCTAGCCCAATGCGTGCGAGCGGGATACCGCGGCCGCGCCACCAGATGCGGAAGGAGTCGAGCGATATGGGGCTATTGGGGCCAAATACCCCAATAGGGGCGTGGGCGTAATCGATGTCGGCGCCGATGTGGGTAAAGTCTTTTCGCGATGTGCTGTAGACTAGCTGAGCGACTTCGTGCGTGCGATTCATGAGGGTGAACGCGATCTCGCTCTTACCGTGGCCGCGGCGGGGACGTCCCCCCGTTTTGGTCACAGAGCGGAGTCGCGTGTCGACGCTGTCTTTGTCGATGAGCCATACACCAGAAGCCTTGCGGGCCTCAAGTGCTCCGTTTTTTATGAGCTCCTGCACCCTGCGCGGAGTGATGCCGAGCAGCTCGGCTGCTTCCTTGGTAGTAAGCATCGCGAAACCCTTCGTTAGAACGAATAGTTTTATATAGCCAATTGTAATTAAAACTATTCGTTTTGGCGAATAGTTTTGAGATGTGTTCGGGTGAAGGGCCTGTTGCGCCTTGTCCGCAATTCCTTTATTCTTAACTGGCTTCACGCGAAAGCGCCAAGTGTGCCAGTGTGGCGCAACGGTAGCGCAACTGATTTGTAATCAGTGGGTTGCAGGTTCGATTCCTGTCACTGGCTCCATGAGAGTTTCGGGCTCTGTTCCTTATGGGACAGGGCCCGTTTCTTTTTTTGTTGATAAGTATCGGGCAAAGTGCCGTCTTACTCCTGGTTTGTCTAAATCCGTAACACGAGAGGGCTGAAGACCCTCCTTATAGTTACAGATCGAGACATTGCCAAGGGACGGCCGATAACATCTCGATCTGTAACACGAAGAGGCTGAAAACCGTTCTAGCTGTTACAGAACGAGATGAAAACGGTGAAGGCCCTGGTCTACTTGATCGAGCGAGGATTTTCGGACGTACGAGCGTGGAAAATCTCCCGTTTAGTGAATGAGAGTGGATAATCTCCCACATTGGACTCGATGGGGCGCCAAAAGTGGGAGAAAATCCACGCTCGAATCTGCCGCGGAAGCCCGATCTCGAGCTATATATAGGTGCAAATAAGCCGGTATCGAAGTTCGATCCTGAAGGTGTACTCTACTACACCAAAGTGTTACCTCGGGAAACGTCACCTCATTATCCAAAACCACCGTCCTTCATATCCAAACTCAACAAAACCGCAGGTCACGGCTATATAGATACGCCCGGAACCGTGTATCTAGAGGTTTTCGTTGACAGCCCCCAAGGTTGCATCGTATTATCTTTTTCGTTCGCGGGGGCGGCGGTCCAAAAGACCAAAGGACCTGCGGATACTTGAACGATTGGGAGTTTGCCCGAGTGGTTAATGGGGACGGGCTGTAAACCCGTTGGCTCTGCCTACATAGGTTCGAATCCTATAGCTCCCACCCGTCAAGTGCCTGTATAGCTCAGTCGGTAGAGCACTTCGTTGGTAACGAAGAGGTCACCAGTTCAAGTCTGGTTGCAGGCTCCATCCGGCGGTGTAGCTCAGTTGGTTAGAGCACACGGTTCATACCCGTGGCGTCACTGGTTCGAATCCAGTCACCGCTACCATAGGTAACACGGTGGCTTCTCAATAGTATGTTGAGAGGCCACTATGGTATAAAGGCAAAGTCCCGTCCGGGGACGACCTGTTTAGAGGAGGGCTTTATGGCCAAAGAGAAGTTTGAGCGCACTAAGCCGCATGTTAACATCGGCACCATTGGTCACGTCGACCACGGCAAGACCACGCTGACCGCTGCCATCACCAAGGTTCTCTCCGAGACCGAGGGCTGCAAGGCTGACTTCACTGCGTTCGAGAACATCGACAAGGCTCCCGAGGAGCGCGAGCGCGGCATTACGATCTCCGTCTCCCACGTCGAGTACGAGACTGCTGCCCGTCACTACGCTCACGTTGACTGCCCGGGCCACGCTGACTACGTCAAGAACATGATCTCCGGTGCTGCTCAGATGGACGGCGCTATCCTGGTCATCGCCGCTACCGACGGCCCCATGGCTCAGACCCGCGAGCACATCCTGCTCGCCCGTCAGGTCGGCGTTCCCTACATCGTCGTCTTCCTGAACAAGTGCGACATGGTCGACGATGACGAGCTCATCGACCTCGTCGAGATGGAGACCCGTGAGCTCCTCTCCGAGTACGATTTCCCCGGCGACGACATCCCCGTCATCCGTGGTTCCGCTCTGGGCGCTCTCGAGGGCGACGCCAAGTGGATGGACGCTATCCGCGAGCTCATGAACGCCGTCGACGAGTACATCCCGACGCCTGCTCGTAACAACGACCTCCCGTTCCTGATGGCCGTTGAGGACGTTATGACCATCTCCGGCCGTGGTACCGTTGCTACCGGCCGTGTCGAGCGCGGTGAGCTCAAGCTCAACGAGCCCGTCGAGATCGTCGGCATCAAGGATACCCAGAACACCGTCGTTACCGGTATCGAGATGTTCCGTAAGTCCATGGACTTCTGCGAGGCTGGCGACAATGTCGGTCTGCTGCTCCGCGGCATCAAGCGCGAGGATATCGAGCGCGGCCAGGTTCTCTGCAAGCCCGGTTCGGTTACCCCGCACACCAAGTTCACCGGTGAGATCTACGTTCTGACCAAGGAGGAGGGCGGCCGTCACACCCCGTTCTTCGATGGTTATCGTCCTCAGTTCTACTTCCGTACCACCGACGTTACTGGTACGGTCAAGCTCCCCGAGGGCACCGAGATGGCTATGCCTGGTGACCACATCACCATCGAGGGCGACCTCATCCACCCGATCGCCATGGAGGAGGGCCTGCGCTTCGCTATCCGCGAGGGTGGCCACACCGTCGGTTCGGGCATCGTCTCCACGATCATTGAGTAAATTAGCTCTTTGATATAGCTGACTTAGAGAACCCGGCACTTATATGGGTGCCGGGTTCTTTTCTGCAATGGATATTGAGCCGTTGCTGGTGTCGAGAGGATCGATAATGGTCCTGGATGCACCGTCGATTAGATCTCGATGGCTTCATTGATGTGTTCCAAATATGAATGGATCCACCGAGAACCAATTGACTCGAGGTTTTCATTGACAGCACTTACGTGGAGCTGATAAAGTAACAACTCGTGCCCGTACGGGGCGGAAATGAAAGGTTCAGGATACATGCGTACTCTAGTTACTCTTGCGTGCACTGAGTGCAAGCGCCGCAACTATACGACCACCAAGAACAAGTCGACCATGCCTGATCGTATGGAGATCAAGAAGTATTGCCCCTGGTGCCGTCACCACACGCTGCACAAAGAGACTCGCTAGTCTCTAGTCACATACGCCAGTAGTTCAATTGGTAGAGCATCGGTCTCCAAAACCGAGTGTTGAGGGTTCGAGTCCTTCCTGGCGTGCCAGTCATTATTCCGTAAGCTTCCACTTGGGGGCTTACGGTTTACTCATGTATAAGCGCTTTGCGCGGAGGTAACCCAAATGGCCAACAAGAAGAACAAGAAGAAGGCTCAGCAGCCGGCACCTGCCAACAGCGCTGCCGCCAACTCCAAGGTTGAGGCCAAGAAGGCCGTTGCCAAGAAGAACGAGAAGGCTGCGAAGTCCAAGAAGAACGAGAAGCCTGGTTTCTTCGCCCGCACCAAGAAGTATTTCGCTTCGGTCAAGTCCGAGATGAAGCGTGTCACGTGGCCTGATAAGAAGGAGCTCGTGAACTACTCGGTCGTCGTTTGCGCTTCTCTGGTCGTCGTCGGCGTCGTCATCGCTCTGCTCGATGCTGGCTTTGGCGAGGCTCTTGCTCTGTTCTCTGGATTGAGGGGCTAAACCATGTCTAAGCGTTGGTACGTCGTTCACACTTACTCCGGATACGAGAACCGCGTAAAGTCCGATCTCGAGCATCGTATCGAGACCATGGGCATGCAGGACCGTATCTTTGATATCGAGATTCCTATGGAGCGCGTCACCGAGATCAAAGAGGGTGGCAAGCGCGAGACCAAGGATTCCAAGATCTTCCCGGGTTATGTCCTGGTCCGCATGGAGATGGATGACGATGCTTGGACGTGTGTTCGCAACACGCCCGGCGTCACCGGTTTCCTAGGCGGTAACGGCAAGCCCGCTCCGCTTTCCCGTGACGAGTACAATAAGATGACTCGTCGTCCCGGTAAGGGCGATTCGCCCAAGCGCACCTCGGTTGATATTCAGGTCGGCACGTCCGTCCGCGTCACCGATGGCCCGCTTACCGACTTTGATGGCAAGGTCTCCGAGGTTAACACCGAGGCTGGCAAGCTCAAGGTCACGCTGATGATCTTTGGCCGCGAGACGCCGGTCGAGCTCGACTTTAACCAGGTCGCTGTCATCGCTTAAGTTTTCGTCCGTTCGCGCGAGCGTGCTTCTTCTGTGACTGCTCATCTCAGGAGTGCTTCTAACACGTGCGTGCTTACGATATAGCAAGTACTTCACACTCGTGATTCGAAAGGAATGACCATGGCTGAGAAGAAGGTTGCCAACGTCATTAAGCTCCAGATACCTGCTGGTGCAGCTAACCCCGCTCCTCCCGTCGGCCCCGCCCTGGGCGCTGCTGGCGTGAACATCATGCAGTTCTGCCAGGCTTTTAACGCCGAGACGCAGGACAAGAAGGGCGACATCATCCCCGTTGAGATCTCTGTCTACGAGGATAAGTCCTTCTCCTTCATCACCAAGACCCCGCCGGCGGCTCACCTCATCAAGAAGGAGCTGAACCTCAAGTCTGGTTCCGCTAAGCCCCAGGCCGACAAGGTTGGTCAGCTCTCCCAGGAGCAGCTCACCAAGATCGCCGAGATCAAGATGCCGGACCTCAATGCCAACGACATTGACGCCGCCAAGAAGATCATCGCCGGTACCGCCCGTTCCATGGGCGTCACCATCGCTGAGTAGCGATTTCTTATGGTAACGACGGGTGCTCCGACCGGGGCGCCCGTTAAATGTGTGCAATAGGGCACACGATACGATGTGGGAGGGCTCACGCCCGTTTAACCACAGGAGGTAATGCACATGGCTAAGCATGGTAAGAGCTATAACGCCGCTGCCGAGAAGATCGACCGCGCCACGCTCTACACCCCCCTTCAGGCTGCCAAGCTCATCAAGGAGCTCGACACCGCCAAGTTCGACGAGACCGTCGAGGCCCACTTCCGTCTGGGCATCGATACTCGTAAGGCTGACCAGAACATCCGTGGTTCCATCTCCCTGCCTCACGGCACCGGCAAGACCGTTCGTGTTGCCGTCTTCGCCGAGGGTGAGAAGGCCCGCGAGGCCGAGGCTGCCGGCGCCGACATCATCGGTTCCGACGAGCTCGTCGCCCAGATCCAGAAGGGCGAGATCAACTTCGACGCCGCTATCGCTACGCCGAACATGATGGCCAAGGTTGGCCGCATCGGTAAGATCCTTGGTCCCCGTGGCCTCATGCCGAACCCCAAGCTCGGCACCGTGACCATGGACGTCGCCAAGATGGTCTCCGAGCTCAAGGCTGGCCGCGTTGAGTACCGCGCCGACCGCTACGGCATCTGCCACGTGCCCCTGGGCAAGAAGTCCTTCTCTGAGCAGCAGCTCGTCGAGAACTACGCTGCCCTGTACACCGAGATCCTGCGCGTCAAGCCCTCTTCTGCTAAGGGCAAGTACGTCAAGTCCATCTCCGTGTCTTCCACCATGGGCCCTGGCGTCAAGGTCGATCCCGCTGTCCAGCGTGACTTCCTGGCTGAGTAACTGCTAGTTACTGCCTGAGCAAAGCAAGCATTGCTAAAGAAACCCGGTTCTGCCTTGTGCAGGACCGGGTTTCTTGCTATCGCGTCAAAAGCACCACAAAGGGGACGGTCTCCCCTTTGTGGTGGTTACCAGGGTGTTCTGGCTGTTGAGGACTCGATGGCATCGTGGCGTTTGAGCTCGCGGCGCATGGTTTGCGAATTGAGCCAGGCTGCCTGCCAGCCACGGATGGGGTAGCGCGTCTGGTCGAGCTCAAACTGCGTATAGCCACAGGCGTTGATGATCGTCGTTCCACACTCATGCTGCCGCTTGCGCTGAAAATCGTAACCGTAGCTTTGGTGTACATGCCCATGCACCATGTAGTCGGCCTCCCAGGACTCAAGCGCCGTGTTAAAGCACTCAAACCCTCGATGTGGCAGATCGTCCAGATCACCCATACCGGCGGCGGGTGCATGGGTAAGCAGAATGTCGCACCCGCCGACCATCCTAACTTTACGCGACAGCTTACGCATGCGCTTGGACATCTCGCGTTCGGTGTACATGTTGGCGCCGTCGCGATAACGCATGGACCCGCCAAGGCCCGCAATGCGAATCCCTCGGTATGTGTACACGCTGTCTTCCACGCAGATACATCCACCCGGTGCATGACGTGCGTAGCGGTCATCGTGATTGCCGCGTACGTAGATGAGCGGTTTGTTGATGACTGTGACCAAAAACTCAAGATAGTCCGGGTCCAGATCGCCGGCGGACAAAATCAGGTCGACACCCTCAAAGCGTTCCTTGCGAAAGCACTCCCAAAGGCATCGTTCTTCGGTATCGGCTATGGCAAGGATCTTCATAGGGCGGTAACTCCCGGCTCATCGTCGAGCTGCGGAATGGTGCCCACCACGTTGTCCGCCAGCCAATTCATCTCGACAATCTGCGTGCTCGGCAACGGAGGGAAGCCCTCGATCTGTACCACGCCGTTCTGGCTGTGGAGCTCGCCGCCAAAGGGGTTGATGGAGCCCTCGACAATGCCGTTGCGGAGCAACTGCACGAGTTTGCGCGTCTGGTAGGGTAGGCCCGGAGCGTAGCGGATGTCGATAACGCCGGAGCTCATGCCGTACCAGTAGTTGACGGCGCGCACTTGGTTGTCGTCACTGGTCTCATCCCAGGTGCCGTGCAGAAGGCTGCGAACGATGAGCTCGTAGTAACGGCCCCAGTTCCATACGGGCATGGCGATGCCGGTGACTTTGCCGTCGACCAAGCGGTGAAGCCCGTAGGCCGTTGGGTCTTCGAGCGACTTTGACATGTCAGCGCCGGTCATGACGCTCACGCCTTCGCGGCACATGGCCTCGGCGAGACCTCCAACGGGCACATCACCCCAGGTCAGGATAATTTGCGCACGGGGATCGAGCAGCGAGGCGCCAATCGCAAAGGCGTTGATCTCGCTGAGTGCGCCCGAGGCGAAGACCGACGCGTGGTAACCGATGCGGTGGTTGTCCGCCATGCTGGCGGCAAGGGCGCCCAGGAGAAACTTGGCCTCGTACATCTTGCCAAAGTACGAACGGACGCTTTGATGGGGAAGGCCGATAGAGCAGTTGAGGAACCGAACCCGGGGATACTCAACGGCAGCCCTGAGCGTGTATTCCATTAGGCGGTGCGAGGTCGAGAAGATGACGTTTGCTCCATGTTTGACAGCCGTTTCCACGGCGGCGTAGAACACGTCCGGATCGTGACAGTCCTCGAACGCCTCGGTGCGCACGATACCGCCAAAGTGCTCATCGAGATACTGACGCCCTTGGTCGTGCAGGCTGTCCCAGCTCGACGTCGCACAGGGGAACTCATGGATAAAGGCGATGCGCAGGGGGTTGGCCGCCGAGTAGACGGTCTTGCCCATAAAGAAGTTGAGCACACCGGAGGTGGACTTGGCGGGCGTCTCCTCCTCGTCGACGCTCGGCGCTTCGACGAGATCGACCTTGTCCTCGTCATTTTTGCCGGCAATGACCAGTTCGCGCCAAATCTTGCACAGGCGGTTTACGACGATATCCGTCGGCGTATCCAGCAGGCGGTCCTGGTTGTACACATTGAGGTACACGAGCATGGCGTCGGCGGGCGTAATGTCCAGGTGATCGCCGCCTGCGCGAAGGTAGGCACGCTTAAAGAGCAGGAAGGTGTGACGCAGGTAGTCGACCTTTTTCTGCGGCCATTTTTCGATAAGGTTCTGACCGAGCATCTTGGCGAGCGTTTCGTAGCTTCCCTCACGCGAGAACTCGATCTCGTATAGGGGGCAGACGCGCCAAAACGCGCAGAACTCACCGTACAGGCGGCTTTCGACGGAATCCCATGTGCCGGGGTAGAGACGGGTGACCTTGGCCGAAACCGTCGGGGCGTCTAGGAATTTGAGGACACTGACGCGTTTGTTGCCTTCCTGGACATAGAACCGATGCATGAACTCGGTGACGATGATGGGGTCGCGATAGCCCTCGGTCACCTGGATGTCGTAGAGGTTTGACCACTTGCGGGCAAACTCGGTGTTAAACGGAAGCAGGGGCATAAAGTTACACGAAAAGGCGGACTGACGGCCTTTGGTGACCGTGCCGACGACCATTTCGAGCGGAATATCCCGCAGGCCGACGCTCACTCGCTGACCTAAGGGGAGCTGAGCAACCAAACTGTCGAGGTCCGTAAGGTATGGATGCTCGCTTTGGCTAATGGCGCGACGGCGTCCCTGCTCGCCGCGCTTGCGTGCTTGACGATAGGCCTCTTCCATGGTGTCTACTCCCTTAGTCGTTTAAACAACGATATGAACCATGGTACCACGAATGAAAACCACTACAAAGATGCCTGTCCCCTTTGCGGTGGTTTAGGCAATGATGGGGGCGATGGCGCGGATGCAGGCGTCGGCTGCCGTGAAAGTAGTGCTGTCGTCGCTGACGATAAAGATGATCTTTCCTTTGATGCCAAAGTCGCCGATTTCGCTAAAGAGTACGTAGGGCTCCTTGTCAAAGCCCGAGATGGGAAGCACGGCGGCCTTGGTGGCGCTGGTCAGCTCGTCTGCCAGTGCGTCGAGCGAGGCCCACTTGGACGTGTCCTTTACGGCAACGGGCACAGCCACACGCCCAAAGGGCATGAGGTGCACGAGCGTGTTCTTGGAGATATTTGAGTTGGGGACGATGATGGTTTGCCCGCAGGCGTCCTCGATGGTCGTATGACGCCAGGTGATGTCCTGGACCACGCCCGACACGCCGCCGACCTCGATATTGTCGCCGGGCTTGATGATGCCCATAAACGTCACCTGCATGCCGCCGATAAGGTTTGAGAGCGTGTCCTGGAAACCCAGAGAGATGGCGATGCCGCCGACGCCAAGAGCGGCGACGAGGGCGTTTGCATTAATGCCAAAGCAGTTGTCGAGGATAAAGCTGCCGCCAATCATCCAGATGACGGCGCGCGCGATGTTGATGAAGATACTCGATGCCGGAAGCGGGTTATCGTCTCGGTTAAGCAGATGGTTCAGGGTCTTGGATGCGACCTTGGCGGCGACGGCGGTGCCTATCGCCAAGATGACGGCCCAGATGATGTTGTGGATCCATCGTTGTGCAAAGAAATGAAGAATTGGCTCAAACAATTCCATGTAGGGAAACCTCCTAATGATCGTCTAACCATGATACCCACCAAGAAGCCCGTCCGATCAAATTCGGACGGGCTTCTGTGCTCGATATAAGGTTTACGCGGCGGGGCTGTAAGGCCCGGCGGTGTAGCTTAGCGTCGACGCTTCCAGATAATGCCGAGCATGATGACGATGATGCCGCCGATAAGGCACGCGCCAACTACTGCCAGCGTGCGGTCTCCCGTTGCGGCGAGCTTACCGGTCGTCTTCTTGGTGATGACCTTCGTGGTCGTCGTGTCCGTCTTAGGCGAGGGCTTAGGCGTCGGGGCCGGTGTGGGCGTGGGGTCCACGGCTGCGGAGCCAAAGCTGATGGTGCCGGCGAGCCCGGCCATCTTGCTTTCCCAGCTGTTCTGCCCGATCAGCGCCCTTAGCGCTGACTCGCAGGTACCCCACTCGGTGTGCTTGGTGGCGTTTGCGAAGGTGGGGAAGTCGGTCGTGTTGGTGATGATGTAGTTGTTGGTGGCGACGGTATAGGCCTTGGCGGGGTCGAGCGTGCTGCCGTCCTTGGTGAGTGTGGCACTCACAATGCGCTTGCCTTCGGGCTGCGTCCAATCAATCGTCACGTTGATGCCGCCAAAGGAGAGAACGCTGCCAGAGTCATCGCGCCACTTGTACTTGTCTTGTGCCTCCTGTTCGGTGTGACCGGCCGCCACATAAGCCTGCTGAAACTCGTAGCTGTCGTTGCAATCGTCGCTAATTTGTAGCGAGTGCTCGAGCGCTGCGAGGAAGTCCGCGCCGGTCATGGTCCAGGTCTCCACGGTGTTGCCGTAGGGCGAGATGGCGATGACGTTGCCGGCGGTCACGTTGCCCGCCGCGATGCCGCCGCGGATGCCGCCAGCGTTTTCGATAGCGAGGTCTGCGCCCGTCAAGGCAAGATAGGAGCCGCAAATCACGTGGCCGATGGTCTGGGCTTTGGTGGTGTCGTCCTCCTTGCTGGGGCGGAAATCGGTGGTGCGCACCATTTCCCAACCATGCGTGCCTGCGGCGTCCTCGCCGTAGAAATAGTTGGTGGTGGATGTGCCGAGCACCTTGTTCGATTCGTTTTCAAAGGCCTCGTCGAGCGGCTTGATCTTGTTGCGGACGGCTTCAAGGCGGCTTTGGTAGTCGGAGCCCTTGTCGGGGTCTGCCAAAAGGTCGTTGACGTTCTTGGCGGTGTAGAGCTTCTCGTCGCTGCCGTCTGCAGGGACCGTGACCGTGTCATCGTCGGTCGTCTCGGTGCCATTGGTGTCGTACTTGTACGGAATGGAAAGCAGCCCCACCTCGGCAAAGGCGCTGCCTGCCTCGACAACGTGGATTGTCTTGCCGTCGGCTCCCGTCACCTTCTCGTTAAGGTTGATGTGCTCGTGGCCTGCGATAAGGGCATCGATGCCACGGAGCCGTGTGGCAAAGGTCTTGGCGTTGAGCGTATGCGCGATACAGACGACAACGTTGCAGCCCTCCTTGCGCAGCTGCTCTGCCTCGGTATTGATGGCGTTCGTGGCACTCGAGAACGACGTGCCCGCGACCAGGTCCGCGCGCAGCGAGGATCCCAGCGACTCATCAATGGCACCCACGACGCCGACCTTGATTTTGTAGTCGAATGTGGAGTGATCCTCGCTGTCCTCCCAGGTGCGGTCGAGCGTCTTGGTGATGCTCGAGCTCCATACGCCGCTCGTAGACTTCGCGTTCGCGCAGAGCATGGCGAAGGGCGTGCCGGTGGTGCTGTAGCCGGTCATGGTGCGGAGTTTGTCCGCACCGTAGCTCCAGTCGTGGTTGCCTGGCGTGGTCGCGTCGTAGCCGTCGGCGTAGAAGGTGTCCATGAGCTCGGCGATGCTCTTGCCCTCGCTCATGGTGGCGAAGGACTGTCCGTGGAAGGTGTCGCCCGCATCGAGCAAAAGATCGGGGGCGTTGCCTTGGGCGCTATAGAGAACCGCCAGTCCATCAAAGCCCACAGTGCCGGTGCCCTTGCTTGCGTTGTAGCTGTACTTGTAGCTGCCGTGGATGTCGTTGGTGTGCATAACGGCCACGGAGCCGTCAATAGCGGCGGGCAGGTTCCCCGCGAAAGCGAGGCTTGGGATGCCTGCGAGCGCGCCGGCAAACAACGCGGCGGCTAACGCAAGGCGGGGGAGTCTTTTCATGGCAGTTTCCTTAGTCCTTAGCCAGAATGTCTGGTTGAATATCGGATTATCGACATAATATGCGAAAACCGCCGCAAGGGCGTCTGTCCCTTAGCGGCGGTTTTGACGTTTGCGCAGATAAAACCTGCCAAAATAAACCTGTCCCTTTTTGGCAGGTTTTAGCTCAGCAGCATGCGGTCGTTGGCGAGCTCGCCGCCCGAGACCTCCTCGAACTTCTGCAGCAGGTCGGCTACGGTGAGCGACTTCTTCTCATCGCCTGCCACGTCGTAGATCACGTGGCCTTCGTGCATCATGATCAGACGGTTGCCCAGACGGATGGCGTCGTTCATGTTGTGCGTGACCATGAGCGTGGTCAGGTGGTTCTCGTCGACGATCTCCTCGGTCAGGTTGAGCACCTTCGATGCCGTCTTGGGGTCGAGGGCCGCCGTGTGCTCGTCGAGCAGCAACAGGCGCGGCTTGGTGAGCGTGGCCATGAGCAGGGTGAGTGCCTGGCGCTGGCCGCCCGAGAGCAGGCCGACCTTGGCGTTGAGGCGTGTGTCCAGACCAAGGTCCAGACGCTTGAGCAGCTCAACGTACTCGTCCTTCTCGGCCTTGGTGACGCCCCACGAAAGGCCGCGACGCTGGCCACGGCGCTTGGCGAGGGCCAGGTTCTCGGCAATCTGCATGTCGGCAGCGGTGCCGCGCATGGGGTCCTGGAACACGCGGCCCAGGTACTTGGCGCGCTGCGACTCGCTCAGACGCGAGATGTCGGTGCCGTCGAGCTCGATAACACCCGAATCGAGCGGATACACGCCGGCGATCATGTTGAGCAGCGTGGACTTGCCGGCGCCGTTGCCGCCAATCACGGTTACAAAGTCGCCGTCGTTAAGGGTGAGGTCGACACCGGTAAGAGCGCGCTTCTCGGTGACGGTGCCCTTGTTAAAGGTCTTTTTGACGTGCGAGAGCTTAAGCATCTGCCTCATCTCCCCTCGTGTAGGAGCTGCGGAGCTTGTAACGCTCCCAAACCACAGGTACGCACAGGGCAACGGCGACGATCACGGCGGAGAGCAGCTTCATGTCGTTGGCGTCCATGCCCAGCTGCAGCACGATGGCGCGGATAAGGAAGTACACCACGGAGCCAAAGACGGCTGAGGCAAGACGGACGCTAAACTGCGTGAGGCCGCCGGGCAGCAGGCGGCCGAGCACCTCGCCGATAACAATGGCGGCAAGACCGATAACGATGGCACCGGTGCCCATACCAATGTCGGCATACTTTTGGCTCTGGCAGATGAGCGCGCCCGAAAGGCCGATGAGGGCGTTGGAGAGCACGAGGGCGATCATCTTGGTGGAGTTGGTGTTGACGCCCAGAGCGCGGATCATGTACTCGTTGTTGCCGGTGGCGCGCAGCGCCGAGCCGATCTCGGTGCCAAAGAACCAATACAGGATGGCAACGATAGCCACGGCGAGCAGGATACCCAAGATGATGGCAACGGTGGACTGCGGCAGACCGGTCATATTGCTGACGGCCGAGAACACGGTGCCCTTGGCAAGGATGGGCGTGTTGGACTTGCCCATGATGCGCAGGTTGATGGACCACAGGCTGATCTGGGTGAGGATTCCGGCGAGGATCGCGGGAATCTCAAAGACGGTGGTCAAAATGCCCGTGACGGCACCCGCGATGGCGCCGGCGCACATACCGGCCAGCACGGCGAGCAGCGGGTCGACGTTGTTATTGACGATGAGCACGGCGCAGACGCAGCCGCCGAGGGCAAAGCTGCCGTCGCAGGTCATATCGGGAATGTCGAGCAGGCGGAACGTGATAAACACGCCAAGCACCATAATGCCCCAGAGGACGCCCTGCGAAACGGCGCCCTGCAATGCAATGAGCATGCTTCATACCTCCTAGGATAGGGTGGACACGTGAGTCACCATGATAGCGGTAACAATGCATAAAAGAGCTGCGGCCGGATGTTTTGACTCATCCGAAACAAGCAGGGCGAACGCCGGTCTTTGGCGTTCGCCCCTGTGGCTCAGATATTGAATAACACGTCAACGGCGCGAGTGCGTGCCCTAGACGCGCTACCGCGCATGGCGCTACTCGTCCAGAGCGGAAAGATCGATGCCCAGAGCCTCGGCCATCTCGTCGTTCTTGACGACGACCAGGTCTTTGCTTGAGAGGTGCTTGATAGGCATGTCCTCGGGCTTGGCTTCGCCCTTCAGGATCTTGACGGCCATCTCGCCTGCGGCGTAGCCCAGATCCTCGTAGTTGATGGAGAGGGTGAACAGGCCGCCGGCCTTGCACATGCCCTCCTCGCCAGTCACGAAGGGGAGCTTGTTCTCCTTGCAGATCTGGCCGACCTGCGAGGCACCCGCGGCGATGGTGTTGTCGGTGGGGGAGTACAGCGCGTCGACCTTGCCCACGGCAGACTCGACGACGGACTGAATCTCGTTGGAGCTCGAGACGGTGAAGTCAGTGTACTCGAGGCCCAGCTTGTCGAGCTCTTTCTTGGCGGCCTTGATCTGGACGTCGGAGTTGGACTCGGCGGTGCAGTAGAGTAGGCCGACCTTCTTTACGTCGGGCAGGACCTTCTGCATCATCTCGAGCTGCTCGGCGACCGGGGTGAGGTCGGAAGCGCCCGTGACGTTGGTGCCCGGCTTGTCGTTGTCCTGTACCAGGCCGGAGGCGGCGTAGTCGGTAATGGCACAGCCCACGATGGGGATATCGGCCGTGGCGCCGGCGGCAGCCTGCGCGGCGGGTGTGGCGATGGCGTAGATCAGGTCGACGCCATCGCCCACGAACTTGTCGGCGATGGACTTACACGTGGACTGGTCGTTCTGGGCGTTCTTCTGGTCGATCTTGACCTTAAGGCCGCTCTCCTTGATGGCCTTGACAAAGCCGTCGTTGGCGGCATCGAGTGCGGAGTGCTCGGTGAGCTGTAGAACGCCGATGGTGTAGTCGGAACCGGCGGCAGCGGAGCCGGAACCAGAGTTGCCGCCGCATCCGGCGAGCGGGGCGAGCGCGAGCAGGCCGGCGGAGACCAGAAGGCTCCTGCGGCTGATGGTGATGTCCTTCATATCATTACCCCCAGTATAAAAATGGCTGGAAACACTGCACTGGGACAAAGTGCAAGTGGAACTATAGTAGCGCTGATGTCCATTTTTACAACAGCCTGGCGGGTTTTTTAATACAGAATCGGATGGGCGGTACGGGTAGTCGAATGGGCGGCGGAGGGTCTTATGCGGCGGAGGAGGTGTCGTCCTCGTCCAGGGCGGCGAAGAGCTTCTTGCCGTCGAGGAGACGTGTGGTGACGTTTCTCATTCGGCCAATCTCTACGGTACGCAACGTGTCATCGGCGCCTCGGGCGTCATAGACCGTTCCCAGCAAATATGAGATGCCGTCTCGTTGCTTGATGGCAAAGGGACGGAGTGTCATCCTTGCTACTTCGGTTTCTCCGCGGGCGAGGGTGCTCGAGATATCAAAGCTGACGGTCGTTCCGTGGTCGATGGCCTGCTCGACGAGCTCGCACGTGTCGATGCGCTTGATGGGCGTGCGTGTTGCCTTGGTAGCCTTGCTGCCTGCGCTTGGAGCGGGTTCGGGTGTATCGAGGTAGCCGCGAACGTCGGCGCTCGCCATGGCAACTAAGTGCTGCGCCATGCTCTTGCGGATAGCGATAGGCGTGGAGCGGTTGCGCATGACCATACCGTGGAGCCGGATGATCTCTTCATCGGTGAGCGGGCGGGTAAGAAGTTTGTAGCCCACGCCGCGCTTGTACTCAATTTCGTATCCGGCATGGCGAAGCGCGGAGATGGCGGTGTAGATGCTGCGCCGCGCCGCCGAGATGGGCATGCGGGTGGGGTCGTCGGGATGGGCGAGGCGCCGGATCAACTCATCGGAAAGCATGGCCTTGTCCTCGCCGGTGTTTTCGCTTAATAGTTGCAGGATGCGAACGGCGCGATAGGCTGCCATCGAGGCGGCGCCTCTAGTCGTGGTGTCGTAGGTTTCAACAGCGGCTTCGGTCATGGTGTCCACGTCCTTTCCGTTTTGGGTGGCGACGGTATGGAGCCTAGGACGTGGGGCTTTCCCAGGGGCGCAGGGCGCTCTGGGCGGTCGGTAGTCGTCGGCAAACGGCGGGTCGAGTTTTCAACAGCCCTGCCCAACTGACCAAAAACTTGCCAAAAGCTTGACGGATGCTGTTGAAAAAAGCGTCTCTCGACCGATGTCGAGAGACGCTTATGCGATGAGCGTTGGCGTGTGGCGACGCGAGCTAGCGTCCGACGATTAGAAGTCGGCGTTGCCCACGGTGCGCGGATGCGGCAGGACGTCGCGGATGTTGCCCACGCCGGTCAGATACATGACCAAGCGCTCGAAGCCCAGACCGTAGCCGGCGTGCTTGCAGGAACCGTAGCGGCGCAGGTCAAGGTAGTACTTGTACTGCTCGGGATTCATGCCCAGGTCCTTGATGCGGGCCTCGAGCAGATCCAGGCGCTCCTCGCGCTGGGAGCCGCCGATGATCTCGCCGATACCGGGAACCAGGCAGTCGGCGGCGGCGACGGTCTTGCCGTCCTCGTTCATGCGCATGTAGAACGCCTTGATCTCGGCCGGGTAGTCGGTCACGAAGGTCGGGCGCTTAAAGTGCTCCTCGGTCAGGAAGCGCTCGTGCTCGGTCTGCAGGTCGATGCCCCAGCTGACGGGGTAATCAAACTGATGGCCAGCAGCGACTGCCTGCTCCAGGATCTCGACGGCCTCGGTGTAGGTAACGCGGGCGAAGTCGGAGTTGGCGACATGGTCCAGGCGCTCGAGCAGACCCTTGTCCACAAACTTGTTGAGCATATTGAGCTCGTCGGGGCAGGTTGCCATAACGTCCTTAAGGACGTACTTGAGCATGGCCTCGGCGTTATCCATGTAGTCGTTAAGGTCGGCAAAGGCCATCTCGGGCTCGATCATCCAAAACTCGGCGGCGTGGCGCGTGGTGTTGGAGTTCTCGGCACGGAAGGTGGGACCAAAGGTGTACACGTCGCCAAAGGCCATGGCAAAGTTCTCGGCATTGAGCTGGCCGGACACGGTGAGGCTTGCATGCTTGCCAAAGAAGTCCTGGCTCCAGTCGACCTCGCCGGACTCGGTGAGGGGCGGATTTTTGGGGTCGAGCGTGGTCACGCGGAACATCTCGCCGGCGCCCTCGCAGTCACTCGTGGTGATGATGGGGGTGTTGACGTAGACAAAGCCCTGCTCCTGGAAGAAGCGGTGGATGGCGGCAGCCGCGACAGAGCGGATGCGGAACACGGCGCGGAACAGGTTGGTGCGCGGGCGCAGGTGCTGCTGGGTGCGCAGGAACTCGACGGTTGCGCGCTTCTTCTGCAGCGGGTAATCCGGGGCGCTCGTACCCTCGACCTCGATGGAGGTGGCAGAAAGCTCGAAAGGCTGGGGCGCATCGGGGGTCAGCTTGACGGTGCCGGTGCAAATGAGTGCGGCCGAGACGTTTTGATGGGCGATCTCGTCGTAGTTGTCGAGTGCCTCGCGGTTCATGACGACCTGCAGGTCGCGGAAGCAGCTGCCGTCGTTGAGCGTAACAAAGCCAAAGTTCTTCATGTCGCGGACGGACTTAACCCAGCCGGCGACGGTGACAGTCTGGCCGCCGAGCGACTCGGCATCGGCATAGAGCTGCGCGATTTTGGTGCGGTTCACGTATCCTCCCATAACGGTTGAATGATAGTTATCCATACAGTTCGATATTCTAGCAGCTCGGCTCATTTGGGCTATACAGATAAGGCATTGGCGGGATGGTTTTTCAAACGAAAAGCGCCCGCGGCCAAATGGTCGCGGGCGCTTGACAAGGTGCCTTTTGGCTGTGTGGCGCGGGGCCTGGCTACTTGGTCTTGGCTACCAGCAGCGGGTCGCCAAGCTTGACGAGCGGATTGCCGCCGATAAGCGTTCCAGACTCGCCGACATGGTCGATGCTCTTAAGGCGATCGAGCTCGGAGACGATGACGGTCACGATGTCCTCGTGACCAGCGGCCTTAATAGCCTCGCGGTCGAAGCTGATGAGCGGCTGGCCTGCCTTGACCACATCGCCCATCTCGACAAAGCGGGCAAAGCCCTTGCCGTTCATTTCCACGGTGCCCAGGCCAACATGGATGAACACGCGAAGACCGTCCTCGGTGATCATGCCAATGGAGTGGTTGGTGACGGTGGTGGCACCGATGCGGCCGTTGGCGGGCGCATAGATGGTGCCGGTAATGGGCTCGATGCCATAGCCCTGGCCAAGCATGCCCGAGGCGATCGTCTCGTCGGGAACCTCGTTCAGGTTGACGAGCACGCCGTTGACGGGGGCATAGATGACGCCTTCGCGGGTGGCGAAGCTTGCTGCGGGCGGAACGGACGCCTCGCCGGTCGAGGTGAAGGTGGACTTAAGCGAATCGAGCAGACCCATAGTTGCCTCCAACTTAAATAGGCGCATATCGCGCGTTTGGTTTGCCGGAAACGTTTCATATGTGTTTCGCGGCTTGGTCAACGCCCCTATTCTACGCTGCTCAAAGATACCTCTGAACTGGGATTATGTGATATATCAGTTGAAGGGAAACTTATTGCCGGAGTGTTTCTGCGCCACGGGTTCAAGTGGGGTACGCTTGAAGGCAAAAAACAAGGGCGCTTAATTTGCGCGAAGGGAGCACATATGATTGTCGAGAACCATGCGCTGTGGGGCGAGGAGCCGACCGAGGAATATCCGGCGACCTTTACGTATTTGGGTGCCGAGCCGCTGCCCGATAAACCGAATGGCCGCCGCCCTGCCGTGATTATCTGCGGCGGAGGTGCGTTTACGCATATCGCTCCGCATGAGCAGGATCCCGTGGCGTTTGCGTTTTTGGATCACGGCTACCAGGCCTTTGTGCTCAACTATGTGACGAGCGGCACGGGTGACGTAAGTTTTCCGCACCCGCAGGCAGATCTTGCCAAGATGGTCGCCACGGTGCGCGCCAACGCTGACGAGTGGCATGTCGATCCCAAGCGCGTGTGCGTCGTGGGCTTTTCTGCTGGCGGCATGATTTGCGCCTCGCTGGCAACACAGTGGAAGACCGGCCCCTTCGCGGCACTTGCCGGGGCGCGTCCGGACGACATTCGTCCCGATGCCGTGGTGCTGGGCTATCCATTGCTCGACTTTGCCTATGTGCGTGACATGCAGACGCGCGATCCGCGCATTGACTTGCGTGTGCCCAAGACGGGCGGCAAGACGGGACGCGATTTGCTCAACGACTACCTGTCGATGGTGACGGGCGGCGAGGCAACTGACGAGCATCTGGCCGACATCTGCCCCACCACGCATGTTTCGCGTCAGATGCCACCGACCTTTGTGTGGGGCGTGTCCGACGACAAGACGGCGCCGATCGCGCAGGTATACCCGTTTGCGCAGCGCATGGCCGAGGAGGGCGTTGCATGCGAGATGCACGTCTTCGACCAGGGTGGTCACGGCCTTTCGCTCGGCAACGCCAACACCGCGGTCGACAACGAGGACAAGCAGGTGGCGGTTCGCCCTTGGATTCGCCTAGCCTTCCGCTTCCTGGAGCGCCACGGGTTTTAGTTACGGCGTTTTACCAAACGCCGTAACCACTTGACGCTGCAAGCCCGCCAGAGCGAGCAAGGTGCCTTTCAAGACATCGGCATCGTTCTAGCTGTCAAGGGCTTGGTGCAAAGTAATCCGTCCCCCTGCACCAATCTGCCGATTGAACGTTGCTGTATGTTCGCGCTATCATGCATGGTTAAAATTGGTTAGCCATGGCAAACGGTTAGCCTTGGTGAACATAAATACAACGCCCTGTGGGCGCCGGGGGAGGAACACGGACGTGAAGCTCGATACACTCGAGATTGGAAAGGACGCCGTTGTCGCATCGGTGGCATCGGACGATCAGGCACTCCGACAGCATATTTTGGACATGGGTCTAACGCCGGGCACCGAAGTCACCATGATGAAGTACGCCCCCATGGGTGACCCGCTCGAGATCCGCCTGCGTGGCTACGAGTTGACACTGCGTAAGGACGATGCCGCTCGCATCGAGCTCGTGGGTATTCACGACACCGATACAGGTCCGCGCGCTAACGCCGCAATCGGCACGACGGAGCATCCGGCCCTGGGCGAGGGGACGTATTCGCCCCGTGCGGCAAAGACGGCCGTGCCCGAGGGCGCGCCGCTGCACTTTGCCCTCGCCGGCAACCAAAACTGCGGCAAGACCACGTTATTCAACCAGCTGACGGGCTCCAACCAGCACGTCGGTAACTTTCCCGGCGTGACGGTCGACCGCAAAGATGGCACCATCCGTAACCATCCCGAGGCGAGCGTTACCGACCTGCCTGGCATTTACTCCCTGTCGCCGTACACAGGCGAAGAGGTCGTGAGCCGTCAGTTCATCCTTGACGAGCGCCCGGACGCCATCATCGACATCATTGACGCTACCAACATCGAGCGTAACCTGTACCTGACACTGCAGCTCATGGAGCTTGACCGTCCTATGGTCATTGCGCTCAACATGATGGACGAGGTGACCGCCAACGGCGGCGCCGTAGACGTCAACTTGCTCGAGAGCCTGATGGGCGTGCCTGTTGTCCCCATTAGCGCTGCCCGCAACGAGGGCATCGGCGAGCTGGTGGACCACGCCCTGCACGTGGCGCGGTTCCGCGAGCGCCCTGGTCGCCTGGACTTTTGCGCGCCCGACGGTCCGGACGGCGGTGCGCTGCATCGCTGCATCCACGGTATTGCTAACCTGATCGAGGACCATGCCGTGACGGCGCACATCCCGGTGCGCTTTGCGGCGACCAAGCTGGTCGAGGGCGATGAGCTGGTAACCGAGGCGCTTCACCTGGATCGCAATGAGCTCGACGCTATCGAGCACATCATTACCCAGATGGAGGGCGAGGCCGGCACCGACCGCCTATCTGCGCTGGCCGATATGCGTTTTAGCTTTATCGGCGACGTGTGCGGGCGTTGCGTCGTCAAGCCGCACGAGAGCCGCGAGCACGTGCGCTCCGTCAAGATCGACCGCATCCTGACGGGTCGCTACACGGCCATTCCGGCGTTTCTGGTGATCATGGGCCTCGTCTTTTGGCTGACGTTTGGCGTGATCGGCGCGGCGTTGCAGGGACTTATGGAGGACGGCATCGCTG
Organism: Collinsella sp.; assembly: GCA_048245415.1. Classification (GTDB taxonomy): domain Bacteria; phylum Actinomycetota; class Coriobacteriia; order Coriobacteriales; family Coriobacteriaceae; genus Collinsella. The sequence continues at coordinate 19,478 of DBFBAP010000023.1, read as the reverse complement.
CCATCATCGCTTCGGCCGATGCAGGCCTCAAGGCGTTCGGCACCAACGACGTGGTGCGCTCGCTGGCTGTCGACGGCGTGCTTACGGGCGTGGGCAGTGTACTGACCTTCCTGCCGATTATCGTCGTGCTCTTCTTGTTCCTCTCCATTCTGGAAGACTCCGGCTACATGGCACGCGTAGCCTTCGTCATGGATAAGGTGTTGCGTCGCTTTGGCCTGTCGGGCCGCAGCTTCGTGCCCATGCTCGTCGGTTTTGGCTGCACCGTGCCGGCTATCATGTCGACCCGTACGCTCCCATCCGAGCACGACCGCAAGATGACGGTCATGCTCACGCCGTTTATGAGCTGCTCGGCCAAGTTGCCGGTCTACGGACTGCTGTGCGGGGCGTTTTTCCCGCAAGCGACGGTCCCCGCCATGGTCTCGCTCTATCTGATCGGTATCGTGGTCGGCTGCATTGCCGCCCTGGTGCTCAACCGCACGGTATTTAAGGGCGACCCGGTTCCGTTTATCATGGAGCTTCCCAATTACCGCCTGCCGAGCGTCAAGACGACGGTGATGCTGGCATGGGATAAGGCCAAGGACTTCATCACCAAGGCCTTTACCATTATCTTTGCCGCTACGGTGGTCATCTGGTTCCTTCAGACGTTCGATATCCGCTTTAACGTGGTCGCCGACCAGTCGCAAAGCCTGCTTGCGGGCCTCGGCAGCATCATCGCGCCGGTGCTGGCGCCGCTCGGCTTTGGCGACTGGCGCGCCTCGACGGCGCTCGTCACCGGACTCATTGCCAAGGAGAGCGTCATCTCGACGCTCACGGTGCTTTTGGGCGCAACGTCGCCCGCGGCGCTGTCGACCATGTTTTCGCCGTTTACCGCCTACGTGTTTTTGGTCTTCACGCTGCTGTATCCGCCCTGCGTGGCCGCTATCGGTGCCGTTAAGAGTGAGCTGGGTGGGCGCTACGCCGTTGCCGTGTTCGCGTTTCAGGTGACAGTCGCCTGGATCGTGGCGTTTGTCGTGCATTCGGCGGGCATATTGCTGGGGATGGCTTAGTTATTTATTGACGGCGCAACCTCTGTGTATCGAATTGTTTTCGGTTCCGTGTCCGTTACTGACGGATGCGGGACCGTTGCTATATAATCGCCTCCGCTCAAAATGATTGGAGACGTTATATATGAGTCAGGTAAGGCAAGACGGCATCACGCTCAAGCAGTGGCTCCCGCTTATCGGGCTCACCTGCTGCGCGTTCGTGTTCAACACGTCGGAGTTCATGCCCATCGGCCTTCTGACCGACATCGCCGCGTCGTTCTCGCTCACCGAGTCCCAAGCCGGCATCATGATCTCGGTCTATGCCTGGGGCGTCATGCTGCTGTCGTTGCCGCTCATGGTGTTCGCTTCGCGCTTTGAGTTCAAGCGGATGTTGCTGGGCGTGCTGGCTGTGTTTTCGCTGGGCCAGTTTCTGTCCGCTGTGGCGCCGACTTATCCCATCCTGGTCTGCGCGCGCCTGGTGGTCGCTTGTGCACATGCCGTATTCTGGTCAGTCGCATCGATTATGGCCTCGCGCCTGGTCGACACTCGCCACGGCGCGCTCGCCATCAGCATGATCGCTACTGGCTCGTCCATCGCGCAGATCTTTGGTCTGCCCCTCGGTCGCGCCATTGGCTTGGCCGTGGGCTGGCGCATGACGTTTGCCGTGGTCGGGGCCCTCTCAGCCATCGCGGTCGTCTACCAGGCGACCGTGTTCCCGGCCATGCCGGCGGGCGAGCGCTTTACGCTCAAACAGCTGCCCGAGCTGCTCAAGAACCCGTTACTGATCGCGCTCTATGCGGTCACGGTGTTCATGGCAACTGGCTATTACACGGGCTATAGCTATATCGAGCCTTTCCTGGCTCAGGTCGCGCATGTCGACGCAAGCGCCATCACTATGACTCTGACGGCGTTCGGCTGCTCTGGTCTGCTCGGAAGCTGGCTGTTCGGCCGGCTGTTCGATGGGCACCGGTTCCCGTTTCTCGCGATTACGCTCTCCGGCGTGCCGGTGGCCCTGCTGCTCATGGGCCCGGCCGCATCGTCGCTCGTGGCAGTGCTTGCCGTCTGCGCGCTGTGGGGCTGCTGCGCCACGGCCTTTAACGTGGCGTTCCAAGCCGAGCTCATCAAGCACACGCCAGCAGATTCGTCGGCCGTCGCCATGTCGATCTTCTCGGGCCTGTTCAATTTGGGCATTGGCACGGGTACCGCGATCGGCGGAGCCGTGGTTTCGGGCCCCGGTATCGCCTGGATCGGCTTCGCGGGCGGTGCGATCGCTGCCATGGGCGTCATCCTCGCCATCACGGTGATGTTCCCGGCCATTCGCCGCGCAAAGCCTGTCGCCTAATCACGTCCCCTCATCAGTTGCGGTGGAATAGTTCCTGTTTAAGGCCTCTGAAGGCCCAAGCAGGAACTATTCCACCGCAACTTATTTTGGGGAAGAGGATACAAGCCGGGCATACAATGGATGTCGTTGTGTTGAGCTTACCGGGAGGTTGCTATGTGGGCATACAAGACGACGTTCTATCAGATCTATCCGCTGGGCTTTTGCGGAGCTCCGCGCGAAAACGCCGCACCCGTTGCCGAGGACGAACTCTCCCAAGCTGCCGGCACTGCACCCAACCCCGATGCCCCCATCATGAAAATCGCCCAATGGACCGATTACCTGCAGGAACTCGGTATTGGCGCTGTGCTCATCAACCCGCCGCTCGAGTCCGATAGCCACGGCTACGACACGCGCAGCCTGCGCCACATCGACCGTCGCTTGGGTGGGGATGCCGACTTTGCCGCCGTGTGCGAGACACTGCATGCCCACGGCATCCGCGTGGTGCTCGACGCCGTCTTCAACCATGTCGGCCGTGGCTTTTGGGCCTTCCGCGATGTGCAGGAGCGTAAGTGGGACTCGCCCTACAAGGACTGGTTCCACATCAGCTTTGATGGCGACTCGTGCTACGGCGACGGCTTTTGGTACGAGGGCTGGGAAGGCCATTTTGAGCTCGTGAAGCTCAACCTGCAAAACCCCGCCGTGGTCGATTACCTGCTCGAGTCCGTGCGCCGCTGGGCCGAGGTCTTTGGCGTCGACGGCCTGCGCCTGGACGTTGCCTATATGCTCGACCGCGACTTTATGCGCCGCCTGCACGCTTTTACCCGTGAGCTCAAGCCCGACTTTGTGCTGATCGGCGAGACGCTCCACGGCGACTACAGCCAAATCGTCAACGACGAGATGCTCGACTCCTGCACCAACTACGAGTGCTACAAGGGCCTGTACTCCAGCTTTAACTCGGTCAACATGTTCGAGATCGCCCATTCGCTGCACCGTCAGTTTGGCGGCGACCCCTGGTGCATCTACCGCGGCAAACATCTGCTGTCGTTTGTCGACAACCACGATGTGCCGCGCCTGGCGAGCATCCTCACCGACAAGTCGTGCCTGCGTCCCGCCTACGGCATGCTCTTTGGCATGCCAGGCATCCCGTGCGTCTACTGTGGCAGCGAGTGGGGAATTGCTGGCGAAAAGGGCGGCCCCGATGGCGACTGGGCGCTGCGCCCCGCGCTCGATGAGCCTGCGCCCAACGAGCTGACGGCGTTCATCACGCAACTCGCACACCTTCGCTCGGCCGACGACGCGGCTGCCCGTGCTCTCAACTACGGTGCCTATCGCAACGTGGTGATCCAGAACAAGCAGCTGCTGTTCGAGCGCGCCTGTGACGGCGCGACGGTACTCGTGGCGGTGAATGCCGTGGGTGAGCCTTACGCCTTTGGCGCTGGCGAACTCAACGGCTCCTTCGTCGACCTGCTTGCCGACGATGCGCCCACGGTCGAGCTGACGGGTACCCTTGAGCTTGCGCCCTACGAGGTGCGCTATCTGTTGAGGGCCTAGATCATGACAGCGCCGGACGAGGGCTATCAACATATTGAGCATGGGTTTGAGCCTGTGTTCGACCAGCACTCGCGCGTTTTGGTGCTCGGGTCGTTTCCCTCGGTGCTTTCGCGCGCCAATGCCTATTATTACGGCAACCCTCAGAATCGCTTTTGGCGTGTGATGGCCACGTGCCTCGGTATGCCTGTGCCGCCCAACGAGGGCGATCCTTTGGCAAGCGGTGAGCCCGCGACGCTCGATGCCTCCATTGCCGCCAAGCGGGCCATGCTGCTGAACGGCGGCGTGGCCCTGTGGGATGTGATCGAGAGCTGCGACATTAAGGGCTCGAGCGACGCGAGCATCCGTAACGTTGTGCCGGCACATATCGAGCGCATTACCGATGCCGCGCCGATCGAGGTCGTTGTCTGTAACGGCGGTACGGCAGGGCGACTCTACAAACGCTATCTACAAGAGCGGACGGGGCTACCCGCCATCGTGCTGCCGTCGACGAGTCCTGCCAACGCGGCGTGGCGTTTGGAGCGGCTTGTCGAGCGTTGGCACGAAGCCGTTGACTGGGCTGTTATTTAATTTAGATTTTTGTTTGAGCGTGGGCGCCCAGACGTTTCAGAACGCCTCGCCAGATCGGCGCGGGCACGGCTGGCTCGGCGCAAACCATGCCGTCGGTGCCGACGTTGGCGGCATTGCCGCCGCCAAGTCGCTGTGCATGCTCGACGGAGCAGCCCATGCGCACAGCGCCCACAAGCTTATCCATCGCTTCCGAAAAAGGTCGGCGCAAGAGTCCCATGCGCGGAGAGCGACGAAGCGCCGCAATGCCGCTGCCGGCGCAGATGGCAACGCCGCCACACCACAATTGGTCATGGCGCTCGCATACCTTGTGCAGACGAACGGCGGTCCCACACGCCTGTTCAGCGCCCTGTCGTGCGGCTCGGATCACGGCATAGACACGCGTTCCCGTACCGCCAAAGCGCTCAAGCGCCTGCTCGATAGCAGTCAACGTCTCATCGTCAGCCATATCTTCAATGGCCAGCACGATGCCATCGGCAACGCCGTCGGCATCATCCGCCTTCAAGTCGACTGGGCGGGGGAGTGCGGTGCCGGAAAGTTGAGCATAGGCGGCGATGGCATCCTGCAGGTCCCAGAGCAAAAACTCAAGATCGGCGCTATTGGGAATACTGATATACGCAATAGTTTGCAGCGTTTTGGGCTTATCGCCGCGCGCGATCGTCTCCATGCCATCTCCTTTCCGGCTCGTTTCCGTTTAGGTTACACCGTCTGGCGGCGCCTCGCCGCGCTATCCTAGTGCAACCCTTACGAAAGGAACGCCATGCGTCTGCCCATGAATACCTCGCTTGCCACGCTCAAGCCCTCCGGTATCCGCCGGATCAATGCGCTCGCCGCCCAGCACCCGGGGTGCATCGCGCTCGCGCTCGGCGAGCCCGATTTTCCCACGCCCGATGTGATTAGCGCCGAGGTGACTGCTTCGTTGGGCCGCGGTGACACGCACTATCCGCCCAACAACGGTCGCCCCGCCCTGCGTGAGGCGTTATCTGCCTACATGGGGGACGCGGGCCTGGCGTTTTCCGCCGATGAGGTCATCCTGACCGACGGTGCGACCGAGGCACTGTCGGCAACATTCATGGCTATGCTCAACCCCGGCGACGAGGTCATTATTCCCACGCCGGCCTTTGGCCTGTACGAAAGCATCGTCGTGGCCAACCACGCCAAAGCAGTCTTTTTGGATACGGAGCCTGCGCAATTTCAGATTGACGAGGATGCGCTTCGTGCTTGCGTGACGCCGGCGACCAAGGCCATCGTCATCTGCTCGCCCAACAATCCTACGGGTTGCATCCTCGACGCGGCATCGCTCGACGCCGTGGCACGCGTGGCAGAGCAGGCAGGCATCTACGTGGTCTGCGACGACGTATACAACCGCCTGGTCTATGTGGATGGCTACGAGCGCTTGGCCCAGCGTCACCCGGAGCTGCGTGAGCAGACGGTCGTCATCGAGAGCTTCTCCAAGCCCTGGTCCATGACCGGCTGGCGCCTGGGCTGGCTCGCGGCAGCGGCACCCGTCATCGCCGAGATCGCCAAGGCTCACCAATACTTAGTATCGAGTGCCGTCTCCTTCGAAATGGACGCCGCAGCCCGAGCCCTGACCGTCGACCCAACCCCCATGCTCAAAGTCTACCGAGCCCGCCGCGAACGCGTACTCGCAGCCTTAGACGCCATGGGCCTCGACGTAGTAGAGCCCGCAGGAGCCTTCTACACTTTCCCAAGCATCAAAAAGTTCGGCCTAACCAGCGAAGACTTCTGCATCAAAGCCATCAAAGAGGCAAACGTAGCCCTAGTCCCGGGCGACTGTTTCGGAACCGAAGGCCACATCCGCCTAAGCTACTGCGTCTCCGGCAAAAATCTGGACGAAGGTCTCCACCGCCTGTCAACCTTCGTTTCAATCTTATAGCCCAACGGGACGCAACACATCAGCCCACCGACATAAGGGTTATGCGTGGGGCGCGTCGCTCAACGGACACGAGGATTCGTAGCAAAGTTACCGCAGCTCCGGTCCGAGGGGCCGGGTTGAGATTTTCGTAGATTCCGCACGAGCCGAAGAGCACTTAATGTGCTCTTCGTGCGAGCCAGGACTTGACCGAGCGAAAATCTCAACCCGGCCCCTCGGACCGGAGCGTATGCAGGGTTTGTGTACGAATCCTCGTGTCCGTTGACCGACGCCGGGGTCCCCGCCATAATACTTTCGGTTCACGCACGAATCCGCTGCCAGAGACAGCCGGCGCAAACGGGTCTTACCCGCGAGCTTAATGGGATATCCCGCCAGCCGAGGTGGTCGAGTAGATATGTCTTCTCGCCCCCGTCGCTCATGCAGCGCGGGGGCTTTCTTTTTGGACATGCCCCCGTCACGTCCTTGTGGCGGACCGTGCCCGGAAAGAATTCGAGGAGGTGTAATTCATGCCCCAGCAGTACAAAATCGACAAGGTTGCAGAGATCGAGTCCCGTATCGCCGAGAACGCCGGTCTGTTCGTCGTCAACTACAACGGTCTGACGGTTAAGCAGGCTCAGGAGCTGCGTCATCAGCTTCGCGAGTGCGGCGCCGAGATGAAGGTCTACAAGAACAACCTGGTCAAGATCGCCCTCAAGAACCAGGAGCAGCCCGAGATCGACGAGATTCTCGCCGGCCCCGTCGCTTATGTGTTCTACGAGACCGAGCCGGTCGAGGCCGCTAAGGCCCTTAAGGACTTCTCCGCTAAGTCCAAGGGCGTCCTTGAGATCAAGGGCGGTATCTCCGACGGCAAGGCCGTTTCCGCTGATGATGTTAAGGCTATCGCCGAGCTGCCCACCAAGGATCAGCTTCTCGGCCAGATCGCCGGTCTCATCTCCGGTTTCGCTCGCGACATCGCTGTCTGCGTCAACGGCGTTTCCTCTGGTCTCGCTCGTTCGATCCAGCAGGTCTCCGAGCAGAAGGCAGCCTAGTCGCTGTTTTCACCCGCGGCGGCAACGCCGCACCCCTGGCGCATTCGCGCCGTGTTTTAACTGATCTCCGTGCATCCGCACGGAAACCGAAAGGACTTAGAAATGGCTAAGCTTACCACCGATGAGATCATCGATGCTCTTAAGGAAATGACCCTTCTCGAGGCTTCCGAGCTCGTTAAGGCTATCGAGGACACCTTCGGCGTTTCCGCCGCTGCTCCTGCCGCTGTTGTCGCCGCTCCCGCTGCTGGCGCTGCTGAGGCCGAGGAGAAGACCGAGTTTGACGTCGTGCTCGAGGGCTTCGGCGACAACAAGATCCAGGTCATCAAGGCCGTCCGTGAGCTCACCAACCTTGGCCTGAAGGAGGCCAAGGAGGTCGTCGAGGGCGCTCCCAAGGCTGTTCTCGAGGGTGCCAAGAAGGAGGACGCCGAGGCTGCCAAGGAGAAGCTCGAGGCTGCTGGCGCTGCTGTCACCCTCAAGTAATCAGGCTTTCTCGCCAGATTTCTTTGCAGACGGGGTTCGCATTGCGAGCCCCGTCTTTTTTTGTTTTTCGGTCCCTCGGCATCGGTTGCTCAAACTGCCATGTTCTGTGATTTGCGTCGTATCGGGTGCCCTGCCGTTGGGCAATAAAATTGCACCATTCGAGCAATAATTTGCGTTGACCTGCTGAAGAATTGTCTCTGCCTTGTAGTGATATATGGTTCCAGCGGTAAGATGCTTGGGTATCGCAATTTGGTCTGCGGCTGTGTGCCGCACGCATGGGGCGCTTTTGCGCCTGCGAAAGGATCTTTGAATAACATGAAGGCAATCATCCCCGCCGCCGGTCTTGGCACGCGTTTTCTGCCTGGCACCAAGTGCACGCCCAAAGAGATGCTGCCGGTTCTCGACAAGCCGGTCATCCAGTATGTCGTTGAGGAGGCGCTCGACCCCGAGGAGGTCGACGATGCCATCATCGTTACTTCTCCCGGTAAGCCCGAGCTACTGAACTACTTCCAGCCCGATCGCTCGCTCGAGAACCTGCTGCGCGAGCGCGGCAAGAACGCCTATGCCGATGCCGTCGCCCACGCTGGCGGTATGCCGGTCGACTTCCGTTATCAGTACGAGCCCAAGGGCCTCGGCCATGCTATCCGCTCTGCTGCCGACGCCGTGGCAGGGGAGAACTTCCTGGTTCTTCTGGGCGACTACGTTGTGCCTAACCGCGACATCTGCGACAAGATGCTCGCCGTTTCCAAGGAGCACGGTGGCGCTTCGGTTATCGCCGTCGCTGCTTGCTCGCCGGAGGAAGTCAGCCGCTACGGCGTTATCGCCGGTGAGCGCGTCGGTTCGCTCGAGGGTGCCGAGGACGTTGCCGATGCAGAGCCGGGCGCTGTCTGGCGCATCGGCGGTCTGGTCGAGAAGCCCGCTCCCGAGGCGGCTCCGTCCAACCTGTACATCGTCGGTCGCTACCTGCTGAGCCCGCTGGTCATGGACCTGCTGGCAGATCAGCAGGCCGGCAAGGGCGGCGAGATCCAGCTTACCGACGCCATGGCCCGTTCGCTCGACCGTGAGGCCATGTATGCCGTCGTCATCGACCCGCTGTCGGGCTACGACACCGGTACTCCCTCTGGCTGGATGGCCACCAACGCCCTCATGGCTGCAAGCGACCCTCGCTTTGCAAGCGCCTTCTGGGACGCCATCGACGAGCACGGCGGCTTGATGCGCAAGTAAGCCTTCGGGCATCGACATTTACGGGCGCGGACCTCGGTTCGCGCCCGTTTTTTATAAGAGCTGCGATTGCTGGCTCTCTGTTCACAGAAAATATATGAACAGACGTTCGATACACATGCATCTACCTGCGTGTTTTCTGTCGAAAAACTTTGCTACTCCAAAAACTCAATCGCGTCAAGGCTTTTCTTGCCCAACGGTCGGTACCTGATAAACTATTAGGTTGCGATAACTGGCGAAGCTATGCCTCGCCAACCCACCGAGCATTTCCGTGAAGGAGGAAAAACCTGGTGACCTACGCATACACTGCCACTGAGCGCAAGCGCGTCAGCTTCGGGAAAATCCCGGAGGCCATGGAGCTCCCCAACCTTATCTCTGTTCAAAGGGAATCCTTTGAGCGTTTTAAGGACGAGGGCCTTCGTGAGGCGTTCAAGGAATCCAGCCCCATCCAGAGCCAGAACCATGTTCTCGAGGTTACCTTCGGCGAGCATCAGTTTGGCGACCCCGCGCACACCGTCGAGGAGTGCCGCGAGAAGGACATGACCTATCAGGCCCCGCTTCTGACCGACGTCCGTCTTACCAACAAGGAGACCGGCGAGATCAAGGAGCAGCTCGTCTTCATGGGCGACTTCCCCATGATGACCGATCAGGGCACCTTCATCATCAACGGTACCGAGCGTATCGTCGTCTCGCAGCTCGTCCGCTCCCCGGGTGTGTACTACAGCTCCGAGATGGATTCGGGCAAGCAGATCTACAAGGCCCAGATCATCCCGTCCCGCGGTGCCTGGCTCGAGTTTGAGGTCGACAAGCGCGACCAGCTCATGGTCTCCATCGACCGTAAGCGCAAGCAGAGCGCCACGATGTTCCTGCGCGCCCTTGGCATTGCCGTCACCAACGACGACATCATCGAGCTGCTCGGCAACTCCGATGTGATCAAGCGCACCCTGGAGCGCGACACCGCCCTCACCCGCGAGGATGCCCTTATCGAGATCTACCGTCGCCTGCGCCCGGGCGAGCCTCCCACCGTGGACGCTTCCCGCAGCCTGCTCGAGGGCCTGCTCTTCAACCCGCAGCGCTACGATCTGGCCCGCGTCGGTCGTTACAAGGTCAACAAGAAGCTCAACCTCACCACCGAGGAAGAGGTCACGGTGCTCACCGACGAGGATATCGTCGCGACGCTGCGCTACCTGCTGTCCCTCGCTGCCGGCGAGCAGGGCTTCAAGGTCGACGACATCGACCACTTTGGCAACCGCCGCATCCGTACCGTCGGCGAGCTCGTCGCCAACCAGTTCCGTATCGGCATGAGCCGTATGGAGCGCGTCGTCCGTGAGCGCATGAGCTCCCAGGACATCGACGAGATCACCCCGCAGTCGCTCATCAACATCCGCCCGATCGTGGCCTCCATCAAGGAGTTCTTCGGTTCCTCGCAGCTCTCGCAGTTCATGGACCAGGCGAACCCCCTGACCGGTCTGACCCACAAGCGCCGTCTGTCCGCACTCGGCCCTGGCGGTCTTGCCGGCCACAAGTCCGGCTCCAGCCGCCGCACCAACGTGCCGACGGCCGTCCGCGACGTTCACAACTCGCACTACAGCCGCATGTGCCCGATCGAGACCCCCGAAGGCCCCAACATCGGCCTGATCGGCTCGCTCGCCCTCTACGCCCGCGTCAACGAGTACGGCTTCATCGAGGCTCCGTTCCGCCGCGTCGAGAACGGCGTTGCCACCGACCAGATCGACTGGATGACCGCTGACGAGGAAGAGAAGCACGTCATCGCGCCGGCCAACACGCCGCTCGATCCCAAGACCAACGAGTTCATCACGACCGATGCCGAGGGCAAGCTTGTCCGCCCGCACACCGTGATCGCCCGTACCCGCGACTTCGACGGCTCCTTCGGCGCTCCCGCCGACGTGCCTGTCGAGGACGTCGACTACATGGACGTCTCGCCGCGTCAGATGCTCTCCGTCGCAGCCACGCTGATCCCGTTCCTCGAGCACGACGACGCCAAGCGTACGCTGATGGGCGCTAACATGCAGCGCCAGGCCGTGCCGCTGGTTCACCCCGCCGCTCCCTATGTCGGTACCGGCATGGAGCGTCGCGCCGCCCTGGACTCCGGCGAGGTCACCCTGGCCAAGAACGCCGGCGAGGTCATCTTTGCCGACGCCGCCAAGATCATCGTCAAGCATGCCGGCGGCATGGACGAGTATCACCTGGCCAAGTACCAGCGCTCCAACCAGTCCACCTGCATCAACCACCGTCCGCTCGTGCGCGTCGGTGACACCGTTGAGCAGGGCGAGCCCCTGGCTGACGGTCCTTCGACCGATCATGGCGAGCTCGCACTGGGTCAGAACCTCACCGTGGCATACATGCCGTGGGAAGGCTTCAACTACGAGGACGGTATCGTCGTGTCCGAGCGCCTGGTGGCCGAGGACCTGCTGACGACCATCAACATCACCCGTCACGAGATCGATGCCCGCGACACCAAGCTCGGCCCCGAGGAGATCACCCGCGAGATCCCGAACCTCTCTGAGGATATGCTTGCCAACCTCGACGAGGACGGCATTATCCGCATCGGCGCCGAGGTCGGCCCTGGCGACATCCTGGTCGGCAAGGTCACGCCTAAGGGCGAGAGCGCTCTGACCGCCGAGGAGCGCCTGCTGCGCGCCATCTTCGGTGCCAAGGCCCACGACGTCCGCGACACCTCCCTTAAGATGCCTCACGGCGCTTACGGCCGCGTCATCGATGTCGTCCGCTTTAGCCGCGAGAACGGCGACGACCTGGCCCCCGGCGTCAACGAGCAGGTGCGCGTCTACGTCGCCCAGCGTCGTAAGATCCAGCAGGGCGATAAGATTGCCGGTCGCCACGGCAACAAGGGTGTTATCTGCAACGTTCTGCCGGTCGAGGACATGCCCTACATGGCTGACGGCACCCCGATCGACGTTATCCTCAACCCGCTGGGCGTTCCTTCGCGTATGAACGTCGGCCAGCTGCTCGAGTGCCACCTTGGCTGGGCTGCTGCCTGCGGTTGGGATACCGAGCAGGCCGACTCCGACAAGTACGTCCCCGGTCCGTTCTTCACCGCGACGCCCGTCTTCGACGGCGCCAAGGAGGACGAGATCGCCGAGGTCATCCGTCGTGCCAACAAGAACATGCTCAACAAGGCCACCGCTGCCTTTGGCGATCACATGCGTCCCGAGTTTGTCACCCAGCTTGACGAGCGCGGCAAGACCCGTCTGTTCGACGGCCGCACCGGCGAGGAGTTCCGCGAGCCCATTACCGTGGGTACGTCCTACATCCTTAAGCTCGGCCACATGGTCGACGACAAGATCCACGCCCGTTCGACCGGCCCTTACAGCCTGGTTACCCAGCAGCCTCTGGGCGGCAAGGCCCAGTTCGGCGGCCAGCGCTTCGGCGAGATGGAAGTTTGGGCACTGTACGCATACGGTGCTTCCAACGTCCTGCAGGAGATCCTGACCGTCAAGTCCGACGATACCGTGGGCCGCGTCAAGACCTACGAGTCCATCGTCAAGGGCGAGAACGTTCCGGTTCCGGGTATCCCCGAGTCCTTCAAGGTTCTCGTCAAGGAGATTCGTTCGCTCGCACTGGACATCGAGCCCATGCACGATGCCGACGAGGACGCCTCCGCCCCTGTGACCGCCGAGGAGACCTCTGCTCTCGACGACCTGGCTGCGCTCGCCGGCGTTGACGCCGACGTCGAGGCCCAGGATGCCGAGACCGCCGAGGCACCCGAGGCTGTCGCCGCCACGACCACTGATAAGGAGTAGTTGACTGTGGCAGATTTCGAAGCTACTGATTTTGACTCGGTAAAGATCTCCCTTGCCTCCGCCGACCAGATCCGTTCCTGGTCGCACGGTGAGGTCAAGAAGCCGGAGACCATCAATTACCGTACCCTCAAGCCCGAGAAGGACGGCCTGTTCTGCGAGAAGATTTTCGGTCCCGCCAAGGACTGGGAGTGCTCCTGCGGCAAGTACAAGGGCATCCGCTTTAAGGGCATCGTTTGCGAGCGCTGCGGCGTCGAGGTCACCTCGGCCAAGGTGCGTCGCGACCGCATGGGCCACATCGAGCTCGCCGCTCCCGTGTCCCACATCTGGTACTTCAAGAGCCCCACGAGCTTCCCGATGAGCCGTATGCTCGACATCAAGTCCAAGGACCTCGAGAAGGTTCTGTACTTTGCCAGCTACATCATCACCGAGGTCGACTACGAGGCTCGCGAGGCCGACGCCGACGACCTGCGCGAGGAGCTCGCCGCCGATCTGGAAGAGATCGATGCCGAGTGCGCCCGCCAGATCGAGTCCCTCAAGGAGCAGGGCGACCCCGAGAACTTTGACGAGTTCTCCGACGAGGAGCCGCTGACCCCCGAGGAGATCGCCTCCGGCATCGTCGACATCGAGGAAGAGTGCAAGGACGAGAAGCAGCTCCGCACGGACGCCTTCAACGCCTTCATGAAGCTCAGCGAGCGCGACCTCATTTCCGATGAGCCGCTGTTCCGCGAGATGACCCGCTACTACTCGATGTACTTCAAGGGTGGCATGGGTGCCGAGGCCGTCCGCGACCTGCTCGCTGCCATCGACCTCCCCTCCGAGGCCGAGAAGCTCAAGGCCATCATTGCCGACGAGGATTCCCAGAAGCAGAAGCGCGAGAAGGCCGTCAAGCGCCTTGAGGTCGTTGACGCCTTCCTGAAGGGCGGCAACAGCCCCGCGAACATGATCCTGGACGTCATCCCGGTCATTCCGCCCGATCTGCGCCCGATGGTCCAGCTCGACGGCGGCCGCTTCGCCGCGTCCGACCTCAACGACCTGTATCGTCGCGTGATCAACCGTAACAACCGACTCAAGCGCCTGCTCGACCTGGACGCCCCCGCGATCATCGTGAACAACGAGAAGCGCATGCTCCAGGAGTCCGTGGACGCCCTGTTCGACAACGGCCGTCGTGGTCGCCCGGTCTCTGGCCGTGGCGGTCGCCCGCTCAAGTCGCTCGCCGAGGCCCTCAAGGGCAAGCAGGGTCGTTTCCGTCAGAACCTGCTGGGTAAGCGTGTCGACTACTCCGGCCGTTCGGTTATCGTTACCGACCCCAAGCTGCTGCTGCACCAGTGCGGTCTGCCCAAGACCATGGCGCTGGAGCTCTTCAAGCCCTTCGTCATGAAGCGCCTGGTCGAGCTTGGCAAGGTCGAGAACATCAAGGGTGCCAAGCGCGCTATCGACCGCGGTGCCACCTTTGTGTGGGACATCCTCGAAGAGGTCATCGACGGCCGCGTCGTGCTGCTCAACCGTGCACCGACCCTGCACCGTCTGTCCATCCAGGCCTTTGAGCCGGTGCTGGTCGAGGGCAAGGCTATCCACCTGCATCCGCTGGTCTGCTCGCCCTTCAACGCCGACTTCGACGGCGACCAGATGTCTGTCCACGTGCCGCTGTCCAGCCAGGCTCAGGCCGAGGCCCGCGTGCTCATGCTCTCTGCGAACAACCTGCGCTCGCCGGCATCCGGCAAGCCGGTTAACATCCCCTCGCAGGACATGATCATCGGTGTGTACTACCTGACCCAGGTCCGCGACGGTCTGCCGGGCGAGAACCACGTGTTCGCCAGCTTCGACGACGCGCTGCACGCCTATGACTGCCGCTCCGAGGTCGACATGCAGGCCAAGATTCAGGTCCGCGTGTCCGCTGCCGACGCCAATGTCATCAACGAGGACGGCACCCGTATCTTCCGCGTTAAGAACGGCAAGAACGAGTTTGTCGACTACGACGTCACCGGCAACAAGACCGCGCGCTTCGAGACCTCCATCGGCCGCATCATCTTCAACCGCCAGTGCCTGCCCGAAGACTATGAGTTCATGAACTACAAGATGGTCAAGGGCGACGTGGCCAAGCTGGTTGCCGACTGCTGCGATCGTTACCCCGAGGCCAAGGTCGGCCCGATCCTCGACGCCATCAAGTACTCCGGCTTCCACTACGCTACCCGCGCCGGCCTCACCATCTCGGTGTGGGACGCTCTCATCCCTGCCGAGAAGCAGGAGCTGCTCGATCGCGCCCAGGCCAACGTCGACCAGATCAACGAGTACTTCGAGGAGGGCTTCATCAACGAGACGGAGCGCCACATCGAAGTCGTTAACGAGTGGACCGCTTGTACCGACAAGGTCGCAGCGCTCATGCTCGACATGTTCGACGAGGAGAACCCGCTGTACATGATGGCCGACTCCGGCGCCCGTGGTTCTAAGACCCAGCTGCGTCAGCTCGGCGGCATGCGTGGACTGATGGCAGACATGTCCGGCGAGACGATCGACCTTCCCATTAAGGCGAACTTCCGCGAGGGCCTGCTGCCGCTCGAGTACTTCATTTCGACCTACGGCGCCCGTAAGGGCCTGGTCGATACCGCATCCCACACCTCGGACTCTGGTTACCTGACCCGTCGTCTGGTCGACGTGGCCCAGGACGTCATCGTCCGCGAGGAGGACTGCGGTACGCACGAGGGCGTCACCTACAACCTCATCATCCCCGGCACCACCGACCTCAACACCGACCTCGTCGGCCGTTGCTTCATTGAGGACGTCGTGGCCCCCGATGGCACCGTGCTCTTTGAGCAGGACGGCTACATCGAGAAGGTCGCCGACATCCAGAAGATGGTCGATGCGGGCCTCAAGAAGGTCAAGCTTCGCGCGCTGCTCACCTGCCGCTCCAAGTACGGCGTGTGCCAGAAGTGCTACGGCTGGGATCTTTCCACCCGTCGTCCGGTCGCCATCGGTACCGCGGTCGGCATTATTGCCGCCCAGTCCATCGGCGAGCCCGGTACGCAGCTTACGATGCGTACCATTCACTCCGGCGGCGTCGCTGGCGTCGACGATATTACGCAGGGTCTGCCTACGGTCAGCCGTATGTTCGATATCGTCGGCAACGTCAACGAGAAGATCCTGGGTCGCGAGGCCGAGCTGGCTCCGTACTCCGGCCACCTCTCGATTAAGCCCGAGAAGTCCGAGTACGTGCTGACGCTCACCGACTCCGAGGATCACACCCGTGTCCTCGACGAGCGTCGCGTCCCCGCTTCGGTGCGCTTTATGCCCGAGATCGAGGACGGCTGCGAGGTTCGCGCCGGCGACCAGATCACCAAGGGCTTCGTCAACTTCCGCAACCTGCGCAAGCTGACCGACATCGAGTCGACGATGCACACCTTCGTCGAGAGCGTCAAGGACGTCTACACCAGCCAGGGCGTCGACCTGAACGACAAGCACATCGAGGTGCTCGCACGTCAGATGCTGCGTCGCGTTCAGATCACCAACCCCGGTGACTCCAAGTATCTGCTTGGTCAGTACGTCGACCGCTACGAGTTCGCCGACGAGGTCGAGCGCGTTGCCCGTCTGGGCGGTCAGGCTCCTGTGGCCGAGCCCGTCATCCTGGGTACGCTCAAGGTCGCGTCCAACATCGACTCCTGGCTGTCGAGCGCTTCGTTCATCCGTACCGCCGGCGTCCTTACCGAGGCTGCCATCGAGGGCAAGGTCGACCACCTGCTCGACCTTAAGTCCAACGTCATCGTCGGTAAGAAGATCCCGGCTGGTACCGGCCTCAAGCCGTACGCCAACGCCAAGCTGACGTATCGCACGGCCGACGGCTATGTGGACATTGACGGTCCGGCTTCGCCCAACGCCAAGTCGCTGCCCGAGTGGGCTCCTGTGGAGCTCAAGGACCTGGACGAGCAGCTTCCGCAGCAGCTCGACTGGGCCGGCTACGACGAGTTCGGTGGTGCTGACGGTTCGTTCACCCGCAACGGCCACACCATCTCCGCCGAGAAGGCTCGTCTGTACCTGTTCGACGACCTGGGCGTGTCGCAGCGCTGGACCAACAAGTTCAGCGAGGTTGGCATCGAGACAGTCGGCGATCTGGTTGGCAAGTCCGAGGAGGATCTGCTGCGCATCGATGGCATCGGTGCCAAGGCGATCGAGGAGCTCCGTGACGGCCTCGAGGCCCACGACCTGCTCTACATCCTCGAGAACAACGACGACGTTGCCGACGAGGAAGACCTCTCGCAGCTGCTGCAGATGGTCTTTAGCCCCGACGGTCCGGACGATATCCTGCTGGGTACCTCCGCTCCGACGCATCACGCCGACGCCGACGAGGAGCTTCTGGGCGCCCCGATCGACGACAAGAAGGCTCCCGCCAACGGCGCGATCAACGAGGACATGGCGTCCCTCGACGAGCTGCTCAACCAGCTCGTGGACACCGACGACGCCGAAGAGGCCAAGGACAACGACGAGGAGTAACTAGTTCCGCCGTTCTAACGAACGGCGGCGATCTCCGTCGCTGCGCGGCCCCCAGAGCTACAATCTGTCATTCAAAAGGCAGGGCATGACCAAAAGGTCAATGCCCTGCCTTTTGAATGACAGATTGTACGCTCTGGGGGCCGCTCGCTTGCGTATGCTCAACCTGTTGCGTTCCGTCGATCCCTTGCCAATAAGGGGCAGAGTTTTTTTTGGTAGGTTATTCCTGCTTGAATTTGAAACATTTCGTTCGGTCAAAGCGTATCTATGGTGAGGGCCTCAGCAAGAATCATTAACGTCACCGGGAGGTGATTATGGAAGAACAGGCATTTAGACAGGCGGTCGAAGATCACCGGGATGTCGTGTTTCGGATCGCATTGACGTACCTGCGCGATTGTGCCGACGCCGACGATGTTGCCCAGGATGTCTTTCTTAAGCTGCTTAAAAGCGATGGACATTTTGAGAGTTGGGAGCATCTTCGCCGCTGGCTTATCCGGGTCACGATCAATGAATGTAAATCGCTCTTTCGAAAGCCATGGAGGCGTGTGAAGGATATTGAGAACCTGGCCGAGTCGCTTTCGACAGCGCAGGATGAGACCAAGGCGGTCCTGTCAGACGTTATGCGACTTCCGGAGCGATTCCGTGTTCCCATCGTGCTCTATTACTATCTGGGCTTTTCGACCTCAGAGATTGCCGAGTTGTTGCATGTACCAGCCGCGACCGTTCGAACGCGTTTAGCTCGCGGTCGATCGAAGCTCAAATTCATCCTAGAGGAGGGCGACCGTGAAATCCAATCATCTTGCCGACCGTGTGCTTTATGCTGCCGCTGGCGAGCCGCTTCGTCGAAAGGGTCACGCGAAGCCTCTGTATGTTGCCGTTGTTGGATGTCTTGTCGGAGTGCTGGCGACCGGAGGGGTCGCCTACGCCGTCGTCAATTCCAGATATTTTGCCTCAGCCTGGGGAAACCACGGCAACGGGGATTCCATCACCTGGACCAACGGTGGCTCATCGGGGACTAAATACACCTACACCAGAGAGTTTGGTGACGGCATCGCGCCCCAAAGCCTGGAGGGTGCAGTCCAGGAGGTTAATCTGTCCGTCGAGGGCAACGGCTATACGCTCGATATCCATGAGATGGCTATTGACCAAAACGGCTGCGGAGCCGTGACGTTTACGTTGTCCAATCCAAATGGCGTTAACTACTACAAGCCGGCAGCAGAGACGGGCGAACTTGTTCTCTATGGTGAAGAAGAACAAGGCATCGGCACGCCCAGCATGAACTTCGGCGAGGAATGGGCTGACACACGCTGCACAATTGATAAAGACACATCAAGCGACACGGTCATTAACGGCACGATGTACTTTGCATCTTGGAATCGCGATCGAGATTTACGACGCGCTGTCACTTGGAATATCTCCTGGACAGAGGGCGAAGGCGAGGATGCGAAGCCGTTCGAGGCATCGACGCCCGAGTTTAGCGTCGGAGCGTACGTCGATACAAAGGAACTCCGCTCCGATGACTCGCCTCTCGAGATCAGCCCGTTTTCCATCCAGACGCACATCGATGATCTGGGCATTGACGCAGTCACGAAAAAGTTGACCGTTACCTACAAGGATGGATCGGAGCAGATTATCGAAGACGATGCTGCGGGCGCGTACAATTTCTATGTCTCGCTGACGCGCAATAGCGGAGAGAACATCTCGGTGCCGACAAAACTGATCAATGTCGATCAGGTGGTCTCGGTAACCCTTGAGGGCACGAGGTACACATCAACAGGAGAGACCGAAACAGAAGTACCCTTTACCATCGTCTATTCGTAAGGTCTGGGCCGCTTCCCAAGAGGGGAAGCGGCCTTTTTAGCGTTATATGGACGAGTGGATTGGAAGTTATTCGTCTGATTCTCGGAAGAACGTGGCAAATGGATGTGGATCACCGTGAAGAGTGGCGTTTTCCCAGATAAAACCGACCAAAATAAACCTGTCCCTTTTTGGTAGGGAACGTTGCCCCGACGAGCACGTCGGATTCCCGGTCCGGGCGGCCCGCTGTTTAAGTTTGTCGCGAGTTCCGCACGCAAAGGAAAGCACTTAATGTGCTTTCCGTCTTGCGCAGGACTGTAGAGCAGCAAACTTAAACAG
>DBFBAP010000022.1:0-6945 GCA_048245415.1 Collinsella sp. | reverse complement strand
CATGGGAAGCCTCCTCCCCGCAGGTGCGGTAAGGGCTACCGCACGGGCCGATACTCAAAGCCCATTGTGGCACCCCGAGCCCGCGGAAAGAAGCTGCGCCGCGGGGGAGGCGGCCCCAATGGCTTTCTCATATCGTCTTTTATGCAGCCCCCACATGGAATCGAACCCCGTGAGGGCGCGGAGCTGAGGAAACGCGATAGCGTTTGCCAGCGCAGCTCGCAAGGCGCGCAAGCGCCGCAGCGGTCCGTCCGCGCAGCGCGCGGACGCGATTCCCTTCCCCGCCACCTTGAATTGACTAGGACCTCTGCAAAGGGGTCCTTTTTCTTTTTTTGTGGGGTTCCGCGGAAAATGCATCCCATTATTTTGACCCAGAGCGGGATGCGCTTTCCGGCGCTTACTTCCGACGTGCGTGCACATCTCGTCGCACCATCCCGAGCCCGCCTGTTCCCAGATATTCCTCTCACTTTCGCGTCACTTTACAGACCGTTCGGTCGCCTGTCTGCATGCGCGGGTATACTCAAATCGATAGATATGTCATACAAGAGCGATGCGGGCTTAGCCCGTATGATTCAAAAGGGGGCAGTGATGGAGAGGATACTCGGCGTTAATCTCTCTGGCTGGTTTATTCCCGAGCCTTGGGTGACCCCGTCGCTATACGCGGCGACCGGTGCATCCAACGCGGCCGAGCTGCAGGAGGCCATGGGCACCGCCGCCTATAACGAGCGCATGCGCCGTCATTACGAGACGTTTGTGAGCGAGGACGATTTCCGTCGCATGGCGCAGATCGGCCTCAACGCCGTGCGTCTGCCGGTGCCCTGGTATGCCTTTGGCTCGCAGGAGTCCGATGCGTCCTACATCTCGGTTGTCGACTACATCGACCGTGCAATTGAGTGGGCTGCCAAGTACGACATCCGCGTGCTGCTTGATCTAGCAACTGTGCCCGGTGGCCAGGGCGATTCCAACGATTCGCCCGCCACGCCAGAGGCTGTTGCCGAGTGGCATTCGTCCACCAACGGTCGTCATGTCGCACTCGACGTGCTCGAGCGCTTGGCCGATCGCTACGGCGAGGCCGAGAGCCTGTTGGGCATTGAGCTGCTGGATACGCCGCAGATGAGTGTCCGCAAGAGCCTCTTCACCATGACGGATGGCATTCCGGCGCACTACCTGCGCAACTTCTATCGCGACGCCTATGAGCTCGTCCGTTCGTATATGCCCGAGGATAAGATTGTCGTCTTCTCGTCGTCGGGGCATCCCAACGAGTGGAAGCATTTTATGCGCGGCGCCAAGTACAAGAACGTCTACATGGACCTTCACCTGTACCATTACCGTGACGAGTATGCGCTCGATATCACGAGCCCCCGCGGGCTGACGACGGCGATTTCGCGTAACAAGCGCGAGCTTAAAGAAGCGATTTCGACTGGGTTCCCCGTGCTGGTGGGCGAATGGTCGGGCGCGGCGATCTTTGCCAACTCGTCGGTTACGCCCGAGGGCCGCAATGCCTACGAGCGCGTGTTTATCGCCAATCAGCTGGCTTCGTTTGCGCCGGCTGCCGGTTGGTTCTTCCAAACGTGGAAGACCGAGAAGCGCATTGCAGCATGGGACGCCCGCGCGGCGCTCGGTACGCTCGAGCGCGGCATGATTGAATAGGTTGATATGACGCAAAACAGCGCCCATACGGGCAAACTCTATGTGGTCGGCACGCCCATCGGCAACCTGGGCGACCTGTCCCCGCGCGTTGGCGAGACCTTTGCCGCTGCCGATGTCATCTGCTGCGAAGACACGCGCGTGACGTCAAAGCTGCTGATGCACCTGGGCATTTCCAAGCCGCTTGTCCGTTGCGACGAGAATGTGATCGCCAGCCGCGCCGCCGGCCTGGTCGACCGTCTGCTGACGGGGGAGACCCTCGCCTTTGCCTCGGACGCCGGCATGCCGAGCGTGTCCGATCCCGGCCAGGCGCTGGTCGAGGCGGCGCGTGAGGCCGATGTGCCCGTCGAAGTTATTCCCGGGCCCTCTGCTTGCGTCACGGCGCTCGTTTCGTCCGGCATTTCCTGCGAGCATTTTTTCTTCGAGGGCTTTTTGGGTCGAAAGCACGGCGACCGTGTGCGCCGTTTGCAGCGCCTTGCCGTGGTGCCCGGCGCGCTCATCTTCTACGAGTCTCCACATCGCATCGTGGCGACGCTCGAGGCCGTGGTGGAGGTCTTTCCCCAGCGTGAGGTTGCCGTCTGCCGCGAGCTCACCAAGCTGCACGAGGAAGTCTTGCGCGGGCCCGCCGCCCAGCTCGCCGAGGAGCTGCGTGCTCGCGGCGAGGTAAAGGGCGAGATTGCGCTGGTCATCGCGCCGCCGAGCGAGGACGAGGAGGCCGGTATCGTGCCGGTTGGCGCAGCGGCAGCGGATCCCGACGAGGCCCTGCGCGAGGATATCCGCGCCGCGCTCGAGGAGGGAGAGCCCGCCTCTGCGGTGGCCAAGCGCCTGTCTCAGAAGTATTCGCGCCGCAAGCGCGATGTCTATGCCATGGTGCTCGATATGCAATAGATGGAGGATATCCAGCCCTTGCGCTAGAATCATCCCCTGTATGCAACGTTTTTCTGGAGGACAAACCCCATGGATCAAAGCAAGCCTTCGTTCTTTATCACGACGCCCATCTACTACGTCAACGCCGATCCGCACCTGGGCACGGCTTATTCCACCATCATCGCCGACGTTCAGGCTCGCTATCGCCGCTCCGCTGGCTATAACGTCAAGTTCCTGACCGGCATGGACGAGCACGGCGAGAAGGTCGCCGAGGCCGCAGCCAAGCACAACATGACGCCGCAGGAGTGGACCGACAGCCAGGCCCCGCACTTCAAGGAGCTTTGGAGCAAGCTCGAGATTTCCAACGACGACTTCATCCGCACCACCGAGCCGCGCCAGCATCATGCCGTGCAGTACCTGTGGGAGCGCATGAAGGAGTCCGGCTACCTGTATAAGGGCAGCTACGACGGCTGGTATTGCGTGCCTGACGAGACCTACTTTACCGATACGCAGGTCCAGAAGGGCGACGAAGAGTACGGCAGCGTCGGCCAGCACCTGTGCCCCGACTGCCACCGTCCGCTTGAGCGCGTGCAGGAGGAGTCCTACTTCTTTAAGCTTTCCGCCTTCCAGGACAAGCTGCTCAAGCTCTATGACGAGCACCCCGACTTTGTCGAGCCTGCGTTCCGCATGAACGAGGTTCGCAGCTTTGTCGAGGGCGGCCTTAACGACCTTTCCGTGAGCCGTACGAGCTTTGACTGGGGCATTCAGGTCCCGTTTGACGAGGGTCACGTGACCTACGTGTGGTTCGATGCGCTGCTCAACTATATGACGGCCGTCGGCTACGGTGTCGACACCGACGAGGCGCGTGCCGAGCTGGCCTATCGCTGGCCCGCGCAGTTCCACATCGTGGGCAAGGACATCATCCGCTTCCACTGCGTCATTTGGCCCGCCATGCTCATGGCCATCGGCGAGGCCCTGCCCGAGCACGTCTTTGCCCACGGCTTCCTGACCGTGCGCAATGCCGAGACCGGCAAGGCCGAGAAGATGTCCAAGAGCCGCGGCAACGCCATCGCTCCGCAGGACGTTATCGACATGTTGGGCGTCGAGGGCTATCGCTACTACTTCATGACCGACGTCGTCCCCGGCACCGACGGTGCCATCAGCTTCGATCGCATGGAGCAGGTCTACAACGCCGACCTGGCCAACAGCTGGGGCAACCTTATCTCGCGTTCGCTCAACATGAGCGGCAAGTACTTTGATGGTTGCGCGCCCGCCAAGCCCGCATCGTTCGATGCGTTCGACAACCCGCTGGCAAAGATCGCCGATGGTCTGGTCGAGCGCTACATGGCCAAGATGGACGTGCTCGATTACGGCGGAGCCAAGGACGAGGTCATGGAGCTCATCCATGCCGCCAACCACTACATCGAGGACTCCGAGCCTTGGGCACTTGCCAAGGACGAGGCCAAGGCTGACGAGCTGGCGTTTGTGATCTACAACCTGCTCGAGGCCATCCGCATTGCCGCCCACCTGCTGATGCCGCTCATGCCTCAGACCTCTGCCGAGGCCCTGCGCCGCCTGTCCTGCGAGGACGAGGCCGCGACCGACGACCTCAAGGGCATTTGCGCTTGGGGCCTGCTTGCCGGCGGTCAGCCTGTCGAGAAGGGCGAGCCGCTGTTCCCGCGTCTGGGCTAAGACGCAGCGCGCCATATCGGCAATTTGCTGTTTAGCTGTAAGGGCATGGCCGCCACGGTCCATGCCCTTTTGTTTCAAGACGCCGCCATCATGCTAAGGAGGCAACCATGACAACTTCGCCTTTGGCAAACCCCACGGCCACCAGGGAGCTGCTGGAGGAGTTTGGCCTTGCGACCAAGCATCGCCTGGGCCAGAACTTCCTGATCGACAACCATGTAATTGAGCGCATTTGCGAGCTTGCCGAGCTTGCAGGCGATGAGCGCGTGCTCGAGGTTGGTCCGGGCGTTGGTACGCTCACGCTTGCGCTGTTGCAGGAGGCGGCGTGCGTCACGTCGATCGAGGCCGATCCCGAGCTCGAGCCGGTGCTCGATGCTCACGCCGCCGACTACGCCAACTTCCGCTTTATCATGGGCGACGCGCTTAAGGTGACGCCGGAGCAGATTGAGCAGGCCGCCGGCGGTGAGCCGACGGTATTTGTCGCGAACTTGCCCTATAACGTGGCGGCGACGATCATCTTGCAGTTCTTCCAGACGATGCCCGCGCTCAAGCGTGCCGTGGTCATGGTGCAAAAGGAGGTTGCCGATCGCATTGCCGCAGTGCCGGGCAACAAGACCTATGGCGGCTATACGGCAAAGCTCGGCCTGTATGCGCAGGTGACGGGTCGCTTTGAGGTGCCGCCGCGTTGCTTTATGCCGGCGCCGCACGTGGACTCGGCCGTCGTGCGTATCGACCGTGTTGACGGCGTGGTGCCCGAAGGACTCGACCGCGAGTTTGTGGCCCGCGTGATTGATGCTGCATTTGCCCAGCGTCGCAAGACCATCCGCAATTCCATGAGCGCCAACGGTTTTGCCAAGGACGTGCTCGATGCCGCTTTTGAGGTTTGCGGTATCGCACCCACCACGCGCGCCGAGACGCTCGATGTTGCCGACTTTGTCCGTCTGGCCCGGGAGCTAATCCATGACGCCTAATGCCGAACGCGTGACGTTTACCAAGAAAAAGACGACGGTTGCTTGTCCCGTGCCCTTGGCGCCGCTTGCCGACACGCATGCACATCTGCTTTCGTTTTGGGGCAAGGATGTGCCCGAGACGCTCGTGCGCGCCAAAGCCGCGGGCGTCGACCTGTTGGTGACGATGTTCGACCCCATTGCCGACAAGCGCAGCGTGGCGGACTATAGCGACTGGCTGGTGCGCGAGATTCTTCCGATGCAGGATATCCCGCAGATCAAGTATCTTGCCGGCGTGCATCCGTATGGCGCGCCGGACTATACCGACGACGTTCATGCGCAGGTCGTTGCCGCACTTGATGACCCCTTATGCGCCGGTATTGGCGAAATCGGCCTGGACTATCACATGGACTATGACGACGATATCGCGCCGGCACCCCATAACGTGCAGATTGATTGCATGGCGCGCCAGCTCGAGCTTGCCGTGCGCCGCAATGTGCCGGCGGAGCTGCACCTGCGTCACGAGGACTCGGATGGGGAGCGCACCTCGCACGTTGATGCGTACAACGTACTGCGCGAGGTGGGCGTGCCCCAGGCCGGTTGTGTGCTGCACTGCTTTGGCGAGGACCGCGCCACGATGGAGCGCTTTGTGGAGCTGGGCTGCTATATCGCCTATGGTGGCGCGGCCACCTTTAAGCGAAACGACGACGTGCGCGAGGCATTTGCGGCAACCCCACTCGATCGAATTTTGTTCGAGACGGATTGCCCGTATATGGCTCCGGAGCCCATCCGCGGTCTTGAATGCGAGCCCGCAATGATCTCCATTACGGCAAACGCGCTGGTTAACGACCGTGTCGATCGCACAGGTGAGGACGCCGAAACAATCGCGCAAGCCGCTTGGGAAAATGCCTGCAAACTTTTTCAAAAATAGTTCTTGCGTTCGCGGTGGCGCTCCGTTATTCTAATTCCTGCACGCGGGCGTGGCGGAATTGGCAGACGCGTACGGTTCAGGTCCGTATGGGGGCAACCCCATGAAGGTTCAAGTCCTTTCGCCCGCACCATTGAATGAAAGAGCTCCCAGCAATGGGGGCTTTTTTGTAATATGAGAAAGCCATTGTCAATAGGCATGTTCGTTCGAGCCCGGTTTGAAACCGGGCTTTTTCGTTTCCCGTCGGGAGAGCCCGCGCACGCTGCATGGCTTAGTCGACGCTTGCCTGGCAAGCTAATATCCGCGGGCTCTTGCGGGTGCGCTTCCGGCGGTCAGCCCGGTATGTCCGCGCACCCCACCGCATTTCGATTCTCCGTCCGGCGCTATCGTACGAATCCAGTCTTTTGTCGGGCGCGGCCCGGGGGCTGCCCATCAAAAAGGTCGTGAACTCGCGCCGGCGATGCGTCGAGGCGCGGGCCCTCCCGGCGGGAGTCGGTTGTAGCCGGCCGCTAGAGGACGGTCCCCTCAGACCTGCACCCGATCTCCCAGACCCAGCAGGCGAGCTCGCGCGCCACGGCGGCGTTGGCCTTGCACGCGCTCTTGCCCGCCGCGGCCAGCGCCTCGCGGCGGCGGTGGAGCCTGGCGGTGCAGTCGTCCGCCCTCGAGCGTATCGCCGGGGGCACGTCGGTGCCGGGGGCTGGGGCCTTTGGCCTCGGGGAGCACGTGGAGTAGTGCCATGCGGACTCTATGAGCGCCGTGCGCGCGAGCGCGTTGCCGGCCTTGGTTATCCCGCCGCGCCGCTCGGACTCGCCGCTCGAGTGCTCCGACGGGGTCAGTCCGCACCAGCTCGCGAAGGCCGGCGCCGAGCGG
>DBFBAP010000021.1:0-42868 GCA_048245415.1 Collinsella sp. | reverse complement strand
CCACCGGTCAGCGGCCAGAGCATGGGGGGCACGCCCGGTCCCGTTCCGAACCCGGAAGCTAAGCCCCATCGCGCCGAGAGTACTGCGGGGCCAGCCCGTGGGAGGCCAGGGCGCCGCTGACCGGTGGACGGCACCGAGCCGTCATCGAACTTGGAAGGGGGAGGCCTCGCGGCCTCCCCCTTTTTGCGTTATATACACGTTGTACTTTGAGACCTAGTTCCCCCGTATGCGCTCTTACTGTTTGGCTGTATTTTGAGTCCTTCTAGTGTATTTGAGCGATAATTACTCGCATTGGCGTTAGGGAGGGCTTGATGTTTACCGTATTTGTCTTGGGCAATATTGCTTCGGGTAAGTCGACTGCCTGCCGCTATTTCGAATCTCGTGGCGCTATGCTAATCGATCTGGATGAGCTTGCAAAATCGCTGTATGTTCCGGGCTCTGATATCGTCAATGCTCTCGCGGATGAATTCGGTTGGGACATTTTGGATGAGGATGGCGGCATTCGCCGCAACATCCTCGCTTCTCGAGCTTTTGCTTCTCCTGATTCGGTCGCACGGCTCAATGGCATTGTGCATCCCGTTCTCATTGAACAGCTTTCGCTTAGGATTCTCGATCCGGTTTGTTGTACGGTTTCATCTCCTCGTTATCGCTTTGCAGTGGTCGAGGTTTCTGCTCCGACTGGTTTTGAGGATGCATTTGGCTTGGCTGATGAAATTTTGGTCATCAGCGCCCCTTTGTCAGTTCGTCGCGAGCGCGCTATTCAACGTGGCATGGAGCCATCTGATTTCGATGCCCGTTCTGCTTGCCAGCCCGAAGAGTCTGCGCTGTGCAATCTCGCTACAACTGTGATTGACAATGCGGCAGACGATAACTCGCTCTTTGAACAACTGGACGCATGGCTTTCGCGCCATGGGTTCGGGGATGTAGTGGATAAGGAGGAGGCCGATGCCTAAGACACGTTTCCTTACGTGGTATCGCCTTATACCGCTGGCTGCCGTTTTTGCCTTCGGCCTTATCTCATTCGTTTACTCGTATGCTCCTGCCGCTTTCTTTAAGCCGCTGTATCCGATTGACTACGAGGCGTATGTAAAGCAATCCAGTATTTCGCATAATCTGGATCCGTATCTGGTGTGCGCTGTCATTAAGTCTGAATCGAATTGGGATCCCGAGGCCGAGTCGAATCAGGGTGCTCAGGGATTGATGCAGCTGATGCCCGAGACTGCCCAGGATATGATCGCCAAGGGCCTTGTCGACGGTGGCGAGTATTCGGCCGACAACCTTAACGATCCGGCTACGAATATCGAGTTTGGCTGTGCGTATCTCTCGTATCTTCTAGCGTATTTTAACGGGTCGACTGACAGTGCCATTGCCGCCTATAACGCCGGCATGGGCAATGTCGACGGATGGGCGCAGCAGAGTACGTCGCTTCATAATGCAATCACCTTTCCCGAGACGCAGGCGTATCTGATTCGTGTCAATAATGCCTGGGTTCGCTACAAGACCCTCTATCCCGATCGGTTCGTATAGGACTATGCCTGCCGCCTGCGTATACTGCAGATATATGAGTTAGGAGTATCCATGGCGGAATTTGAAGTAGAACGCGTTGGTGGTGAACTTAAGCGCTTTGGCGTTGAAGGCTCTGACGTGCCGTTTAAGGTCGTGTCTCCCTATGAGCCTGCCGGTTCCCAGCCTAAGGCCATTGAGTCGCTTGTGCAGGGCGTGAGGGACGGAGACCGCTATCAGGTTTTGTTGGGCGTGACTGGTTCGGGCAAGACCTTCACGATGGCAAAGACTATTGAGGCCCTGGGAAAGCCGACGCTGGTCATGGCTCCGAATAAAACGCTCGCCGCTCAGCTTGCGAGCGAGCTCAAAGAGTTCTTTCCCAACAACGCTGTGGTCTACTTCGTCTCGTACTACGACTACTATCAGCCCGAGGCGTATGTGCCGCAAAGCGATACATATATCGAGAAAGACTCCTCGATTAACGAAGAGGTTGAGATGCTGCGACATCAGGCGACCGCATCGCTGCTCTCTCGACGCGATGTGATCGTTGTCGCATCGGTCTCGTGTATCTATGGCATTGGCTCTCCTGAGGACTATGCGGGTCTGGCTCCAAACGTCGACAAGAAGGTGCCGCTCGAGCGCGATGACTTTATCCATGCACTTATCGACATTCAATATGATCGCAATGACTATGACCTGGCACGCGGCACGTTCCGCGTGCGCGGCGATGTTGTCGACGTGTATCCGCCTTATGCCGAGCATCCGTTGCGGTTTGAGTTCTTTGGCGACGAGGTCGAGCTGATTGCCGAGATCGATGAGGTCACCGGTGAAATGCTTCGTGAGTACGAGGCCATCCCCGTATGGCCGGCATCGCACTACGTGACCGAGAAGCCGAAGGTCAAGGCGGCTCTGAAATCGATCAGCGAAGAGTGCGAGAAGCGCGTGGCGGAGCTCAAGGCGACCGACAAGTTGCTCGAGGCGCAGCGTCTGCAGCAGCGCACCGATTATGATCTTGAGATGCTCGAGACGATGGGCTTTTGCAACGGCATCGAGAACTACTCGCGTCATCTGGACGGTCGCAAGCCGGGTGAGCCGCCGTTTACCCTAATCGATTACTTTCCCAAGGATATGCTCTGCATCATCGATGAGAGCCATGTGACGGTGCCGCAGATTCGCGGCATGCACGAAGGTGACCGCTCGCGTAAGGTGACGCTGGTGGAACACGGTTTTCGCCTGCCCTCGGCGCTCGATAACCGCCCGCTTCGTTTCGATGAGTTTGAGGCAAGGATACCCCAGTTTATCTATGTTTCGGCCACGCCGGGCGATTACGAGCTGCGGGTTAGCCAGAACGACGTTGAGCAGATTATTCGTCCGACCGGTCTGCTCGATCCCAAGATCGATGTGCGTCCGGTTCGCGGTCAGATTGACGATCTTGAGGACGAGATTCGCGAGCGCGTTGCCCGCAAGGAGCGCGTGCTGGTGACCACGTTGACCAAGCGCATGGCCGAGGACCTGACCGACCATCTGCTTGATGCGGGCATTAAGGTCAATTACATGCATTCTGATACGGCGACAATGGACCGTGTCGAGATCCTGCGAACGCTGCGCGAGGGCAAGATCGATGTTCTCGTTGGCATCAACCTGCTTCGCGAGGGCTTGGATCTTCCCGAGGTCTCACTGGTGGCAATTCTCGATGCCGATAAGGAAGGCTTCTTGCGCAACCGCCGCTCACTGATTCAGACGATTGGCCGTGCGGCCCGTAACGCCGATGGCGAAGTCATCATGTATGCGGACGTTGTGACCGATTCGATGAAAGAGGCCATCGAGGAAACGCAGCGCCGTCGCGAGATTCAGATGGCATATAACGAAGAGCATGGCATTGTGCCCAAGACGGTGCGCAAGGCCATCAACGACATCTCAAGTTTTATTGCCGAGGCCGAAAAAACCGTGGGTTCCAAGGGGCGCTCGAAGGGCGACTCTCTTGGTCATGGTGCATTCTATACGCCCGATGAGTCGGGCGAGGGCGGCGTGCCGGAAACGGTGGCGCCCGAGCAGACACTTGCGGAGCAGTTGGAAGAACTGCCGCATGACGAGCTTGTGCGGATCGTCGAAACCATGGAAGAGGATATGCGTAACGCTTCTGCCGCCATGGACTTTGAGGAGGCGGCGCGCCTGCGCGATGCCGTCGTTCAGATTCGGGCGATGCTCGAGGGCGCGTCTGAGGACGAGACGATCGAGCGCTTACGTTCGCAGGCCCGCAAGGGTTCCACGTTCGCATCGGGCAGAAAACGCCAGGGTGCACGGTTTAAGAAATAGCGAACAGGCCCCGAGTTCCCTGTGGGGCTCGGGGCCTGTGTCTTTTGCGCGCTGGAATTCGTGCGTTAGAGGTCCGCGATCAGGGCTTCGGCACAACGGATGCCGTCGGTGGCCGCGCTCATGATGCCGCCAGCATATCCAGCTCCCTCACCACAAGGGTAGAGGCCCGGGGTCGACACGGCATGGCACGTTCGGTCTCGGGTGACAGTGACCGGTGAGCTCGAACGAGTCTCCACGCCGGTAAGAACGGCATCATGACGGTCGTAGCCTCGTAGCTTTTTTCCGAGTAGGGGAAGTCCCAGGCGGAGCGACTCGACGATATGCTGCGGTAGGGCTTCGTCAATTGCCGTCCAGGTCACACCGAGCGGATAGGTGGGCTTTACCTTTCCGGGCGCCTTGCTGGCGCGTCCTGCGAGGAAATCTCCGACGAGTTGTGCCGGTGCGTTCCAGTTGGAACCGCCCAGGCGATAGGCGGCCGCCTCGCAGGCACGCTGGAGCTCGATGCCGGCGAGCGGGTCATCGTTGGGAAGGTCCTCAGGCGTGACGTTAACGAGCAGGGCGGCATTTGCGTTGCGTCCGTCGCGGGCATTGAGACTGGCCCCGTTGACGCACAGATGGCACGGTTCTGAAGAGGCGGCAACAACCTGTCCGCCGGGGCACATGCAAAACGAGAACACGCTGCGGCCGTTGGGAAGATGAGCAACAAGTTTGTAGGGGGCCGCCCCGAGCGCTGGATGTCCCGCCGAGGCTCCATATTGGGCTCGGTCGATGTCGCGTTGCGGATGCTCGATGCGAACGCCCATGGCAAAGGTCTTTTGTGCGAGGGCCACGTTGTGGTCCTTAAGGAGCTCAAAAATATCGCGAGCAGAATGCCCGCAGGCGAGGATGAGGTGCTTTGTCTCGATTGGCTCGTAAGCGGCGTCTTGGGACGATTGGACATCAATACCGGTGATGGCGCCAGACGCGTCGATGCGAATGTCGACGAGCTTCGTTCGATAACGGACGACACCTCCGAGCTGCTCGATGCGCTGGGATATAGCGGTGACAACCGTGGGAAGGATGTCGGAGCCAATGTGCGGCTTGGCATCCCACAGAATATCGCGGGGCGCACCTGCCTCGACGAAGGTTTCGAGGATAAGGCGATGGGCGGGATTTTTTGTTCCCGTATTGAGCTTGCCGTCCGAGAAGGTCCCCGCGCCGCCCAGACCAAACTGAATATTGCTCTCGGGGTCGAGGATGCGCTCCTTTAGAAAGAGGTCGATCGCCTGCGAGCGGCGAAATGCCGGGTCGCCGCGCTCGATAAGCAAGGGCTTAAGACCTGCTTTGGCGAGCGTGAGCGCAGCGAAAAGGCCGGCGCATCCGGCGCCGACAACGACAGGGCGTTCTTGAGGTGCGTCGGAGACGGGGGAGGGGAATGAAGGCTCATCGTCTTCTATCGCGCGTACGCGCGAGCGGTCACGCTCGGCAACGCTGTCGACCGCTTCTCGCTCGAGGTGGGGACTAGTCAGCTCAACACGAAAGCTCAGGATAAAATGGACGTCTCGTTTTTTGCGAGCATCGATTGACTTGCGGTGGAGTTCGATGGACTTGATCTCGGAGTCCTTGCAACGTAGGATGCGCTTGGCGACTCGCTTGCCAACAATGAGGCAGGCATTTTCATCGCCGGCTTCATCGAGCGACGCGTTGACTTGGGTGATTTCGATCATCGAGGTCTCCTTAGAGGCAAGAAAGAGGCCGTCCGGTATCCCAGACGGCCCGAATGCGTTTTTGATTATAGACTGCGCGGCTACAAGCTGCTTGCAGCGCGAATGCCCGAGAGCCAGGCCCACGCAAGGTTAAAGCCTCCGCAATCGGCGTCGATGTCGAGCGCTTCGCCGCAGACGTAAAGCGGGGCGTCGACAACGCAGCGCGCGCGTAGACTGGGTGTTGAGATGCTCTCGACAGATACACCACCACGCGTGACCTGCGCCGAGCGCTCCTCGGCTGTACCCTCGACGAGCAACTTAAAGTGCTTGAGGATCGAGACCAGGTGGATGACATCGTTGGAGCCTGGATGGCACTGCTCAAACGCTGTGCAGACGACGCGGGAGAGTTGCGGGGCGAGCATGCCGTCGAGCCAACGGGGATCGCGGGGCGAAAAGCCGCCGAGCAGCTTAACGCGCCGGTTAAGCATATCGAGCAGCTCGTCTTTAGAGAGGTCGGGGAAAACGTCGAGCAGGATCGTATCGCCGCGCTGGATACGACGGGAGAGGTTGAAGACAGCGACGCCCGAGATGCCGAAGGTTCGAAACAGCACTTCACCGTCTTCGTGCCAGAGCTCACTATGGTTACGGGCGAGCGTCAAGCGGGCGCGGACGCGTAGACCATCCAACGTCTTGAGTGCCGCCCGATCGCCAGCGACCGTTGCCGATACGGGGCAGAGGATGGGGTGCAGCGAAGTGAGGGGGAGGCGAAACGTATCGGCGATACCGGTGGGGTTGCCGCCCGTGGCGATAATTACGGCATGTGCCTGCAGGGCCTCGTTCTTGCGAGGGACATCGGCGAGCGCTTTCCGAAGCGAGCGGAGCTCCGATTTTCGGTCGTCGTGCTTTTTTGCCTTGAGCGCCCGCGCTGGACGGTCTATTTGGAGTGCCCAGCCTTCGGAAGCTTTGTGCGCCGAGGCAACGTTGGCTCCGCAGATTAAGGTGATACCTAGGCGGTCGCAAACGTTGAGAAGCGCGTCGCGCACCGATTCGGCGCGAAGGGAGCGCGGGTACAGCCGGCCTTCCTCGGAGGTTGTCATGATACCCAGCGAGGAGAAGAAACCCATAAGCTCTTGTTCGGGCTGGGGGCCCATGACGGATTCGACGAATGCGGGGTGGTTATACCGCTGAGGATCAATCGATTCGTTGGAGAGGTTGCAGCGGCCGTTACCGGTCGCAAGGAGCTTAAGGCCACAGGCGATATCGCGCTCAACGATGCAGACGCTTTTGCCAGCGCGTGCGGCCGTAATGGCGGCGGCGAGGCCTGAAGCCCCGCCGCCGATTACCAGGACGTCATAGAAGGCGCTCGCGTTCACTTAGGCCTCGTCGGTCTCGTGCGGGGTAATGGCCTCGACGGCAGAGACTGCCTTGGGCAACATGTCATCGGGCAGCGCGGTCTCGACCTCGCCCTTATCGCAGGCCTCGGCGAGTGCCGGATTAATGGGAAGCTGGCCCAAGATGTCGAGGTTATAGCGATCTGCGACCTCGGGGAGCTTGCTCTTGCCAAAGACCTCGATCTTCTTACCGCAGTCGGGGCACTCAATATAGCTCATGTTCTCGACAATGCCCAGAATGGGGACGTTCATCTTCTCGGCCATGTTGACCGCCTTGGCGACGATCATCGAGACCAGATCCTGCGGGCTCGTGACGATGACGATGCCGTCGACGGGCAACGACTGGAAGACGGTGAGCGCGACGTCGCCTGTTCCCGGAGGCATGTCGACCAGCAGGTAGTCGATGGGGCCCCACGAGGTCTCGCTCCAGAACTGCCTAATGGCGCCTGCGATGACCGGACCGCGCCAAAGGACGGGGTCGGTCTCGTTTTGGAGCAGCAGGTTGGAGCTCATGACCTTGACGCCGTGCTCGGAGATTTCGGGCAGCATGAGGTTGCCAAGGGCATGGACGTGGCGTCCGCTCATGCCGAACATCTTGGGGATAGAGGGACCGGTGATGTCGGCATCGAGGACGCCGACCTTGTGGCCGTGACGGGCAAGCTCGGTGGCGATGGCACCGGTGACAAACGACTTGCCGACACCGCCCTTGCCGGAAAGCACGGCGATGACGCGTTTGACCTCGGACAGCGTGTTCTCCTCAAATTGCGACGGCGACGTTTGTCCGCCGGCGGCCTGTGCGTGCTCGCAACCCATGTATGACTCCTTTGTATATGTTGGGGCCGGAGCCCCGTGATGTGACACGAGCGTCATTGTACCCTCGTTTGCGAGCGGGAGTCATTTGCGATGCATTTGGGCCGAGCGTGCTTGCAATACGATGGGCCCAAGCGAATGGGCGGGCTTACTGAACTTTGCTGGCGAACTCGAGGTATTGCATGCGCTGCAGCTTGTCGATCGTCGAGGTGTATGGGCTGTCTTCAGATTCCAAGTTGTAGCGCAGCCCGTCGGCACCGAGATAGCCGGCGACATTGATGGTGGGCACATCTGACCTTGTTGCAAGCAGGGCCTTTTGATAGTCGGTGAGCGGGGCGCCGATCTTATTAAGGGTAATGGCTGCAATCTCGTTTGCCCCGACGGTGTCGTAGACGTTGAGCTTGGTATTGCCGGCGATTTCATAGTTAGCCCAGACGAAATAGGTTGACTGATAGACACGGAAAGCGTGGCTTGCCGTATCTTCCTGAGGGTACAGCTCGTCGTTGAGAGTCGTTGCGGCGCTCGGCTGATGGTCGCCAAAAAAGACAAGAACAACCGGTCTGCCGATATTGCGGAGCTCGTTGATAAAGTACTCGAGGTCCCGGTCGGATGCGTTGATGCAGGTGAGATAGGTGTTGAGCGCGCTATTGGCGCCCTCGCTGGCTCCCTCGACCCAATAGTTTGTCAGCTCTTCGGCGGGAACGGTGCCATAGTCGTAGCCGCCGTGATTTTGCATCGTGACGTCAAAGATGAACTGCGGCGCTTCGTCGGTTCTAAGCAGGTCGAGTATCTTGTCGTAGGTGGCGTAGTCGCATACGCCGGCATGGTAACAGGGCGCACCTTCGAAATCGCCGATTGAAAGAAAGTCTCCAAAGCCCAGCTGCTGATAGATTTTATCTCGATGGTAGTTGACGGGGTTTTGCGGGTGCATGGCGGTAGCGGTATACCCAAGCTCTTTAAGGTCCCTTGCCAGGCTGTTGACGCCATTCATCTGATACAGCTGATAGGGGATCTTGCCTAATCCGACAAAGGCCGTTGTCGCTCCGGTCAAAAATTCGAATTCGGAGTTTGCCGTTCCGCCACCGGTGACCGAAGCGAGCATGGTGCCGCGAACAAGTGTGTCGGGAAGCGAGTTGTAGAATGCGGGGCCGGTGTACCCGGCCGCCTGGAGCTGCTCAAAGCACGAAAGGTCGCTAAAACTCTCGTTCATGACGGCAACAATCGTCGGCTTGATTTCATTGAACTGGGCAACGGCCGCCGCGCGCTGCTCGCTCGAGCCATACGTGCTGTCGTAGGTGGCGGCGAGCTCCTGCTCGATGCTCTGCGCCTCATCGGGCGTATAGTCTTCGGGCTTCTCAATGGGCAACTCGTTGACCATTTCGGTGAACGAAGTGATAAAACCCTGAGACGCGTACGTAGTGATGGGCTGCCAACGGTCAAATCCAAAATTCAGCGCCT
Source organism: Collinsella sp. (assembly GCA_048245415.1). Classification (GTDB taxonomy): domain Bacteria; phylum Actinomycetota; class Coriobacteriia; order Coriobacteriales; family Coriobacteriaceae; genus Collinsella. Next base: position 33,705 of record DBFBAP010000021.1, on the reverse strand, counting down.
GCTCCAAGTCGATGCTGGAAAAGCCCGAGAGCCCCACAACGGTCACTAGCAGAAAAGCGCAGAGGTTAGCGGCGATTGCGGGGAAGACATGGGTGGGCGTACGGAGCTTTCTCGGTCGGATAAGCGAAAGAAGCCCCAGGGAAATCTCTAGCAGGGCTAGAGAGGTTACGATTCCGGCGGTAAAGGTAAACTCGTATCCCTCGCTCACTTCCATTGCGGTGCCAAGGGCCAAGATATCGCTTGGCAGGATGGCCTCGCCTTTAAACGTTATGACGAAGTGCTCGGCAATGCCAAGGATGCAACAGGCGACGGGCACGAGGGCCATGAAGCCTCCATGTCGCTGTCCCAGCAAATAAAGGGAGAGCAGAACCGTCGCGAGCAGCCCGACGGAAAACCCGAATGAGTTGGCGGGAATGCGATAGAACGTTTCGTTACAGGCAATTTCGAGTGAAACGAACGAGAGCGCTGAAACAGCGGCGATGACAAGGATGTCACGGCAAATGCAGGCAACCGTTCCCGTCGCAAGATCGGTTTGGTCGATAAGTCCCGAAACCAAGGGTTCGACAAGAAGTATGACGGCGGCAGCACCGAGCGCCGAATAAGAAAGGACCCATAGGGAACTGTCCTCATTTACGAGCAATTGATTCGTAATCCATGCAGCTACCACGCCGAGCGGGATGAGGAGCGCCGCGCACCAAAAGACGCGGGCAATGGGCGGCTTTTCATTGTGTTTGATTGAAAAATACACGCGCACGACGACGGTGGCCACGATAAGGACGGCGATGAATATGGGCAGATTGGCCATGTCGCTCGAAGTGATTTCAAGGGGGATATCTTCGGTCATGGACGTTCCTCTGTTACAGCAAATTAAGTTAATTAAGTTCAGTATTAGATTACTGTAACCTTTCCACGGCATTTCGAGAAACAAAGCACCCGATACGCAAAGCTAAAGGTCTGCGAATCTTGTATTACGAACATCTGTGCGCGTCGAGTGCGCTAAACTCATCGACAGTATGATTCGATGCAATAGGAGGCAAGGAGCTTCCATGTCTGATTCTTCTATCGTTATTCGCGGCGCTCGTGAGCACAACCTCCGTGATATCGATGTTTCCATTCCGCGTGACCAACTCGTGGTCATTACCGGTCTTTCTGGCTCGGGCAAGAGTTCGCTGGCATTTGACACCATCTATGCCGAGGGCCAGCGCAGATACGTCGAGAGCCTTTCGAGCTATGCGCGCCAGTTCTTGGGCCAGATGGACAAACCCGACTTGGATTCAATCGACGGCCTTTCGCCGGCGGTGTCGATCGACCAAAAGACGACGTCTAAAAACCCTCGCTCGACGGTTGGCACCGTAACCGAGATTTATGACTACCTGCGCCTGCTGTTCGCCCGTGTGGGCACCCCGCACTGTCCCGAATGCGGTCGCGTCATTGAGCGCCAGACGACCGACCAGGTTGCCGACAAGGTCTTGGCGGCGGGGGAGGGCCGCCGCGCGTTTGTGCTGGCACCGGTGGTGCGCGGGCGAAAAGGCGAGTACACCAAACTGTTTGAGGACCTTCGCGCCGAGGGCTTTAGCCGCGTGCGCGTTGACGGCGAAGTGCGCTCGCTCGACGACCCTATCGATCTGGACAAAAAGTTCAAGCACGATATCGAGGTCGTGGTCGATCGCATCGTGATCCGTGAGAATTCTCTGGGCCGTATCGCCGAGTCTGTTGAGCAGGCGACCGCGCTGGCTCACGGCAATGTAAACGTGTACATGCTGCCCGATCGTGATGCTCCCGAGGGGACCGAGGGCGAGCTGCTGGAGTATTCGTTGGCCTTGGCGTGCCCGGAGCATGGACACTCCATTGACGATCTTCAGCCGCGTGATTTTTCGTTTAACGCTCCCTATGGCGCATGTCCTGAGTGCGACGGCCTGGGCTTTAAGAAAACCGTTGATGCCGAGGCGCTGATCGAGGACCCCTCGAAGTCCATTGCCGACGGAGTCTTTGGTAGCCTGTTTGGCAATTCGAACTACTATCCGCAGATTTTTGCTGCGGTCTGCAAACACTTTAAGGTGAGCGCCGATACGCCGTGGGAGGACTTGCCCCCTCGCGTGCGTCGTGCATTCTTGGATGGCCTGGGCGATACGAAGATCTCGGTCGACTACCAAAAGCTCGACGGACGTCGCAGCCAGTGGGATACCAAGTTTTCGGGCGTTCGCAACATCCTGTTCGAACGCTATACCGAGACGACGAACGAGAACACCAAGGCGCGCCTGGAGAAGTACATTCGCGAGGAGCCGTGCTCGACCTGCCACGGCGCTCGTTTGCGCTCCGAGATGCTCGCCGTCACCGTGGGCGGCAAGTCCATTTACGAGGTTTGTTGCCTGTCGTGCCGTGAATCGCTCGAGTTTTTTGAGGGCCTGGAACTCACCGAGCGCCAACAGTTTATCGGCGGTCGTATCGTCAAGGAAATTCTGGAGCGCTTGCGTTTTCTGGTCGATGTTGGACTCGACTATCTGACGCTCGATCGTGCCTCGGCGACGCTTTCCGGTGGCGAGGCACAGCGTATTCGACTGGCAACGCAGATCGGCGCGGGTCTCATGGGCGTGCTCTATATTCTGGACGAGCCCTCGATCGGTCTTCATCAGCGTGACAACGAGCGCCTGATCAAGACACTCGAGCGCCTGCGCGATATCGGCAATACCGTTATCGTTGTCGAACACGACGAGGATACAATCCGTGCCGCCGACTACGTGATCGACATGGGGCCCGGCGCCGGTGTCAACGGCGGACACGTAGTCGCGGCGGGAACGCCTGCTGATATCATGGCGTGTCCTGAGTCGATGACGGGCGCTTATCTGACCGGCAAACGAATGATTCGGGTGCCTGATGAACGGCGCAAGCCCGGTCGCGGCTGCCTTAAAATTACGGGCGCTCGAGCCAACAACCTCAAAAACGTTACCGCCAAGATCGAGTTTGGTACGCTTACGGTTGTTACCGGCGTGTCGGGATCGGGCAAGAGCTCCCTGGTTACCGACACCATTGCGCCTGCCCTTACGAATGCCATTCACCGTTCGACGCGCCCTGTGGGTCCGTATAAGAAAATCGAGGGCATCGAGTGTATCGATAAGGTTATCGATATCGACCAGTCGCCGATTGGCCGTACACCGCGTTCCAACCCTGCTACCTATATCGGCCTGTGGGATGATCTTCGCGCACTGTTTGCGAGTACGCCGGAGTCGAAGGCGCACGGCTACTCGCCGGGTCGTTTCTCCTTTAATGTGAGTGGCGGGCGCTGTGAGGCGTGCAAGGGAGACGGGCAGATCAAGATCGAGATGCACTTCCTTCCCGATATCTACGTTCCCTGCGAAGTTTGCGGCGGTAAACGCTACAACCGCGAGACACTCGAGGTCACCTACCGTGGCAAGACCATCTCGGACGTGCTCGACATGAGTGTCACCGAGGCGCTGGCCTTCTTTGGGAATATCCCGCAGATTAAGCGCAAGCTCCAGACGCTGTACGATGTAGGCTTAGGCTACGTGAGCCTGGGCCAGCCCGCCACGACGCTCTCGGGCGGCGAGGCGCAGCGTGTGAAGCTCGCCAAGGAGCTTCATCGACGCCAGACGGGCAAGACGTTCTATATTTTGGACGAGCCGACGACCGGCCTTCATTTTGAGGATGTCCGCCAGCTGCTCGATGTACTGCAGCGCTTGGTCGATGCGGGCAACACGGTGCTGGTGATTGAGCATAACCTTGATGTCATCAAGGTTGCCGACCGCCTGATCGATATGGGTCCCGAGGGCGGTAACGGCGGCGGAACCGTCGTGGTTTCGGGCACACCGGAGCAGGTTGCGGACTGTCCGCAGAGTTATACGGGCAAGTTTTTGGCGCCGTTGCTCAGGCGTGACCGGGAGCGTCAGGCTCAACTTGATGCTCAATAAATAGGCGATTCAGTTTATGGGCGCCATCGACTCCTCGTGATTCGATGGCGCTTGCTGTGTCGAAGTGACGTATGCAGCCGAATTGGACATATACTTAATCTTTGCGTCCGAATGCGAGGGAAAGGATATGTCATGGCAAAGGCTGTAAAGACGCCAAAAACCAATGCGATGCGCGAGCTGGAAAGCGCCGGCATTTCCTATGTTCTACATACGTACGAAGACGATGGTGATGAGTCGGTGGGCCTGGGGGTCGCGATTTCGGAGCAGCTTGGCGAGGAGCCCGGTCAAGGATTTAAGACCTTGGTCTGCGTGACGCCGTCCAACGACCATGTCGTGTGCTGCATCCCTGTTGCCGATGAGCTCGATCTAAAGTCCGCCGCGCGTGCCGCGGGGGAGAAGTCCTTGGTCATGATGCATGTGAAGGATTTGCTTGCGGCGACTGGCTACGTTCGCGGCGGCTGCAGCCCGGTCGGTATGAAAAAACGCTACCGGACGCTCATTGATGAGACGTGTGTCCTTTGGGATACCATTTTTATTTCGGGAGGCAAGCGTGGTTATCAGCTCGAGCTTGCACCCGATGATTTAATTGCATTTTGCGGGGCGACGGTTGCCGCGATTACGAGAGAGGACTGAGCGATGCCGCAGGAAGAATTGAAGCGCGGAGCTCATTTTGCAAGAGAATCTGCGCCTCAGACACCCTCGTCCGAAGCTCCTTCGTCGCGAGATGACACTGACGACATGGGCTCGTCGGACTACTCCACGGTTGGTCGTTCCGCCGGGCTTATGACCATCCTGACCATCGTGTCTCGCGTCACCGGTTTTATCCGAACGTGGGCAATGGCGGCCGCTATTGGCATGTCGCTACTCTCGTCCTCCTATCAGGTCGCCAACAACCTGCCCAATATGCTCTACGAACTCGTGATGGGCGGCATGCTCGTGACGGCGTTTTTGCCCGTGTACATGGGCGTGAGGCGTGAGCAGGGTCGCGAGGCCTCGAACGAGTACGTGGGCAACCTGCTTGGCATTCTGCTTTTGGTGCTGGGTGGCATTTCGTTGCTGGGGACCGTGTTCGCCCCGGGCTTTATCTGGACGCAATCGTTCCTTTCGGGTGACGGCGGCAGCATGGATACCGCTGCGTTCATGTTCCGTTTCTTTGCCATCCAGATTCTCTTTTATGGTTTGGGCTCGGTGTTCTCGGGCGTTCTCAACGCACACCGCGACTACTTCTGGTCGACGTTTGCCCCGGTCCTCAACAATGTGATCGTCATTGCGAGCTTTATGGGTTTTGCGCCCGTGTCCGCACAGTTTGGCGAACGTGCCGGCATCATCTTGATTGCGGCCGGTACGACCCTCGGTGTCTTTGTTCAGATGGCATGTCAGATTCCCGCGCTTGGCAAGCACGGCGTGCATCCCCATATCCATATCGACTTTAAGGACCCCGCGCTGCGCCAGACGATTGCGCTCGGTATCCCGACGCTGCTCGCCACGGTGTGCATGTTTGTCTCGACTTCTATCACCAACGCTGCCGCGCTGGTGGTCCAGCCCGAGACGGGTCCTTCCGTCATCGCCTATGCGCGCCTGTGGTACACGCTGCCCTACGCGCTGATTGCCGCCTCGCTTTCGACGGCGCTCTATACCGAGCTCTCTCATGACGCACAGGAGAAGGATTACGACAGCGTTCGCACGGGCATTTCGCGTGGCGTCGCCCAGATGCTGTTCTTCCTGATTCCGTTCGCACTGTACCTGATTGTCTTCGCACGTCCGCTCAACATGATTTACTGTGCCGGCAAGTTCGATGAATCCGGCGTGGCGCTGGTGTCCGAGTACCTTGTCTACCTGGCGCTCTCGCTGCCGCTCTACGGCGTGGTCGTGTTGATGCAGAAGAGCTTCTCTGCCTTGCTCGACATGAAGCCCTATAGCCGCTATTGCCTGTATTCCGCCATCGGCCAGGCTGGCTCGGTTCTGCTGTTTGGCGTTGTGCTGGGCTTCGGTATGCCGGCAATCGCGCTTTCGTATGTTGTCGACTACGTGATCTTGGTCGGCTGTTCGCTGTGGTGGCTGCGTCGTCGCCTGCGTGGCCTTCAGGTCAAATCTATCCTGCATGGCGGTTTCTTTGGCCTTTTGCTCGGCGGCCTAGGGGCTGCCGCAGGCGCCGGCGTCATGTGGGCGCTTGAACACTTTGTCGGGGTACTTGGCGGCTCGATTCTGATTACTCTTGGCTATGTTTGCGTTGCGGGTGTCGTCTCGCTTGCTGTTACCTTTGGCCTTGCCGTCGTTCTTAAGATGCCCGAGGTCTCGGCGCTGCTTCGTCGCAAGTAGGTGCGTGTGGCCGGTCACGACAACATTCCAACACTCGCCGAGCAGGTTTCGCGCGTTCCCACGCAGCCCGGATGTTACCTTTGGAAAGATGCCAAGGGCGATGTCATCTACGTTGGCAAGGCGAAAAACCTGCGTTCCCGTATGCGCCAGTACGTGACGCTGCAGGATGAGCGCCAAAAAATACCGCTCATGATGCAATTGGTTGCGAGCTTTGACTACATCGTTGTCGAAACCGAGCATGAGGCGCTTGTACTCGAGCGCAACCTGATCGGCCAGTACCATCCGTACTTTAACGTCGACCTCAAGGATGACAAGAGCTACCCCTTTATCGCCATTACAAAGGGCGACCTGTATCCCGCTATCAAATACACGCGCGAGCGTCATAAGCCGGGAACGCGCTATTTTGGACCCTATACCGATAGCCGTGCGGCACGTGAGACGATAGATACGCTGCGCAAGGTTATCCCCATCTGCTCTGCATCCTGTGCGGAGTGGCGTCGTTGTCGCCGTATCATCGAGTCCCACAAGGGCGAGGAAGACATCGTCAATATGATTTGCGCGCAAAACGGGCGTCCCTGCTTCGACTACCATGTCGGGCGCGGCCCAGGTGCGTGTGTCGGCGCGATTTCTCCTACGGACTATGCCAAGAACGTCAAGCGTGTCGAGCGCTTTTTGTCGGGCCATCGCAAGGATGTCGTCGATGAGCTGACCTCCGAGATGACGGATGCCGCCGAGGCGCTCGACTTTGAGCGCGCGGCACGCGTCAAACGTCGTTTGGAGGTCATCAGGGGTCTGGACGACCGTCAGCAAGTCGTTTTTCCCTCCAGTGTCGATATCGATGTCATCGGTTTCTATCGCGAGGAGACCATCTCCGCCGCTTGCGTCTTTGTCGTGCGTGAGGGTCGAACGGTTCGAACCTGCGAGTTTATTCTCGATAAGGGTTTGGATGTCGACGAAGAGGAACTTCAATCGGGCTTTCTTAAGCGCTATTACGACGAGACGGCTGATATTCCAGCTGAGATAAACCTCTCTGTCGAGCTTGAGGATGCGGAGGCGCTGGGGGAGTGGCTTGCAGGCAAGCGCGAGCGTTCCTGCCATCTCCATAGGCCGCAGCGTGGCGAAAAGCACCGTTTGCTCGATATGGCATCCAAAAATGCGCGCCATGCCCTCATGCGCTACATGATGCGAACGGGGTACGCTGACGACCGCACCAATCAAGCGCTCCTGGAGCTCGAAAGCGCGCTGGCGCTGCCGGCGCCGCCGATGCGTATCGAGTGCTTCGATATCTCGACGCTGCATGGAACCTTTACGGTCGCCTCGATGGTGGTGTTTACCAACGGACGCGCCGACAAGAGCCAGTACCGTCGTTTTAAAATTCAGGCCGAATTGGACGAGGCAAACGACTTCGTGTCGATGTCCGAGGTTTTGGGACGACGCTATGCTCCCGAGCGCATGGTCGACGAGCGCTTTGGCTCGCGCCCCGATTTGCTCGTTGTCGATGGCGGTAAGCCGCAATTGACCGCTGCGATCAAGCAACTTGAGGCTCTTGGGCTCGATATACCGGTTTGTGGCTTGGCGAAGGCCGATGAGGAAGTTTTCGTGCCTTGGGACGAGACTCCCGTCGTGCTGCCGACCGGGTCTGCTTCGCTCTATCTAATTAAACAGGTTCGCGATGAATCGCACCGTTTTGCCATCACGTTCCATCGCGAGTTGCGCGATAAAGCCATGACGGTTTCGGTACTCGATGACGTTCCAGGCGTGGGACCCACCAGAAAACGTGCCCTTATGCGCCATTTTGGCTCGATGAAGCGTTTGCGCGCGGCGAGCGAGCAAGAGATCGCGGAAGTTCGCGGCATACCTGCCGATGTTGCCAAGGCGGTCCACGAGGCGCTCGTTGCATGGAATGCCGAGCGCGCCGAGGCGGCGGCTGGCCATTCCGATAGCTAAACACGAGCCAAACAACTGATATACATGATTGCGCGATTTTCAACCATTTATTTCGCCATGATTGCCTGCTGGTTTCGGGTTTTATTAACGCTAAAACGTTTGACTAACCCAAGCGAAAACCCTGCTATCCTGCGGGTTGACGAAGACTGATATCTCACCTCGCCGATACATACTGTCTGGCGAATCGTTTGTCAACGAATTCGGTGAACGGTAGTAAATACCGTTCAAGCGTATGTATGTATCGGTCGCCGAGCGCGGCACCTCAGTTGGGTTCGTCGGTAGGTAAGGTATATATCGTCCGCAAGTTGCGCGGGGGCAAGTCTAGGTGCTCCCGAGTAAGATTCTCTATTGATAGGAGAAGACATGGCCATCATCAACAAGGGTATGTCCAGGCGTTCGTTCCTCGGCCTCACCGGCAGCGTCGCTGCTGTCGCAGGGCTTGGTCTCACCGGCTGCGGTGGCAGCTCTAGCGACGAGGGTTCCGCTTCCGGTTCCACCGATTCCGCCAACCGTGGCGGCGGCGTGATCACCGCTGGTTCCGCTTACGCTCCGTCCAGCTTCGATCCCGCCAGCACCGGCTCCGCTGTGGGCCTGGGTGCTAACTGGCACGTCGTCGAGGGCCTCTACGGCATCGATTACCACGACTACAGCACCTTCAACGAGCTCGCCACCGACGATCCTAAGTCCGTGGACGACACCACTTTCGAGGTCACCATCCGCAAGGGCGCCAAGTTCTCCGATGGCACCGAGGTCACCGCTGACGATGTCGTTGCCTCCTACACCGCTTGCGCCGCTTCCGCTACCTATGCTCCGTTCTTCCAGCCCTTCGAGTCCATCGAGGCCAAGGACGCCAGCACCGTGACGGTCAAGACCAAGGTCCCCAACTTCTCCCTGCTCAAGGATCGTCTGGCCATCGTCCGCGTTACCCCGGCCACTCAGACCGAGGAGGATCGCGCCAAGCAGCCGATCGGCTCCGGCCCCTGGATGTACGACTCTATCTCCGATACCGAGATTACCCTGGTTCCCAATCCTGAGTACAACGGTGAGTATGCTGCCGAGGATAAGAAGATCCAGTACAGCATCCTGACCGACCCCACCGCTCGCGTTACCGCTCAGCAGGAGGGCTCCACGCTCGTTATGGAGCTCGTTACCGCTGACGCCGTCGACCAGCTTGAGAGCGCCGGCTGCAAGATCGATAACGTTCAGGGTTTCGGCACCCGCTTCATCATGTTCAACGTCGCCAAGGAGCCTTGGAACAACGTCAAGGTCCGTCAGGCTGTCATGTATGCGCTCGACACCGAGAAGATGGTCAGCAACACCTTCGCCGGCCTTGCCACCGCTGCCAGCTGCTACCTGCCCAAGAGCTTCACCAACTATCATGAGGCTTCCACGGTGTACAAGACCGACGCCAAGAAGGCTAAGAAGCTCATCGAGGAGTCTGGCATCACCCCGGGTGCCATCACCCTGCGCACCACCGACAACGAGCAGATTAAGGGCATGGCCGCCCAGGTCAAGAACGACCTCGACGCTCTCGGCTTCGATGTGACCATCCAGACCGATACCTCGCCGGCCACCTACGCTGCCATCGACGGCGGCGAGGCCTACGATATCCTCCTTGCCCCTGGCGATCCTTCCTGCTTCGGCGCCGACCCCGACCTGCTGCTCAACTGGTGGTACGGCGACAACGTCTGGATGCAGACCCGTTGCCCGTGGAAGGAGTCCGCTGAGTGGCAGAAGCTCCACGGTCTCATGGACGAGGCTCTTGCCGCCGAGGGCGACGAGCAGCAGAAGAAGTGGAACGAGTGCTTCGACATCATTGCCGACAACGCCGTTCTGTACCCCGTTGTCCACGTCAAGACCGTCTCCGCTTCCTGGGACGATCCGTCCACTGCGCCCAACGGCGAGGCCCTCGATGGCTTCAAGGGCATCGGCACGACGAGCATGTCCTTCAGGGGCGTTGCGACCGTCAAGGCGTAAGACTCGCTTGAGTCTGTATGCAGGATGTCGGTCATTGGGGCCGTATCCTCATAGTTGAAACAAAGACCCGGGCGGCAACGATGTCGCTCGGGTCTTGTAATGAGTACCCGTACTCATATACCAGTTGGTCCTACCGACAAAAGAAAGGGGAGAGAACGTGAACAACTTGCTACGTTTGATTGGAAGGCGTCTTGTGGCGCTGCCGATCATGGCATTGGGCGTCACCGTCCTGGTGTTCTTCCTTATGTCGTTCTCCAAGACCGACCCCGCCTACACGGCGTTGGGTGACGGTGCCTCGCCCGAGGCGGTTGCCGAGTACCATGAGAAGTATGGTCTGGACGACCCCTGGCCCGTGCGCTACGTGCGCTATATGGGCGATTTGATCCATGGCGACATGGGCACCTATGGTGCTGCTCGCAACTCCGTTGCCAAGCGCATCTCCACGGCCCTGCCCGTCACGATGCAGCTGACCTTTATCGGTCTTGCCATCGGTGCGGTCGTTTCGTTTTTGCTCGGCGTCATCGCGGCACTGTATCGCGACAAATGGCCGGACCAAGTGATCCGCGTCTTTTCCATCGCCGGCTTGGCAACCCCGTCGTTCTGGCTTGCCGTTCTGTTGATCCTGCTGTTCTCTTCCTACCTTAAGGTGCTCCCGGCATCGGGTGCTCTGCCTCACTTCACCACGAATCCGGTTGGCTATCTGGGACGTATGATCATGCCCGCTATCGCCTTGGCATTTCCGCTGACGGGCCAGATGACTCGTATCGTGCGTACCGCCATGGTCGAGGAGCTCGACAAGGATTATGTCCGTATGGCACGCGGCGCCGGCGTTCCCGAGAAGGTCGTCGTCGGCATCAACGTTCTTCGCAATGCGCTGATCACCCCGGTCACCACCCTCGGTCTTAAGATCGGTTACCTCATGGGCGGCGCCGTCGTCATCGAGGTTATCTTCAACCTCCCCGGCATGGGCACTGCGATTCTGCAGGGCGTTCAGGGCAACGAGGCGAACCTGGTTCAGGGCGTCGTTATCGTCGTTGCTCTTGCCTTCATCATCATCAACATCGTGGTTGACATGCTCTACCTGCTCATCAACCCGCGCATCAGGACGGTGTAGATTATGGTAAAGATTCGAGAGAAGCAAACCGAGCAGCTCGAGAAGGCTGCCTCCAAGGGGCTCAAGCTCGGTGGCTGGAAGAAGATGACGTTGTCTTCTAAGATTGCCGCCGTCGTGCTGGTGCTGGTCGCCCTGACTGCGATTCTGGCGCCCCTTCTTGCCCCCTATAGCCCGGTCGAGATCTTTACGGCTCGCCAGGCTCCCGGCAACGGATTTATCTTCGGTACCGACGATAAGGGTCGCGACATTCTGTCGCGTATGCTCTACGGTGGTCGTTACTCGCTGATTATCGGCTTTGGCGCCACCGCCATGGCTCTGGTCTGCGGCTCGGTCGTGGGCGCCCTTGCAGCGGTTTCGCGCAAGGCCGTCTCCGAGACGATCATGCGTATCCTGGACATCATCATGTCCATCCCGGGCATCGCCCTCGCGGCCGTCTTTGTCTCCATCCTGGGCAACTCCGTGCCGTCGATCATCTTCGCCATCGGCTTTATGTACACTCCGCAGATTGCCCGTATCGTGCGCGCCAACATCGTGTCCGAGTACGGCGAGGACTATGTCCGCGCGGTCATCGTTTCCGGCGCCAAGGCTCCGTGGATTTTGATCAAGCATGTTCTGCGTAACTGCATCGCCCCGATCATGGTCTTCACCGTTACCCTGGTCGCCGACGCCATCATCTTCGAGGCCTCGCTGACCTTCATCGGCGCTGGTATCCAGGAGCCCACCGCTACCTGGGGCAACATCCTCGCCGACGCCCGCGGCGGCGTGCTCGCCGGCCGTTGGTGGCAGGCACTGTTCCCGGGCCTGGCCATCATGATCACCTGCCTGGCGCTCAACATCCTCTCCGAGGGCATTACCGACGCCATGGCCGCTGCTCCCTCCGCCGCCCTGGATCCCACCGATTCCTCCAAGCGTCGCGAGGCCGACCTGCTGGTCTCCGACCCCGTTCGAGCCTACAAGGAGCAGGCCCAGTCCCTCTCCGCTCGCCTTGGCGCCCTGCGCGATGTCGAGCTCAAGCGTGACGATCGCCATGTGCCCGACGAGTCTGTTGAACCGATTCTCTCGGTCCGTGACTTCTGCATCCAGTTTGAGCATCACGGTGATATCAACGTCGTCGACCATGTCAACTTTGACGTCCGTCCTGGTCAGACCATGGGCCTGGTGGGCGAGTCCGGTTGCGGTAAGTCCATCACCACGCTGGCCATCATGGGCCTGACCGACGATGACGAGCACCTTTCCGGCGAGGTCCTCTGGGAGGGCCGTGACCTGCTCAAGATGAGCAAGAAGGAGTGGTTCGGCCTGCGCGGTACCGATATCGCTATGGTCTATCAGGACGCCCTGTCCTCGCTCAACCCCTCCATGCTCATCTCTGCCCAGATGAAGCAGCTCACCAAGCGCGGCGGAACCCGCAGCGCCGAGGAGCTCCTGGAGCTCGTCGGCCTCGATCCCAAGCGCACGCTCGAGAGCTATCCGCACGAGCTTTCCGGCGGCCAGCGTCAGCGTGTCCTGATCGCTATGGCCCTTACCCGCGACCCCAAGCTGGTCATCTGCGACGAACCCACGACCGCTCTGGACGTTACCGTCCAGAAGCAGGTCATCAAGCTGCTCAACGATCTTCAGGCCAAGCTCGGCTTTGCCATGATCTTCGTTTCGCACGACCTGGCGCTGGTCGCCGAGGTCGCCCACAACATCACGGTTATGTACGCTGGCCAGGTTATCGAGCAGGCACCCACCAAGGAGCTGCTCACTAACCCGATCCACGAGTACACCCGCGGTCTTCTGGGTTCCGTTCTGTCCATCGAGAGCGGTTCGGGCCGCCTGCACCAGGTGCCCGGCGCCGTTCCGAGTCCGCGCGATTTCCCCAAGGGCGATCGCTTCGCGCCCCGCTCGAGCCATCCGCGTATTGGCCTGGACACCCGTCCGGTCTTCAAGCGCGTGCCCGGCACCGAGCACTTCTATTCCGAGCTCCCCGACGAGGTGCTCAAGGCAAATGGTTTGACCCCTCACGCGGAGGTGATGTAGATGAGCGAGACCGCAGTCAACGGCGTCGAGCCGATCATCTTCCTTGATGACGTCCACGTCACCTTTAGGACCCGTACCGGCTCGATTCTGCACCCCAACCTGGTTCACGCCGTCCAGGGTGTAACGATTAAGCTCATGCCCGGTCAGACGATCGGCATCGTCGGCGAGTCCGGTTGCGGTAAGTCCACCACCGCTAACGTCATGTGCGGCCTGCAGGCCCCCACGAGCGGCAAGGTCTACTTTAAGGGCAAGGACGTTACCAAACGTACCGCCGAGGACCGTCGCCACATGGGTCGCGTCATCTCGGTCGTGTTTCAAAACCCGGCCACGGCGCTCAACCCCCGCATGGTCGTTCGCGAGCAACTGCTCGACCCCATGCGCGTCCACAACCTGGGTACCGAGGCCGAGCAGGAGAAGCGCGTCAAAGAGCTCCTGGAGCTCACCGGTCTGCCCAGCTCCGCCGCCGAGGTTCTTCCCGGTCAGCTTTCGGGCGGCCAGCGCCAGCGCGTCGCAATTGCCCGTGCCCTGTCGCTGAACCCCGATGCCATCATCGCCGACGAGCCCACCTCGGCTCTGGACGTTTCGGTCCGCGCGCAGATTCTGAACCTGCTGACCGACCTTAAGAAGGAGCTCGGCCTGGCCATGGTGTTCATCAGCCATGACATCCAGACGGTCCGCTATATCTCTGACGACATCATCGTTATGAATGGCGGCAAGATCGTCGAGCAGGGCGAGGCCAAGCAGGTCTTCCAGCATCCCCAGGACCCCTACACCAAGATGCTGCTCGGCGCTGCGCCGTCGCTGCTGCACCCCAAGCTCGGCGAATAGCCTCGCTTTCCCTCCCGTGCGCCCGGTTCCCTTGCCGGGCGCACCTCCGTTGCGATTTCGAAAGGTTGGGTTCACGAGCCATGCCAAGTGCTCAGGAGCTACAACATCAATTTGGTGAATATCGAGGCGCCATGCCCCGTCCATCAGATTTCGATCTCTTTTGGAAGGATCGCATGGCCGAGGCCGACGCCGTCGGGCTTGACTATGCGATCGACACGGCATCGGTCACCGATGCCGCGACCTGCCAACTTTTCGACCTCTGGTATACCGGCATGTGTGGCGCTCGCCTGCATGCCAAGTACCTTAAACCCGTCTCGGACGAGCCCGTGCCATTGGTGCTTCAGTTCCATGGGTATCCGGGTGCAAGCCGCAGCTGGTTTGAGCAGGCGTCGTTTGCGGGCATGGGCATGGCACTCATCGCCCTCGACTGCCCCGGCCAAGGAGGTCCCTCCGAGGACATTGGTGGATTTGAGGGCACAACGGTTGCCGGGCATATCGTCGCCGGCATCGACGGCGACCCGGCCAACCTCTACTATGTCCGCTTGCACCAAGATATTCTCATCCTGTGCCGTATTGTTCGCGAGCTCGAGGGCATCGATCTTTCCCGTGTGTTTGTGAACGGCGCGTCGCAGGGTGGTGGTTTGGGCATTGCGACCTGTGCGCTTAACAGCGAGCTTATCAATCGTGCCGCCATCCTCTATCCCTTCCTGTCAGATTTCCGCCTAGTCTGGGATTTGGATGCAGACGACATTGCCTACGAGGGCCTGCGCTATTGGTCTCGCTGGTTTGACGAGGACTCGACTCGTATTGACGAAGCCTATGCCAAGCTGGCGTACTTCGATTCCAAGAACTTTGCCCCTATGGTCAAATGCCCCGTGCTGTTTGGCACCGGCACAGCCGATATCGTCTGCCCGCCAGCGACGCAGTTTGCGGTCTATAACAACCTGACCTGCGAAAAGCGTCATGAGTTCTTTGAAGGCTTTGGCCACGAGGAGATTCAGGATTTTGACGATCTGATCATTCCGTTTTTCTGCAAGGGAGGGGAGGCTCATGTCTAAGTGCGAGAGCAATGTTAATGAGCTGATTGTCCCCGGGCTCGTGGGAATTCCTGGAACGGTTTCGTCAAGGCTCGCAGAATATCGGGACTGGCGCGGTGATGTCCAAGCAGATGTTTCTGATTTAGAGACATGCGCTTCGAATCTTGAGATTCAAGGCCTGGCCATTACGGCGATTGACTTTGTTAACCCCTGCGCCCGTTATTCGGAGGTCTCCTTTGAGCTCGGTGACGATGCGATTCACGCTCGTTTGATCGAGCCTGTCGGTCGTGCCCGAGTGTCTGAGCGCGTGCCGCTGTGCCTGATGTTCCACGATATCGATCGGCCTGTGCGCGGCTGGCATCACATGACGAGATTTGCCGCCATGGGGTATGCCGTCCTCGCGCTGGATGACGATGTTGCTGGTGCGGACGACCTGCAGCGGGGGATTTCTTCGCCCGCTTTTGTCGAGCGCGTCCGTTGGGGTTGCGCGCTGGCGAAGGTGGCGCGCAATCTTGATGGCATGGACCCCGACCGCATCTTTGCATGGGGCGAGGGTCTAGGCGGCGGAGTCGCGCTGGCGGTTTCTGCTCTGGACGAGCGGGGTCTCGCCTGCACGGCGGTTGCCAATCCGCTTCCTGGCGGCCTCGAGGCGCTGTCGTCTCGGGTGCGCGGATCGGTGCTCATGGGCACATCGCTTATGGATACCGTGAGCGACCCCAAGGGTCAGTTTGCCGTATTCAACGGTCTTGAGTGTGACCGGAGACATATCATCTATGCCAAATACGCTCACGAGCGCATCAATGCGTTCGAAAACGAAGTCGTCGACTTTTTTAACCAAACGTTCTACTCGTGTTCTTTGGCCTAGACGGCCTGGACACTGCCAACAAGAGTGGGCGGCATAGGGCTGCCCACCAGACAACTAAGGAGATTCTTGTGGCAACTCAGAAATTCACCGGCGTTATCCCTCCCGTCGTTGTTCCCGATACCGAAGACCACCAGCTCGATGTTGCCTCCTTTGAGCGCAGCATCAACCGCATGATCGATGCCGGCGTCGATGGCTTGTTCTTCCTGGGCTCCTCGGGCGAGGTCGTCTTCTCCACCGACGAGCGTCGCCGTCAGATCATCTCCGAGGCCGTCCGTATCGTCGACCACCGTGTGCCCGTTCTGGTCGGCATCATCGATACCGAGACCGAGCGCATGATTGAGCACGGCAAGGTCGCTCAGGAGCTGGGCGCCGATGCCCTCGTCGCCACCTGCCCGTTCTATGCCCTGCAGGGCATGACCGAGGTCGAGGAGCACTTCCGCATCCTGCACGAGGAGCTCGACCTGCCTATCTTTGCCTATGACATTCCCGTGTGCGTTCACACCAAGCTTCCTTGGAAGCTCCTTGCCAAGCTCGGCGCCGAGGGCGTCCTTGCTGGCGTCAAGGATTCCTCGGGTGATGACATCTCGTTCCGCTACCTCGTTCAGGAGAACGAGAAGAACGGCCATCCGATGAGCATCCTCACCGGTCACGAGGTTGTTGTCGACGGCGCTTACCTCGGTGGCGCCGACGGTTCCGTCCCGGGTCTCGCCAACGTTGAGCCCGAGGGCTACGTGCGTCAGTGGAAGGCCGCTCAGGCTGGTGACTGGGCTACCGTCAAGGCCGAGCAGGATCGCCTCAATGAGATTTCGCACATCTGGGATGTCACCTCGGGCGTCCAGGGCTATGCCGGTGGCGTCGGCGCCTTCAAGACCGCTATGAACCTTATGGGCATCTTCGACAGCCCGACCATGCCACGCCCGGTGAAGGCCATGACCGGCGAGAACGTCGAGGCGATTAAGAAGGTCCTCCAGGACAACGGTCTCCTTTAAAGCTTTCCCAGGCACCCGACCTCGCCGTTCAACCGTGCGGCCATGACCCATTAGGTCAATGGCCACACGGTTTCTCGGCGATCTCGGGCACCTGGAAAACCTTTACCGCGCTGTGACGGCTAGCCTGACGGCGCATTTCCTGTAGTTGTTTTTTATCTCCTAAGGAGAGCGACATGGAGAACAAGTACGTCTGCTCTGTCGATATCGGTGGAACTAAGATCGCGACTGCCATCATGGAGTACCCGGCTGACGGTAGTGTGCCCCATCCCGTTTTTGAGGCCGAGGTTCCTACCGAGGCCCAGGAGGGCGGCGAGGCCGTCTTCCAGCGTATCGAGGCGTCCATCAAGGCTGCTCTCGAGGCGAATCCCGATGTCGAGGTCCTTGGCGTCGGTATCGGTGCCGCCGGCGTCGTCGATCCCAAGACGGGTGCCATCGCGTATGCCAATGAGATCATGCCCGGCTGGTCCGGCGTTCAGTTGGGGCCGCGTCTGCGCGAGGACCTCGGTCTTCCCGTTGCCGTCGTAGGCGACGTGCAGGCTCATGCTCTGGGCGAGGCCCACTGGGGCGTCGGCAAGGGCAAGTTCTCCGTCTTGTGTCTTGGCATCGGTACGGGCATCGGCGGCGCATATGTCGAGAACGGCCGCGTGATGCAGGGCTTCCATGGTGCTGCCGGCCATATGGGCCACATCGAGTGCTCGGCTGCTGCCGGCATTCCCTGCGCCTGCGGGCGTTCCGGCCATCTGGAGTCGGTTGCTTCGGGCACTTCCATTGGTCGAATGTACGATGAGCGCTTTGGTCGCGTCGACCCCAGCCGTCCTTCGGTTGGTCGCGATGTGAACGACCTGTGCCGTGCGGGCGACGCAAAGGCGACCGAGGTCATCCATGACGCCGGCTTTGCGCTGGGTGCCAGCTTGGGCTCGCTCGCTAACATCCTGGACCCTGAGGTCATCGTGCTTTCGGGCGGCGTGATTCACCAGGGTCCCGATTGGCGTTCGCAGACGTGGAAGGATTCGGTGCACGAGGGCTATGCCAGCCAGGCGCTCGATCCGCTTCAGGACACGCCGATCCTCATCGGTTCTCTGGAGGGCGACGCGCCGCTTATCGGTGCCGCCGAACACCTTCTTGCTTCGTTGAAGTAAACATAACTACCAAGTGTGCCTTCTGAGGTGCTGCAGATTGACGTGAAAGAGGAGCGAAGCGTACTTCGGTACGCGAGCGACGGTTTGAACGTCAAGGTGCGGTGTCTCAGAAGGCTGTTTTGAGAAAGGTTGAGTCGAACATGACCGTTGATCCTTTGATCCAGTCCCTGAAGGGTAAACTCGTCGTGAGCGTTCAGGCGTATATGGGCGAGCCGCTTCGTACGCCCGAGACCATGGCTCAAATGTCTCGCGCTTGCGAGCTCGGCGGCGCTGCCGCCATTCGCTGCCAGGGCCTTGCCGACATTGCCGCCATTAAGGGTCGCTGTGAGGTTCCCGTCATCGGCCTGTGGAAGGATGGGCACGAGGGCGTTTACATCACGCCGACGCTGCGTCACGCTCGTGCCTGCGTTGCTGCCGGTGCCGATATCGTGGCGATCGACGCCACCGATCGTCCGCGTCCCGATGGCAAGACTGTCGAGGATACTTTCCGTCCGCTGCACGAGGAGGGCGTGCTCCTGATGGCCGACTGTGCCACCATCGAGGATATTCGTCGTGCTGTCGATATGGGCTTTGACCTGGTGTCCACCACGCTTTCTCACGGCGTCGCCGCCATCGACTGCACCATGGCCGACGGCCCCGATCTGCCGCTCCTGCGCCAGGCGACTGAGGAATTCCCCGGCCTTCCCATCATTTGCGAGGGCCGCGTGCATACGCCCGAGGAGGCTCGCGCCGCGATCGATGCTGGCGCCTGGGCCGTTGTCGTCGGCACCGCCATCACGCACCCCACGAGTATTACGAGTTGGTTCAAGGCTGCGCTTGAGGCGTAAGACAGGCCTCGTATCCGCTCGGGGCGGTATACTCAATATAGGCAATTGACCGCGCGGGATCCGGGTTGCTGGGTCCCGCGCTTGTTTTCGGGAGGCAGCACATGCAAAAGGGAGATGCCATGGATGCGGCGGAGCGCTCGGAGCGCATCCCCGATATCGTCATCATCACCGGAATGTCCGGATCGGGCCGCACACAGGCCATGCACGTGTTCGAGGACATGGGCTATTTTTGCATCGATAACCTGCCTCCGCGTCTCATCGCCCAGCTTGCCGAGCTCGTCGGCATCAATACGGGCGTGGGCAGGCATCTCGCCGTCACCTGCGATTTGCGTAGCCAGGGACTGTTTGACGAGTTGCTCGATGCGGTCGCCGCGCTCGAAGAGCGCGAGATGAGCTGTGACATCGTGTTCCTGGAGGCGTCTGACGAGGTGCTGATTCGTCGCTACAGCGAAAATCGCCGCCGTCATCCCATTGCCAAGCCGGGGGAGACTACGGCCGATGCCATTCAGCGCGAGCGCCTTCAGCTACAGGGCGTGCGCGACCGAGCCGATATGATTATCGACACGAGCCGTCTGCGCACCTCTGCGCTGCGCAACAAGCTACGCATGGCATTTTCCGAGCTGTCCGACCAGCAGCTCATGGACGTCCACGTGTTCTCGTTTGGCTTTAAGCACGGCATGCCCGTCGAGGCGGACATTATGATCGACGTCCGCTTCCTGCCCAATCCGTTCTACGATCCCGAGATGCGCACGATGACCGGTCTCGATAAAAAGGTCTCCGATTTTGTTCTGGACCATCCCAAGACGCAGGAGTTTTGGAAGGCTTGGACACAGCTGCTCGATACGGTCATGCCGGGTTATATCGCGGAGGGCAAGCCGCAGCTTTCTATCGCCATCGGCTGCACGGGCGGCCAGCACCGCAGCGTTGCCATTGCCGAAGCCACGGCACGTTATTTGGAAGGTGCCCAATATCACGTGAGCATTTCCCATCGCGACCTGTCGCGCGCCAACACGAAGGCATAGGCCTGCATGTCGTTTACCGCTGAGGTGCGCGACGAGCTTGCGCGCTGCGAACCCGAATGTGAATACTGCGACTTGTCGACGCTTGCCGCTCTGACGCGTGTGAGCGGTACACTTTCGCTGGCCGGCTCCGGGCGGTATCGTTTGACGGTCGCGACCGAGACGGGCGCCGTCGCGCGCACGATGATCACACTGACGCATCGCATCCTTAAGCTCAAAACGGAGTTCACCGTCCGTAAATCTGTATTGCATAAGGTTCGAAACTACCTCATCACCTTGCCCGATCAACCCGACCTGGACAAGGCTCTGGTGCTGCTGGGCATTCTCGACCGCAGGGGAGGGCTCGTCGCCGGTGTTCCCCGGCACATCGTTGCCCGTCCCTGCTGCAGGCTTGCCTACATCCGCGGCGCGCTCATCGCCGGCGGTTTCGTGGCCGATCCCCGCGGCGACTTTCATTTGGAGATCGCGGTGCAGGGCGAGCAATATGCCAAGGGGCTTTGCGATCTGTTGGAGCAGATTGGGGTCCATGCTCGTGTTAATGCGCGGCGGGGGTCATATGCCGTGTACATTAAGAGCGCCGAGGAAATCGAGCATCTATTAAAGCTGATTGGTGCCAAGCGCAGCGTTGCCGAGATTGAGGAGGCGCGCGCGGTCAAGTTGGTTAAGAACGATGTGAACCGTCGCGTGAACGCCGAGCTCGCCAACCAGACCAGAAGCGCCGGTGCTGCCCAGCATCAGCTTGCGCTTATCGATGAGCTCGAGCAGCGAGGCCTTCGCGATGCGCTTCCGGATGCCTTGGCGGTCTTTTGCGACCTGCGCGAGCGCTATCCCGATCTTTCGCTGCGTGATTTAGGGGAGATGGCTGACCCTCCCTTGTCGAAGTCTGCCCTCTACCATCGTGTTTTACGGCTTGAAAAGCTCATTGAAGCAAACAGGTAGATTAAAGTATCGACTTATATACGGATTTAGCTGCTGTTTTAGTATTTAAAACGTTTTAACGTAAATTTGATTTTCAATTTCGAGCATTCTCGTGAAATTCAAGTCAAAAAAAAGGTATATTAGGCGAGTGGTTAGTTTGTGGGCCTCAACGGCGGGCGCTGTAGCTCGCGGGGGCCTTACGAAAGGAGACACAATGGCAGTAAAGGTTGCTATTAACGGCTTCGGTCGCATCGGTCGTCTGGCTTTCCGTCAGATGTTCGGTCATGAGGGCTCCGAGATCGTCGCTATCAACGACCTCACCTCTCCCGATATGCTCGCTTACCTGCTGAAGTACGACTCCACGCAGGGCAACTACGCTCGCGATCACGAGGTCGTTGCTGGCGAGGATTCCATCACCGTTGACGGCAAGGAGATCAAGATCTACAAGGAGGCCGACGCCAACAACCTGCCTTGGGGCGACCTCGACGTCGACGTCGTTCTCGAGTGCACCGGCTTCTACACCAGCAAGGCTAAGGCTCAGGCCCACATCAACGCTGGCGCCAAGAAGGTCGTCATCTCCGCTCCGGCCGGCAGCGATCTGCCCACCATCGTGTACAACGTCAACCATGAGACGCTGACCGCTGAGGACAACATCATCTCCGCTGCTTCCTGCACCACCAACTGCCTCGCCCCGATGGCCAAGGGTCTGAACGACTTCGCTCCCATCGTGTCCGGCATCATGACCACCATTCACGCCTGGACTGGCGACCAGATGCCGCTCGACGGCCCGCAGCGCAAGGGCAACAAGCGTCGTAGCCGCGCCTGCGCCGTCAACATCGTCCCCAACACCACCGGTGCTGCCAAGGCTATCGGCCTGGTTCTCCCCGAGCTCAACGGTAAGCTCATCGGTGCCGCCCAGCGCGTCCCGACGCCGACCGGCTCCATCACCAACCTCTACGCTGTCGTTGACAAGAAGGTCACCGTCGACGAGGTCAACGCTGCTATGAAGGCCTACGCTGCCACCATCTCCGAGACCTTCGGTTACAACGAGGATGACATCGTCTCCACCGACATCATCGGCGAGACCCACGGCTCCATCTTCGACGCCACTCAGACCATGTGCTCTGACCTCGGCAACGGCCAGACCCTCGTTCAGGTCACCTCTTGGTACGACAACGAGAACTCCTACACCTCTCAGATGGTCCGCACCATCAAGTACTTCGAGAAGTTCGTTGCTTAATTTAGCTTTTAGCGAATAGCTCGTTGAGCGTCTAAAGAAGGGCGCGGCCTTATAGGGCTTACACCCTAGGGTCGCGCCCTTTTTATAAGAAATCGTCTGCCGTAATGGGAGGCAGACACGTACGAAAGGTAGAAGCAAACATGGCCTTTACCAAGAAGACCGTCCGCGACATCGATGTCGACGGCAAGCGCGTTCTCGTCCGCGTTGACTTTAACGTGCCTATCAAGGATGGCGTCGTTGGCGACACCACCCGTATCAAGGCTGCCCTGCCCACCATCAACTATCTCGTTGAGCACAATGCTCGCGTCATCCTCATGAGCCACCTCGGCCGTCCCGATGGCACCGGCTTCCAGCCCGAGCTGTCCCTCGAGCCCGTCGCCAAGAAGCTCGCTGAGCTCTCTGGTCTCGACGTTGCCTTTGTCGCCGACACCTACGGCGAGAAGGCTGCTGAGGCTGTCGCCGCCGTCGAGCCGGGCAAGGTCCTCGTTCTCGAGAACGTCCGTTTTGACAAGCGTGAGAAGAAGAACGATCCCGAGATCGCCAAGAAGCTCGCTTCCTATGGTGATGTCTTCGTTCTCGATGCCTTCGGCACCGCTCACCGCGCCCAGGGTTCCGTCGTGGGCCCCGCCGCTTACCTGCCTGCCGTCGCTGGCTTCCTGCTCGAGAAGGAGGTCGACACGCTGACCGGCATCTTCGCCGAGCCCGAGCGCCCCTTCGTCGCCATCGTCGGCGGTTCCAAGGTTTCCTCCAAGATCGGCGTTCTCGATCACCTCATCGACTCCGCTGATACCCTGATCATCGGTGGCGGCATGGCCTACACCTTCTTCCTGGCTCAGGGCTTGTCCGTTGGTCAGTCCCTCAAGGAAGAGGACTGGGTCGAGCGCGCCGGCGAGATGCTCAAGAAGGCCGAGGAGAAGGGTGTCAAGATCCTCCTCCCCATCGACAACCGTGTTGCCGATCACTTTGGCGAGGACGCTGTCCCCGAGGTTGTCGCTTCCGACGCTATCCCCGACGATCGTGAGGGTATGGATATCGGCCCCAAGACCGAGGAGCTTTACGCCGAGGCTGTCAAGGGCGCCAAGACCGTGTTCTGGAACGGCCCCATGGGCGTCTTCGAGTTCGACAACTTCGCTCACGGCACCCAGGCTATCGCCGAGGCTGTCGCCGAGGCCGACTGCACCTCGATCATCGGCGGTGGCGACTCTGTCGCAGCTGTCAACAAGTTCAACCTGGCCGACAAGATGAGCTGGATCTCCACCGGTGGTGGCGCTTCCATGGAGCTCGTCGAGGGTAAGGCCCTGCCCGGAGTGGAGGCGCTTCTCGATGCCTAATCGCACCCTTCTTATCGCTGGTAACTGGAAGATGAACAACGACGTCGCCGAGGCCGCCAAGCTCGCCGACGAGCTGGCTCAGGCTCTGCCCGAGTTTCCGGCTGGCGTCGAGGTGCTCGTCTGCCCACCGACCATCGACATCACCACGGTTCATGACCGTATTCAGGCTGCTCCCATCGCCCTCGGTGCACAGAACGTGTACTGGGAGGCCAAGGGTGCCTTTACCGGTGAGTCCTCTTGCGACATGCTCAAGTCCGCTGGCTGCACCTACTGCATCATCGGCCACTCCGAGCGTCGTGACTACTTCCACGAGACCGATGAGGACCAGAACAAGAAGGCCAAGGCTCTCGTTGCCGCCGGTCTTGTTCCCGTCTTCTGCTGCGGCGAGTCCCTTGAGGTCCGCGAGGCCGGCACCTATGTCGAGCACGTCGTGAACCAGGTCAAGGCTGGCCTTGCTGGTCTTGAGATCACCTGCCCCAAGCAGGTCGTCGTCGCCTATGAGCCCATCTGGGCCATCGGCACCGGCAAGACCGCTACCGCCGAGGATGCTCAGGAGGTCTGCGGCGCTATCCGTGAGACCCTCAAGGAGATGTTCGGCGAGGAGCTCGCCAACGGCATCCGCGTTCTCTACGGTGGTTCCGCCAAGCCCGGTAACATCGCCGAGCTCGTCGCCAAGCCCGACGTTGACGGCGCCCTCGTGGGCGGCGCTTCGCTCAAGGCTGCCGACTTCGCCTCTATGGTCGTCAAGGCAGGCGAGTAGGACATATGGCACAACGTCATCTTCCTGCACTCCTGATTATCATGGACGGCTGCGGCCTGGCTCCGGCTGATGGCGAGAACGCCGTCGCCGCTGCCAAGACGCCCTTCCTTGATGGCCTGTACGAGAAGTATCCTCACACCACGCTCGGTGCTTCGGGCGAGGACGTGGGCCTTCCCGACGGCCAGATGGGCAACTCCGAGGTGGGTCACCTCAACATCGGTGCCGGTCGCATCGTGTTCCAGGAGCTTTCGCGCATCAACAATGCCATCAAGGACGGCTCCATCGCCAAGAACGAGGTTTTCGTCAAGGCCATGGACGATGTCAAGGCTGACGGCAAGACTCTCCACCTCATGGGCCTTATGAGCCCTGGCGGCGTTCACTCCCACATGAACCACGTCGAGGCTCTGGTCAAGATGGCTGCCGAGCATGGTGTCAAGACCGTTCGCGTCCACGCCTTCATGGATGGCCGCGACGTTGACCCGCAGTCCGGTGCCGGTTACATGAGTGAGTTCTGCGCCTTCCTGGCCAAGATTTCCGAGGAGACCGGTTGCGACGCTCGCGTTGCCACCGTCTCGGGTCGTTATTGGGCGATGGACCGCGACAACCGTTGGGAGCGCATCCAGCGCGCCTACGACGTCATGGTCAACGCGTCCGATGCCGATACCGACCCCGTTGCCGGTATCAAGGCCTACTACGAGAAGGACCCGCGCGGCGACGAGTTCGTCGAGCCCTTCGCTGCCCACAACGAGGGCATCCACGAGGGCGACGCGGCTATTTTCTTCAACTTCCGTCCCGACCGCGCACGTCAGATGACCCGCGTGTTCACGGACAAGGAGTTCGACGGCTTTGAGCGCGAGCAGATCAAGCTCTCGCACTTTGTGACGATGACCGAGTACGATCCGACGTTTGACGTCGAGGTCGCCTTCCCCAAGACGTTCCCCGAGAACGTCCTGGCCGACGTCATCGCCGCCAATGGCCTGAAGCAGCTGCACACTGCCGAGACCGAGAAGTACGCCCACGTGACGTTCTTCCTCAACGGTGGCATCGAGGAGCCCAAGGAGGGCGAGGAGCGTGTGCTCGTCGCTTCCCCCAAGGTCGCTACCTACGATTTGCAGCCCGAGATGAGCGCTCCCGAGGTTACCGAGAAGCTTGTCGCCGCCATCAACGAGGATCGCGCTGATTTCTACATCGTGAACTTCGCGAACTGCGACATGGTTGGTCACACCGGTGTCTTCGACGCTGCCGTTAAGGCCGTCGAGGCTGTTGACGACGCCCTGTCCAAGGTTGTCCCGGCGATTCTCGCCAAGGGCGGCTTTGCACTGATTACCGCCGACCACGGCAACGCCGATCACATGTTTGACGTTGCTTCCGACGGTTCCAAGCATCCGTTTACGGCGCACACCACCAACCGCGTGCCGTTCATCATCGTTGATGAGAAGGCACAGCTCACCGGTATCGAGGACGGTCGTCTTTCCGATATCGCCCCGACTATGCTCACCATGGCTGGTCTGGAGCCTTCCGCCGAGATGACGGGCCGCGTGCTCGCCACCGAGGCCTAAGAGAAAACAAATACCGTTATCTAGCAAGGGGGTTGTCCGCAATCGGACAATCCCCTTTTTGGTATTTCTGCCATTTCCGCCCCGTCCCCGAGTGGCAGGTAGGGAAGAACGGGGGATTGTGGTACAGTACTGGAGTTTGAATTGTTCTATTAAGGAGCTTATCTATGGGTCCGTTCCAGATTCTTCTGTTTGTCGTTTGGGCTATCTCTGCCGTGGCGCTGACGATTCTCGTCCTGATGCATTCCGGTAAGGGTACCGGCGTTTCGGATATGATTGCCAGCTCGCTGTATAACTCCAGCTCAGCCACAGGCGTTATGGAGCAGAACCTTGACCGCCTGACCGTCATCATGGCTGTCGTGTTTGCTGCGTGCGTCGTGCTGTGCATGTTCTTCTTCCCGCAGGGCATCGTGGGCTACTAAGCATCGGCGTATATACGTTTGCAATGGGTCTCGCGTGTGCGGGACCCTTTTTGTTTACATATTTGTAACAGAGTCAAAATATCCCCACATACTTCGCCCAACTAAAGAAATTCTCGACCGTTAACCGGAATTAGCCCCAAATCGTGCATAAAATGCGCTACTGTATTGCAAAACGTTGGTTCGTTGTGCATAACCAGCCATAGCAGCGGGCGGCGTTTTGATGGTTCGGATCGGATTGTCTCGACATATGTCCGACTGAACATTTCTTTGTCCTATCTCATAAGGAGGATGGCATGGCTGATTCTATGTTCCACCAGCCCGTTATGGGTCGTCGCGCCTTTGTTGGCGGCACCCTCGCTGCGAGCTCCATGGCTTTTCTTGCCGCATGCGGCAAGAAGGGCGGCGACACTTCCGGTTCTGAGTCCGGTTCGACGCTGAACTTCTACATCAACAACCCGGTCTGCATCGACCCCTACAATGTCCAGGAGGACCAGGGCACTCAGGTCGAGTACCAGCTCTTTGACGCTCTGACCTCTTATGACGCCGAGAAGGGCGAGATCGTTCCGCTGGCTTGCGAGTCCTTCGAGGCCAACGACGACGCCACCGAGTTCACCTTCAAGATCAAGAAGGCCAAGTTCCACAACGGTGACGACGTTACCTCCAAGTCCTTCAAGCTCGGTTGGGAGCGTCTGGTCAACACCAAGTCGGCCATCGCTACCGAGTATGGCCCTTCCGAGGTCTCCTATCACCTTTCCATGGTCGAGGGCTATGACGATCTGCTTGCCGGTAACGCTACTGAACTCAGCGGTGTTACCTGCCCCGACGATGAGACCCTCGTCGTCAAGCTGTCTTCCGCTTACGCCGACTTCCCCTTCGTCGCCTCTCACCCGGCTCTGGCCCCGGTTCCCGAGTGCGCCGAGTCCGATGCCAAGAGCTTCTACCTTGCACCGGTCGGTAACGGCCCGTTCATGATGGACGGCAAGTGGGAGGATGGTCAGGAGATCAACCTCAAGAAGTTCGACGATTACTATGGCGACAAGGCCAAGATCGATGGCATCCACTTCCAGGTCATCAAGGACATGGAGACCGCTTACAAGGAGTTCCAGGCCGGTAACCTCGATGTCTGCGACGTTCCCGTTGCTCAGATCGACGCCGCCAAGAAGGATCGCGGCGTGTCCAAGGACGGCTACACCATGGGTGACGGCGAGCGCATGCTGCTCGGCGCCGAGCCTTCCACCTACTACCTGACCTGCAACAACACGGCCGAGCCGTTCAACAACGCCGACCTGCGCAGGGGTATCTCCCTGGCCATCAACCGTGAGGCCATCTGCAAGACTATCTTCAAGGGTACCCGTACCCCCGCCGACGGCATTGTTCCTCCGGGCATCGATGGCTACAAGGAGGGCGCATGGGAGTTCTGCGCCTACGACGTCGACAAGGCTAACGAGTACCTCGACAAGGTTGCTCCCGCTGGCGCTAACGGCGATCGTGGCATTAACGTGACCCTTTCCTACAACCAGGATGGTGGCCACAAGGAGATCATGGAGTCCATCATCGGTGACCTCGCCAAGGTTGGCGTTACCGCTGTCTCCGATACCCCTGAGTGGTCTGCCTTGCTCGAGCAGTACCAGAACTTTAACTATCAGTTCGGTCGTCTGGGTTGGATTGCCGACTACCCGATCATGGACAACTTCCTGTATCCGCTGTTCCACTCCGACTCTCTCGGTGGCGACAACCGCTCTGGTTACAACAACCCCGAGTTCGACGCCAAGGTCGACGAGGCTCGCACCACGGTTGACGACGAAGAGCGCGTCGCTAAGATGCAGGAGGCCGACGCTATGGTCGCTGCCGACTGCCCGGTCATCCCGGTGATGTTCTACACGCACACCATCGTCGGCTCCGATCGCATCAAGCACCTCTATGTCGATCCGCAGAAGCACGCCGAGCTGGGTACCGCTGAGCTCGCCTAAGAGTTTGCAGCTTCCGTGAGGGTCAAGTATTTACGTAGACCTCATGGGAAACATACAGTTCTCCCTAACCTGGGGTAAACTGGCTGATGGTAATTTTGGGATGCCGGTCTGGCGATCGGCATCCCATTTAGGTTAATCCCTAGATAGGGGAGTGGTATGGGTAAGTACATCGTTAAACGTGTGCTTCAGTTCATCCCGGTGTTTTTGGGCGTTACGCTGATTTTGTTCGCCCTCCAGAATATCGTGCCGGGAGATCCGATCAAGCTGATCGGTGGAGACAAGGCTCTGTCCCCCGAGGTGGAGCTTCAGCTTCGCGTCCGCTATCACCTGGTCCAGTCGGACGAGGACGGCAACGCGATCCTTGACGAGAACGGCGACCCCGTTCAAACGTCGCTCGTGGACCGTTACTTGTATTACATGAACGGCCTGCTTCATGGCGATCTGGGCAATTCGTATCAGCGCAAGCTGCCGGTTACGGAAATCTTTGCCCAGAAGTATCCGTATACGGTCAAACTTGCCGCGTGCGCCATCGTGCTCGAGGCAATCATGGGTATCGGTGCGGGTATCATTTCGGCGGTAAAGCGTTATTCCTTCTGGGATATTTTGGTAACGCTCACCACGTCGATCCTCGTTGCGGTCCCGGCCTTCTGGCTCGGTATGTTGCTGCAGCTGTTCTTTGGCGTCATCCTCAAGGACGCTACGGGCGGTGCAATCTCCATGCCGATCTCGGGTGCCGGCGGTTCCAGCTCTCAGTATCAGGATTGGATGCACTATGTGCTTCCGACCATTACGCTGGCTTCGGTTTCGACCGCTTATGCCGCCCGCATTATGCGCTCGCAGCTGCTTGACGTCATGAACCAGGATTACATCCGTACGGCAAAGGCCAAGGGTCTCTCCAATCGCGCGATCATCGTCAAGCATGCGCTTAAGAATGCACTTATCCCCGTCGTTACCTATATTGGTGTCGACTTTGGTGGCATGCTTTCGGGCGCCATCCTGACCGAGACGGTTTTTAACTGGCCCGGTATCGGCTATGAGGTCTATCGCGCCATTAGCATGCGTGACTGGCCCATCGTTATGGGCGGCGTTACGCTCATCGTCGTCGTCGTCATGGTGATTAACCTGCTCGTCGACATTAGCTATGCATTCCTCGACCCGCGCATCCGCCTTGGCGGTCCGTCGGATAAGGCCTAAGGGAGGTACGTCTCATGCAGGAAACTGATTCTCAGTCTCAGGAGCAGGCTACCGCCACCAAGGCCGCATCTGCTCCCGCGAAGTCCCGCACGCTGTGGGGCGACGCTTTTAAGCGTCTTCGCAAGAACAAGCTCGCCGTTATCGGTGTCTGCTGGATCATCATCGTCGTTGTGGTTGCCCTGACCGCCGATCTGTGGGCTAAGCCCTGGCTCGGTTCGCCGACGGCTTCCGACTCGACCACCATGGCCGAGACTTCTCTGCTCGCTCCGTGTGCCGAGCACCCGTTTGGCACCGACGCCCTCGGTCGTGACATTCTCGTCCGCGTTATCTACGGTGCGCGCGTTTCGCTGTCCGTCGGAATTATGGCCACCGCGATCTCCACGCTGATTGGTCTGGTTATGGGTGCTCTGGCCGGTTTCTACGGCGGCATCTGGGATACGATTATCATGCGCTGTGCGGACATCTTCCTGGCGTTCCCGTACGTGCTGTTCGTTGTCGCCATGATCGCCGTTATCGGCCGTGGTCTTCAGAACGTCTTTATCGCCATCGGCATTCTCGGATGGCCTTCGATTGCGCGCGTCTTCCGCTCTGCAATCTTGACGGTCAAGGAAAACGACTATGTTGATGCTGCGCGCGCGATGGGTGCATCTGATGCTCGTATCGTCGTGCGTCACATCTTCCCGAACTCCGTCGCCTCCATCGTGGTCTACGCGACCATGAACATCGGTGGCGCCATTCTGACCGAGTCCGCTCTGTCCTTCCTCGGCATGGGCGTTATTCCGCCTACGCCTTCGTGGGGCTCCATGATTCAGGACGGTCAGCAGTATCTTCTGACTGCCCCCTGGATGATGATCATGCCCGGTCTGGCAATTCTCTCGACGGTGCTCGCCTTCACCCTGCTGGGTGACGGTCTGCGCGACGCCCTCGACGTCAAGATGAAGGACGCATAAGGATGAAGAAGAATAAGAACTATGTGGACCTGAAGGATCAGCCGGTTCCCGAGGGCCAGCATCTGCTCGAGGTCGATGACCTAAAGATGTATTTCCACACCGAGGATGGCGTCGTTCGCGCTGTCGACGGTGTCTCCTACACGCTCGATCGCGGCGAGACCCTCGGTGTCGTCGGCGAGTCCGGGTCCGGTAAGTCCGTGACCGCCATGACCATCATGGGCCTTATCTCGATGCCTCCGGGAAAGATTGAAGGCGGCGACGTTCGCTATCGCGGTCGTTCCATCCTCGAGATGACCGAGGAAGAGATGCAGCACATTCGCGGTAACGATATCGCGATGATCTTCCAGGATCCTATGACCTCCCTGAACCCGGTCTATAAGATCGGTAAGCAGGTGGGCGAGGGCCTTCGTCTGCACCGTGGCTACTCCAAGCAGGAGGCACTCAAGCGCGCTACCGAGCTTTTGGACCTCGTGGGTATCCCCGAGCCCGAGAAGCGCGTCAATGAGTATCCGCACCAGTTCTCGGGCGGTATGCGTCAGCGTGTCATGATCGCTATGGCTCTTGCCTGCGATCCCGATATTCTGATTGCCGACGAGCCCACGACTGCCTTGGACGTTACCATCCAGGCTCAGATTATTGAGCTTATGCAGGAAATGCAGGAGAAGAACGGCAACGCCATCATCATGATCACCCATGACCTGGGCGTTGTCGCCGATATGGCTGACAAGATCATGGTTATGTACGCCGGCCGTCCCGTC
This sequence comes from Collinsella sp., assembly GCA_048245415.1. GTDB lineage: Bacteria > Actinomycetota > Coriobacteriia > Coriobacteriales > Coriobacteriaceae > Collinsella. Next base: position 2,600 of record DBFBAP010000021.1, on the reverse strand, counting down.
GAGTTCGGTACTGCTGAGGAAATCTTCTACGAGAGCCGCCACCCCTACACCTGGGGCCTTATCCGCTCCATCCCGGAGCAGGCCATCGAAGAGAAGAAGCCTCTTACGCCGATTCACGGCAACCCGCCTTCGCTCATGAACCTGCCTGAGGGCTGCGTGTTCTCGCCTCGTTGCCCCTATGCGACCGATAAGTGCCGCAAGCAGCGCCCCGAGCGCGTTGTCACCGAGTCTGGTCATTACTCTGCGTGCCACTACTCCGGTGACCCCGAGTTCCTCAAGAACGCTCCTGAGACGTCCCGTACGCGCAAGGATTCCAAGAAGGGAGGCGAGGCGTAATGGCAGATACCAACGAGCGCACTCCGCTGCTGAAGGTCGAGCACCTCTCTAAGGAGTTTCCCGCTGAGTCCGGCATGTTCGCCAAGCGCTTCTCCAAGCGTGTCGTCTCTGCTGTAAATGACATCTCTTTTGAGATTTATCCTGGCGAGACCTTTGGTCTGGTTGGCGAGTCTGGTTGCGGTAAGTCCACGACGGGCCGCACCATCATGCGCTTGACCAAGCCGACCGCCGGTAAGGTGTTCTTCCAGGGCAAAGATGTTGCCGAGATGAGCAAGCATGAGATCAAGGACATGCGTCGCGAGATGCAGTTTATCTTCCAGGATCCTTATGCTTCGCTCAACCCTCGTATGACCATTGGCGAGATCGTCTCCGAGCCCATGACCATTCACGGCGTGGGCACCAAGGAGGAGCGTATTGAGCGTGTCCGCGAGCTGCTGGACGTCGTCGGCCTGAACCCCGAGCACATCAACCGCTATCCGCACGAGTTCTCCGGCGGTCAGCGTCAGCGTGTCGGCATTGCCCGTGCATTTGCGCTGAAGCCCAAGCTGATTATCTGCGACGAGCCGGTTTCCGCTCTGGATGTGTCCATTCAGGCCCAGGTTCTGAACCTGCTCAAGGAACTCCAGGACAAGTTCGGTACTGCATATCTGTTTATCGCCCACGACCTGTCTGTCGTGCAGCACATTTCCGATCGCGTTGCCGTTATGTATCTGGGTAAGATGGTTGAGGTTTCGGACTGGAAGACGCTCTATAGCGAGCCTCACCATCCGTACACGCAGTCGCTGCTGTCTGCCGTGCCGGTTCCCGATCCGGATATCCAGAAGACCCGTAAGCGCATCATCCTCGCTGGCGATCCGCCGTCGCCGCTGGATCCGCCGACCGGCTGCCGTTTCCACACGCGCTGCCCGATCGCTCAGGGCATCTGCTCCGAGAAGCTTCCCGAGTTTAAGGAAGTTGCACCGGGTCACTGCTGCGCCTGCCACTTCGCCGAGCCGTTCCCGATCAAGGAATCGCACATCGACCTGTAGTCGGTTGTTATCGTCCGGGCCCGTGCTGGACTTAGTTTTCAGAACGTCCTCGACCATGGAAACCCCCTTATCCTGCTCCTTCGGAGCCGCGGATAAGGGGGTTTCCTGGTCTGACGCTCCTATTTGGCAAGGTGTTTTTTAGAATCCATTTTGCGCTCGGCCTCGAAGGCCTGCCTGTCCCAATCGAGCGGAAGTCCGGCCTCGACCCATGCCTCGTAGGCCCTCCTTATGGGCTTGAGCTCCCTTTGGCCCCTCTCCAGCATCGAGATGTACTTCTCGCTGGTGCCCAGTATGGACGCCGCCCTCACCTGGCTGACCTTCGCCGCGCGCCTGGCCGCCACGAGCTCCGAGGCGTCCTCGGGCCTCCTGATCTCGTGCGGGCGCATCAGCGCCCGGTACGCCTCCCTGGCCACGTAGCGCTTGAGGCACCTCATGACCTCCCTGTCGCTCTTTCCCCGCCCCCTGGCCCTCTCGGCGTACTCGGCGGTCTCGGGGTCGCGCATGACCCTCTGCCTCGCGATCTCGTGCAGCGCGCTGTTCGCCTGCCGGTCGCCGCCCCTGTTGAGCCTGTGCCTCACGGTCTTGCCGCTCGAGGCGGGGATGGGGCAGGCGCCGCATATCGCCGCGAACGACGCCTCGGAGCGCAGCCTGCCCGGGTTGTCCCCGGCCGCGACCGCGAGCTTGGCCGCGCTCACGGGCCCGCACCCGTACATCGCCAGCAGCGCGGGGCAGTTCTCCTCCAGGGACGCCTCGATCGCGCGCTCCATGTCGAGCGCCGCGTCGCGCGCCGCCGCCCACAGGTCCGCCAGCGCTCCGAGCGCGGCGCCCAGCGCGCCCTCGGCGCGCACGGAGGGGAGCTCCTCCATCAGCCTCGGCCCCGCCATCCCGCGGAACCTCGACCTGAGCCCCTCCGGCGCGGTGGTGAGCAGCGACCTCGCGGTGTTGATCGCCGAGGTCCGCGCCTTCACCGCCCCGGAGCGCGCCGCGAGCATGCAGCGCACCCCGTCGACCCACCCGTCCTGGCTCTTGGGGGTCCCGAGCCTTGAGCCGGACATCGCCGCGCGGGCGGCCCTCTCCGCGTCCGCCTCGTCGCACTTTCCCTGCCCCGGGCGCCTCCTCTGCGTCCTCGCCGGGGAGAGCGCCTCGCGCACGGGCATCCCCAGCGACGCGAGGTGCCTGGTGAGGCCCGCCCCGTAGGACGACGTCCCCTCCATCGCGACGCAGGCCGGCTCCCCG